>JBKCVN010000035.1:0-35934 GCA_046317875.1 Alphaproteobacteria bacterium | reverse complement strand
GATTTAGAGATGGGGGATTTGTTTTCTTTTTCAAGTATTTCCTCCAAAAAAGATGCGGAAAAAGAAATAAAAAAATTAAATAAAAAGTAAAAAACAAGAAATAAAAAATTCATAAGAAGTGTTTATTACTTTTATTTACTTTTATATTATATATTTTTTTTGTCAAAAAATGTATGCGTTAATAGCATAAGTCGTTGATATTCATCACCTTTCCAAGGAAATTTGAATCAAAAATCCATGCGACAATAGGCAAGTATGAAAAATGTATTTGTGGTTTTTTGTTTATTTTGTTAGGGTCTTTAATATTATGATGTGTTTTGTATCCCTAGTGGAGTTGCCTGTCATTACAGGCTAACTTAGGCATGCACCCCTTGTTGTGTATGCCGCGCTTTTGTCTTTCTGCTTTCCCTCGCGCGGTTTTTGACTGATTTTTATTTACTGTTTAAGGAAAAAACTGTGATTCGTATTGAAAAAATATCTAAAAACTATGCCGACCAAACTGTGTTACACCAGGTAACATACCATTTCCCTGAAAAAGAACGCATTGCCCTGATTGGGGCCAATGGCCAGGGTAAAACAACCTTGTTAAATATTTTAACGGGATTGGAAGAGGCCGACAGTGGGCATGTGATCTCGCCCAAAAATTTTCGTCTGGCCTTTTTACCCCAATCCTATAATCCCCATCCGAAAGATACTTTGTTGGAGGAGTGCCTGACGGGGCATAAGGATCTTTTTGCCTGCCGAGAAAACATGGAAAGACATTTGCAGATGATGGGTGAAGAATATTCAGAAGAAGCCTTTGAAGCCTATGAAAAGGCCTTGCACCTGTATGAAACCAATGGCGGTTATCAGTTAGAAGGGAAGGCAGAGAAAATTTTATTGGGATTAGGATTTAAAGAGGAAAGCCTAAGGCAGAATCCTCAGGACTTGTCGGGCGGGTGGCGTATGCGCCTAGAGTTAGGCAAAATCTTAATCGCAGACCCTGACTTGATTATCTTGGACGAACCCACCAACCATCTGGATTTACCCAGTATTGAATGGGTGGAAAATTATCTGCTGGGATTTAAGGGCACATTGTTGTTTGTTTCGCATGACCGGGAATTTCTAAATAACCTGGCTACCATCACGGTGCATTTACACAAAGGGCAGCTGCGGGAATACAAGGGGAACTTTGATGCCTTCCTACAACAGAAAGAGCTGTTGAAAGCAGGCCAAGAAGCCAGCATCCGAAAATTGGAAAATCAAAAACAACATATGCAAAAATTTGTGGATCGGTTTAGGGCGAAAGCGTCTAAAGCCTCGCAAGCGCAAAGCCGAATGAAGATGATTGAAAAGATCGAATCCTCATTAAACAGTATCGCAGTGGAAGAAGAAGCCAGTGCCTTTCATCTGCCTAAGCTTTCCTATCCCAAAAGCGGGAAAGAAATTGTAAAAATGGATCAGGTATCTATTGGGTATACAAATCCTTTGCTTTCGAATATTTCTTTTAATTTGGTGCGGGGCGATAAGATTGGGATCATTGGTGCGAATGGTATTGGAAAAAGTACTTTACTGAAAACGGTGGCCGGACTTCTCCCCCCTTTAAAGGGCCAGGTTACTTTGGGCACCCAGTTGCAGGTAGAGTTTTATACCCAAGAAGCGGCGGAAAAAATTAAATCACAGGAAACCGTTTTGGCCACGCTGAAAGCCGAGAACCCTAACTTGACCGAACAAGAACAGCGGGCTTTGTTAGGCGCTTTTTTGTTTAAGGGAAATGACTTACTGAAAAAGACAAGGGTTTTATCGGGTGGAGAAAGGGCTCGCTTGGTGTTTACTTGCCTTTTTGGGCGATTGCCTAATTTTATTCTGATGGATGAGCCCACCAACCATCTGGATATGATGAGCAAAGAAGTGTTGGCTGAAATGTTGCGTCATTACCCAGGTAGCGTGCTGTTTGTATCACATGACCGGAGTTTTGTGGAGCAAGTAGCCACCGATGTATTTGAAATGAGTAATGGCAAATTAAAACGGGTGATATAGGTCTATGGCTAGTTTCGAACAGCTTTGTAGAAATCGACCCAGGCTAAGGTGAAGGTCCCAAAAAAGATCATGCTGGTAAATAGAAACAATATAGTGCCCCCCATGTGAAGGGTGAGGGGATAGGAAACTTCTATATATAAGTGATCCAGAGCCAGCGTAATAAACGATAAAATAATGCTGGGGAGATTGGTAATTAATAAAATCACAATGAGGGTTCCAAAAAAAGAAAGGGCATACCCCTTAGACCGTTCCCAGGACTCCCTAAACGACATGGGATCACCCAAGGCTGCAGCTGGTAGGGCAAAGGATGTTCGGTAAGCGATATAAGCCATAAACAGACTACATAGAATGAATAAAATAAGGGCTAATAGGGGCGAATACACACTGATAGTGAAAGAAAGAACAAGATCCAAGGAAGAAATAATCGCTAGAATTCCAAAAAAATAAGAAGATTTTTTCAGGTAATTTTTATTATTCTGCTCGAATGCAAATACTTTGATCCCTTTTTTGGGAGTATTATAAAAGTTAATCCACTTGGGCACCCAAAAAGAGGCTGCAATCAGGTTAATAAGAATGCTGATAAGAGACATAAAGGTGGCAATCACCCAATGATCAGCAGGAATATAATAGGAACTGAGGATATAAAATAGGGTGGATCCTAAGAAGGGCAAGGTCCAAAATTTTAAAAAAGGCACAATATGTTTGAATGTGAAGCCCAAAGAATGCTTGACGGTTTTTAGGATGGAGGGTTTATGCATCATGTGTTTCATGCTATCGGGGTTAATAGGGTTTGTAAATAAGATTATGAAATGATGATTAACAACTCAGGAGGTGTGAAAAGAACCAAAATTAGAGATATTGGTGTAAAAATGGTGGGCCCGGCAGGACTCGAACCTGCGACAGCACCGTTATGAGCGGTGAGTTCTAACCAACTGAACTACAGGCCCTTCTGTAGATGTGATCTTTTTAAGAGACTACTGAATTCCAGAAATCCGTCAAGAAAAAATGCACTATAACTTTAAAATAAGCAGGGAAGAAAATTAATATCCTTATTCATAGGGGGCCCAATGTCCTCTTTTTGCCCACGATTGGGGATTGATATATATTTTTTTCAATAGTTGAACCAACATCTCTTTTTCTGTGCGGGGGTCTTCGGCCCAGCGCATAAAGGACTCTTTATTGTGTTTCGAGCGAGAGAGGGAATTTTGTGTGATATCCATGAGGGTGGTATTCATCTGATCCCATGTTGTCATAACAATCCCAAGGATTAATATGAAATGGCCTTGAATTTCCTGCTGCAAAAGGGGAGCAATTTTTTCCTTATGTTGTTGAAACGTGTCTTCATCTTTTAGAAATATTTTTAGATCATCTAGTGTTTCCAGGAATAGGGTCCAGAAGGTGTACGTAGTCAGTGATTTTGTCTGACGTTGATCTGACGTGTACCAACAAATACCTAAGACGGGATTTTCATGGATATCCCTTTGGTTATTATAAGAAAATGGGTCAAAATCAATACTGTAGTGACCGAGATCATGGGCGAAGGCCTCTGTATAGGAAGCCCAAAATGTAGCATCAATGCTATTATGAACGATCATTTTTTGTACCAAATAACGAACGTCCTGTTCTTTTAAGACACGAGGAACCCTGAAATCTAAGGCACGGGATATATTGCTATATAAAAGGTTTCTATAAGTTTTACAGGTGCGTTGGTCTGTTTCTTCCTTATTGGTATGGCGGGCTAAGTGGGTGAATTTTTGCTTTAATAAAATCCCTTCCATTTGCCCAGGGGCATTATCAATGCTGGCATGTGCCCCCATACAAAAAATCATGATGCATATAATTAGCACGGTAAGTTTTTTTTGCATTATCTTTCCCTGTTTTAATAATTTTACCATTTATTACAGATATTTATAATTAAAAAGAACAGCATTTATTGGATATAAAAAAAGAGGGCTAAATGCCCTCTTTTTGAGATTTGTTCTGAGAAGAAGCTTATTCTTTGAAAGAGATACCTTCGCTTTCCAGGAAACTTTTCAGTTTGCGGGAACGGCTGGGGTGCTTCAATTTCCGTAATGCTTTGGCTTCAATCTGACGAATACGTTCACGGGTTACCGAGAACTGTTGCCCCACTTCTTCCAAGGTATGGTCGGTGTTCATACCAATACCAAACCGCATCCGCAGAACACGTTCCTCGCGTGGGGTCAGTGACGAAAGCACACGGGTGGTAGCTTCACGCAGGTTAGATTGAATGGCCGCATCAATGGGAATAATCGAGTTTTTATCTTCGATAAAGTCCCCAAGATGGCTGTCTTCTTCATCCCCAATGGGGGTTTCAAGACTGATGGGTTCCTTTGCAATCTTCAAAACCTTCCGTACTTTTTCTAATGGCATGGCTAGTTTTTCTGCCAATTCTTCGGGCGTGGGTTCTTTGCCTGTCTCATGCAGCATCTGACGGGATGTCCGCACCAGTTTATTAATGGTTTCAATCATATGCACCGGAATACGAATGGTGCGCGCTTGGTCGGCAATAGAACGCGTAATAGCCTGACGAATCCACCAAGTGGCATAAGTCGAGAATTTATACCCGCGCCGGTATTCGAATTTATCCACGGCTTTCATCAACCCAATGTTTCCTTCTTGGATCAAATCCAAGAATTGAAGGCCTCGGTTGGTGTATTTTTTCGCAATGGAAATCACAAGACGCAAGTTGGCCTCAATCATTTCCGTTTTAGCCCGGCTGGCCTGGCGCGCCCCTTTTTGAACACCACTTACAAGATGTTTGAATTCAAGAAGGGACAGCTCGATCATATCAGGAATTTCTTGAATTTTTGTAACGATCTTTAGGGCTTCTGGGTTTTGCGAGAACGCTTTCCACTTCTCGCTTTTATCTTTGAGACCGGACAACCAGTGGACATCTAATTCTTGGTCGCGATACATGGCCATGAATTCATCACGCTTAATGCGAGATTCTTCTGCCAATTTCAAAAGCTTTGTTTCTTCACCCGTCACCGTTTTGTTGAACTCATTCAGTTCGGCTGTTAGTTCTTCGATACGCACGTTGTTTAAACGTAACTCTTGAATCAAGCCCACCACTTGTTGTTTTAAAACATCATATTCCTTGACGATTTTATCTGGAACCACATCCCCCTTTTCGCGAATGGCCAGTTTTTGGTTGCGGATTTTATGCATTTTTTGATCAAGGGTTTTGATTTGATCAAACAGTTCCAACGACTTGGGCATAAAAGCTTCTTCTAGCATGGACAAAGAGGAGTTCGCTTCATCACCTTCTTTTACAGATTCTTCATCCGTATCTTCTTCTTCCTCTATTTCATCGGCCAACAAAGCGGGGGCTGCCCCTTCGCCTTCTTCATCAAAGTTGATGTTTTCTTCATAGGGAGTATCCAGGGACACAATATCGCGTAAGAAAATTTTGCCTTCTTTCAAGGCCTCGGCCCACTGGAGGATGGCTGCGGTTGTGCGAGGACTGGCATAAAGACAATTGGCCAGAAGTTCTTTTCCGGACTCGATCCGTTTTGCAATTTCAATTTCACCTTCGCGAGATAGAAGCTCGACCGAGCCCATTTCCCGTAGGTACATTCTAACAGGGTCATCTGTGCGTCCACCCAGGTCACCTGTGACAAGGGCTTCATTGATAGGCGCTTCTAGATCTTCGATTTCTTCTTCTTCGTCGGCCACATCGGGGTCAAGGGGGTGATCGTTGTCTTCGGCCGTGACATCGATTCCAATATCGGCGAAGGTTTCCAGAATGGATTCCATCATATCTTCCGAGGCATTCTTTTTGCCTTTGCCCACAATCCGATTGATTTCTTTTTGGGTTACAAACCCACGATCCTTGGCATCATCAATGAGCTTTTTTAAATCAGCTGCCATTTTTTCTCTGGAAGAAATTACATCTTCTTCTTGTACATCGACTAAATCTTTTTCTGGAAGATCAGTTTTAAATTTGCTCATTTTCTCACCTACAGTCTAAACCACACTATAAAATCATCTGTTTAAGATACACAAACACCATAAGCCATCTAGGTTAAAAAGAATAGGCTAAAATTCCGTATCATCTGCGTTTGTGACGAAGCTTTCTTTCAAACGCTTGTATCTTTCCCATTCTTCCGGCGACAAATGGTTTTGAAGCCGTTGTTTGGCATCTTGCAATTCCTCTTTTTTCCCTTGTTTGTGACGATGTGTATCGTATACTTGGCGCCATCCTTCTAAGACATGGGACAAAGATTCCAGGCTTAGGAAGGGGGCATGTAGGAAAATGTCATTTCCTAGCAGAACATTTACAATTTGGTCATGCCCTTTGTTCCTGAGATAAGTGGTTAACGTATCTTTTTCAAGGGGAAGGTTCATAGAAAAATAATTTAATATTTCTTGATGCAGTTGATCATATTCAGGGGTTGCCAAGGTTAAGAATGCAAATTCTTCATGGAGAGTATTTTCCAAGGCAGGATGCAAAATAAAAGTGGCCAGTAAAATGCGTTCTTGCAATTGCATCACATTAATTTTGTGGGGTTTTTTATTCCGAGCTGAACCGGGGGACAGGACGGGTTTCTTATAAGCACGGCCCCATTCAAAAAGACGATTTTTAAATTCCCGATTATAATAACTTTTAACCAAAGGGTCTTGAATCTGTTGGGCAAACCCCTCGAGTGTTTTTTCCAAAAGAGCCCGTTCTTCAGGGGTATGACGTTTGTATTCTTTAATCTCGCTGGACCATAATAAGTCGGCCAAGGGTTGGGCCTGTGCTAAAAGGTTATGCCATCCCGAAAGACCATTTTTTTGGATGAAAGTATCGGGGTCCTCGGTGGCGGGCAGGGGAAGGAAAGAAACGGACATGCCTGGTTTCAAAAAGGGAAGGGCGCGTTCTGCGGCACGCCGGGCGGCCCGTTGGCCTGCGTCATCCCCATCGAAACACAGAAGGGGTTCGGAAGACATTTTCCACAAGGATTGAATTTGCGTTTCTGTCAGTGCCGTCCCCAGGGGGGCCACCACGCGTTCATACCCATGTTGTGTAAGGCTTATGACATCCATGTACCCCTCCACCACCACCAAGGGATTCTTCTTTTGCGCCGAGTTTTGGGCATGGGCCCAGTTGTAAAGGATATTCCCTTTATGGAAAACTGGGGTTTCGGGAGAGTTCAAATATTTCGGTTCCCCAGGGCCCAGAAGGCGCCCCCCGAAGGCAATCACGTGACCCTTAGGGTTGGTGATGGGGAACATAAGGCGGTTCCGAAACTTATCATGCCAAGTGCCGTCATCCCATTGACTGAGAAGGCCGGCCATCTGAATATGATTGAGATCATGGCCTTTGTTCAGAAGATGGTTTTTAAGTCCATCCTTGTCCGCCGGGGCCAGCCCCAAGCGAAACTTTTGCAGGGTGGCGTTGGAAATTTTTCGTTGATCCAGCACATATCTTAAGGCTTCTTTTCCTTGGGGTTGCAGAAGGGTGTCTTGAAAAAATTGGCATGCTGTTTCCAGAACCTGTAACAGGGCGGGGGTGAGGGTATCTTTTTCCTTTGAGTCGGGCCTAAGGGCCGGCAAAGAAACACCTGCCATTTCGGCTGCTTTTTGGACAGCTTCCGTAAACGTCAGGTGGTTTTGATGAATTAAAAAATCAAAAACCGATCCGTGTTGACCACAGCCAAAACAATGATAAAACTCTTTCCCATTATTCACCGTAAAGGAAGGCGTTTTTTCTTGATGAAAGGGACAAAGCCCATGGTATTCATGCCCTTTTTTGCGTAATAAAACGATTTTTCCGATGATTTCGGAAAGGGGCAAGCGTCTTTTAATTTCAGCAAGAAGGGCGGGTGAATACATTACACCAATTTCTGTTTGACGAGGCTTGAGGCTTTGGCAAAATCCATCTGTCCGGGATAATTATCCTTAAGATAGGTCATGATTTTCCCCATATCTTGGGCCCCGCTGGCGTTCATTTCGCTAATGGCCGTGTGAATCGCTTTTTCAATGGCTGACTCATCCATTTGTTGGGGCAGGAAAGTTTCAATAACTTTAATTTCCGCATTTTCTTTTTCTATCAAATCAAAACGGTTGCCTTTGGCAAACATATCAATACTTTCTTTGCGTTGTTTGATCATGGTTTGCAACAGTTGAAAAATCTGTGTTTCAGAAATACCCTCCATGTTGCCCGTAATCCGTGCATCAATATCTTTTTGTTTCAAGTTGGCCAGAATTAAACGGATGGTCAAAAGGCGATCCTTGTCGCCCGACTTCATGGACTCTTTCATGGCTGTATTTAAAGTATTTCTAAGCATGATATTCCTTTTCCAGTTGTAAAAAATGGGTTTTCTATTATCGCCCAAACCTATGCAAGCTTTTCTGATCCAGTCGTGTGGCATAAATGGGCAGCGTCTCGGTAATGCGTTGAACATATCCTCGGGTTTCACCATAAGGAATGCATTCAATCCAGTCAATCAGGTCTTCCTCGTCCCGGGGAAGGGGCCCATATGTTTTGAGCCATTCTTCGGGCTTTTCGGGGCCCGCATTGTATCCGGCCAAGGCTAGTATGTATTGACCGTTAAAGCGTTGTAATACGGTCGAGAGATAGGCGCTGCCCAGGGCGATGTTTTTCTGGGGTTTTTGGGTAAGCTCTTTCCAATGGAAATGAATACCTAATTTCTTGGCCACTTTTTCTGCGGTGGTTTGCATCAGCTGCATAAACCCCCGAGCCCCGGCCGTGCTAATGGAACGGGCATTAAAGTTGCTTTCTTGTCGAATGACGGAATGCAGAATAACTTCATCTATAAAGGGATGATCTAGCACATCTTTCGACAGGCTGAGTATGGGATAGGCCTTTTCTGTAAGAATAGCCGATTTCTGGCTGGAAAATTTAGCCACAATAACAGCTAAATGGGGCATGTTCATCTGATAGGTTAATTCGACCAACAGCTCGCCTATTTTCTCTTGTCCTGTTTTGGCTAAATGCATCAAGATTTTCTCTTTTTCATTTTCAAACCCATAAGGGTTCATAAGCTTTAACGCTTGAATCAGAAGCGTCTCGTTGGCTTTTAAATCCAAGGTTTCGGGATCTTTTTTTATAGTTATCACAAGGGGCCGTTTTAACTTTCTAAGGGCAATTTGGCCGTAATATGTGTGGGGGAAGGCGGCGGCTTTTTCATACCAATCGGTGGCGTCTGTGTCATTCTTCTGAGCCTCGTGGGACCGACCGGTCCAATAGGCCATTTTTGCCCGGCTAAGGGGGGTGGTAACCATGTTATACAGGTCTTCGAATCTTTTGGCGGCGCTTTCAGGTTTGTTCAGCTTTCGCAGTTCAAGCCAGGCAATCAACCATTCCCCCTCGGTATAGTCAACCTTGGCTTTTAAAGTGGCCGGATCAATGGGGTATTTTAAAGAAATATCATAGGAGCTTTGGAAATTTTGAGTATGCAAAAAAGACCGGGAAAAATAATTTCTGTATTTTAACAAAAGATCGGGGTGGTCTTTAAAGGCCCCTGTTTGGTTGCCTTCATGAAATGTGCGTAGAGCCTCTTCTTCTTGCTTTTTACTTAAAAGCCATTTTAAGTATTGGACCGTAAGACCAGGATATTGCTTATAAGCACTGGGAACGCCGGCCCAGCTTAATTTAAAACGGGATTTTTTTTGAATCAAATCAATGGCATAATCCACCACTTCTCGGCCTTTTTTGGAAATATAAGGCTTCATTTGTTTCAGGCCATAGTAGTTGCCATCCAGGATCAGCCGATCCAGGCGATTGTGATTATCCTCTGGTGTTAAACATCCTCTAAACTGGCGGTAAAAAATCTTTTCATCTTGGGGTTTAAAATCTGTCTTAACCCACAGAGCTTGAATTTTGGGAGTGGCTATTTTGGGGCTTTTCGTCTTCCAAAGACGTTCTGCGTAAATCAGGGCCCCTTTTGAGGTCAGTGGAGGATATTGTTCGAAATAAGAAATCACTTTTGAAGAAGATGTGGCGGATGTAATGGATTGCTCGGCTGATTCGCGCACCTTATTTTGATCGGGCCATTCTGGATTTTCTTGAATAAACTGAACGATGTCTTCAAATTGGTCGGGCGATCGGCTGTACTGCAACCAAGCAATAGTTTTATGCTCAATGGGGCAGGATCGAGCGTCGGGCAATAGGGGAGATTGACCTTTCTTTAGGGCTTGGATGCCCAAATCAAAAGCATCTGGGCAGGACAAGGGGGCGGGTGCCTTTAAAACTGCTGAATGGGCGTGAATCCCTATCCCCAAAACGAGGCTAAAGAAGAAAATTTTCATCCGATATGATTTCCTTTTTTTGCGATCAGTTTAGATAAAATACAGCCGTCAAGCAATGGACAATCCGTTTAATTTTCTGTTTTTTGGTAATAGGGTTGCTTTGGGCAGGGGTCAATGGTAAATTTTGAGAATGAAAAAGTTTTTTTTAATGGGGGCCTTGGCGACCCTGTCCACGCCTGTTTCTGCTGAAGTTCCTTTATTTAAGGGTGATTTTAATGGATTCTATTTTGGGCCTGCCCTTGCATTTGGGCGTACCCATATGGGGGTTACCAATCAACGGTATCGTCGTACCCATCTGATGATGGGCGGATTGGCAGGATATGGACAGGTTTTTTCTGAACATCTGTATGCTGGACTAGAAGTGGGGGCTTTGCATGATATCTTCTCTCAGAAAAAAGAAGGACAAAAAGTAGAAAGAAACCATCAAATAGAAGGTGTCTTCCGCTTTGGCCAGGTTATTCAACATAACTTTTTACCCTATGTGGGCCTGGGAAGTGCTTATACAACCTATAGAATGAAAACCACCACGGTGAATAAAAGCTTTCATACCACAGATTTAATTGCTGATTTGGGGGTGGATGCTTTTGTGAAGCCCCAGCTTATGATTCGATCTTCTTTCCGATACCATCACGCTTTAAGTTCCCATGCTTCCAGCCCTGTAGTTGTGCAGAAAAAACCCCAATCTTTATTGGTAAAGATCGGGGTTTCTTATATTTTGTAACCGCAGATAACGTTTTAGCGAATTATTTCTTAAGTCTCATAGCAAACTTTTCGAACGTATCTTTCATTTCGCGTTCTTCTAATCCGAACCCATCCATTTGAGTTTCTGGAAGACCACGATTAGGGCCTAGGATGAGGGGATTCGAATTGGCCACCGTCCCGATGAATATGCCGGTATGTCCACCAATTCCCAAAGGTTTCCCTTCTGATTGGGTGCGCCATCCAAATACATCACCGGGTTGTACGTCTTTCGGATCAATGGCTTCGAAGTGGCTGCCTAGCTCGAGCATTTTTTTACGGATATCTGCGGCAGGCTCGGCTGCAATTTGGCCCAAAATGGATTCGTAAGATTCTTTATCAAAGCTTTCTTTCCAAAACATCCATTGGTAGAGGGTGGCAATTACATGATTGTATCCACAGATTTTACCAACCGAGGAAGAACAATCTTCGGGACCAAACCTTTTTCCACGGGGATAACGTGGTTCCAAAGAAGACCCTTCATCCACATTGCGATGCCCACCGAAGAGAAACCCTGTGTGCGTTTGAAGGAATCCAGGTTGACCCTCTAAATAGTCAGACACGAAAAACAAAGAAGTAGTTAGTTCTTTCAAGTCACTTAATTGGGTTGGCAAGGGTACGATATGGGCGATGGGGGATTCATCAATATTAATCCCCGCGGCCTCTAGGGCTGAAAATCCTGGTCCAGGGCGTTTTCCTGTAGGGTCCATTAATTCAGCTAATTCAGCAGCGACAGCTATTAGGAACAGTTCATAACGCGGGCCTTGGGTGGTGCCCCAAAAACCTTTACCTAAGACGGCTGGGAAAGATTCCTCGGTAAGGGACGTATCAAACATATGCTTACCGCTTAAGAGTGTACTTAGGTTTGGTGCGGTCACATATTTAGCCAAAAGGTCGTCTATTGCAAGAGCCATTTTGTTGGTTTTGAGGCTCCAGGTCGCTTGAACCCCCGCCGTTAGAGGTTTGAGAGTAGCTGACAGAGAATCAAGATTTTGTTTTTCTTGCTCTAGGCGGGTTTTTACTTTTTCCAGTAAAGAATCAACATCAACAGTTGTGCCGTTCTTTTTAATAAAAGCAGACAACGCGTCCATATCTTTAATAGCTTTTTTTTTGGACTCTCTGTCATTTTCTAGTGCTGTTTGGATGATAGGGAATTGAGCCGCATTTTGAAGCTGTTCCTCATACTCATGCACGGACCAACCAGGAATGGCTATTCCTATAATGCTGAGGGCCAAAGATAGTCTTAGGGCTGTTTTTATCATTTGATTCTCCTTTAAATTCAATATGATTTACATATAAGGCCATTTATTTCGGATTTAAATAGGAAAGTTGAAAAATAACAAGGAATCTAGGAGATGCTGCTGAAAAAAATTTTCACAAAAGATGGAAAGACGGTCTTAAAAAAGATAAAGTGACTTCATTTTAAAGATACATAAATGACCATAACCAAACACACATTAACCATTACACACCTGAATAGCAGTGGGGAAGGGGTGGCCTTTTCGGAAGAGGGCCAGACCATTCTGGTGCCTTTTACCTTGGCCAGCGAGAAAGTAACAGTCGCTTTGGATGCAGATAGTCAAAAAAGCAACGTACGACGGGCCACATTGGAAAAAATTCTTGAACCTAGCCCTGATCGTCAGAAGCCCCTGTGTCCCTATTTTACCCAGTGTGGGGGGTGCCAGTTGCAACACCTCAATTCTGTGTCTTACACAAAATATAAACAGGGGCTGGTGGCTGATATTTTTAAGGCTAACAAGTTGGATGCCACGGTTTTAGACCCCATTGTTTTTGGTCCAGGATTAAGGCGTCGGATTAATTTTAAAATCACCCGAAATGGAAGCAGGGTGCTGGTAGGCTTCCATCGTCGTCGCAGCCACGAGGTCTTGGATATCGACGGGTGCCCTTTATTGCTGCCCAACTTTAATGCCTTGTTGAATCCCTTAAAAATAGCCCTGGGCTCTTGTATGTACGAGAGAGAAGAAGCGAATATTTTTCTGACCAAGGTTGATGAAGGGTTTGATGCCACTTTAGTGTTCGAGGATCCAAAGAAATTGTCTCTGGGGCAGATTGAATCTCTCACCCAATGGGCCCACACCCATCAGGTGGTGAGGCTGTTGTTAAAAACACCAAAAAGTGAAGAGCTTTTGGTGCATCGTACGTCCCCCCATGTGTCTTTTGCCGGTGTGCCTGTTTTGTTCCCATCCCATGCCTTTCTTCAAACCAGTGGGGTGGCTGAAGATCGTATGACCGATCTGGTTTTATCTTTAATGCCCCATGGAGCCCTTAAAATTGCCGATTTGTTTTCAGGGTTGGGGACATTCAGCTTCCCCCTGGCTCAAAAGGGAAAAGTGAAGGCCTTTGAAGGAGATTTTAAGGCTGTCCAATATTGCAATTTATCGGCTCAACAAAACCAACTGTCCCATGCTCTGGAAGCCACCCAGCGGGATCTTTTTAAGTATCCTTTGTCCACTGTTGAGCTGAATTCCTATGATGTGGTGGTCTTGGATCCCCCTCGGGCAGGGGCAGTGAGTCAAATTAAGCAGTTGATGGAATCATCGGTTAAAACCGTGATTATGGTTTCTTGTAATGCTAATACCTTTGCGCGGGATGCCCATCTGTTAGTGAAGGGCGGGTACCATATGGGGGACACCCACTTGATAGACCAATTTTTATGGTCGCCCCATGTGGAACTTATTTCCTCTTTTGTGCGCCCTTAGTGTCTTTGGGGTAAGGAGGAGTGATTACCCCCGCTGACATAACCATTTTCAGCCCTTCTTCGACCGACATATCAAGAATCAGGACTTCTTTTTGAGGAACAAAGAGTAAGAATCCTGATGTGGGGTTCGGGGTGGTGGAAATAAAAACATTCAGAATATCATGCTTAGACTTATCTTGAATTTCGCCCTTGGTGCGGCCGGTTACGAAGCATACGGTCCAGATGCCCGTTCTAGGATATTCAATAAGACCCACTTCACGAAAGGAAGAAGATTCCTTGTCAAAGACGGCTTGAGACACCTGTTTAATGGTGGAATAAATACTACGTACAAAGGGCATATGGGACAGAACACCTTCGCTGACCTTCAGGAAATAGCGTCCCAAAAATCCTTTCATCAAGGCGCCTAACACGGTGGCGCCCACCAGTGTTACAATCAGCCCATATCCGGGGAAATATCCATATGTTAAGGCGAAGGCTTCTGGAATTAAGGGGCGGACCAGGTCATCTACTGCTTTCACCACCCACACCACCAAATAAATGGTTAACAGAAGGGGGGTTGATACCAAAAGACCACTAAGAAAATAGTTTTTTAACTTCGAGAAAAATCCGGGGGTAGGTTTTGAATCAGGATTCACAGCAGACATCATTTTGATCCTTTCCATGATTATGGGGCTGAATTTGAAACACGCATTGGGCTTGGGGATAGGTACTGAGCACCTGTTTTTTTATGTCATTGGCAATGTGGTAAGCTTTTTCCACCGTTATGTTTTTGTGCATGACGAGGTGCCCCTGAATAAACTCTTCTTGGCCTGATGAGCGTGTTTTTAAATGGCAACATTTTTCTACTTCGGGATGGGATTGGATAATTTTTAGAATATGCTGACGATCAGGCAAGGGGAGTTCGTTATCCAACAGTACATTCAAGGCAGAGCGAATAATATGATAGGTGGTGAACATAATATAAAGGGCAATTCCGGTGCCAAAAATAATATCAATGTAGGTCCATTTTAGGAAGAAATAGGCGCCTATGGAAAGCAGAACACCCAAGTTCAAATAAAGATCGGCTTTATAGTGGGTGGAATCGGCCATAATAGCCATGGACTTGGTTTTTCTAATCACGTACCGTTGGAATCGTACCAAAAATAAGGTCAACACAATACTGAAAAGGGTGACGAATACACCAATCAGGGGTTTTTCTAAGGCTTCAGGATTAAAGAATCGATGGACGGCTTCTTTTAACACAAAGGCTGCCGATAGAATAATAATGATCGATTGAAATAAGGCGGCGAGAGCCTCGATTTTTCCGTGCCCAAATTTATGTTCTTCATCGGCTGGTTTGACGGCCAGATGAATAGCCACCATGTTAATCATAGAGGCTGCGAAGTCCAACACAGAGTCAGCTAAGCTAGATAAAAGACTAATCGAATGGGTGCTGTAGCAGGCATATGTTTTGGCCCCAATCAGCAGAAAAGAAACCCCCACCGAGGCATAGGCAGCCAATCTTTTAAGGTGGTTTTTATCCTCGCTAAGATGCGCAAAACTGAAATGAGAGTGATGGTGAGAATGGGATCCCATGAGTATCTGCCTATTTATAGGAGATTACCCTATCACTCTCCTTTTAATTCTTCAAGGTTTCTAAAAAAATCTAAAGCTTCTGGGTTGGCTAAGGCTTCCATGTTTTTAATGGGCAATCCTTGCATCACACGGGCCACGGCCAGCTCGACCAGCTTTCCATTTTTAGTGCGAGGGATATCGGGGACTTGAATAATAAAATCGGGAACATGGCGGGGGGTTGTATTCAGACG
This sequence comes from Alphaproteobacteria bacterium, assembly GCA_046317875.1. Classification (GTDB taxonomy): domain Bacteria; phylum Pseudomonadota; class Alphaproteobacteria; order UBA7879; family UBA5542; genus 2-01-FULL-41-14. The sequence continues at coordinate 20,376 of JBKCVN010000035.1, read as the reverse complement.
GATCTGTTGCTTGATTTTATCTTTCAACAGGTCATCCAACACCATCTGATCCTTGAGCTTCACAAACAAGAAAATCCGAATGTCATCCTTATGGGGTTGCCCCACCACAATGCTTTCTAGAATCGGATCCAGCTGTTCCACTTGGCGATAAATTTCGGCCGTTCCAATACGAACGCCTCCACGATTCAAAACCGTATCGGATCGCCCGTGAATAATAAATCCACCTTGGGGGGTTATTTCGGCAAAATCGCCATGGCACCAGATGTTGGGGAATTTATCAAAATAGGCTTCATAATATTTTTGCCCTTGGGGATCATTCCAGAATCCCAGGGGCCGGGATGGAAAAGGATCCAGGCAGACTAACTCACCTTTTTCCTGTTTTACAGATTGTCCTTGTTCATTAAAGACTTGGACATTCATGCCCAACCCTGGCCCTTGAATTTCTCCGCGGTAGACTGGGCTGAGGGGGTTCCCCAACACAAAACAGGAAATAATATCCGTGCCCCCCGAAATGGAGGCCAAATGAAGATCTTGTTTAATATGGGTATACACATAATCAAAGCCCTCGGGTGAAAGGGGTGACCCCGTTGAGGTTAACATCCGCATGGGGCTTAAATCATGAGTTTTGTGGGGAGACAGATCTGCATTTTGAAGCGCTGATAAATATTTAGCCGAGGTTCCAAAAAGGGTGGCTTTTTCCTCTTGAGCATAATCAAATAGAATGTTTTCAGTGGGCCACGCGGGTGATCCATCATACAACAACAAAGTGGCCTGGGACGCCAGAGCCGAGACCTGCCAATTCCACATCATCCAGCCACAGGTGGTGAAATAAAAAACCCGATCCCGTGGTTTGATATCGCAGTGCAGTTGGTGTTCCTTTAAGTGTTGTAATAGAGTTCCCCCGGCACCATGTACAATACATTTGGGAATGCCGGTGGTGCCTGAGGAAAACATAATAAACAAGGGGGCATTGAAAGGAAATTGTTCGAAAACAATATCTTGTGCTGCGTAAGGGTTTAAGACATCACCCCAGGATACTGTATGTTCTACCATTTGAGGTTTCGCTGCACCTTCGTAGGAAAAGACAATGGTTTCTTCTAAGGACGGAAGTCCTTTTTGAATGGCCGGAAGTTTTTCCGTAATTTTGTGCTGTTTGCCCCTATATAAATAATAGTCCCCTATGATTAAAAATTTGGGGTCGATTTGTTGAAAGCGATCCAAAATTCCGGCCACGCCAAAATCGGGGGAACAGGAGGCCCATATACCCCCCAGTGCGGTGGTGGCCAACATGGCGATGATGGCTTCGGGTGTATTGGGGACCAGGCCCGCCACCCGGTCGCCTTTTTTAAAGCCTTTTTGTTTGAAAGCTTGAATCAATCGCGAGACTTGATCGTACAATTGGTTGAATGTCAGTGAGCGTTTCACCTGATTTTCACCCCAAAAAACAAGGGCTGTTTCGTCGCTTCTTTCACGCAGTAAATTTTCCGCAAAGTTTAGGGTTGAGTTCGGAAAAAACGTTGCTTTTAAGGCATCATGACCATGGGTTAAAAAGGGGGCGGACCCCAAATTGCCTTGAACATTTGTAAAGTGCCACACCTGTTTCCAGAACTCTTCCATATGGGCGATAGACCAGGCATGTAAGTCTGTATATGTACTGAAGGAAAGGTTTTTTGTGCGCGTCAGGTGGGCAAGAAATTGGGATATTTTAGAATTTTGAATATCAGAAGCAGAAGGGGACCAAGAAACAGAAGACACGGTTATAACCTATATGATGTTTTAATGGTGAAACACTAATGAGTTAATGAAGGGGGCGAGATATGGATACTTTTACATGGGTGACTTTTGAAAAAATGAATAAATGAAGTCGGGTCATTATTAAACTCTCAAACAAAAAAATCATGTAAGAATCATACTATACATTAAATGAGGTATCTGTAACATAAGTTTTATCAATATGTAACCCTTATAAATCTAAAGCATAGCCCTGATCTGATGTTTTGATGAGTGAGGTTCCGGATGACAGCATTACCTTTTGTTTTAGTTTGTAAATATGGGTTTCCACCGTATGTGTAGTAACACCGCTCATATACTGCCAAACATCCCTCAATAACACATCTTTACTGATAAAATGGGGATGATGTTTGTAAAGATAGGTTAAAATTTCCGTTTCTTTTTCGGTTAAAGGAATTTCTTTTTGTCGATGAAGATGAACTAATAAGCGGCTGGTCAAGTAAAGCTTAAATTCATTGAGGGGAAGAATTGATTGACCCATGGGTTCGGACAGTTGTTGTTTTAAGGACTTGAGCCGAAAAGGTTTTTCTAAAATTCTAATAGCAAAGGGTAAGGCTTGAGTTTGCACGTCTCGTGAGATCATCACATAAATCATGGCATGGGGATGGTTTTCGTGAAAATCTTTGATGGTTTTGGGGTCAAAGGTATCGAAAATGCCGGCGCCGAGGTCTGGGTGATCAGGGTGAGGTGTGATCAAAAAAGAAGGTTCTAGATAGTCTTTGATAGCTTGGGCCACAATAGGTGATTTACAATGAAGCCAGATGCTGGAGGTCATTTCTTAGCAGGACCCGGTTTTTTTGGGGGGGAAGTTTTAGGGCGCGATGGTTGTTTTGTTCCCTTCCTTGATGAACCCGAGGCGGGTTTAAAATAAAATTCTGAGCTCATGGACTTTTCAGCCCTTTCTCTGATGGCATCCCGATTCTGGCTGAAAGAAACGTCATCCTGACAATGGACATGGGAAAGGATTCCCCGCTTATCCAACGAGGTGCCAGATGGAGTATAATACAAACCAGTGGTTAACTGAATGGCTGAATAGCCAGGGGGAATGGGCAGAATGGTTTGGACTGAGCCTTTACCAAAGGTTGTTTCCCCAATCAAAATAGCTCTTTTATGATCTTTTAAAGCAGCTGCCACAATTTCGGCTGAAGACGCTGTGCCTTTATTCACCAGCACCAGAAGGGGGATGCGGGGGAGAAGGCATTTTTGGGGATGGGCATAGTATATTTGATCATTTTTAGGATTACGTGTTTTGATGGATACAATTTTTTCAGTTGATAAAAAGATATTGGTAATATCTAGGGCTTCTTCCAAGATGCCCCCTGGATTATTTCTTAGATCTAGGATGATTCCTTTTAGCCCCTGACTGTGACTTTTTAATAAAGTCCGCACAGATTGACCAACATTTTTGCTGAAGTGGGAAATGCGTAGAAAAAGGATGCCCTTAGAAAAAGACGATTTTACAGGTTTTAAGATAATTTTTGAACGGCGCAACTCAAAAGATAAAAGAACATCCTTCCTGCGTATTTTCAAAGATAATGGTTCGTTCAATTGCCCTTTTATTTTATCGCGAATCTCAGATAAACTAAGGCCCACTACGGGTTGGCCATCAATTTCTAGTAACTCATCACCCGCTGCAAGCCCTGCCTGAACTGCGGGGGAATCATCAACGGGGCTTAGAATCACAATTTTGCCGTCAACGGAGGCAAATTCGATCCCAATTCCGCCAAACTCACCTTTTAAATTATTCAGGACCTCTTGGTATTTGTCGGGAGATATATAGCTGGAATACCCATCTACCCCATTCAACATGCCTTGGATGGCGTATTCAATCAGGGCTTCGTCCGATATGGGTTTCACACTTTGGCTGCGAACATACCGAAAGACTTCGCTGAAGAGACGCAGTTGTCGGTAAGTTTCTGATTCGCTATGACCCAGGGGTGCGAACGTGCAAAGAAACAAAAGCAAAAATTTTAGCATCATTTTAAATATTCATTATGTTGGGCTTAAACGGAAGCCCGTTGTGGCGCAGTTCTAAATATAAATAGTTTTTTGTATTGTTGGGCAGGCGTGCCACGGGGTCGCCCACTTTAACTTCCTGACCCACCGATACATCCAGCCTATCCAGGCCCGTTAATAATAGTGAATAATTCTTTTTAAATCCAATAATTAAAATATTGTTATATCGACGGAAGGGACCTGCGTACAGAACTTGTCCGCTGATGGGGGCCAGAACATGGGAACCAGCCCGACTTCGGAATACAACCCCCAGGCCATCGGGGCTGTGCAGGTGTTTTTGATTGAAGTTAGCAATTAAGGGGCCTTGGACGGGGGCTAGTACAATCACTTTTTCGGGAGACACCAGAACAGATGAATTTTTCTCAGCCGATTGTAATTGTTTTACTAAATCACTTAGCGTTGAAGATTGGGCCGCCATTTTTTTTGCCTTTTGTTCCGTTTCATGGCGTTGGGAGAGGGTTCGTTGGATCTGCTGTTTTTTTTGTTGAAGCAATTTTTCCAGATGGTCATATTTGGCCTGGTAATTTTTTACTTTTTGATCCAGGGCCTGTTTTCTTTCAGAAGTGGCCTGGGCCGTGGTGTGAAGCTGAACTAAATCTTCTTGCAGTTTATGCATTTGGGTATGAAGCGATCGAATATAGCACTGCAGAACCGAGAAGCCATGCAGCACGTTAGACGATTTCTGCTGGGACTGGATAATGCGGGCAGGGGCTTCGGTTTTGAGTCTTTTTAATAACAATAAAAGCCGAACGATTTTTTGTTGCTGTTGGTAAAGGTGTTCGTTCTTTTGGTGGTACAGGGAATGGACGCTGCCTAATTCTTCTTCCACGCGGCTCATTTCTGCTTCGGCCTGACGGCATTCTCGGGCCACGTGGTTCAGTTCGGCTTCTAGGGGGCGTCCTTGAGAATAGCTGATCGTACTCACAAGAAAACAAATCACATAAAAGAGCATTATGTCTTCCTTGTCATCAAAGAATGTCCCTGCATTTCAGAGGGGGGATTGAGGCCTAAGAATGTCAAGATTGTTGGGGCTACATCTTTCAGTTCGCCTTGGGTTTTGTTCACCGAATAAGTATGCTGGGTGATGCATACAAAAGGGACCAAGTTGGTTGTGTGTGCAGTGTGCGGCTGATGGGTGTGACCATCGGTCATTTGTTCAGCATTACCATGGTCCGCCGTGACCATTAGAGTCCCCCCGTTTTTCAGCACGGCTTCTTCCAGCTGGGCCAGGCAGGCATCTACGGTCTCCACCGCTTTTATGGTGGGCGTTAGTTTGCCCGTATGGCCCACCATGTCGGTATTCGCATAATTTACAATAATCACATCCGTTTTTTGTTCTTTTAAAACCTGTAAAAGGGTTTCTGTTATTTCCCTTGCGGACATGTCTGGTTTTTCATCATAGGTGCTGACTTTGGGTGAGGGGATGAGGATCCTATTTTCCCCCGGCAGAGGGTGTTCCTGACCCCCATTAAAAAAGAAGGTGACGTGGGCATATTTTTCTGTTTCGGCAATCCGCAATTGGGTGAAGTGATTGTGGGATAAAACTTCCCCCAGTGTGTTTTTTAATACAGTTGGTGGAAACAGAATTTTTAAGTGGGCGGATAACTTCTCGGAATAGGCCTTCATGCCCATGGCCACCGAAAGTAGGGGAGGGTTTCCCCGAGGAAAGTCCTGGAATTGGGGGGCCACCAAAGCTTCCAAAATTTGGCGCACCCGATCCGCCCGAAAGTTGGCCATAATAAGGGCGTCATTTTCCTGAAAACCCCGATAGCCCGGCATGATCACTGGGGGGATAAATTCGTCGGTGATACCTTGGGCATAAAAATCCGTGAGCGCTTTTTCCAGATCTATTATATTTTGACCTTCTGCGCCCACCATGGCCAGGTACGCTTTTTGGGTGCGGTCCCATCGATGGTCCCGATCCATGGCATAAAAACGGCCCATAAGGGTGGCCACACGAACGGTGGGGTAGTTTTTTAGAAACACAGTCAGCTGGGATAAATACTCTGTACTGCTTTTAGGTGGGGTGTCACGACCATCCAGAAAAAGATGTAGGTGAACGGGAATGCCTGCCCGCCCCAAAATTTCAATAAAGCCCAGGATGTGATCTTGATGGCTGTGTACCCCACCTGGGGAAAAAAGCCCCATGAGGTGGCAAGCCTTTCCTGATTTTTTTAGAAGGGTGATCAGATGGTGAATGTGGGCATGTTTCTCAATTTCCCCCTCTTCAAAGGCTTTATGCAGCCGTGGTAAATCTTGTAAAACAACCCGCCCCGTACCGATGGTGGTGTGGCCCACCTCGGAATTGCCCATTTGCCCTGGGGGCAGCCCCACTGCCGTGCCCGAGGCGTCTAGGAATAAAAAGGGATAGGTTTTGGACCACCGATCCCAGGTGGGGGTGTGGGCCAGACCGATGGCATTGGTGGCCGAGTCGGGGGCATGCCCCCATCCATCCAGTATGCATAACACCAAAGGTAAGCCAGAAGTATTTTTCATTTTTTGAGAACCCATGTTCAAGAACCTTACCTGGTTTCAGGAGGGCTTTCAAGGAAAGCCTGGAAAGAAAGACGTACGTAAAGAATAGAAAAACTTTCCCGCTTAGTTTTCCACGCGAAAACGGAGAAGGGATTTTTTCAGGTGCTGAAAAGATCCCTTTTTGCTTTTGTGCCCCATATAAATTCACTCCGTAATGAAAAATTCCATTTGCTTCTTGGGGACGCTTATGGAAAAATCGAGTTCTTGTTTTTTATAGGATAGAGAGCTCATGATGTCGCTATTTTCTTCTATTTTACGGTTTCGACCTAATTTAATCACCCAGTTGGGGATAGCCCTGTTGGTGGCCCTGTTTTTTGGGCCCATGATCCCCGAGTTTTATCGCAGTATTTTTTATACGTTCAGCGTTCAGGTGCAAGAGATTCTGATTTTCTTTTTGCCGTTTATTATCTTTAGTTATCTTTTTTCATGCCTGATTAATTTTGAAAATAATATCATTGTTTTCTTGCTATCGGTGTTGGCGTTTGTGCTGATTTCCAATTTCTTAAGCCTGATGTATGCCTATGGTTTGGGGGTGGGGTGCTTTAATTTTATGAAAATTGCCGCCACCGAAATTCCTGAAAAGGGTCTTCAATGCCTGGGATGCTTGCGATTGCCCAAAATTCCCAATGATTATGCCCTTATCAGTGGCACCATTGTGGGTAGCATTTTCTTTTATTTTAAAAACGACACAGCCATGAAGGTTTCTGTTTTTTTGAAAAAGGGGGCTGACTTCTTTTTGAAAAAACTATTTATTCCGATTGTCCCATTTTTTATTTTTGGGTTCATGGTGAAAATGTCGGGCGATGGTATTTTGGCCCATACCCTGCAGGCCTATGCCCCTGTGTTTATTGCGGCGATCTTGGCCCAGGTAGTTTATATTTGTGTCATGTTTGGAATCGTGGCCCGGTTCCGTATTGCGTCATGGAAGGCCTATATTCGAAACTCGATGCCCATGGCGGTGACGGGGTTCAGCACCATGTCCAGTGCAGCCACCATGCCGTTGTTGCTGGATAGTGCCGAGAAAAACACAAACCATTCACCAGTTGTGAGGGCCTATATTCCGGCTGCCGTGAATGTGCACCACGTGGGGGATGGGATTGTGCTGCCCATTGTGATGATGGCCACCTTGTTAACCTTTGGGATGCCCTTGCCTGACTTTTCTACGTATTTGATGTTTTCCCTGTATTACCTGGTGTTAAAGTTTGGCTCTGCCGGTGTGCCAGGTGGGGGCGTGATGGTGATGATGCCCATTTTGCAAGGCTTGATGGGGTTTGACCCCACCATGCAAGGGTTTGTGATGGGGCTGTATATGTTGTTTGATCCCTTCATTACCGTGACAAATGTGATGTGCAATGGGGCAGCCGCCATTGGCTTTGCCCATGTTTTTGGAAAAAAACACAAACCATAGAAAAATTGAGAATAGAAGGCTGAGTGAGAATCTGCAAGTTGCAGGTGCGCCCCCCATGTGCATAATTCTGTATGGATATTTTGTGTAATTTAATGAAGAAATTTGCCCCACTGCAGGCATTCCTTGTGTGGCGTTTAATTTAAAAACACAGTATTTTTTCTTTGATGGGCGGGCAGGTTATTTTAATTAGATAAATTGAATCTTTTCTGATCTTGTGATAGACATAAATCGCGATATAATTACATGATCTCAACCATTTAATATTGGGCAAAAACATGAAACTTTTAGTTGATCGATCCTTTCTATTAAAGGCCTTAGGCCATGCACAGGGCATCGTAGAGCGACGCACCACATCGCCCATTTTGTCGAATGTTTTGTTAACAGTTGAAGATGGTCATTTAATTATTACGGCCACTGACTTGGATGTATCCATTGTGGAAACCATGCCTGCCCAGGTGGAAACCACAGGGGCTACTACTGTGGCGGCCTCAACTTTTTATGACATTGTACGAAAACTGCCCGATGGGACCGAGGTCGAGCTGATGGAGAAGCCCGAAAACAATCAGTTGGTGATTCGAGCAGGCCGGTCGCGCTTTAATTTGCCCACCTTGCCGGCTAAAGATTTTTCAACCCTAAAAACCACCGATTTGCCCCACCAGTTTGTGCTGCCAGCGGCCGACCTGAAGTATCTGATTGATAATACGCGCTTTGCCATTTCCACGGAAGAAACCCGGTATTACTTGAATGGTATTTATTTCCATTCCCGCACCCAAAACAACGATTTAGTTCTGCGGGCCGTATCCACCGATGGCCACCGATTGGCCATGGCTGATATTCCTGAACCTGCCGGGGCCGGGGGTATTCCCGATGTGATTATTCCGCGTAAAACAGTTCTGGAATTGGGGAAACTGGTGGAAGGGGTGGAAGCCAGTGTGACCGTTTCCTTATCCTTGACGCAAATCATGTTCACGGTGGGACGGACTCTGTTGGTATCCCGGTTGATCGATGGTACCTTTCCCGATTATGAAAAAGTAATCCCAGCCGAGAATCAACACCTATTAACAGTGGATTGTAAAAAATTTGCCGAGGCTGTGGACCGTGTGGCCACCGTTTCTAATGAAAAGGCCCGTGGCGTAAAACTAACCATTGAGCCCCAAAAAATTATTGTGTCGGTCAGCAGTGTGGAACAGGGCATGGGCGTAGAAGAAATTGAAGCTTCCTATAATGGAAAGCGTTTGGTGATGGGATTCAATGCCCGGTATCTGTTGGATATTGCCCAGCAAATTTCAGGTGACACCATATCGTTCTATCTTTCTGATGAAAATTCTCCCGCCATTATTAGGGGGGGCAGTGCAGAGCGTATTCTGTACGTATTAATGCCCATGAGACTGTGATTCAATCTGATACAGCCTTTGTTTCTGATGTAAGCTTGGGGACTGAGTATTCTTGTCCCTGGGTCGAATTTTTATCTCTTTCACATTTTCGGTGTTATGAGTCCTTGTCGTTGCAGGTGGATCGGCGTCCAGTTGTGTTAACTGGGGATAATGGTGCCGGTAAAACCAATATCTTGGAAGCCCTGTCTTTTTTGTCGCCAGGCCGGGGATTGCGACGATCTAAACTTTCCCAACCCACCCATTTTCATCATATGGATAAGGGTTGGTCGGTATTTGCCAAAGTTTCGGTGGATGGTCTGTTAGAGGATATTGGTACCGGCATCATCGCAGGCGGGGGGTCGGAAGATCGGCGTGTTATTAAGTTAAATCAAACCGCTATTTCACAAAGCGATTTAATGAAATTGGTGACTGTCTTTTGGATGACACCTCAGATTGACCAATTGTTGAACGAGAGCATGGGCACCCGTCGTCGTTTTTTTGATAAGCTGGTGGCGTCCTTCTTGCCCGAGCACACCCAACACCTGAGCCGGTACGAGTATGCAATTCGCGAACGGGCCCGGCTTTTAAAAGAAAATCGAGGGGATGACCAATGGCTTTCCATTCTGGAACAGAAAATGGCCCAGGAAGGGATGGCCATTTTTTCCTTGCGCCAATTGTTTTTGGACGCCATCTCTCCCTTGGTTCAGTTGTCATCTTCGGGGTTTCCCAAGGTAAAAATTTATTTAGAGGGGGCTTTGGAATCGCTGAGCGGCCAAAAATCGGCCCTTGAAGCCGAGGATGAGATTCAGCATTTTTTAAAGCGTTCGCGGGCAGAAGATGGCCGTTTGGGTAGCACGCCTTTGGGCCCTCATCAGACTCAAGTTCAATTTTTTCATATAGATGGGAAAAAAAATGCGGAATTTTGTTCAACTGGAGAGCAAAAAGCACTATTATTAAGTCTTATTTTGGCAAACTGTCGTCTTCATCGACTTCATAAGGGCAAAACGCCCATAGTCCTTTTAGACGAAGTTGTTGCCCATTTGGATGAAGAACGTCGAGGGAATTTATATAAAGAAATTCTAGGGTTGGGCCTTCAATGCTGGATGACGGGTACTGAGGAGAAAGTTTTTGCTCCTTTTGGCCATGCGGCACAGTATTTGTATGTTCATCAGGGTAAGGTCTCACGGTAAATAAGGGAAATAAATAATGTCAAATACATATGATGCAGGCTCGATTCGGGTATTAAAAGGTCTTGATGCTGTGCGCAAGCGCCCAGGGATGTATATCGGCGATACGGACGATGGTTCGGGTCTTCATCACATGATCTATGAGGTGGTGGACAACGCCATCGACGAAGCTTTGGCCGGACACTGTGATCAGGTATGGATTATTCTGAATCAAGATGGGTCGGTAACCGTACGGGATAACGGTCGCGGTATTCCTGTGGATATCCACCCCGAAGAAAAAGTATCGGCCGCCCAGGTGATTATGACCCAGCTGCATGCGGGTGGTAAGTTTGACCAGAACTCGTATAAGGTTTCAGGTGGGTTGCATGGCGTGGGCGTATCCGTTGTCAATGCCCTGTCTGAAAAACTAAAACTGCGCATTTGGCGAAATAATAAGGAATATTTTATGGAGTTCCGCCATGGAGAACCCTTGGCTGACCTTAAGGAAGTTGGAACCGTCGAAGGGAAGAAGGGAACAGAGGTCACCTTTTTACCCTCGAAGGAAACCTTTACCCAAACTGAATTTGATTTCCCCACCCTGGAACATCGTATCCGGGAATTGGCCTTTTTGAATTCGGGGGTGCGTATTTTCTTGTGCGATCACCGATATGCGGAGCCTAAACAGTTAGAGCTGTATTATGAAGGGGGCATTCAAGCCTTCGTGGAATATTTAGACCGTAATAAAACTGCCTTGCATCGACCCGTTATTTTAATGGCAGGGGAAAAAGATGGCATATCCGTTGAAGTGGCTTTGGAATGGAATGATACCTACCATGAAACCACGTTGTGTTTCACCAACAACATTCCCCAAAAGGATGGAGGAACCCACTTGGCGGGGTTTCGGGCCGCTTTAACCCGCGTGATCAATGGCTATTTTCATTTGGCTGGGCCTAAGAAAGATAAGCTGTCGGTGACGGGAGACGATGCCCGTGAAGGGTTAACTTGTGTGGTTTCCGTCAAGGTGCCTGACCCCAAATTTTCATCCCAGACCAAAGAAAAATTGGTATCTTCCGAAGTGCGTCCCGTGGTGGAAGGCTTGGTGGGCGACCGATTAAACCAATGGTTTGAAGAAAATCCCGCAGATGCCCGGGTGGTGATGGGCAAGGTGGCCGAGGCGGCCCTTGCCCGTGAAGCGGCGCGGAAAGCCCGTGAATTGACCCGTCGTAAAAGCGTGTTGGATATTAGTTCGTTGCCCGGAAAATTGGCAGATTGCCAAGAAAAGAACCCGGCCTTAAGCGAGCTTTTTATCGTGGAAGGGGACAGTGCCGGCGGCAACGTAAAACCCGCCCGTAACCGAAAGAACCAGGCAGTTTTGCCCATCCGAGGAAAAATTCTGAATGTGGAACGGGCCCGATTTGATCGCATGATTGGATCTGAACAGGTGGGGACTATTATCTCGGCCTTGGGAACCAGTATTGGCAAAGAAGAGTTTAACATTGAAAAATTGCGGTATCATAAAATTATTATTATGACCGACGCCGATGTGGATGGAAGCCATATCCGAACCTTGTTGTTGACTTTCTTTTACCGACAAATGCCTGAAATTATTGAAAGGGGATATTTGTATATTGCCCAACCTCCTTTGTTCAAGGTGAAAAAAGGATCTTCAGAAGTTTACCTGAAAAACGAAGAAGCCTTAGACCAATATTTGATCACTGAAGGGGTAAAAAACAGCCGGTATGAATTGGGGTCAGGGGATCAATTAATGGGATCTGATCTGCACGAGCTGGTTTTGAAAGCCTGCCATTTGATGCGCCTGTTAAAAGAAATTAATGCCAAGGGGGCACCTTTGTTTGCCGTGGAACAAGCGGCCATCTTGGGGCTGTTAGATGCACAAAAAATTAAAGACCATCGGTATACAAATGAGAACGCCCACCATCTGGCGGGACATCTGAATAAAATCCATCATCTGGCTAAGGAAGATAGCTGGGCGGGATCGGTGAATGAAAAGGGTGATATCTTATTAAATCGCACCTCGAGGGGTGTGCCCGAGATGGTGCATTTGCCCCGTGATATTAGCTATTCTTTAGAATCCCGCCAATTGTCTGCCAAGGCAGATGAACTAGCTTTTTATAAGATGCCAAATACCTTGCATATGAAAAATAAAACAGTAAAGACTTTGGGCTTCATGGACTTAGTATCGTTGATTCAAGAAGAAGGTCGGGCTGGCATGTCGATACAACGGTATAAGGGCTTAGGAGAAATGAACGGGGAACAATTGTGGGAAACTACGTTGGATCCCGAGGCCCGGTCCTTGCTGCAAGTGAAAGTCAGCCATGTGGATGAAGCAAATGATATTTTCTCAGTTTTGATGGGTGAAGTGGTGGAGCCCCGTCGTAACTTTATTCAAGAAAACTCCTCTAAGGTTAAAAATTTGGATATCTAAAAATGGCTAAAAAGAAACCTGATGCTCCTAAAAAGCAAACTAAGCGTCGCCTGTCGTTAAATTCAAAAGTATTTAAGTTTTTTCTAATTGTTGGTGTTTGGGTTGTGATTGGGGTGGCGGGCCTTTTGGGCTGGCATGCCTATCATCTGCCCGATATTACCAAACTGGAAACGTCCGTACGCCAGCCTAGCATTGTGTTTTTGACCCAAGATCGTCAGGAAATCGCGGTGCAGGGCGATGTGCATGGGGAAACCATCAGTTTGAAGCAAATCCCTAAGTCCTTGATTAAGGCCCTATTGGCCACGGAAGACAGAAATTTCTATCATCATTGGGGGGTAGATTTTAAAGGGTTGTTACGCGCCGTGGCCCGCAATATTGTGGCCGGCGGGTATGTGCAGGGGGGAAGTACTATTACCCAACAGTTGGCCAAGAATTTGTTCTTAACACCCGACCGTTCCTTGCATCGCAAAATTAAGGAAATGTTGTTAGCCTTTTGGCTGGAACATCACTTTACTAAGGACCAAATTCTAACCATTTATTTGAACCGTGTTTATTTGGGCAATCAAACCTATGGGGTGGATGCGGCGGCCCAACAATACTTTGGAAAATTGGTTTCATATCTAGATCCTTTGGAATCAGCCGTGATTGTGGGGTTATTAAAGGCGCCTTCTCGCTTTGGTCGGAATTCGGATCTATTGAAAAAACGGGCCGCTGTGGTTTTAGCCAACATGTTAGAAGAAGAATACCTGACAACCCAACAATATGAACGCTATATGAAACGTCTTGAAACCCTTCATTTGCATCGGAACCCCTATGGGAACAATCATCGTTATTTTACGGATTGGATTTTTTCGGAAGTGGCAAAGTTGGTGGATATAGATCAAGACCTTATCGTCACCACCACCATTGATTTGTCTTTGCAAAATGTGGCTGTGCAGAAAATTAAACAACATGTATCCCAATATGGCGCTGAATTTAATGTGGGATCGGCCGCCTTTGTGGCCATGGATCATGGAGGCGCCGTCAAGGCCATGGTGGGCGGGTATGATTATAACCGCAGCCAGTTTAATGCCGCGGTCCAAGGCAAGCGCCAAGCGGGATCCGTATTTAAAATGTTTGTGTTTTTAACGGCCCTGGATGAAGGCTTTAGTTTGGATACACGATTAAAGGATACGGTTTATACCAACCGGGATTGGACCGTCCATAACTTTGGCTGGCAAGAACGGGGCGAGGTAAGCTTGGCTGAGGCCATGGTCCATTCTATCAACACGGCCACCGTTCGATTGGCCCAGAAGGTAGGTATTTCCAATGTGGGCCGGATTGTGGAGCGTTTAGGGTTTGATAAACCGCCTGCGGGGGATTTATCCATTGCATTGGGCACTTATCAAACCAATCTTCTAAGCCTGGTGCGTGCCTTTACCGTGCTGGCCAACCAGGGTGAAATGGTGCAGCCCTATGGAATATTAGAGATTCGTACAGCTGATGGTAAAATTCTGTACCACCGTGAAACACCCGCCGAAGACCAACCCAAAGAAAAATTGTTTAGTGACAGTGTGCTGGAAAAAATGGCCGAACTTCTAAGAAAAACCGTGGAGCTAGGAACAGCCAAGAAAGCCCAGATTCCAGGGGTGGTTGTGCGCGGTAAGACGGGAACCAGTCAAAAATTTAGAGATGCATGGTTTGTGGGCTATGTGCCCCAGCTGGTGGCTGGTGTCTGGATGGGGAACTTGAATGATACCCCTATGAATCGCGTGGTGGGGGGGAATCTGCCGTGCCAATTGTGGTCTGATATCATGCGGAATGTAACCCCAGTATCGGGTGACGAGGCCCAGAATGGCTAAACTCCATTTTTATTATTCGGCCATGAATGCGGGAAAAACCACCACCCTTTTGCAATCAAGTTATAACTATCGCGAAAGGGGGATGAGGACTTTGTTATTTACCCCCCTGATTGATAACCGTTTTAAGGTGGGGTCCATCACATCGCGGATTGGTCTGGCATCGGATGCCCACCCTTTCGAAGCCTCATTTAACTTTTTTGATTATATTGATCAGCATAATCGGCAAGATAAAGTAAGTTGCGTATTGGTGGACGAGGCCCAGTTTTTATCTAAAAAACAAGTCCAAGAATTGGCCGATGTGGCCACCCAATTAAATATCCCTGTGCTGGCCTATGGGCTGCGGAGTGACTTTTTAGGCGAACCCTTTGAAGGCAGTCAATATCTATTGGCTTGGGCCCAGGAATTAAACGAGATTAAGACCATTTGCTGGTGCGGGAGAAAAGCCACTATGAATGCTCGTATAGATGGAAACGGCCACATGGTTCAAAAGGGAGAGCAAATTGAAATCGGTGGGAATGATCGATACATTGCTTTATGTTACAAACACTATCGTCTGGGCCTTGTGAAGCCGTAGATGATCGATTCAAGTGTCGGATCTTCGTATATAAAAAAAACCGGGATGGGACCCCTTAAGACCCTGCTTCCCTATTTGTGGTTACCGGGGGAATTGGGCCTGCGGTGGCGATTAATAGGCGCCCTTGTTTTTGTGGTGATGTCTAAAGTCAC
Organism: Alphaproteobacteria bacterium; assembly: GCA_046317875.1. Lineage (GTDB taxonomy): Bacteria > Pseudomonadota > Alphaproteobacteria > UBA7879 > UBA5542 > 2-01-FULL-41-14. The sequence continues at coordinate 5,074 of JBKCVN010000035.1, read as the reverse complement.
CCTGGTGGGGATTCCCCTTTTTTATAAAGAAGCTATTAACTTAATCTCACTGAATATCCATGAATCCTTTCAATTTATTTTATTGTTGTTAGGGGCGTATGGAACTTCTCGGGCCTTTTCCACCCTGTTTTCCGAATTAAAAGATTTCTTATTTGCCAAAGTGGAACAGAGGGCCGTCCGTTTATTGGCCATTCGGGTTTTTAATCACTTAAACGAGCTGAGTCTGCGCTTTCATCTGGATCGGCAAACGGGGGGCATTCTGCGCACATTGGAGCGGGGATCACGTTCGATTGAAACTTTTTTTAAGTTTACCACCTTTTCTTTGTTTCCCACTTTTTTAGAGATAGCCATTACAACCAGCATGATTGGTTGGTTATATGGTCCTGTGATTACGGGGTGGGTAGGGATCAATATTCTTGTTTATGTGCTGTTTACCCTTCGGGTGACCCACTGGCGTACACGGTTTCTGAAAGAGATGCATGACGCTGATAATCACTCTAATAATCAAGCGGTTGAAAGTTTATTGAATTATGAAACCGTTAAGTACTTTGGAAATGAAGAGTTGGAAAAAAAACGTTTTGAAAAAGCCCAGCTTTTGTATGAAAAATCGGCCATCAAAAATAAAACAGGATTGTCCCTTTTAAACGCAGGCCAGGGCCTTATTATTTCGTTAGGTTTGATCGGTGTTTTGTGCATTTTTGCCTTTAGGATCAAAGAAAACATCCTGACTTTAGGGGATTTAGTTTTAATTAATACCTATTTGCTGCAACTGTATGCGCCCCTGAATAACCTAGGGTTTGCGTACCGGGAAATTAAACGGTCTTTGGTGGAAATGGCAGACATGTTTGACCTGTTAAAAGAGCCCGTTGAAGTTCGTGATGTGGATCATCCCCACTCTTTGGAATTTAAGGGGGGTGAAATTGTTTTTAAGAATGTCAGTTTTTCTTATGCCCCCGAACGTCCCATTTTGAAAAGGGTTTCATTCGAAGTGCCAGCGGGCAAAAAGGTGGCATTGGTGGGGGCCAGTGGATCGGGGAAATCTACCATTGCCCGGCTGTTATTCCGTTTTTATGATCGGGCTGCAGGCGATATTTTGATTGATAGACAAGATATCAGCCAGGTGTCCCAATCCAGCTTGCGTAAACTGATAGGCGTGGTGCCCCAGGATGTGGTTCTGTTCAATGAAACGATTTATTATAATATCCAATATGGCAACCCTAATGCCACGCCCAAAGATGTGGAACAGGCGGCCCGATCAGCCCAAATTCATGACTTCATTCAGTCCTTGCCCCAGGGTTATAACACCAAAGTGGGGGAAAGGGGACTGAAGCTTTCGGGCGGTGAAAAACAACGTATTGCCATTGCCCGCACCCTGTTAAAAAAACCACGGATCTTTCTGTTTGATGAGGCAACATCATCCCTGGATACGGCCACAGAAAAATCTATTCAAGCCAGCTTAAATCAGATTTCCAAGGGGTGTTCCACTTTGGTTGTTGCCCATCGTTTGTCCACCATTGTGGATGCGTACAAGATTTTTGTTCTGGCAAACGGCGAAATTATAGAAGCAGGCAACCATAAAGAGCTTTTAAAAAAAAGGGGGGCCTATGCAGAGTTGTGGGATAAGCAAAGCCAATCCGATGAAAATGCCTAGAACCATTCTTGTGTATGTGCATGAAGATCTGCTGGGAGATGGGATTCTGAAATTGCCCTTTGCGCGGGCCTTGCGGGAGATGTTTCCCCAGGCCCATATCACCTGGTGGGCAGGGGGTGGAAAAAGTTTCTATGCCGGAGGGCTGAAGCCCCTGGTGCGGGGATTGATTGACCATGTGATGGAGCAGCATTTAGAAAGCCGTATGAAAGAGCTGGTGCGACCGTCCCCTTTGAAACATAAATTTTTTGACCTGATTATTGATACACAGAGGGACCTGTTCCCCACTTTGGCTTTGAAAAAAATTCCCCATGGGGTGTTTGTTTCTAGAACAGCTGGTTTTTTGTTTTCTGCCTTTAAACCCACATCCAAGATGAAACCCCAGGATGGCCATCTTTCGAGCCAACTGATTTTTTTATTAGAAATCATTAAAAAAGAACGGATCAAAAAACCAGATTTGTTGCCTGATAGTGGTGTTGTAAAGCCTTATGAAAAACCATTTCAAAAATATTTTAAGGCTAACGAATCATACGTGGGGTTTGCACCAGGGGCGGGCAACAGAAAAAAATGTTGGCCTCTGGAAAACTTTATTGAGGTGGCCCACTTTGTAGTTAAGCAGGGGAAGAAGCCCGTTTTTATTTTGGGTCCGGCCGAGACCGATTGGCATGGCCGATTGAAAGAAGAGTTTCCCCAGGCTTTGTTTCCTTTACAAGACTTGCCGGATGTGATGAAGGATCCTTTGTATACTGCAGCCCTTGGTTTCTTTTTGAAAGGTGCTTTAGTGAATGATTCGGGGATTGCCCATCTTTTAATTTTATCGGGTGTGAGGCTTGTTTCGTTATTTGGGAATACAAAGGTGGAAAAGGTGCGCCCCTTATCGCCCCACTTGACCGTGGTCAAGGCCTCTGATTTCAAGGGAGAGAGGGTTTCCGATATTCCCCCCGAAGCCATCACCCAGATATTAAAAAATATTTAAATTCCTGAAAACATACGATGTATTTATTCTCATAAAAAAAGAAAATGTGTAGTATATTTATATAGAAAAGGAGTTAAGCATATGTCTCAGAAGAAATCGTCCCCTGTTAAAAAAGAAGTTAAGGATTTGGTTCAAGAAAATGGGCCCTCTTTAATTAACAGTGCCAACTATATTAAGGATCTTTCCTTTGAGAACCCAGGCGTGCTTAAAGACTTTTCCGATGGGCAGACCTCGCCTGAGTTGAATATTAATGTGCATGTGGATGTGACCCCCGTGGGTGAACATGTTTATGAGGTGGTTTTAATGTTAAAAGCCGCGGCCAATCATCACAAAGAAGCGCTGTTTTTATTAGAGCTTTCCTATGGCGGTATCTTTAGGGTGGATGAAAGCTTTGGGGATGATGAAAGAAAAAGAATGCTATTGATTGATGCGCCGTCTTTATTATTCCCTTTTGCCCGGACCATTGTGGCTAATTTAACCCGCGAAGGGGGTCTGCCTCCTTTATTATTAAATCCCGTTAACTTTGAAGATATGTATCGACAAACTGTGAACGAAGAAACCAAACTTAAACATTGACGTGCGGATTCAGACCTTAAATCAATTAAAACGATTATTTAAGAGATCTTCTGATTCTCATTACCAGTCCTTACTAAAATTATGGCCCCATATTAAGCCCCATTGGGTGCATGTGGTCATTTCTTTTTTGTTTATTATCGCCACCGGCCTTAGTGTTTTGTGGCTAGGGTATGGATTGCGGCAGTTGATTGATAAAGGGTTTCATTCGATTGATCAATTAACCCGATCCGTTTCCATTTTAAGCTTTTTTATTTTGTTGTTGGCCTTGTCTAGTTATGGGCGGTTATATTTTGTCTCGCAGCTGGGGGAAAAGGTGGCCCTCAGCTTGCGGCGATCCTTATTTAGAAAGCTGCTTTATCTAGATGCCAATTTTTATGAAAACCATATGGCGGGGGATCTGCTGTCTCGGTTGGTTCATGATACGGGATCCATTCAAGGATTTATATCCAGCTCGTTTCCCATAATTTTACGAAATCTGGTGATTACGGTGGGGGGATTGGTTTTACTGTATCTGACGAACCTTAAGTTGGCCCTGATTCTTAGCTCATGCCTGCCCGTGGTGGTGATTTTATTGGCCATGTCCCACCAATTAATGAGCAACAATCACAAAAGACAGCAAGAGGGGTTGGATATTTTAAGTGTGCACGCGGAAGAGGTTTTGTCTTCGGTTAAAACTGTGCAGGCCTTTGGACAAGAGTCCTTTGAGGATGAGCGGTTTAACAAAGAGCTTAATAAAAATGCTGCCTATGCCCGTTCCCAGGTGAAAATAAAATCTTTGTTAGCCCTGAGTGTGGTGATTGTGGGGTTCGGTACCATTGCCCTAGTGGTGTGGGTGGGGGGCAAGGATGTGATTTCGGGGGCCATGACCAGCGGACAGTTGACCGTATTTTGTTTTTATGCCTTAGCCATTGCAGGATCCTTGGGGGTTCTAAGTGAATCTTGGGCTGATATTCAACGCACCGTGCGATCGACGAAGCGGTTGATCTATTTGTGGGATATTACCTCGCGTATTCCCTTGGTGGATTTGCCCAAACCCTTAAATAAAAAAGATGCCGAGTTTCATATCTCGTTTAAAAACGTATCTTTTTCCTATCCGTCGCGCCCCCATTTGCCTGTTCTTAGAAATGTGACCTTTGATATTCCCTATGGTCAAACCATTGCCTTTGTGGGGCCATCGGGTTCGGGGAAAACCACCCTTTTTGAATTACTCATGCGCTTCTATGACCCTCAAGAAGGGGAAATTTACGTGGGGGGACAAGAAATTCGTACCATTCCGTTAACCCATTTGCGCAATCAAATGGGCTTGGTATCCCAGGAGTGCATGGTTTTTTCCGGAACCGTCTATGACAATATTGCGTATGGGACCAAAACGCCCAGTAAATCCCAGATTATGGAAGTGGCCCGTTTGGCGAAGGTGAGTGAATTTGTAAAACGATTGCCTAAAAAGTTTAACTCGTATGTGGGTCAGCGGGGCATTTCTTTGTCGGGGGGGCAGAAACAGCGGATTTCAATTGCACGCACCCTGCTGAAGAACGCCCCCATTCTGTTATTAGACGAGGCCACATCCTCGTTAGATGCCCAGCAAGAGGCCTTTGTGCAGCAAGCGGTGGAACGGCTGGTGACCCATCGGACCACATTAGTTATTGCCCATCGTTTGACTACGGTTCAAAGGGCGGAAAGAATTTTTGTATTAGAAAATGGCAGTGTGGCAGCGTCGGGCACCCATCGTGAATTATTAAAAACATCCCGAACATATAAAAACTTGGCAACACTGCAGTTTTTAGATAAAGAAGCAGAGGGGTAAAATATAATTTTGATGTTTTATGAATTATTTTTACTTAATTTTTTAAAGATTTAGATATAAGATAATACTT
>JBKCVN010000034.1:0-6175 GCA_046317875.1 Alphaproteobacteria bacterium | reverse complement strand
ATTGAGCAATGAATAAACATCGATTCTGATGATTATGCGTTGAAAAAGATGAAAAATGCCTTCAACTGCATCCCTGTTGGTTTCCCAAATGATCAGAACCGTTTTTAATTTAATAAAATCATTTTTTATACTTGTATAATTTATAAATCATATTCAATTAATGGGACGGTCGATCCCGCGACCGAACGATGGCCCCTCATTCTCAAATTGTTTGGTGAATTCCCGTTCCCATAGATGTCTTTGACACTGAACAAGGCAGGATAATGTTGTTGTTGCTGTTGCTGCTGCTATTCCTGAAGATGGGAGTCGTTTCATGTTTATTACAGTAAATGCGCCGCCTTTTATAGCTTTGTGATGTTTCATATATCACACGCACTAAATCTTAAATGTCACCCATGAAACCTTAAATAAAGTTATTTGTCTTATGATGTATCACCCATCATAAGACCGTCGAACCTTTTTCCATCACACAGGTATTGAGAGAAAGACTTAAGAAAGTCCTGGATAACCTCAAAGAACGAGAAAAGGTACAGGCCTCCCTAAGAAGAACGGTGCGTTTCGTCGAACTCTGTATCAAGACTGGCTCGCTAAATCCCTCAGCAGGTAAGCAGGTCGAAATGGAAACATCCTCAAGTGCGCTTCCCGACTCAAAATCCTTATGACCATGAGAGAGCCTCTCCCCACTCCACGCATGATCGCATTAAAAATAAGCCTCTTCAACTGTAATGGATTCTCAAACAAGGAAGCATTAATCCATGATTACATTTGTATCAGAATCTAAGAAAAGAGCTGAATCCTGGAAAACACCCCAGCAAGTACCGCGGCCAGTTCAATAAAAAGTACTCGTATCCATCCGTCCTTGACCAGAACTATTACAAAGCACCAAGGGGGTTTTATTGAAGAAAAGCGCAATCTAAATCATGACCGAAAGCAACGAACCAAATACCATCACCGTAACCACCGAAGCATGCAATGCTGCATCCATCCCAAAAATCAAGGTCAAATCTTTTGGCGGGAGGCCATCTGAAAACGCTGAGCAGTGGCTGTTTCAATTTTCCTTGTCATTCTCCAATGCATCTGATGAAACTAAGAAGAATGCCCTCGCGCAATTGCTTGAGGATGATGCTTTGACCTGGTATTACCAGCTCTATCAGAGCAGCGCCATCCCATCGCAGTTCTCAGAGCTCCAAAAGCTGTTCCTCAACCGTTTCCGCCCTCAAAAGTCCCGTCTCTGCCAAATGACTTCGTTGGATGCCAATGCGTACATCACTGAATTCACTACCATTGCTTCTGGAGTCACTTTCAATGACCCGAGAACTCCAATTCAAATGTTTATTAATGGAGTCCATGAAGAGATTCGCAAATATCTCATTGGAAGAGATTTTACCAGCCTTTTTCAAGTTGAACAATGTTTAAGGGACCTCCTTCAGTGCTATGATGTTTCAAGTGGAACCTCTGGACTTTCAAACAATGCGCCTGTTGTTTACGCGGCTAGAGCCAAGTCTTTCCCCTCAAGCTCAAAGGGACCTACTGGGCCGAGGAGAACTAAACTCACCCAAGAGCAACGTGAAGAGTTGCGGGAAAAAGGAGGCTGTTTCTACTGTCGACAACTGGGGCATTTTGCGTCAGAATGCCCAGAAAAGGAATCACTTTCTTTAAAAGCCAACGGCCGCCTCTGAAGAGGCAGGAAGCGGCCAATGCACCTAAGCCCTCTGCAGAATGCCTCCTCAGTGTCCCCGTCCCTGAGGAGGAAAAAGAAGCTCTTTCGCTGGAGGATCTCGAAGCCTTAATGGCTAAAAGGTCCCAAGAAGGAGATGACGGTTTCTGGGCTCCTAGGCCTAAAGTGAATGCAGTGGAAGTTGGAGGCGGAAAAAGAATGAGTCTTCGTTCACAAACCCGCCAGCAATCACTCAAGTCTGCGTTTGTTCCCGCTAGTTTATTCACCAAGGAGCTTTCTCGTGCACCCTTAAATTTTTCTCCGGAACCCTCAGTGAATTCCTCAGCCTCCGCCCACGTTTTACCTGATACGCCTGCGCCTACTGACTCTTTACCCGCGACGCCTGCTTCAACTGACTCTATTCCTGTTGTCCCCGTATTGAATGACAGTTTACAAGGTGTTCCTGCTTCTGATCACTGCCTAACCGGTACTCCTGCTTCAACTCACTGTCTACCCGGTGATTCTGCCTCTACTGACTGTTTTCCCGACGTTGCTCCTTCAACCGACTCCTTACCTGTTGTTTCCGCCCTGAATGACCGCTTATCCGGCGTTCAGGCTTCATCTGAGGCTTTGCCTGCTTTTCCTGCCGTGACTGACTGTTTCCCTGTTTCCCCTGCCGTGACTGACTGTTTTCCTGTTTCTTCTGCCGTAACTGCTCCTTTGCCTGTTTTCCCTGCCGTGACTGACCGCTTGCCTGTTCTTCCTGTCCCTCCCAGCCGTTTTCCTGCTGTTTCTGACTTGTCTCACTGTTTTCCTGCACCTGCACCTGTTCCTCAAGCTGTTAGGTCTCAACCTTTTTCATTTTTGCCTAACAAGATGTCTTCACCTCAGAAATGTCCACCTGCGACCTCGATTGATGCGTGTACCTTGCCAAGTAATTCCCCCTCTGATTTCAAGCAGCTTAGCGCCATGGATGTTTCCGATGACTCTGAAATGTTTAAGTCTGCTATCCCCTCGCTTGATAATTCGCCGAGCATCGCGAACCTAAATTCTTCTCAGTCACTAGTTTTTACCCCTTCTGAAGTTCCCAACAATGTCGTCAACGAAAAGCCCACGACAGACCCTTCTAATGAACCAATGGGTTATGATTTGAGAAAAGATCTGCAAAAGCTTATGGCGACCATTTCCGTAGCTCAACTCCTTGATATTTCGCCTTCTACGCGACAGTCTCTCAAGAATTTGCTTGCTTTCCCCTCAAAGGAAAGAAGACTTCTTGTTGCTCATTTCGCGGGGAGTGGCTCGGAAAATGTGCGAACATTCCAAGTGAAGAATCAGCCTATTGCGTGTGTGCTAGATGGAGGGGCAAATTGTAACCTCATTTCATCAAAGACAGCCTCAATGCTCAAACTGAAGGTAGAGAAAAGTAGGAATGTTTTTATTACTACTATTGATGCCTCTACGTTAGCCGCTGGAATCGCTAGAGGAGTTCCAGTTGGCGTGAATCATGGCGCAATTTTAGTTGATTTTGTCGTGTTGGAGAATGCAACATTTGACTGTCTGCTTGGAAGACCATTCTTGAAGAAGACAGAGGCTCAGGCTTGCTGGAAATCTAATACTTATTCTTTTGTATTTGATGGAATCCGTCTTACCTTGCCAGGAGCGTTCGGAGAAGAGGAAGTACGAGAAGCTTACGCTGTGGATGCAAAAAGTCCAATAAAGGAACTTGCCTTTCTTTATCCGCGTTTATTTGTAGATTCTGCTGAAAAATGCAGAGAGTGCAATGTTGCCTTTCATTCCATCAACACGCTAGAGGCAACTCCAGTCAGGCAGAAACTCAGGAGAAAAGCGCCTAGGGAGGATGAAAAAATTGCCTTGCATGTCCAAGAGCTTATCAAAAATGGGATAGTGGAACGAGGCTCAGGACCGTGGGCAGCAAACATTTTTGGCGTGCCCAAAGGGGAAAGTGGAACGCGTTATGTAATCGATTTCAGGCAGTTGAATGAGGTAACCAAAAAGCACGCTTACCCGATCCCGAATATAGACTCTCTCTTAGACCAATTAGCTGGTTCAGCCGTTTTTTCTACTTTAGATCTCTATTCTGGCTACTACCAAGTTCCGGTAGCCGAGAGTGATAGGGAAAAAACTGGGTTTATCACTAGTCAAGGCCTTTTTCAGTTCAGGAGAATGCCATTTGGCCTAACAAACGCTCCAGCCACATTCCAGTCTATGATGGAAGTGGTGCTTCAAGATTTTATTGGTAAATTTGTATCAGTCTACATAGATGATGTTACAGTTTATTCAAAAAATGTAGACGAGCATTACAACCATCTTCGCTTGGTTTGTGAAGCGCTTGACAGAGCGTCTCTTTCGGTTAACTTAAAGAAATGTCAATTCTTCAAGAGTGAAGTAAAGGTCCTTGGATTCATTGTGGGACAAAAGGGCATTTCAATCGATCCAGAAAAGATCTCTGTAATCCAAAGTCTTGAGAAGCCAAAGAATGTTGCAGATCTTAGAAGTGTTTTGGGTGTTTTGTCCTGGTTGAGGAGATTTGTGCCCAATTTTGCGAGAATGGCATTGCCTCTCACATCTTTGCTGTCAAAATCAAGAGAATGGAAGTGGACAACGATTGAAGAGACTGCGCTGGCAGAGTTAAAGAAAGCGTTTATTCAAAATGCTATTCTTGTTTTTCCTGATTTTCTCAAGCCCTTTGAGTTAAGTACGGATGCGTCAGGAAAAGCTATTGGTGCTGTCCTGACGCAAGACAGAAGAATTGTCCAATGTGTGTCCCGTGCTCTGACTGCTGCTGAACTCAACTATACGACGACGGAAAAGGAATGTTTAGCTATTGTATTTGCTATCAAAAAGTTGAGATACTACCTTTACGGTAACGTTGTGACAATTCTCACTGATCATCGCTGTCTCACCTCTGTTCTCAAGCTGAAGGACCCGACGGGTAGAATAGCCCGTTGGATGTTGGCAATTGGGGAGATTTCTCCCCAGATCAGGTACATTCCGGGACCTTCAAATGTACTAGCTGACAGAATGTCAAGACTGTCTGTCCTTTTAGCCGAAGAATGCTACCTCGTCGAGGTAGTGCATGATCTGTTGGCTGGAAGGACAAATTTGCTAGATCTACCTCTCGGGATGAGAAAATTAGCGGCGAGACTGGTTGGAAAATATTTTATTCAAGATGGAAAGTTTTATCGCAAAATGACTGGTAGACCAGCGGTTCAGGTGATCTTGGAAAATTCAGAGAGAAAGAGTATACTCAAGAGATTCCACGATGAAGCCGGTCACTTTGGTGCGAAAAGCACATTCGAGGCTGTTTTTGCACATTTCTGGTGGCCGGATCTGTACTTGGAGGTGAAGGCTCATTTGCAGGCTTGCCAAATTTGCCAAAGAAACGGCAAGCCTAAACCGCAGAAGGCAACAGGGAAAGTTTTTCTATCTGGCATCTTGGATAAATGGGGAATTGACTTTGTGAAGATGCCCCTCACGAGCCTTGGGAACCAATATCTGTTGGTAGCCGTCGAATATGTTTCAAATTTAGTTGTAGCTTGCCCTACCAGGAATCAAGATAGTGCTACTGTTAAAAATTTCTTACTTCAAGAAGTGATCTCACAATTTGGTGCACCTATTGAGTTGGTGTCCGACAACGGGCTTTGTTTTTCTTCCAAGGAATTCCTCAGTTTCCTTGAGCAATTTCAAATTAAAAGGTGCCCGACTACCATTTACCACCCCCAAGCCAATGGCCGATGCGAACGAATGAAAGGTGTGTTGACGAAATTACTTGGTAACTTGTCGCGAGAAAAGCGTGTTGAATGGGATAGGCTAGTCAAGCTTGCTTTATTGATCCTGAAAATGAAAACAAATTCTGCTACTGGAATGTCGCCTTTCACTTGCCTCTTTGGAATTCCATCAAGGACATTGGATCTAGCGTTAGATCGATCTTCTTCTCTGCGCACTTTCGAGCTCAAGGATCGCCTGAATGAAATTCATAATCTGGAAAATCAGCGAGAACAAATCATAGGAAGATTCAAAAGCCAAGCAAATCCTGGTGATTCAATTCGAAAACACATTTACCTACTGAATGATTTAGTCTTGGTCCACACCCCAGCTATCAAGGATAATTCAAAACTTAAACAACCATGGGCTGGACCTTTTCGAGTCCACCAAGTTCTTCCCAGTGGCCACGTGCGCTTATCTTCAGCCGACCAAACTCAAGTGTTTCCGCATGTCACGAACCCTTCCCTGCTTCGCCCGTATTACCCCAATGCTGATGCAGTGATGAGTTCGAGGACGAACTCTCATCTGAGGAGGGAAGAGTTTGTATCAGAATCTAAGAAAAGAGCTGAATCCTGGAAAACACCCCAGCAAGTACCGCGGCCAGTTCAATAAAAAGTACTCGTATCCATCCGTCCTTGACCAGAACTATTACATATTTCTTTGTTTCATGCTCTTTAACCATGAGCTTGGGGGAAAGTCAAGTCAAGATGAGCTCGATGACGTGTATTAATC
>JBKCVN010000033.1:0-31219 GCA_046317875.1 Alphaproteobacteria bacterium | reverse complement strand
GGAGATAACATTGCCATGATTGTGGAATTGATATCGCCGATTGCCATGGATGAAGGGTTGCGTTTTGCAATTCGTGAAGGGGGGCGCACTGTAGGTGCTGGTGTCGTTTCAAAAATATTGAAATAAGCGGGAAGTAGGGGGGAAGCATCTGTTTGGTGTTTCCCTTCCCTTTCTGGTTTTTGTGAAAGCAAAAACTACTGGACAATCGTGGGAAAGTAAGGTACAAGAAACAACCGCCTGTTGATAAATTGGGTTATGTTTGTATTTTAGAGGTTACAATTCTCACAGGAGTGTAGCTCAATTGGCTAGAGCGTCGGTCTCCAAAACCGAAGGTTGTGGGTTCGATCCCCTCCGCTCCTGCCATTAATTGATAGTAAAATGTGGAAAAATGTTAAGTCCAATTGAATTTATACAGCAAGTAAAGCGCGAAGTGTCCAAGGTGACTTGGCCCACACGTAAGGAAGTTATGGTTACCAGTATTATGGTTTTTATCCTTGTGCTTCTTGCGGCGGGGTTCTTTTTATTGGTGGATCAAGTTTTAGTTCGCCTCGTTAAATTCGTCCTTGGATTGGGAGCTTAAATCGTGGCACATCGTTGGTATGTAGTAAACGTTCATTCGGGTTCTGAAAAGAAAGTGGCAGAAGTCATCCGGGAAAAAGTGGAAAAAAATGGACTTGCTGAACAGATCACAGAAGTTTTGGTACCCACACAGGAAGTGGTTGAAATGCGGCGTGGTAAAAAAACCAGAGCCGAGAAAAAGTTCTTGCCTGGGTATGTGCTTGTTAAAATGGAATTAACCGAAGAAGCTTGGTATTTAATTAAAAATATTGCCAAGGTTTCTGGTTTTTTGGGTGGGCGTGGGAGACCAACGCCTATTACGGAAGCTGAAGCGACTCGTTTACTGGCTCAGGTTGAGCAGGGCATGAGTGGCGGATCAGTGACCCAAAGAATGTTCGATATTGGGGAGCAGGTCCGTGTATGTGATGGTCCTTTTGCGTCTTTCAACGGTTTAGTTGAAGAGGTAGATCAGGAAAAATCACGTCTTAAGGTTTCCGTATCCATTTTCGGACGATCAACCCCTGTTGATTTAGAGTTTGATCAAGTAGAAAAACTTTAATCAACACTTTTGTGGGAGGCTTAGCCAAAGCCGCACCACATGCTCGATTTTATAAAAGGAGTAAAAAATGGCAAAAAAAGCAACAGGCTTTATCAGCCTGATTATCCCCGCCGGTAAGGCGAACCCGTCACCTCCAGTTGGTCCTGCTTTGGGTCAAAGAGGTTTGAATATTATGGAATTCTGTAAGGCGTTTAATGCTCATACCCAGAAAATGGAGCCAGGGACACCAATTCCTGTAAAAATTACAGCTTATGCAGATAAAACATTTTCTTTCGTTACACAAACACCTCCAGCTACTTTCTATTTGAAAAAAGCAGCAAAATTGCAAAGCGGATCTAAAAATCCAGGACGCGATGTGGTGGGCAAGGTTACAATCGCTCAGATTCGAGAAATTGCCCAAGAAAAAATGAAAGATTTAAACGCGGTTAATCTTGAGGGCGCTTGTCAGATGATTAAAGGATCTGCCCGCTCGATGGGATTGGAAGTGGTGGAGTAAAAAATGACGATGGGAAAACGCTTAAAAAAAATCTATAGCACTTTTGATCGTACAAAAGTTTACGGACTAGAAGAAGCTATAAAAATTGTAAAGCAAAATGCAGCAGCCACTAAGTTTAATGAAACCGTGGACATTGCGTTGAATCTAAACGTGGATTCCAGAAAAGCAGATCAACAAGTGCGTGGTGTTCTTCAGTTGCCCCATGGGTTGGGTAAGCAAGTGCGCGTGGCTGTTTTTGCCAAGCCTGAAAAGCATGAAGAAGCAAAAAAAGCTGGCGCCGAAATTGTTGGTGGCGAAGAATTGGTTGAAGAAGTAATGAAGGGCAAGGTTGACTTTGATCGTTGTGTGTCGACGCCCGACATGATGATCTCTGTTGGAAAGTTAGGAAAGGTTTTGGGTCCGAAAGGATTAATGCCTAACCCTAAATTAGGTACTGTTTCTTTCGATGTGGGACAGGTGGTTAAAGCTTTAAAAGCAGGTCAATTGGAATATCGTGTAGATAAGGCTGGTATTGTGCATGCAGGTGTAGGGAAAGCAAGTTTTGAAGAAGAACAATTGGTTCAAAACGTTCGTTCCTTTGTGACGACCATTATGAAAGCACGCCCCACGGGTGCAAAAGGCGCCTTTGTGAAAGCCATGACCCTTAGTTCAACTATGGGCCCTGGTGTACGTGTTGACTTTGCCGCATTAGAAAAATAATAAAAACACTTGCATTTGCAAGTTTGTTTGGTTATAGAAGATAGATCATGGAACAAAGTTGTTCCATGAATTTCGTCGAAGACTGTTAGGTGTCCCCCGTGGACTTAATGTTTTCCTACAGTAGACAGGAGTTTCAGTTTTGGGTTTTGTGCCTGATCATATGTCTCCTGTTGGAGTAATAACCGACAACTTTTCTCGTTGGAGACAAAAATGAATTATACAGAAAAAAGAGAATTTGTTGAATCCTTGAAGGGCAACCTAGCTGCTGCCAATCTGGTTTTGATCACAAGTCCATCGGGTCTTACAGTAGAAGAGTCCGGCGCACTTAGGGCCAAAATGAGAGAAGCGGGTGCTAATTTCAAAGTCGTGAAAAATACTTTGGCCCGGTTGGCTGTTGAGGGGTCTCAGTTTGAACCGATGAAGGATCATTTTAATGGTCCAGCAGCGGTAGCTTTTTCAGAAGATTCTGTTGCGGCAGCAAAGGTTGTGGTTACTTACATGGAAACCAACCCTAAGTTGTCGATTGTTGCAGGTATGTTGGGAAGTAAGGTTTTGGATAAGTCTGCCATTATGGCTCTTGCCAAATTGCCTTCTTTGGATACTCTTCGGGCTCAGCTCTTGGGTGTTCTTCAAGCGCCTGCTACAAAGGTTGCGACGGTTATTAACGAACCAGCTAGTGGGTTGGCTCGCGTTATATCAGCTTATGGTAAAAACTAAGGAGAAAAAATATGTCACAATTGAATTCAATCGTAGAATCATTGTCAAGTTTAACAGTTTTAGAAGCCGCTGAGCTTGTAAAACTCTTGGAAGAAAAATGGGGCGTTTCTGCTGCGGCTCCCGTAGCGGTTGCTGCTGTAGGCGGTGCGCCTGTGGCTGGCGGTGGCGAAGCTGCTGCTGAAAAAACAGAGTTCACTCTTGTTTTGAAAGCTTCTGGGGCTAACAAAATTAACGTTATTAAAGAAGTTCGCACAATTACTGGTCTTGGTTTGAAAGAAGCTAAGGACCTAGTAGAAGCAGCTCCAAAAACTGTTAAAGAAGGTTTGTCCAAAGACGATGCAAACAAATTCAAGAAATTGCTTGAAGATGCAGGCGCAACTGTAGAGTTAGCTTAAGGCGCGTTTTTAATGGGGGTTGTGAACCTCTACTGAGCACGTCACCATATTGATTTTGGTGGCGTGCTTTTTGTATCAAGTTTGTTCTTGTTGCATTTTTTTTGAAGTGAAGTTAAGGGGAATAAATTAGTATGTCAAAGTCTGCTGTCCGTCGTATTAGAAAAAGTTTCGGGAAAATCACTGAGGTTGCACCAATACCCAATTTAATTGAGGTGCAAAAAAAGTCTTACGAAGCTTTTTTGCAATTTAATGTTCCTCATGCCTCTAGAAAAAACCAAGGATTAGAAAACGTGTTTCGTTCCGTATTTCCAGTGCGGGATTTTGCCGGGTTGTGTGAGCTAGAATATGTGCGTTATGACTTTGATTTGCCCAAGTATGATATTGATGAATGCCGCCAGCGTGGGTTGACATTTGCTGCCCCTTTGCGTGTTTCGTTGCGCTTGATTGTTTGGGATATTGATCAAGATACGGGTACCAAGTCTGTTCGTAACATTAAAGAGCAGGACGTCTATATGGGCGACATGCCGTTGATGACGGAAGATGGAACGTTTATCGTAAACGGTACAGAGCGCGTTATTGTGTCTCAGATGCACCGTTCCCCAGGTGTTTTCTTTGATCATGATGAAGGAAAAACACATGCCTCTGGAAAATATTTGTTCGGTGCTCGGGTTATTCCTTATCACGGCTCTTGGATGGATTTGGAATTTGATCCTAAAGATCTTTTGTATGTAAGAATTGATCGTCGTCGTAAGATTCTGGCCACCACATTGCTGATGGCGTTAGACAATGCGGCCACCGAAGTGGCGCGTGCCAAGGCCGAAAAAGAAGGTCGTGTATTGTCTGTGGAAGAAACACAGGGGATGAGTCGCGAAGAAATTCTGAAAAGCTTTTATGCTGTTATGCAGTACACCGTTTTAAAGAATGGTCAATGGAAATGCCCTTTGAACCCTGCCCGGTTTAAGGGGGCAAAGATTGCCAAGGATATTTTGGATGCCAAGACCGGTCAGGTTGTAATCGCGGCAGATTCCAAAATTACGCCTCGTCAGTTACAAATTCTGGAAGCAGAAAAAGATCGCGAAGTTTTGGCAGATGAAGACGATTTGATTGGGGCTTATATCGCCTCGGATCTCTTTAACACACAAACGGGAGAGCTTTTGCTAGAGGCTGGTGATGAAATCACAGCCGATACCCTATCTAAGGTACACGAGCTTGGTATTAAGTCCTTGTCCGTATTGTGTATCGATCATGTGAATGTGGGTCCGTATATCCGTAACACTCTTTTGGCTGATAAGAACAGAAGCCGTATTGATGCCTTGGTGGATTTGTACCGTATTCTGCGTCCAGGCGAGCCCCCCACCTTGGAAGGGGCCTATGCTTTGTTCTGGGGTCTGTTTTTTGATCCAGAAAAATATAACCTTTCCCCTGTTGGCCGTGTAAAGATGAATGCCCGTCTAGGGTTTGAAACTTCTGACGAACCCGTTACCTTGCGGAAAAAAGATATCATCGAAATTCTGCGTGTATTGGTAGACTTGAAAGATGGCCGGGGTGAGATTGATGATATCGATCACCTGGGTAACCGTCGTGTTCGTTCTGTGGGCGAGTTGTTAGAAAATCAATATCGTATTGGTCTTTTGCGGATGGAGCGTTCCATTCGTGAACGTATGGGATCGGTTGAGCTTGATACTGTCATGCCACATGATCTTATTAATGCCAAGCCAGCGTCCGCGGCCATTCGGGAATTTTTCACATCTTCCCAGTTGTCCCAGTTTATGGATCAAACAAACCCCTTGTCTGAAATTACCCACAAGCGTCGTTTGTCAGCCTTGGGCCCTGGGGGATTAACCCGGGATCGGGCGTCCTTCGAGGTTCGTGACGTGCACCCCACCCATTATGGGCGTATTTGTCCGATTGAAACACCTGAAGGTCAGAACATTGGGTTGATTAACTCGCTTGCGACCTATGCGCGAATCAACAAGTATGGCTTTATCGAGACCCCTTATCGTAAGGTGACAGATGGTAAAATTTCTGATGATGTGACTTATTTGTCAGCCATTGATGAGGGCAAGTATGTGGTGGCCCAGGCCGATGCCGATTTAGACGCAGAAGGTCGATTCGTTCAAGATTTCGTGAACTCGCGTGTGCGGGGTGAATTTGTGCCCATGCCCTCTGCCCAGGTAGATTTCGTAGATGTGTCCCCTAAGCAGTTGGTGTCGGTGGCAGCGTCTTTGATTCCTTTCTTGGAAAACGACGACGCAAACCGTGCCTTGATGGGATCGAACATGCAACGTCAGGCTGTTCCTTTGTTGCGGGCAGAGGCCCCGATTGTGGGAACGGGTATGGAAACCAACGTGGCTCGAGATTCAGGCGTGGCTGTTGTGGCCCGTCGCTCTGGTATTATTGACCAAGTGGATGCTCAACGTATTGTGGTGAAGGTAACGGATCCACAGGCGATGAAGGAACAGGGCGTAGATATTTATACGTTGCAAAAGTTCCAACGATCCAACCAGAATACCTGCATTAACCAACGTCCCCTTGTCAAAGTGGGTGAGGCCGTTGAAGCTGGTGATGTGATCGCTGACGGTCCTTCCACAGATAAGGGCGAATTGGCCCTTGGACGGAACGCCTTGGTGGCCTTCATGTCTTGGAATGGATATAACTTTGAAGACTCCATTATGATTTCTGAACGAATTGTGAAGGATGACGTCTTTACCTCGATTCACATCGAAGAATTTGATGTGATGTCGCGCGATACAAAGTTAGGCCCAGAAGAAATCACACGGGATATTCCGAATGTGGGCGAAGAATCTCTGAAGAACTTGGACGAAACAGGTATCGTTTATGTGGGTGCAGAAGTGAACCCAGGCGATATTTTGGTTGGAAAAGTAACACCCAAGGGTGAAACGCCGTCCACTCCGGAAGAAAAACTCTTAAGGGCGATCTTTGGTGAAAAGGCCTCGGATGTGCGGGATAGCTCGCTTCGTTTGCCGCCAGGAACCTCAGGTACGGTGGTCGATGTGCGCGTATTTTCGCGTCGTGGAATCGAAAAAGATGAACGTGCCCTGGCCATTGAGCGCGCTGAAATTAGCCGTTTAGCCAAAGACCGTGATTCCGAACGTACCATTCTTGAACGTAGCTATTATGGCCGCATCGAAGAATTGTTGGCAGGCAAAAAAGTGGTGAAGGGTCCAAAAGGATTAAAAATTGGTACCCAAATCAACGCCGATGTTCTGGCCGAATATTCTCGGGGTCAATGGCGCCAAATCGTTGTTGATGACAAGGATATTATGGATACTCTGGAATCCTTAGGTCAGCAGTTTGACCAAAGTATTGCCTCGGTAAATGCCCGTTTTGAAGATAAGGCTGATAAGGTGCGCCGTGGAGATGAAATGCTTCCAGGCGTGTTGAAGATGGTTAAAGTATTCGTGGCTGTAAAGCGTAAGCTGCAACCCGGAGACAAGATGGCCGGTCGTCACGGAAACAAGGGTGTTATTTCAAGAATTACCCCTGTGGAAGATATGCCTTATTTGGAAGATGGAACCCCGGTTGATATTATCTTGAACCCATTGGGTATTCCGTCTCGTATGAACGTAGGTCAGATTTTGGAAACTCACCTAGGATGGGCTTCGGCTGGTCTGGGTAAAAAAGTCAAAGAAATGATCGAGCATGTTCAAAATGGCGAAAAATCCGTGAAGGAACTTCGTACTGACTTGAAAGGTATTTATGAAGATCCCGAATCTTTGAAAGTGGTGGAATCTTTGAAAGATGATCACCTTCTTGAGGTTCTGTCCGATGTGGGCGTGGGGCTTCCCATGGCAACCCCTGTATTTGATGGGGCGTCTGCAGAAGATGTAGCAAAGCAGCTAGAAAAAGCTGGTTTGGATACATCAGGACAAGTCACGTTATATGATGGTCGTACGGGCGAAGCCTTTGATCGTAAGTTGACCGTTGGCTATATGTATATGCTGAAGCTAGACCACTTGGTGGACGACAAGATTCACGCTCGTTCTATTGGTCCTTACAGTTTGGTAACTCAGCAACCTTTGGGAGGTAAAGCCCAGTTTGGTGGTCAACGTTTCGGAGAAATGGAAGTCTGGGCCCTGCAAGCTTATGGAGCGGCTTATACCCTTCAAGAAATTCTGACCTTTAAATCAGATGACGTGGCGGGTCGTACCAAGGCTTATGAAGCCATGATTCGAGGCGATAACGCCTTTGAAGCAGGTATTCCAGAATCCTTTAACGTGTTGGTAAAAGAAATTAAATCTTTAGGCCTCAATATCGAGCTAAAAGAGGAGGGGCGGGAGTAATTCTCCCCCCTTTCTTTTGGTAGCAAATCCAGCGGAGTGAAAATATGAGTCAGACACAAACCTTAGAAAAAGTTTTTGGTCAAGTTTCGAGCCCCAATAACTTTGGAGAAATTAAGATATCCATTGCCAGCCCAGAACGGATTCGTTCTTGGTCATTTGGGGAAGTTAAAAAACCAGAAACCATCAATTATCGTACATTTAAGCCTGAAAAAGATGGCTTGTTCTGTGCACGTATTTTTGGTCCTGTGAAAGATTATGAATGCCTGTGCGGTAAATACAAACGTATGAAATATCGGGGCGTTATCTGCGAGAAGTGTGGTGTGGAAGTTACCTTGTCTAAGGTGCGTCGTGACCGTATGGGGCATATTGAGCTTGCTGCCCCCGTATCCCATATCTGGTTCTTGAAATCATTGCCCAGTCGGATTGGTATCTTATTAGACTTGGCCTTGAAAGATTTGGAACGGGTTTTGTATTTTGAAAACTATATTGTTCTTGATCCAGGCTTAACGTCCTTAAAGAAAAATCAGCTTTTATCTGAAGAAGAATATATTGATGCCCAGGATAACTTTGGCGAAGATTCATTCCAAGCCGGAATTGGGGCAGAAGCGTTAAGAGAGATTCTAAAATCTTTGGATTTGAAAAAGGAACAACAAGATTTAAGAACTGAATTGAAGGAAACTTCTTCGGAAGTCCGTCGTAAGAAAATCATCAAACGTTTGAAAATTGTAGAAGCTTTCCTGGAATCTGGATCAAAGCCCGAATGGATGGTATTGACGGTTCTACCCGTAATTCCGCCGGAATTGCGTCCCTTGGTTCCTTTGGATGGAGGTCGTTTCGCGGCATCCGATTTGAACGATTTGTATCGTCGCGTTATTAACCGCAACAACCGCTTGAAAAGATTGTTGGAACTAAGAGCGCCTGACATTATCGTGCGTAACGAAAAGCGTATGTTGCAAGAATCTGTGGATGCGCTATTTGACAACGGTCGTCGCGGTCGCGTGATCACTGGCACCAACAAGCGCCCATTGAAGTCTTTATCGGATATGTTGAAAGGAAAACAAGGTCGTTTCCGTCAAAACCTTCTTGGGAAGCGTGTAGATTATTCTGGTCGTTCCGTGATCGTGGTGGGGCCTGAATTGAAGCTTCATCAATGTGGATTGCCTAAGAAAATGGCCCTTGAGCTTTTCAAGCCCTTTATTTATTCCAAATTAGAAAAGTATGGCATTGCGCCCACCATTAAGGCTGCAAAACGCATGGTTGAAAAGGAAAGACCAGAAGTTTGGGATATCCTGGAAGAAGTGATTCGTGAACATCCCGTGTTGCTGAACCGTGCGCCGACCCTTCACCGTTTGGGTATCCAGGCGTTCGAGCCTATTTTGATTGAAGGTAAAGCCATTCAGCTGCATCCTTTGGTATGTACAGCGTTTAACGCCGACTTCGACGGAGACAACATGTCAGTCCATGTGCCTTTGTCCATGGAGGCCCAATTGGAAGCCCGCGTGTTAATGATGTCAACCAACAACATCCTAAGCCCTGCCAACGGTCGTCCTATTATTATCCCCACAAAAGACGTGGTGTTGGGATTGTATTACTTAACCATCGAGCGTGATCACCAAAAAGGTGAGGGCATGGCTTTTGCCTCCCTTGCAGAAATTGAACGGGCTTTGTCTGAAGGTGTTGTGGATCTGCATGCCAAAATTACAGCGCGATACCATGGTGTTGATGCTCAGGGTAATCCCAAAATTCACCGAGTAAAGACAACCCCAGGTCGGATGTTGTTCTCGGAAATATTCCCCCGTCATGCGGCGTTGGACTTTAAATTAATTAACCAATTAATGACCTCTAAGGAAGTCACATCGTTGCTGGACATCATTTACCGTCACTGTGGCCAAAAAGAAACGGTTATTTTTGCGGATCGCATGATGCGCTTAGGATTTAAATGGTTAACCTTATCAGGTATTTCGTTTGGTAAGGATGATTTGGTTATTCCTGAAGCTAAGAAAAAGTTGATTGGAGATACGCAATCCAAGGTATCCGAATACGAACAACAGTACCTAGATGGATTGATCACTAAGGGTGAAAAATACAACAAGGTGGTGGACGCGTGGTCCCAATGTGGTGATTTGGTTGCTGGTGAAATGATGCGCGAGATTGCATCTTCTAAGGACGATCAACCCATTAACTCGGTTTATATGATGGCCCATTCGGGTGCGCGTGGATCTCCGGCTCAGATGAAGCAGCTGGCGGGTATGCGTGGATTGATGGCAAAGCCTTCAGGTGAAATTATCGAAACCCCGATTATTTCTAACTTTAAAGAGGGCCTATCTGTTCTTGAATACTTTAACTCGACCCACGGTGCCCGTAAGGGGTTATCGGATACGGCTTTGAAAACGGCGAACTCGGGGTATCTGACGCGTCGTTTGGTGGACGTATCCCAGGATTGTGTGGTGACGGACGAAGACTGTGGCACCAGCCGGGGTATCGTTGTAAGATCCGTGATGGATGGTGGAACGGTTGTGATTCCATTAAGCGAGCGTATCCTGGGCCGTGTTCCCGTAACAGATATCATTGATACCTATCGGGATACGGTTGTGGCGAAAGCAGGGCACATCATTGATGAAGAAACCATTGAAAGATTGAACCTTACCAGTATAGACGAAGTTTTGGTTCGTTCTCCGCTTACATGTGAATCTGACTTTGGAATTTGTGCCAACTGTTATGGTCGTGACCTGGCCCGTGGAACCCCTGTGAACAAGGGCGAAGCGGTAGGCGTCATTGCGGCCCAGTCCATCGGTGAGCCTGGAACCCAGTTGACCATGAGAACGTTCCACATTGGAGGAACGGCGCAGGGTGCTGCGGAAGAATCCAGCCTTGAAGCCCCAATTGGAGGAACCCTGGTTCTAAAAAACAAAAACGTGGTACACGGTGAAGATGGCAGTCTGGTGGTGATGGGTCGCTATACTGAGATCGCCATTCATGACGAACAGGGCCGTGAAAAGTTCTCGCGTCGCGTTATGTACGGCGCCAAGCTGTTAGCGGAAGAGGGTGCTCAGATTAAGCAAGGCCAGAGATTGTCCACGTGGGATCCATATACTTTGCCCATCTTAACAGAAAAAGAGGGTATTGCCCACTTTGTCGATGTGATTGATGGTGTATCCGTACGTCATGCTGTGGATGAAGAAACGGGTATTTCAAGTCGTATCGTGATGGATGCTGCATCCCAGAAGAAAAAGGAAAACATTAAGCCCAGAATCGTGATTTGTGACGAAAAGGGTAATCCTTTGACGATGGCCAATGGGTTGGAAGCCAGATACTTCTTGCCTGTGGATGCGATTATCAGCATTGAGCAAGGTCAAAAAGTAAAGGCGGGTGAAGTACTGGCCCGTATTCCGCGCGAATCTTCAAAGACCCGAGACATTACCGGTGGTTTGCCCCGTGTAACCGAGTTGTTTGAAGCCCGTGTACCCAAGGACTATGCGATTATTGCGGAATGTTCTGGTCGCGTTGAATTTGGTAAGGACTATAAATCCAAGCGCCGTATTTTGATCGTGCCCGAGGATGCAGGACTAGAGCCTTTCGAATATTTGCTGCCCAAGGGCCGTCACTTAACGGTACAAGAAGGTGACTATATTAAGAAAGGCGATTTGCTGATGGATGGTAAACCAGCCCCCCATGATATCTTGCGTATTTTGGGTGTGGAAGCTTTGGCCAGCTATTTGGTGTCGGAAGTACAAGAAATCTATCGTTTGCAAGGTGTGCGTATTGATGACAAGCACATAGAAGTTATTTTGCGACAAATGTTGCAAAAGGTAGAAGTGCGTGATCCAGGCGATACGACGTTCATGGTGGGAGAAGAAGTAAACCATCAAGATTTCCAAAAAGAAAACGAAAAGATGGAAAAAGAAGGTTTGCGTTCGGCTACGGGGCAAACGATTCTTCAAGGAATCACCAAGGCTTCGTTGCAAACCCGTTCGTTTATTTCGGCGGCTTCTTTCCAAGAAACCACGCGCGTCTTAACCGAAGCTGCAGTTTCAGGTAAGTCAGATTATCTAGTAGGTCTGAAAGAAAACGTAATCGTGGGGCGGTTAATCCCTGCGGGTACGGGCAGCATTCTGCGTGACTATAAAAAAGTAGGTAAGGACCGGGATGTTCAGAAGAAACTGTCCATGGAAACATCTGCTTTTTAATAAAGCATAGGATTGATGCAAAAAAGGAAGTCTTGGGGCTTCCTTTTTTGTTTTAAGGGGGGTGAAAAACCATAATTTCATGGTTTGTATAATTTTTTTTAACTTCCCCTTGACGAATAGAGAGGCAGAGCCTATTATTCCACAACTATAGAGTATTTGTCTCTCATCGGCTGGATGGCCATGGGGGTTTTTCATTTTCTAGAGAAGGAATACAATGCCCACGATTAATCAGTTAATTCGTAAATCAAGGCGCCGCCCTGTTGAACGTAAAAAGGCTCCCGCCCTTGAATCTTGTCCTCATAAAAGAGGTGTGTGTACACGTGTAACAACCATGACGCCTAAGAAGCCTAACTCCGCTCTGCGTAAAATCGCCCGTGTGCGTCTAACCAATGGATATGAAGTAACCGGCTATATTCCTGGAGAAGGTCACAACTTGCAAGAGCACTCGGTGGTATTGCTTAGAGGCGGTCGTGTAAAAGACTTGCCCGGTACCCGTTATCACATCGTACGTGGTACCCTTGATACCCAAGGTGTTAAAGATCGTAAACAATCGCGCTCCTCTTATGGGGCTAAGCGTCCAAAGTAAAGGATATAAAATATGTCTCGTCGTCGCGCTGCAGTTAGAAGAGAAGTTCTGGCAGACCCAAAGTTTGGGGATAAAATCGTTACAAAATTCACCAACAGTTTGATGACTCGTGGGAAGAAATCTGTTGCTGAATCCATCATTTATGATGCCTTTGATATTATTCAAAAGAAAATGGGTCGTGATTGTTTGGAGTTGTTCCACGAAGCTTTGACGAATGTAAAGCCTGCGGTTGAGGTTCGTTCTCGTCGTGTGGGGGGTGCAACATACCAAGTTCCCGTTGAGGTTCGTGCTGATCGTTCACAGGCTTTGGCTATTCGTTGGATTATCGATATGGCGCGTAAGCGTAATGAGCGTACTATGACCGAGCGTTTGGCTGGTGAGTTTATGGATGCGGTGGGGAATCGTGGAGCCTCTGTTAAGAAGCGTGAAGATACCCATAAAATGGCTGATGCAAACCGTGCGTTTGCTCATTACAGGTGGTAATTATGTCCTCTAGAAAAGTTGCTCTTGAGAAATATCGCAATATAGGAATCATGGCCCACATCGATGCGGGCAAGACTACTACCACCGAGCGCGTTCTTTATTATACAGGCCGTTCTCATAAAATTGGTGAAGTTCATGATGGAGCAGCCACTATGGACTGGATGGAGCAAGAGCAAGAACGTGGTATTACTATTACCTCGGCGGCAACTACTTGTTCTTGGAACAATCACCTAATCAACATTATTGATACGCCTGGTCACGTGGACTTTACTATAGAGGTTGAGCGGTCTTTGCGTGTTCTGGATGGTGCTGTTGCTGTTTTTGACAGTGTGGCCGGTGTTGAGCCACAGTCTGAAACTGTTTGGCGTCAGGCTGACAAATACAATGTTCCTCGTATCTGTTTTGTGAACAAGATGGATCGTATCGGGGCTAACTTTTATCGTTGCGTTCAAATGATCGAAGATCGTTTGGGGGCCAATCCTTTAGTTTTGCACTTGCCCATTGGGTCTGAATCTGAATATGCCGGTCTAATTGATCTGGTGAAGATGCAGGCTGTTGTTTGGGAAGATGAAGAGCTGGGCGCTAAGTTCTCGTATAAAGACATTCCGGCTGATCTGGTTGATCAGGCCAATGAGTATCGTTCAAAGCTTGTAGAAAAAGCAGTTGAAATGGATGATGCAGCTTTAGAAAGATATTTGGAAGGGGAAGAGCCTTCAGAAGATGTTCTTAAGGCTTGTATCCGTAAGGGAACTGTTTCTCTTCAGTTTGTTCCCGTTTTGTGTGGATCTGCTTTCAAAAACAAGGGTGTTCAGCCCTTATTGGATGCTGTGGTTGATTTCTTGCCATCTCCCTTGGATGTGCCTGCCGTAAAAGGTGTGAGCCTTAAGGGTGATGTTGAGATGACGCGTAAGTCTTCGGATGACGAGCCCTTTTCTGCTTTGGCATTCAAAATTATGACGGATCCTTTCGTGGGAACGTTGACCTTTATTCGTATTTACTCGGGTGTGCTTCGCTCGGGTGATCAGGTATTGAACTCTATTACGGATAACAAAGAACGTATCGGGCGTATGCTTCAAATGCACGCTAACATGCGTGAAGACATTAAAGAGGGCCGTGCGGGGGATATCGTTGCTTTGTGTGGTCTGAAGTCTGTGACCACTGGAGAAACCCTTTGCAGTCCTCAGAATCCGATCATTTTAGAAAAAATGGAATTCCCTGAGCCCGTGATTGAGGTGGCGGTTGAGCCCAAATCTAAGGCTGACCAAGAGCGTATGTCTATTGCCTTGGGCCGTTTGGCTTCTGAAGATCCGTCTTTCCGTGTGAGTGTTGATCATGAATCGGGTCAAACAGTGATCAAGGGAATGGGTGAGCTTCACCTTGAAATCATCGTTGATCGTATGAAGAGGGAATTTAAGGTGGAAGCTAACGTGGGTGCGCCTCAGGTGGCCTATCGTGAAACATTGACGAAAACCGCTGAAGTTGATTATACCCATAAGAAGCAAAGTGGTGGTGCAGGTCAGTTCGCACGCATCAAGTTGGTGTTTGAGCCTTTGGAGCCAGGATCTGGCTATCAGTTTGAAAGCAAGATTGTGGGTGGAGCCATTCCTAGAGAGTATATTCCTGGTGTGGAAAAAGGCTTAAATGCCTCTATGACAACGGGTCCTGTGGCAGGATTTCCTGTAATTGACTTTAAAATCAGTTTGGTGGATGGAGCTTATCACGATGTGGACTCTAGCGCCTTGGCTTTTGAAATCGCTGGTCGTTCGGCCTTTAGAGAAGGGGCGGCCAAAGCTGCTCCTCGGTTGTTAGAGCCGGTGATGAAGGTGGAAGTGGTTACGCCCGAAGAGTATATGGGTGACATTATCGGAGACTTGAACAGTCGCCGTGGTCAAGTGACCGGTATGGAAGATCGTGGAAATGCCCGCGTGGTTTCCGCCATGGTGCCTTTGGCGTCCATGTTTGGATATGTGAACACGTTGCGTTCCATGAGCCAAGGTCGTGCCCAGTACACCATGCAGTTTGATCATTATGAACAAGTACCTCAGGCTGTGGCTGATCAAGTAAAGCAGTCGATGAATGCGTAGGTCTTGTTTAGGAAAAAATATTTATATTGGATAAAGGAGAAAAGAAATGGCAAAAGCGAAGTTTGAGAGGAATAAGCCGCATTGTAATATTGGGACGATTGGGCACGTTGACCACGGGAAGACGAGTTTAACGGCGGCGATTACGAAGGTATTGGCGGAAAGCGGTAAGGCAGAATTCAAGGCGTATGATCAGATTGACGCGGCGCCGGAAGAAAGAGCGCGTGGTATTACCATTTCAACGGCCCACGTTGAGTACGAGACAGACAAGCGTCACTATGCGCACGTGGACTGTCCTGGGCACGCGGACTATGTAAAGAACATGATCACCGGTGCGGCCCAGATGGACGGCGCCATATTGGTGGTCAGCGCAGCTGATGGGCCCATGCCCCAGACCCGTGAACACATTGTGTTGGCGCGTCAGGTGGGTGTACCTGCGATTGTTGTGTTCTTGAACAAATGTGACATGGTGGATGACCCCGAGTTGCTAGATCTGGTGGAAATGGAAGTCCGTGAGCTTTTGAGCAAGTATGACTTCCCTGGCGATGATATTCCGTTTGTGCGTGGATCAGCCCTTTGTGCATTAGAAGATAAGAGCCCCGAATTGGGCCGTGAAGCGATCATGAAGTTGATGGATGCGGTGGATAGCTATATTCCACAACCTGAACGTGAGAAGGACAAGCCCTTCTTGATGCCTGTGGAAGATGTGTTTTCTATTTCTGGTCGTGGGACCGTGGTGACCGGCCGTATTGAAGCGGGCGTGATTAAGGTGGGAGACGAGTGCGAGATCGTAGGATTGCGTCCGACCCAGAAGACGACTGTAACGGGCGTAGAAATGTTCCGTAAATTGTTGGACAGCGGAGAAGCTGGAGACAACGTGGGATTGTTGCTTCGTGGAACGAAGAAAGAAGATGTGGAACGCGGACAAGTGGTATGTAAGCCTGGAAGCGTGAAGCCTCATACCAAGTTCAAATGTGAAGCGTACATTTTGTCGAAGGAAGAAGGAGGCCGTCATACGCCATTCTTCTCGAACTATCGTCCACAGTTTTATTTCCGGACCACAGACGTGACGGGACAGGTGGTATTGCCTGAGGGAACTGAGATGGTGATGCCTGGAGACAACTTGTCGATGGAGATTCAATTGATATCTCCTGTAGCTATGCATGAAGGGCTACGGTTTGCCATCCGTGAAGGAGGTCGTACCGTCGGTTCAGGTGTTGTCGCTAAAATTATTGAATAGGAAACCACCGCTTTAGCGTTGAAAGATTGAGGAAAAAAATGGAAAGACAAACAATACGTATTCGATTGAAAGCTTATGATCATAGAATGCTTGATCAATCGGCGCATGAAGTGGTTGATACGGCCAAAAGAACAGGTGCAGTGGTACGGGGACCCATTCCTATGCCAACGGCTATTCAAAAGTTTACAGTAAACCGTTCGCCTCACATTGATAAAAAGTCTCGTGAACAGTTCGAAATTAGAACTCATAAGCGTGTGCTTGATATCGTGGATTGGACACCTCAGACTGTTGATGCCCTGATGAAACTTGAGCTTTCATATGGTGTTGACGTCGAGATTAAATTATAGGAACGAAAATGATGAGAATAGGTTTAGTTGCAGAAAAACTGGGAATGACCCGGCTTTTTGATGCTCAGGGCGAGCATGTTCCCGTAACTGTTTTGCAAGTGGAAAACTGCCAAGTGGTTGGCCATAAGACAGAAGAATTGCATGGCTATACAGCAGTTCAAATTGGATATGGCAAGGGCCGCCTTAAATCCTTGAACAAGGCGCAAAAAGGATTTTATGCCAAGCATAAAATTGAACCCAAAAAAGGATTAAAAGAATTCCGCGTGGCTGCAGATGCCTTTGTTGAAGTGGGTGCCAACATTCATCCAGACCATTTCCAAGTGGGACAATATGTGGATGTTGTGGGTACTTCCTTGGGTAAAGGTTTTGCGGGTGTTATGAAGCGACACAACTTTGGCGGAAACCGTGCTTCCCACGGTGCATCTGTTTGTCACCGTTCTCATGGATCAACCGGACAACGTCAAGATCCAGGAAAAGTGTTTAAAGGTAAGAAAATGGCTGGACATCTGGGCGCAGAAAGGGTAACTATTCAGAACCTCCAGATTGTTCGGTTGGATTCTGATAAGGGTCTAATTTATATTAAGGGCGCAGTGCCAGGTCATAAAGGGTCTTTCATTACAGTGACAGATGCCGTTAAAAGTAAATAAAGGATTTTTCTCATGCAGTGGGATATCATAAGCTTAGAAAACAAAAAATTAGGATCTATTGATCTGAGCGACCAAGTGTTTGGTGTGCCTGCACGTTCTGATATTATTCATCGGATGGTGCGTTGGCAGCTGGCAAAGGCGCGCTCGGGTAACCACCAAACCAAAGAAATTTGGGCGGTAAGTGGAACAACAAAGAAACCATTTCGTCAAAAAGGTACGGGTCGCGCGCGTCAGGGAAGCCTGAGAGGTCCTCACATGCGTGGAGGGGCGGTTGTATTTGGTCCTCATAAACGGGATCACAGCTTTGACCTTCCTAAAAAAGTGCGCAAATTGGCCTTAAAATCTGTATTGGCCATGAAGGCGGCTGAAGGATCCCTGGTTGTTTTGGATGCTCTTGAGCTGAAAAATTCTAAATCAAAAGAATTAAATACATTAATTCAGAAGAATGGTTGGAAGGCCCCCTTGTTTATTGGTGGGACCGAGCTTAATGAAAACTTCTGCAAAGCCTCTCGGAACCTTGTTAATGTGAACGTGTTGCCCCAACAGGGTGCGAATGTTTATAGCATTATGAAGTGTGGAACATTGGTTTTGTCTAAAGATGCGGTGCATCACCTGGAAGCGAGACTCGTATGAAAAATATAGCACAAAAGAAAATTTCTGCCGGTTTGGCATATGAAGTTATTAGGACGCCTTTGATTACTGAAAAGGCAACCCTTTTGACTCAGAACAATCAGTATTCTTTCAAAGTAGCAACCGATGCTACGAAGGATGAAATTAAGTTGGCTGTTGAGAAGATTTTCAAAGTTGAGGTGGTTTCAGTTAACACCATTAATGCTGCAGGGAAATTAAAAGTTTTCAAAGGGCATCGTGGTCGTCGTTCTGATTTTAAAAAAGCGATTGTTCGGTTAAAAGCCGGTCAAACAATTGATGTTAGCGTAGGAATTTAGTTAAAATGTCATTAAAAACTTTTAATCCCGTTACTCCTTCTACTCGTCAGTTAATTCTGGTGGACCGTACGGGTCTTTGGAAGGGGCGTCCTGAAAAATCTTTGGTTACGGGCAAAACAAAAACAGCTGGCCGTAACAATATGGGTCGCATTACTTCTCGTCGTCGTGGTGGGGGACATAAACAACTTTACCGCATGATTGACTTTGTACGTTCAAAAGTAAATATGGAAGCCACTGTTGAGCGTATCGAGTATGATCCTAACCGGACGTGCCATATTGCCTTGTTGAAGTATGAGGATGGAACTTTGTCTTATATCATTGCGCCTCAAAAAGTGGCCGTGGGTGACAAAGTGATTTCAGGTCACAAAGTTGAAGTGAAACCAGGAAATTCCATGCCTTTGGCCAGTATTCCCATGGGAACCATCCTTCATAACGTGGAAATGAAGCCAGGGAAGGGCGGACAGTTGGCTAGATCTGCTGGAACTTATGTTCAGTATGTGGGTCGTGATGGTGGACGCGCTTTGATTAAGCTGAGTTCTGGTGAAGTGCGTTTGGTGTCCTTGGAATGCCGAGCAACCATTGGAGCCGTATCCAACCCGGATCAAAAGAACATTAACCTTGGTAAGGCCGGGCGTTCCCGTTGGTTGGGTCGTCGTCCTGAGGTTCGTGGTATTGCTATGAACCCTGTGGATCACCCTCATGGAGGGCGGACCAATGGGGGTCGTCACCCAGTAACGCCTTGGGGTCAGCATACTAAGGGTAAGAAAACTCGTACCAACAAGTCCACAAGCAAGTGGATTGTTAGTCGTCGTAAGAAGTAAGGAGTAATAGAGTGTCTCGTTCAGTTTGGAAAGGCCCTTTTGTTGACGGATATCTGTTGAAAAAGGCAGAAGCTGTGCTAAGTTCTGGTCGTAAGGATGTGGTAAAGACGTGGTCACGTCGCTCTACCATCCTTCCACAATTTGTGGGCGTAACTTTTGGCGTTCATAATGGCAAAAAATTTGTTCCTGTTTTTGTAACAGAAAACATGGTTGGACATAAGTTGGGTGAATTTGCACCTACACGTACTTTTTATGGTCACGCCGCAGATAAGAAATCTCAGAAAGGTTCAAAATGAGTAAAAAAGCACTTCCAAGACAGCTTTCTGACAAGCAAGCTCTTGCTTCTGCTAAAGCTATTCGTACTTCTCCCCAGAAGTTGGGTTTGGTTGCCGACTTAATTCGCCACCGTCCTGTTAATGAAGCTTTGGCTCAATTGACTTTTTCTAAACGTCGTGTGGCGGGGGAAGTTAAGAAAGTATTATCATCTGCCGTTGCCAACGCAGAAAACAATCACCATCTAGATATTGATCGTTTGGTGGTAGCGCGCGTAGAAGTGGGCAAGGCTTTTGTATTGAAAAGATTTATGGCCCGTGCCAAGGGACGTGGCGTCAGAATTTTAAAACCATACAGTAATCTTAAGATTGTTGTTGAGCAATGTGAGGAGAATCTCTAAATGGGTCAGAAAGTAAATCCAATTTCTTTGCGATTAAAGGTAAACCGTACGTGGGATTCCCGGTGGTACGCGTCTAGCCGTGACTACGCAACCTATTTGGCTCAAGACATTAAGATTCGTGAGTTTATTTTCGATAAATTGAGCCAAGCGGCTGTTTCAAAAGTTGTAATCGAGCGTCCTAACAAGAAGGCCCGTGTGACTATTTATTCAGCCCGTCCCGGATTGATCATCGGGCGCAAGGGTGCGGATATTGATACCCTTAAGAATTCTTTAAACCGGATCGTAGGATCTGAGGTTGTTTTGAACATTTTGGAAATCAAGAAGCCTGATTTCGATGCGCGCTTGGTGGCAGATTCTATTGCCCGCCAGTTGGAACGACGCGTTTCTTTTAGAAGAGCGATGAAAAAAGCTGTGCAAACAGCTTTGAAGGCTGGTGTTCTTGGTATTCGTATCAATTGTTCGGGCCGTTTGGGTGGGGCCGAGATTGCCCGTATGGAATGGTATCGTGAAGGACGCGTTCCTTTGCATACTTTGCGTGCAGATATTGACTATGGCCTAGGAACAGCCTTTACCACGTATGGAACTTGTGGTATTAAGGTGTGGATTTTCAAGGGTGAAATTATGGAACATGACCCCATGGCACAAGACCGTCGGGTTCGTGAACACGTTGTGAATAGATAGGACTTTAAGATTATGTTAGCTCCGAAGCGTACAAAATTTAGAAAAGCGTTTAAAGGACGAATCCATGGTATGGCCAAGTCTGCCACAGATTTAGACTTTGGTAACTTTGGCTTAAAAGCCACAACCGCTGATCGTGTGACTTCTCGTCAAATTGAAGCTGCACGTCGTGCGATTACCCGTCACTTGCGTAGGGCTGGTAAGGTTTGGATTCGTATTTTCCCAGATGTGCCCGTATCCCAAAAACCGGCTGAAGTCCGTATGGGAAAGGGTAAGGGGTCTCCTGAATTCTGGGCCTGCCGTGTGAAGCCCGGCCGCGTTATGTTTGAAATTGATGGCGTTGAAGAAGAATTGGCCCGTGATGCCTTGACTTTGGCAGCGGCGAAACTGCCGGTACGTAGCCGGTTTATAACCAGATAGGATTTAAGATCATGAAAACTGTTGATCTAAAGAAAACAAAAACTGATGACCTTAAAAAAATGGTCTTGGATTTAAAAAAAGAATCCTTTAATCTGCGCTTTCAAAAAGTGGCAGGTCAGTTGACCAATACTGCCCGTGTTCGTGAAGTGCGTCGTACGATTGCCCGTATTAAGACCCTTCTTAATGCTAAAACAGTGAATAAAGCAAAATAGTTAGGAAAAGATAAAATGCCTCGTCGTGTTCTTAAAGGAGTTGTTGTAAGTGATAAGGGAGATAAAACCGTTATCGTAAAGGTTGATCGTCGCTTTATGCACCCCATTTACAAGAAATATATTACAAAATCTAAACGGTATTCCGCTCATGACGAGAAGAATACCTTCGTTGAAGGCGACGTGATTCAAATCGAAGAATCTCGCCCCATCTCGAAGACAAAAACTTGGGTTGCATTATCCAAAGTAGAAAAAGCGTAGGTGATATTATGATTCAGATGCAAACCAGTTTAACTGTTGCGGATAACTCGGGCGCTCGTCGCGTTGAATGCATTAAAGTGTTGGGTGGTTCTAAAAGAAGAACGGCTTCAATCGGTGATATTATTGTTGTAACGGTAAAAGAAGCCATCCCACGTGGGAAGGTTGCCAAAGGAACCGTTCATAAGGCCGTAATTGTGCGTACAGCCCATGGTATTATGCGCAATGATGGTACAAAGATTTCCTTTGATGAAAATGCGGCTGTTTTGTTAAATAACCAAGGCGAGCCCATTGGAACGCGTATTTTTGGTCCTGTAACACGTGAGTTGCGGTCTAAGAACTTTATGAAAATCATTTCTTTAGCCCCAGAGGTTCTGTAATGAATAAGAAATTTCATGTTAAAAAAGGCGATGTCGTTGTAGTGATCTCGGGTGACCATAAAGGTAAATCCGGAGAAATTTCCAAGGTTTTCAGTGAAACAAATCGTGTGATTGTAAAGGGTGTGAATGTGGTTAAGCGTCATATGCGCCCCACGCCTGCGAATCCAAACGGTGTTCTTGAAAAAGAATTAAGCATCCATATATCAAATGTAGCGCACCTAGATAGCGAAACAAAAAAACCTTCTAAGATTGCCATTAAAGTATCGGCTGAAGGTAAAAAAGTTCGTGTTTTGAAGCGTTCTGGCAAAGAATTAAAGTAAGAGAATAAAATGGTTAGATTAAAAAAACTATATGTAGAGACTTTAAAGCCCGACTTAATGCAAAAGTTTTCTTATAAAACTCCTATGCAGGCGCCGGTTTTGGAAAAAATCGTCCTGAATATGGGCATTGGCGAGGCTGCTCGTGACAGCAAAAAGATTACGGCTGCTGTGGCTGACTTGACCGTTATCGCAGGGCAAAAGCCTGTTGTTACCAAAGCTCGTGGATCCATTGCTGGATTCAAAGTTCGTGAAGGAATGGATTTGGGTGTAAAGGTTACCCTTCGTGGGGCGCGTATGTACGAGTTCCTAGACCGTCTTATTACCATTGCCCTTCCTCGGGTTCGTGACTTCCGTGGTGTGTCACCCAAAAGCTTTGATGGGAAAGGTAACTATTCCCTAGGGATTAAAGAACAAATCGTTTTCCCTGAAATTGATTACGATAAAATCGATCAAATCAGGGGATTAAACGTAGTGATTGTAACAACCGCCAAAACCAATGAAGAAGGCCGTGAACTTCTTAAGGGCTTTGGCATGCCATTTACAAATTAGGAGACATTCATGGCAAGAAAAGGTTCCATTGAGTCAAACGATAAAAAGAAAAAAGTTTGCGCGTCCTTTCGCAAGAAAAGAACTGAATTAAAAAGCATAGTTCAAGACAAAACTATTTCTGTGGATGAACGTTTCCAAGCTGTATTGAAACTAGCCGAACTTCCAAGAAGTGGATCGCGGGTTCGTATCCGTAATCGTTGTGCTATTTCTGGGCGTGCCCGCGGGTATTATCGCCACTTAGGTTTATCTCGTATCGCATTGCGTGATTTAGCATCTGCCGGAGCCATTCCAGGCATGACTAAATCAAGCTGGTAAGAAAAAGAAGTAAGGATTATATAAAATGACAATGACAGACCCTATTGCAGATTTGCTTTCCCGTATTCGGAACGCTCATAAGGCAAAAAAAGATGTGGTACGCTGCCTTTATTCGAAAATTAACCTGAATATCCTTGAAGTATTAAAGGATGAAGGGTATATTCGCGCTTACCAAGTGAATCCTGTACGTGAAGGGGTTTCTGAAATAGTAGTAGAGCTTAAGTATTTCGAAGGTATGCCCGTTATTCAGAAGATTGATCGGGTATCAACCCCAGGACGCAGAACATATGCGTCTATCCATGATCTTTCAAAGCCTGCTAATGGTCTTGGTGTTTATATACTGTCCACCTCGAAGGGGGTTCTTTCGGATAATGCTGCCCGTAAAATGAATGTGGGTGGTGAAGTTTTGTGTCGAGTGTTTTAAAGAGAAGTTAGGTTATTATGTCTCGTATCGGTAAAAATCCAATTCTTATCCCAGGTGGGGTTACTGTTGACCTGACCCCTGGATTAATTAAGGCCAAAGGATCACAAGGAGAGCTTTCTGTAGCTTTGCATGAAGCTGTAAAAGTATCTGTAGAAGATTCTAAAATTATTGTTCAGCCAAAAGATGAAACTCAATTTGCCCGGGCTATGTGGGGTACTGTGCGTAACCTTATTTCAAATCTAGTGCAAGGTGTGCATAAAGGGTTTTCCAAAAATTTGGAAATCAATGGGGTAGGATACCGTGCTGCTGTTCAAGGAAGTAATCTTGTTATGCAGTTAGGGTATAGCCATGAGGTTGTGTATGCCATTCCCCAAGGGATTTCCATTAAGTGTGAAAAACCTACGTCTATCACTGTTTCAGGTGCCAACCTTCAGCGTGTAGGTCAAGTGGCTTCCGAAATTCGTGGGTTCCGTCGTCCTGAGCCTTATAAAGGCAAGGGTATTAAGTATGAAAACGAACGTATTGTTCGTAAAGAAGGTAAGAAGAAGTAAAATGAATTCTAAAAGAGAACTTTACAGTCGCCGTCAGCAAAGAAACCGTTGGGCCATTAAGTCTTTATCTAAGACTAAGAAGCCACGCTTGTCGGTTTTCCGTTCTAACCACCATATTTATGCTCAAATCATTGACGATGAAAGGGGTGTAACCTTGGTTTCTGCCTCTTCTATTGATCAACAGTTGCGGGCCCAGATCCAAAAGGGATGGAACATAGCTTCTGCTGAGGCTGTAGGAAAAGCTTTGGCTGAGCGTGCCCAAAAAGCAGGCGTTAAAACAGTTGTGTTTGATCGCGGTCCCTATCTTTATCATGGGCGCATAAAAGCGTTGGCCATGGGGGCTCGATCTGGCGGATTAGATTTTTAATAAGGACAAAAAATGGCACGTGCAAAAGTAGAAAAAGTAGAAAGCAAATATACTGATAAGCTTCTTTCCATTAACCGAGTAGCTAAGGTTGTAAAGGGAGGAAAAAACTTTTCTTTCTCGGCTTTGGTTGTTGTGGGAGATGAAAAGGGCCGCGTAGGCTGTGGTCTTGGAAAGGCTGCTGAAGTTCCTGATGCTATCCGTAAAGCCAATGAGCAAGCCCAAAAATCTATGATTCGGGTGCCTTTAAAAGAAGGACGTACCGTGCATCATGATTTGATTGGTCACTTTGGTGCAGGGCGTGTGGTAATTCGCACAGCCGATGTGGGAACGGGTATTAAGGCCGGTGGTCCTATGCGTGCGATTTTTGAAGTATTGGGCGTACATGATGTTGTGGCAAAATCAGTTGGATCAACAAACCCACACAACATGGTGCGTGCAACTTTTGATGCATTGCGTAAGGTGTCGTCTCCGCGTCAAGTGGCAGCCCGCCGGGGTAAAAAGATTTCTGATATCCTAAGCAACCGTGAAGCTAAGGCTTCTTCAGCTGAAAATGGAGTTTCTGATGAGTAAGGGTAAGATAAGAGTAGAGCAAATCGGCAGCACCATTGGCCGTAAGGACTATCAGTTTTTATGCCTAAAAGGTTTAGGTCTAGGTAAACTGCACCGTGTAAAAGAAGTGGAAGATACGCCTTCTGTAAGGGGTCTTATTCGTAAAGTAAGCCATCTCGTTAAAGTAGAAGAGATTTAAAGGAATACAAAAATGAAGTTGAATACAATCAGAGACAATCGCGGAGCAACTTCTGCTCGGAAACGTGTTGGACGCGGAATCGGTTCAGGTTTGGGTAAAACCTGTGGTCACGGTCAAAAAGGACAAAAAGCACGTTCTGGTGTGGCCATTAAGGGATTCGAGGGTGGTCAAATGCCTATTCAAATGCGTGTTCCTAAAAGAGGATTCAAACGCGGATTTGTACGTGGTCCTGAAGCCATGGTAGTTAACCTTCAAAGCATTCAAACCGCCATTGATCTTCAAAAAATCAACCCTACTGTTGTGATCACGAAAGCTCTTTTAGCCGAAGTTGGTCTTATTCGTGGCACAGCGGGCGCTTTGAAACTGTTGGCAAAGGGTGATCTTAAGACAAAAATTACCATTGAAGTGGATCAAGCATCCCAATCAGCCCAATCTTTCGTAGAAAAATTGGGTGGGCAAGTTAAGCTTTCCTCTGCTGCACAAGCATAAGTAAGCTTAACATAGTATAATTTAGAAACTTATCTTATTAAGAGGGTAAATATGGCTTCAGCTGCTGAGCAACTTGCATCTAATCTTGATTTTAGGCTTTTTGCCAAAGCTGAAGAGCTGAAAAAGCGAATATGGTTTACCCTTGGCGCTCTGATCGTTTACCGTCTGGGAACTTATATCCCCCTACCGGGCATTGATATGTCTGTTATTTCAGCCATTGCTCAAAGAAATGCTTCTGGCATTTTGGGAATGGTGGATATGTTTTCGGGTGGTGCCCTGTGGCGTATGACCATTTTCGCCTTAAATATTATGCCCTATATCACAGCTAGCATTATCGTGCAGTTGTTGGGTGCTGTCTATCCAGCCTGGCA
Source organism: Alphaproteobacteria bacterium (assembly GCA_046317875.1). Taxonomy (GTDB): domain Bacteria; phylum Pseudomonadota; class Alphaproteobacteria; order UBA7879; family UBA5542; genus 2-01-FULL-41-14. The sequence continues at coordinate 5,400 of JBKCVN010000033.1, read as the reverse complement.
GTCCCTTCGTAAGGAAGGCGAATCAGGTCGAAAAAAACTTAACCAATACACCCGATATGGAACTGTGCTTTTGGCATCTGTTCAGGCTTTTGCTTTGGCTAAAACATTGGAAAGTCAGCAAGCCGTTCTACAACCCGGGTTGTTCTTCGAGATTAGTACTGTACTAACCGTGGTTGGAAGCACCATGTTCTTGGTTTGGTTGGGTGAGCAAATTACCTCGAGAGGTATTGGAAACGGGACTTCTTTAATTATATTTTCAGGTATCGTTGCAAACTTGCCCCAAGCCGCCTTGCGCATGATAGATTTAGGACGGGAAGGGGAATATCACGTGATGTTCATTCTCTTTATCCTTGCTTTATTAGCCGCTGTCATCGCCTTCATTATCTTTGTTGAGCGTGCCCAATATAAAGTGGTGATCCAGCAGCCTAAGCGTCAGATGGGTCAGCGGATTATGGGGGGCGACAGTTCACATCTTCCCCTTAAGCTTAACAATGCCGGGGTTATTCCTGCTATTTTTGCCAGCTCGTTATTGTTGTTACCCATGACCGTATTGGGAGGGCTAAATGTTGAAAATGAATGGTTGCAGAAACTGATATTCCATGTTCAACCTGGTCAACCTGTTTATATTATTCTTTACAGTTTATTGATCACCTTCTTTGCTTTCTTCTATACAGCCTTGGTTTTCAACCCCGAGGAAACATCCGACAATTTAAAGAAGGCGGGATCTTTTATCCCAGGCATTCGCCCAGGTCAAAGTACTTCGGAATATTTGGACTATATTCTAACCCGGCTAACGGTGGTGGGATCTGCGTACCTTGTAACGGTATGTTTACTGCCCGAACTGCTAAAAGCCAAATATGCATTACCCTTTTATTTGGGTGGCACAAGCTTGTTGATCGTGGTGGGCGTCACCATGGATACGGTTGCCCAGTTACACTCGCATTTATTGGCCTATCAATATGAATGTTTATTGAAAAAGTCACGTTTCAATCTAAAGAAATAATGAAAAAGAACATCGTTTTTATCGGCCCTCCTGGCTGCGGGAAGGGCACACAGGCCCATCTTCTGAAAGAAAAGCTTTTATTGGATCATGTATCGACGGGTGCTTTGTTGCGCCAAGAGGTGGCCCGAGGAACACCCGCAGGACATGAAGTAAAAGACCTGATAGAAAAGGGAATGCTGATTGGCGATGATTTGATGCTTAGGGTTTTGACATCCTACCTTGACTTTCACCCCTCGGAATCAGGGTTCATTTTTGATGGGTTTCCCCGAATGGTAAGTCAGGCTGAATGGCTTAGAGAATATTTATCCCGTCGGGGTGAGAATCTTCAATGTGTGATTTATTTCTCGATAGATGAAGAAATTTTAACAAAAAGACTATCGGGACGCTTTACTTGTACCGATTGTGGTGCTACTTATAATGAGTATTATAAAAGGCCTCGCCACGATGGTGTGTGTGATGTCTGTGGTTCCAGTCGATTTTCCCGACGGGCGGACGATGCCGTGGAGCATGTAACAAAGCGCTTGCATGAGTATCATTTGCAAACAAAACCCTTGCTGCCTTTTTATGAAACACAAGGGTTATTGCGACGAATCGATGTGATGAAATCTCCTGAAGAGGTTTCAAAAGAAATATTGGCTGTTGTGGAAGCGTAGGAAAGACTTGACTCTTTCTTCTTTTATCTATAGAACCACAGAAAGCCTGTTTTTTCTATTTAATTAGATTTATTTAAAGGAGTTTTAGAGTGGCTCGTATTGCTGGTGTGAATGTTCCCTCTCAGAAAAGAGTAGAAATTGCCCTGACCTATATTTATGGGATTGGTAAAACAAAATCTGCTGAGATTTGTAAAAAAGCAAAAATTGATAGTGCTCGGCGTATTCATCAGTTAACTGAGGATGAGTTGTCAACTATCCGCGATATTATTGATGCTGAACACCAAGTAGAAGGAGACTTGCGTCGCTATATCTCCATGAACATTAAACGTCTTGTGGATTTAGGGTGCTATCGTGGGTTGCGTCATCGTAAAGGATTGCCAACACGTGGACAAAGAACCCATACAAATGCCCGTACACGTAAGGGCAAAGCTAAGCCTATCGCTGGTAAGAAAAAAGCAGTTTAAGGAATAAAGTATAAATGTCACAACAAAATACTACAAAACTTCGTCGTCGTGAAAGGAAGAATATTCCTGCAGCCATGGCTCATATTAATTCTACGTTTAACAATACCATTATTAACATTACAGACCTTCAGGGAAACACAATTGTGTGGTCTACGGCAGGTGCAAACGGCTTTAAGGGGTCTAAAAAATCAACCCCATTCGCCGCCCAGCTTGCAGCTGAAGCAGCAGGTAAAAAAGCCAAAGAGCATGGCGTAAAAAATCTGACAGTTGAAGTTAAAGGCCCTGGTTCTGGACGTGAGTCTGCATTGCGCGCTCTTTTAAGTGTTGGTTTCAGTGTTTCGTCCATACGAGATGTTACACCTTTGCCCCACAATGGATGTCGTCCTCGTAAGCGTCGTCGCGTTTAATTATTTACCACAGTTATCTTAGAGAGTATGGGAGCCTGAAAGTGATACAAGAAAATTGGCAAGAGCTTATTAAACCAAAAGATATTCAAATTAAGAATCTTGATAAGGAAGGAAACCACGCCCGTTTGGTGATTGAGCCCTTGGAAAGAGGATATGGCCTTACTTTAGGCAACTCATTGCGCCGTATTCTTTTGTCTTCTGTGCGGGGTGCTGCGGTTACCACAGTTCAAATAGAAGGTGTGGTGCATGAATTTTCCTCGATTCCCGGGGTTATGGAAGATGTGACGGACATTATTTTGAACATCAAGTCTTTGGCTTTAACTCTTCATTCAAATACTCCGAAAAAAATTCATTTGTCCTATAAAGGGGCAGGGGTTGTAACAGCGGGTATGATTAAAACAGGGTCTGATGTTGAAATTAAGAACCCCGACTTGGTCATTTGCCATATGGACAAAGACGCTAGCCTTTCAATTGAAATGACCGTTGAGAATGGCAAGGGATATGTTCCTGCCACCCTGAACCGTAAGGAAACCACGCCAGTAGGGGTGATTCCTATTGATTCTTTGTTTAACCCAATCAGAAAAGTATCCTATCAGGTGGAACATACCCGTGTGGGACAGATCACTGACTATGATAAGCTTATTCTTGATGTGGAGACAAACGGGACTGTTAAACCTGAAGATGCCATTGCATTAGCCTCCCGTATTATGCAAGACCAACTGCGTCCTTTGATTAACTTTGAAGATCCAGTTGAAGTTCAAAAAAGTGAAGTTGAAAGCAAGCTTCCTTTCCCTGCAGCTTTGTTGCGCAAGGTGGCTGAACTTGAACTTTCTGTGCGTGCTGCAAACTGCCTGAAGAATGACAACATCATTTATATTGGCGATTTGGTTCAACGCTCGGAAGCCGAAATGTTAAAAACACCGAACTTTGGACGTAAGTCTTTGAATGAAATTAAGCAAGTTTTGGTGAGCATGGGATTAGGATTAGGGATGGAAGTTCCCGATTGGCCCCCTGCAAACATAGAAGATTTGTCGAAGAAAATCGACGACTCGTTTTAAGATTTGGAGAATTAAAAAATGCGCCATAAATTATCTGGTCGGAAGTTAAATAGAACATCGAGTCATCGTCGGGCTCTGTTCATGAACATGTCGAATTCCTTGTTCACGCATGAGCAAATTAAAACAACATTACCTAAGGCAAAAGACCTGAGGGTTGTGGTTGAAAAATTCATTACTATGGCCAAAAATGGAACGGATAGCTTGCACGTGCGCCGTGTTTTGCTGAGCCGTTTGAATAATAACCATGATGTGGTTTCTAAGCTTTTAACCACTCTTTCCGATCGGTATAAAAATCGCTCTGGGGGATACACCCGCGTTATTAAAGCTGGTTTCCGCTATGGAGATTCTGCGCCCATGGCGGTGATTGAATTGGTTGATCGTCCTGTGGCACAAAATGGTGTTGCTGGGGATTCGTCAGCTGCTGTGATTGACCAAAATACAGCCGTTGAATCTGCGCCTAAGGCTGGTTCTAAAGCCGCTTCTAAAAAAGCAGAAAAGAAAGAACCTGCTGAAAAAAAGTCAGCCCCCAAAAAGACTGCTAAGAAAAAAGATTAGACCCATAAAGCAGTATAGGTTAGAAAGCCCAGGCGTGACCCTGGGCTTTTTTATTATAAGGTTTTAGTGGGAAATTTTGATATACAAAAACACTCCTAGTACTCAGAAATTCTTAATTTAGGTGGATACTCTGACTGAAAGGAAGTCGTGCCCTGCCGAAGGTAAACTGTGGTGGCTTTCCCATATTTTCAGTATGAAGCCAATAGCATGAAGAAGAATTATTTTTCTTGCCTTAAATAGCGAGATTTTTTTGTGGACCTTTGAAAGGTACTTGCATCCTGTGCGACAGAGATATTGAAAGAGGTGGTAAGGGGGGGCTTCTGTATGTCTGGGAATTCTAGGCCCTATCAAAGGATAGAACAAGCTAAGAGAACCATAAGGAGAATAATGTCCCCTTCTTTGTGCTGACAATTTGATGTAATCATTTATGGTTACAAAGATCTAAGGTGAATTAAAGAAGAAAAATTAAACAAAGAGGCTTTTCTTTTAGGGTTTTATGATATTTAAAATATGTAAGGGGAGGTTTTTACATAAGTCGAGTAAATAAAAATAATCGTTGTAGTAATTATTCAGTATTTTAAGACCGTTATTTTTTCTTCGGGCTAAAAAAAATCCCTATTTTTCTAAGGTATTCCTTATGTTTTGATCAAAATAGCATTGACTAAAGAATAAAAAGGGTTTTTATTAATATATATATTCAATAATTAACTTAACGAAAGAGGTCAAAAATGAAGAAAAATGAACTTATTGTACAGGTTGCTGAAACCGCAGGATTATCAAAAGCATCAGCTGCAAAGGCAGTGGATAGCGTATTTGAATCAATTGCGATTGCTTTGAAAAAAGGTGAAGCTGTGCGTTTAGTAGGATTTGGTTCCTTCGTAACCGTAAATCGTAAGGCATCTGAAGGCCGTAACCCACGTACAGGGGAAAAGATTAAGATCCCTGCAGCACGTTTGGCCAAATTTAAAGCTGGTAAAGTTTTAAAAGAAATGGTTGCTAAGTAAAAAAAGAAACTTTTTGTATTGAAGCAAGTAGGTTTATTTGCTATACAGACTGGTGTGGTAATAGGGCGATTAGCTCAGCGGTAGAGCGTCTCGTTTACACCGAGAGGGTCGGCGGTTCAATCCCGTCATCGCCCACCATCCGTCTTCGCTAATCTTGCCTTTGGCAAAATTTAGCTTCGACGAGACTTGTCGAGTCGAAGTAGATGTCTCGCCGCGCCCAGGATTTAATCCGGGGGCAGATGGATAGGTAAAACTA
>JBKCVN010000032.1:0-3296 GCA_046317875.1 Alphaproteobacteria bacterium | reverse complement strand
CTAGATACGTATCTTAAAACAAGGTACCATGGGTAAAAAACATGGAGTGCATTTTTGATGGGATCGCCTGGCCTTTTACCTGGTGTAATTATTGTGTTGGGCTCAACCAATACGAAAAAAGGGGTATTATCCCCCATTGCCAAAAGCCGGGCTGCCAAGGCCTATGAGTTTTGGACCAGTCATAAAGACTATAAATTTTTGTTGACGGGGGGATTTGGGTCCCATTTTAATCAAACCCATAAACCCCATGGGGCCTATATGCGGGATTATTTGGTGTCCTTAGGGCTGCCGCCTGCCCAAGTGATGGGCAGTGTGGATAGTTTTAACACCATCGAGGATGCGTTTTTATCGGCCATTGCCCTGGAAGGATTGAATATCAAGGACGTGGTGGTTTCAACGTCTGACTTTCATGTTCCCCGAGCCCGGCTTATTTTTGAAAAAATATTTCCCCAACAGGTGGTAAAATTTCTCAGCTCTCTGCCACCCGTGACGGCGCTTCAGAAAGAAAAACTGGAATCGCACGAAACCCTCTCCATCCGCCGCTTATTAAAAGCCCAGGCCCTGAAAAATAAAGAAAAATAGAATCTTGGACTAAGAGTGTGGCACAAAAGCTGCACCCCAAATAAATAATCAGTAGGTATTGCGTGCTGACCAAAAGTCTAGAATAATAAAACATTAATATGTTTGAAAAATATAAAAACTAACAAATCTAACAGAAGGAATATAATCATGAAAATATTGAACTATAAACTGTTATTAAGTGCCAGCTTATTGGCGTTTACATTCGGTGGACAAGCCTGCCCCGATGATCAACAATCAAGTCAAGCTGCCTTTAGAGCTATAAAAGTTACTGCAGCTGCGAATGGAGAAAACATAGATGATTTGATTGTCGCTTCTGTAGCTACCGGGGGAGCCATAACAGAGGGTGCTGAGACTTTTGAAAGATTGAGGCTTATCTTGGGTCGGGCTGTTGTTTCTAACAACGGTCTTGCTACGGCTGACACAGCTGGTGGCGGCGGCGGAACTTATCTGTGTGTAACTACAGCTCTAGGGAACGTTGTTCCAACCCAAATTACGGCTGCTACACGAACAGCTATTTTAGACTCAACTAACATTGTGGAGCTAGTAGCTGCTCTCGAGCTTCATATGACTGGCAACTAAAAAATTAATCTAACAGGAGAATAAATATGAATAAATTACACTATCTACTTACGGCTTCTTTAATGGCTTTGGGACTAAGTTCCCAGGCGGGTGATTTCCAGGGCCATTCCGTTGAAATTCGTGCAGGGGCTTCCATTCCCTTTGGCCGCCATGATGTGGATGCGGATCCAGGTGCTGGAGCTGCGGTTATTACCGACAAGATTGCCACACGTGGTCCCTTAGGTTTTGGAGGCATTGGCTACATCTATAATATGGGGGATGTATTTACCCGTAACTTAGATTTAGGGGTAAGCTTAGGCGCCAACTGGTTTATGGGTGGTGATTCTGTACTGCGTATGAATACACCTTTGCAAGCTCAGCACTATTCAGTAACCCAAAAAACACGGTATGAATTAGCCTTCCGTATGGGTGCGGACCAAGGCAAAGCCTATCCCTTCGTAAAGATTGGTGCGGTGGCTGGTGATTGGGAAACAAAAGCCCGTGCAGGGTTTGGTACTACAAGCAAAAAAGACCTTTTGTGGGGTGCCACCGTTGGTGCCGGTGTAGACCTTAACATTCATCATGGTGGAGCCCTTGGTTTTATCGCTGAAGGTGATTGGTACGCTGGAAAAGATTATGATTTAGCCTTGGCAAATGGTGCTGCACCTTATGCTAAGATTAAGACTAATCCATGGGCCATGAATTTTGCCATTACATACAAATATAAAATTTGTGATTAATTAAAAATCACATCATTTTGCAGAAGGCCTCCTGGTTCAGGGGGCTTTTCTGTTTTTGGGGCCCAGATTGTATTCGGGTGTTAAAAAATCAGTTTTTAGTGAAATATCCCTTATGGTTTCTTGACAAACCTATGCTTTGCAGTGTAAATGGTTGCTGTAGACCAAATTATTAGGACATTCATTATGGCTAAAGGCAAAACAGTTTTAATTAAGCTTGAAAGCACTGCAGGTACAGGATACTTTTATGTTCGCAAAAAAAACCCCCGTACCCTTACAGAAAAGCTGGAACTTAAAAAGTATGACCCCCGGGTTCGTAAGCACGTTTTGTTTAAAGAAACAAAAATTAAATAGTGATTCTTTTTCTCCGTCTTGAAATTTAATAAATTCATCCTATCTTTTAAACTAGGTTATGCCTTCCAAGACGGAGTATATTTCTTATGACATTTTCAGATTTAGGCCTTAGCGAAAGCCTTTTAAAAACACTCAGCGATAAAGGCTATGTATCGCCAACGCCTATTCAAGCCCAAATCATTCCCTTGATTTTACGGGGATCCGATGTTCTGGCATGCGCCCCCACCGGCACGGGCAAGACTGCTTCGTTTTCATTGCCCTTGGTGGAAATTTTATCCGAGACCGCATCAAAAGCCCGACTTATTCGGTGCCTGATTTTGGTGCCCACCCGCGAGTTGGCCACCCAAGTGTGCGATAGCTTTAAGGATTACACCAAAAACCACAAGTTGAGGGTGGCCCAGTTTATTGGCGGGGCTTCTATTGTGCAACAAAAGCAAGTTCTTCAAAAGGGTGTGGATGTGGCTATTGCCACCCCAGGTCGATTCTTAGATTTATGTGAGACCGGTAATATTTTGCCCACCGAAATTAAAAACGTGGTGATTGATGAGGCGGACCGCATGATGGATATGGGCTTTATGCCCGATCTGCGGAAAATTTTGGGGGCCTTGCCCAAAATGCGGCAGACCGTTTTGCTATCGGCCACCATGCCCCCGGCCATTAAAAAATTGGCTCAAGAGTTTCTAATGTCGCCTAAGGAAGTGATGGTGGAAGCCCCTTCTACCACATCGTCTAATATTCAACAGTATTTTGTAAACATTCCGGCCCTTAAAAGTGAATCCGAAAGGTTGCGCAAACAATTAGATGTGATGATAGCCATCTTCCGCAAGTGGTCCATTTCTTCCGCCGTGATTTTCTGTAATAAAAAGCACCACGTGGATAAAATTTATGTCCAGATGCAGAAGAAAAAAATGGCAGTCGAAGTGATTCATGGGGATCTGAGCCAGTCTAGGCGTAATCGATCCATCGAGAATATGAAATCGGGCGCCTCGCAATTTTTGGTGGCCAGTGATGTGGCGGCGCGTGGTATTGATATTTCAAATATGCCTTGTGTGATTAACATGGATA
>JBKCVN010000031.1:0-14622 GCA_046317875.1 Alphaproteobacteria bacterium | reverse complement strand
GCCCAGGCGTTTAAACCGAATAATGGCGCGCACGTGATTATTTATTAAACGACCATGCCTCCCATGTTATTGGCTATATTTCCTCACCCAGTCATCGCCAAGCCCAAGAAAACAAAGTTATGATGATGCCAGGGGCCAAAATTGGAAAAAATGGTATTGAGGGGTACTATGAGGAAGAGATTCGAGGGGAAACGGGCGAAAGATCAGTGGAGGTAAACGCCCGAGGACGTATTATTCGAGAACTAAAAAATACCCCCGCCAAACCCGGGAAAGACTTCTATTTAACCCTCGATAAAGATTTACAAGATTATGTCAGCAATCTTTTGGCTCCTTATAAAAGTGCAGCTGCCGTAGTGGTGGATATTCACACTGGGGGAATTTTAGCCATGGTATCTTCCCCTGGCTATAATCCTGCTCTGTTCTTTAATGGAATTGCTCATGAACCCTGGCAACAGCTCATGTCCAGCCCCTATGCCCCCATGACCAATAAAGTAATTTCTGGTCAATACAGCCCCGGATCGGCCTTTAAAATCATCATTGCCTTGGCCTTATTAGAAGCAGGCACCAACCCTGAAGAGGAAATTTTTTGCCCTGGGTTCATGATGCTGGGCAAGCATAAATTTCACTGCTGGCAACATAAGGGCCATGGAAAAGTAAATCTTTCTAAAGCCTTGTATGAATCGTGTGACGTGTATTTTTATCACATGATACGTCGTCTAAAAATCGAGAATGTCTTAAAAATGGCCCATAAAATGGGCGTTCACCAAAAAACAGGAATCGATTTGAATGGTGAGCAATCTGGGTTTATTGCAAGCCCCGAATGGAAACAGAAAGTCAGGAAAGAACCCTGGTATCCGGGGGATTCCATTTTGACTTCCATTGGTCAAGGATATGTCCTGATGACACCGCTGCAAATGGTTAAGATGATTGGCCAGGTCGCCAACGGGGGATATAAAATAAACCCCCACCTGAAGCTACGGACAGACTACTCATCGTCTAAGGAAGCCCTGGATCTGAATCCAGATCACCTCCAATATATTTTGAATAGTTTGGCAGAAACGGTGAATAATCCCAAAGGTACGGCCTATGGATCACGGATCAAGGAAGAAAAATACCGCATGGGTGGAAAAACATCCACGGCGCAAGTCCGTCGCATTAGCATGGCCGAACGCCAAGCAGGGGTGCGTGAAGGGGGGGCTTTACCCTGGCACCTAAGAGACACTGCAGAATTTGTGGGCTTTGCCCCCATTCATAATCCCCGATATGCCGTTGCTGTTATTGGCGAGCATGAAGGGTGGGGAAGTGTGTTTGGTGCACCCAAAGCCCGGGATATTCTGTATAAAACCCAAGAAATCATGGAAAAGAAAGAAAAAGAACGTCAAGAACAACCCCCACCCAGCCAGGGACAAAACGATGTACAGTGATTATTTATCCCCCGTTGACCGCCTAAGGAACCTTAATCTACCTATTATAGGTATTATTTCCCTGTTGGCGTTTATCGGTTTTCTTATGCAATACTCTGCGGCGGGGGGGTCATTCTTTCCCTGGGCTCTACCCCAAATTATTCGATTTATTGCCGGGTTTGGGGTGATGTTATTTGTGGCCAGCAGTGACCTAGAGTGGTGGTTCAGAAGAGCATATTTAATCTATGGGATTACTTTTATTCTTTTAATCTTGGTTGAAGCAGCAGGGATGGTGGGAATGGGTGCTCAGCGGTGGTTAGATTTATATTTGTTTAAATTACAACCCTCGGAACTTTTGAAGGTAGCTCTTGTTCTGGCTATTGCTGCTTATTTTCATCGATATAGTTCGGATGATATTTATAAGCCCTCCCATCTTATTTTACCCCTTTTAATGATTTTATTACCCACAGCATTGGTTTTAAAACAGCCTGACCTTGGTACTGCTATGCTTATTGTTATGATTGGCTTTTCTTTGTTTTTTGCGGCAGGCGTTCATATTTATTATTTTGCAGGCCTTGGTCTTTCGATCATGGCCCTTATCCCTGTGGCCTGGAATTTTCTACTTCGAGACTACCAAAAAAATCGGGTGCTTACCTTTCTGAACCCCGAACGAGACCCCCATGGGACGGGATATCATATTCTGCAATCCAAGATTGCCATTGGATCTGGGGGGTTATTTGGTAAGGGCTATTTTCATGGCACCCAGGGATATCTTAACTTTTTACCCGAAAAGCAAACCGATTTCATTTTTACCCTCTTTTCAGAAGAATTTGGATTGTTCGGATCCTTGTCTGTTTTATTTTTGTATGCTTTGTTGATTATCCAATGTTATAAAATCATCCTTAAAAACCGCAGTAAATTTGGCCAACTGGTTAGCCTAGGCATTATGATGAGTATTTTCATTTATGTCAGCATTAACGTGGGGATGGTTATGGGCCTTGTTCCTGTGGTGGGCGTGCCTCTGCCCATGGTTTCCTATGGGGGAACCTCCATGATTACCCTAATGCTGGGCTTTGGATTATTGCTTAATACCGATGTAAACTATAAGATGAAAGTATCAAAATATTAGCAGGAGAAGGTTATCACCTTCTCCTCTGGTATTTCTAAAATAGTTTTTGCCCTGTGGATACTTGGGGATCTGCTGTTATAAGGCACACATCTCCCTTATGGTCTGGAAACCCGACCAATAAAAACTCGGAAATGAACCCAGCAATATTGCGGGGCGTAAGGTTAATACATCCCACCACCTGGCGGCCAACCAAAATTTCAGGCGCATAGTGTACAGTAACTTGGGCCGAAGTTTGCTTGGTCCCAATAGCCTCGCCAAAATCAACCCATATTTTATAGGCTGGTTTTTTGGCTTTGGGAAAGGGCTCGGCTTTCACCACAATCCCCGACCTTAGATCAACTTTTTCAAAATCTTCATACTGAATTACAGTCATAATTTATACCTTCTCTCTTAATAATGATTAAATTTTAGTTTCTTGAAAAAATAAAATTTTAAAACCGCTATCGTTTATAAAGAAAGAAAAGGTTTTGGCTATAGGGGCTAAGAGTCATAATGCTCAAAAGATAGATTCAATCAATCTAAACTTCAATGCGTCAGTTTTAAGTTCAGATCCGCCATAAAAGGCTGGCAAAAAGACGGGGTTTTAAGGGCCATCTTTTGCACGCTTGAATAGAGGGGATTTTTCATCACCTCATCCAAAGGCACCCAAGCCAAAGCTGCACATTCGGCATTATTTTGGGGAAGAGGAAAGGCCGAGCTAGCTTGGAATAAAAACCGAATATCAAAATGCAAATGTGGGGGCTCTTGCCGCCGTGCTGGGATAGAGTGAATATCCACATCAAAGATATCTTCCGAAAATGCTTTAAAATCTAGAATACCTGTTTCTTCTTGGGCTTCCTTCAAGGCCACTTTGAACACATTACTTTCTCCATCCGCATGGCCCCCTGGTTGCAGCCATAGACCCAGCTTACGATGATGAATCAATAGACAGGAATCAAACGTTTCATTCACAATCCACCCTGATCCCGTAATGTGTCCATACAAATTAGATCTTTCAAAACAGTTCTTGTTTTGATCTATGAATGTACTTATTTTGTTTGATTTTATCTGCTCAGATGAACCATTTTCATAGTGGCTTGCATAGAAACATAATTTTTGAATCAAGGCCTCACAAGAATCCATCCACTATTTCTCTTACTTTAAGGTACTTCTTAGCATCCACATGGTTTTGTCATGTTGCTCCATCTGGCCTGTCAGTATATCCACCGTGCCCACATCTTGGGATTTTTCGGCCACCATAATGGTATGCTTTAATGTTTGATTCAATACTTCGTATCCTTTTAAAAGAACTTGTATCATTTTCTGGGGCAATACTTTCATTTCTTCTAATTGGGGAACATTCGAAAGCTCTTCAAATTCAGCAAAGCTTCCGGGGGAATAATCACCCAAGCTCCGAATGCGTTCTGCCAAAATATCAATATAGTCTGCCAACAGAGTATATTGGGTCTGAAACATCAAATGAAGAGATGAAAAATCAGGCCCTTCCACATTCCAGTGACATTTTTGAGTGGTCAGATACAAGCCGTATGTTTCGGCCAAAGAGCGGCGCAACCCTTCGATTACATTATTTTTCATTCGTTCCTCCTTCAGACTTTTTTCTAATATGGGTCACATTCTACATTTTTTTCATTGTCAAATAAATTAAAAACACGCATGTGTTACGGATGATCTCTGTTTTTAACCATATTTTAGACTCTTTTTTCCACACCCAAAAAGATCACCTTATCTTGTGGTCTCCTGTTTTTATAGGATTAGGGATCATTGTATATTTTTCAGGGTGCGATGATTGGACTATCTCTTGGTTCTTAATAGGGGCCCTTTTACTCGTCGGTTTCTCTGGCCTGATCTTTTTCCATTCCTTCTTCAAACTGCGCTGGGTATGTGCGGCTCTATTCTGTGGGATCTTAGGATTCACATTCAGTCATGTGCGGACTTTCTTCATGAACACTCCTGTTTTAAAAACCACCATACCTGACCCCGTATGGGTAAGGGGAGTGGTGGAAGATATCAGTGAAGGTGTAAACCAAAAGAAAATCATTTTGTCTCCCCACCGCATAGAAAAAGTAACCAGAAACCTTCCCAAAAAAGTTCAATTAATCTACCGATTCAAAAAAGAGAAAGAAAGACTTCTTCAGACGGGTGATCACGTGATCCTCAAAGCCAAACTGGAACCTTTGCAGGGACCTATTGTACCCGGGGGCTATGATTTCCAAAAGCAGGCCCGGTTTAAAGAAATTGGGGCCCAAGGATATGTTGTCTACATTCATCGCATCACCCGGCCTGAAAAAACATCTTTTTTCAGGAAAATAGGACAGTATCGTCTCTCCCTAACCCAGTCTTTTTTAAAGCATCTTCCTGGAGAAAGGGGGGCTGTGGGTGCCGCGTTGGTGACGGGGGATACGGGCAGCCTTTCGAAAGAAACGCGCACCGCCTTTGCAGACTCGGGAACGGCGCACGTTTTGGCCATATCGGGCCTTCATCTCAGTCTTATTGGAGGGCTTCTTTTGGGGTTCAGTCGCCTGCTAGTCGGGTTATGCCCCCCATTAATTTTACGCATTCCTGCCAAAAAAATTGCGGCTATCCTGGCCGTTCTGGGGGCTATGGCCTATCTGTATATTTCTGGATGTCGAATTCCCACCCAACGGGCTTTTATCTCATTTTCTCTCATGATGGTGGCCATTCTGATTGATCGGAATCCTTTGTCGATGCGTCTTGTGGCTATTGCCGCCACCAGTATTCTGTTGCTCTCTCCCGAGGCCCTATTTACACCTAGTTTTCAACTATCCTTTGCAGCGGTCACGGCCCTAATTGCCTTTTATGAATCCATTCAAATTCATGCCCCTAAAAAATCTGTTCTTAAAAAAATTGCCTTTTATGGGCTGGGGATTCTAATTTCCAGTCTTATCGCCTCCGTAGCCACATTGCCCTTTACCCTTTATCATTTTTATAAATTTACACTGCAATCCCTAGGTAGCAATCTGTTAATGATCCCTGTGCTTAGCCTATGGGTAATGCCCTTGGCTTTATGTTTTGTATTTTTTGGCTGGTGGACGGGGGCTCAAGAAATATGTGCGCTGTTAATGGGGCAGGGGATTGATTTTATGATTCAAATTGCCCACACATTCTCGCAACTTGCAGGATCTTTAATTTATGTGCCTGGTTTTTCTCTCTTTTCTTTTGGGGTTATTACTCTGGGGGGGCTTTTGTTATGCCTTCTAAAAGGGACAATAAGGTGGAGCGGGATCATATGGGTTCTAGGGGGTATTCTGTATACTGTTTTGTATCCCAAACCCATTCCTGATGTGTTTATTGCCGAAGGTGGAAAAAATATTGGAATTGTGTATCAAAACCATCTTTTCATTTCTTCGCCTCGCACAGACTCATTCCTAGCCACCGTATGGGCCAGCTATGCGGGGATTAGTCCTGATCATGTCATCAAACTAAAACAAAAAAAATTACACCCTTGCATACCTCCCGTCACCTTCTACGGAAAAAACATTCTGATTAATCTAAATGACTTAACCATCGGATATTTGAGAACAGAAGATAATCAAGAGATGCTACAAAACAATATTAATATTTTGATTGCCCCCAAATTATCAGACACACACCATACATACGGTAGCTATCCAAAATTTTTCCTAGGGTCAAAGAACCTGAATCAAAAATCCTGGGTGTATTATAAAAAGAGCAAACAACTAAAGGCGGTTATGCCCAACTAAAAAGTTATTCATTTCTTGCACCAAAGCCTCTTTTTGCCAAAGCGGCAAGAACTACCTCACGGCGACCCTCAGGCGACTCTGGTTTTTCTGCTGCCAGGGCAGCCGCTTCATTTTCGTTTTTAGCAGCATGCCATTTTCTAAAGGCTTTCTGAATCTTAACCGCGGCCTTATTTTTAAGCTCTTTTTCTTGATCCGCCGATAAAGATGCTGCATAAGCCCGTTCTTGCTCTGCCCGAATTTCCCTGCTTTCTAGAAGATCTAAAAAGTTTTGTGCTTGACTAATAAAAGACTCTCTTTCTTCAGGATTATCTTCATACACACGCGCTGCCATCTCTTCTATTAAAATTTCGGCTTCTTCAACATGTACCTTTGGAGAATGATCTGCATTAAAAAGTTGCGAAGTGAGCTCTGCTAAAGATATTTCAACGGGTACAACTGTCTTTTTAGTTTCAACCTTAACTGGAGGAACAACCTCATCTATCTCGATGCCAGGAAAGTATCCTTGAAGCACAGTAAGTAAGCGTTGAACCTTTCCCACATTACACACACGATGAGCCCCACGGTAGCCCTCTTCATCAAAACATTGCGCAAGGGCGGTCACAAAGCTATGTCGCAAAAGGTCTCTCTGCTTTTTGTTTTCCTCTAGGCTCGAGCCATCTTTATGATAATGATTAATCAAGTGCCATACACGCCCCAAGATGCCCAACATGCGATAGGGAGGCTTCCCATCATCAGCATGAGTATAAATATTGTTTTCCTTCAAGCTATCATAATCACCCCGTTCATTGTCTTTTTTTCCATCTAAAACATGAAATGCATGAGAAATTTCGCTCGCTCCAGCCCGCTCCCTATGGAAAAGGGCGTTATCTTTGTTTGTTAATTCTAAAAGAACAATGTGTTTTTTGATTTTTTCTATCAAATCAAAAGGGGTTTCAAAATCATGCGTCAAATAATACAGAGATTTCAAAGCTTTCTCCGTTTTAGAAACTCTTTCTCCATTCATTACGTTTTCTCGATCTACTATACCACCTTCTTGTAAATGCCTGTGGTCCCTACTTATAGCTTGCTCAATTAGCGTAATACGTGCGACAGGGTCAACCACATCTCTTGTCAGGGTCCAAGCTCTCTCGAGATCACCTTCTCTCCAGTAATCTTGAAAGTGAGAGCATCTGTTCCAAATAGTGGCTTTTTGCCTATCGGTCATGTTTGGCAAAAAAAGATCCAAAAACAAGTTTTGTGCCTTAGCACTTTTTAATTCCGAAAATCTATAAATTGCACCATCTTTGGTTAGGGGGGGGCCCCCGTTAACAGGGATTGGCTCATCAATTCGGGGAAGAAGATCAAAAGCACGATTGTAACGTGCTACTTGTGAGATTTTTGCTGAGAAACTATAAGGGTCTTCGCCAGCTGTGGTATTATCTTCACGGGCATATTCTAAGGTGGAAACCATCTTTTGTTTTGTATCTATCGTCAAAGCATCCAATACTTCTAAGTTTAGATCTTTCAATATCAATAGAAATTTCTTTTGTTCATCCAAAGAGCTACTGGCCAAGTCTTGTAAAAATTCTGGTTGTTTATAGTAAAAATTATTTATCTTACCCCACGCTTCCCCCAGAGCAACCCCTAGCAATAAATTAACTGGGCAAGATCGACCTGGAGAAACAACGAGTCCTTGATTATATCTAAGAAGGGGGGCGATCACTCGTATCAGATCCTCTCTTTCTGATTGATCTGCTTTTGATAGAAAATACAGTACACCAAGATCGACACATATATTTTTAGGAGGAAGGTCACCTCCCTCTCTATTAGAAATTTTCCTTGCTTGAGATAGAAGCTCTTCTCTTGATTCTGGATTGAAATGACTGATCACTTTAATAATCGAGCTAAGCTCTTGATTCACATAAGAGTGAACATCAAAGGATTCATGAAAAGGCCTCAGGCTCAGAGCTAAAGTAACGATAATGTCTCTTTCTTCAGTTTTCAAATTTATGACTGCTTCTAAAAGGCTCCGAGAATATAGTTTTTTCTTATCAACAGAAGGCAATAGATCTTTTAGACACCTGGTAAAAGAAAAAGCATCATGTGCGGAAGATCTAACAAAGCTTGTAATAAGATAAGAAAGATCTTGTGACTGATTGCATAAAAGTGGGATCAAAGGATCAAGTGGAGATAAAGTATCCTTGTAATTTTTAGCAAATACCTCAAATAACTCGGGTGTCCATATAAAGATAAACTTTTTGGTAACTTCAGTTGCTTCTTTTACCACGAGCTGTTGTTGGGCAGAAGAAAGACCATTAATAGTTTGTCTAATTTTATCTTTTTCTTCGGAATCATAGTCACAGCAATAATTGGTCGCCGCACGCACTGCATCAAATAGTTTGTTAGATAGCTGAGAGGCCTCATCTAAAAAGGCAACAGAAGGCTGAATCCACAACCACATTAAAATCAAAGATACTATTTTTACAAAAATTGAGGGTGCCATATTAAAAAATCCCTTATTATGAAATAAACACAACATATTGGTTTTATTGAATATATTTTCAACAAAAAAAGTGATTTTTTAAGCAAACAGTTTCTGCAAGTATGGCTTCCCCGAATCACACAAAGGAAACACCACAGTATGATGGGGCTCCAGGGTCTCGGCCAGTTTCATGATGGCTAATGCCGCAGCACCAGCACTGAACCCCACCAAGTGCCCATAGTCATGGCAAAGCCGACGGGTCATTTCAAAGACTTCCACATCAGACACGGGAATCACCCCATCCAATAAGGAAAAATCCAGAAGTTCTGTGATGGCATCAATCCCAAAAGCTTCCACCGCATAAGGACGAGGGTTACCTTGGGTGGAGTAAAAAGAGGTTTCAGGATCCACCGCATAAACTTTGATGTCTTTGTTTTGTTCTTTTAGGAATTTGGCAACCCCACATACAGTTCCCCCCGTGCCCGCTGCAGCCACAAAGTGAGTTACTTTACCTTGGGTTTCTCTCCAAATTTCGGGCCCTATACCGTGATAATGGGCCATGGCATTATCTTGGTTATGGAACTGGTTCGGCATAAAAGCCCCCATCTCGGCGGCAATTTTGCGGGCTTGTTCCCGGTATCCTTTGGGATCCTCGGCCGACGCCGGAGGGCACAATAAAACCTCGGCACCATAGGCCTTAAGGGTATCTATTTTTTGCTTCGCTGTTTTTTCCGAAGCGGTAATAATCACCCTATATCCTTTAATCCGTCCAATCATAGACAAGGCAATGCCCATGTTACCAGAGGATGGCTCTACAATCGTTCCTCCGGGCGCAAGAAGGCCCTTTTTCTCGGCTTGTTGTACCATATAAAGGGCAGACCGATCCTTAATACTGCCGCCGGGATTCATATATTCCATTTTAGCGTACACAGTGGCCGCACAGGCTAGGGGAATTTTTACTAAAGGGGTATTCCCAATAGCGTCTAGAGGGGATTTAAAAGTGGTCATAGAACTATGCTTTAAAGCGTTTCAGAATCTTCTTCTTCCAATGATTCTTCACTGACGGGTGGTTCACCCGCATCAAATGTGTTTGAATCAGAAGCGCTGGGTTCCTCTAAAGAAGGCTCATCATTTTCTTCTTCGTCCACCGAAGATGTATCTTCTTGTTCTTGAGCAGGTTCAATTGAATCATCTGCATTTGCAGCCATGCTCAATAACCCCCAAGACATAATCATTATAAAAAAAACATACCTGAACATTTTATATCCCTTTCAATTCAAGCATACAAATAATACTAGCGTGCTTAAGAATTTTTTACAACCATACATGATAAAGATTTCTTCTTCATCGAGTTGCACAATTTCTGTGCGTCTTCCTTAGATGAAAAACGCCCCACCCGGGTGGTATATGCCTTCTTTCTTAGCCGCACTGAATTAGCTAAGCGGGTAAAAAAGTTTTGCTCTTTAAATAAATAGCGATGCTCTTTTTTTAGTTGTTTATTAAAGGCAATGGCTTGCTTTCGTGTTCGAAAGGCCCCCGTTTGTACTGCCCAATAATACACAACCCCCAAATCCCGCCGAGACCGATGAATTTTTCGTTCTGCCTCTCGAATCTGGGCCAAGGTGGGCGTTTGTTTTTCTAACAGATAGGTCATCAACAAATCACGACGATGGGCTGAAGATTCCCCCATTACCACCCCTATAACATGCCGACCATCCAATTTTTGGCTGGCAATCAGGCAATGCCTTGCTACTTGGGTATACCCTGTTTTCATGCCGTCCACACCACTGATGGCGCCCAACAAACTATTACTGTTTTTATATTTTCTGTTATGAAAATGGAAATAGGGGATTGAAAAGAAGTAAGCATATTCGGGATGCTCTTTTAAAACAGCACGCGCTAATTTTGCCATATCTCGGGCCGTACTGTACTGTCTTGGGTTTGGAATGCCTGCCGCATTATCAAATTGGGTATTTTCTAATCCCAGCTGACGTACCTTTTGATTCATCAATCGAACAAACCCAGATAAACTTCCCGCCACATGCTCACCTAAAGAAGTGGCAGCATCATTGGCAGACTTCACCAGGGTGGCCCGTAATGCTTGGTCCACCGTAATCTGGGCGCCAGCTTTATGATATAATTTAAAATTGGGCATCTTATGAACAGCACCCGGGGTAATGGTTAGATAGTCATCCAAAGAAATTTTACGCGATTTCAAAGCATCAAAAGTAATAAAGGCTGTCATCACTTTTGTTAGGGATGCGGGGTATCGCCGCTGATCCGCATTATAGGAGGCAATTTCTTGGCCCGTGACCGCATCAATTAAAATAGAAGAGGGGGGCTGGGCCCTTAGAAAAAAAGAGAAAAAAGAAAAAAAGATTACTAAACTTAATTTAATGTTCATGAGATACGCTATTTATACTTATTTATATTTTATGCTTTATTCTCCCCCCTTTATTAGAAAACATCTTAATATTTTGTGCAAGGTCTTTTGGGGAAGACTAAACAATTATTTTTATTGAATCCTTCAAAGTATCTGTTATATGATAAAACTATAAGAACAGGGAAGCACTAATGACAAAAAAAACACAAAAAAGCCCGTCTTCCTATCATGTGATCTTAGTCGGGGATGACAGAACACCAAATGATTTCATCGCAGAAGTCCTGATCACTTTATTTCGTAAAAACGAAAAAGAGATATTCCAAATTTTGGAAGATGCAACCCAAAAAGGCGAAGCCATCTGTGGTACATATTCCTTAGAAATTGCTGAAACTAAATCTGCAGAAGCCGTGGAATGGGCTCGACGACAAGAATTCCCCCTGCAATGTCGCATGGAAAAAGCATAAAAATATAAAGAGGGAGAAAATGATTTCAAGCAGACTGGAAACCACACTACAAAAAGCCATCGAGCTGGCCAAACATAATCGTCATGAATATGCCACATTGGAACATTTATTGATTGCCCTTATGGAAGATGAAGATGCATTAGAAGCCTTCAAATCCACCAGCGCAAACCCCTCAAAGGTACGGCAGGAACTGATGGACTATCTGGATGCCCAAGACCTTGTTCTCCCAGGCTCTGCCCCCATCGAAACCCGTGTGACTATTGGCTTCCAAAGAGTTCTTCAACGGGCCTCTTTGCAGGCAGATAATGAAGAAATAAATGCCATCCATCTTTTAATATCATTATTTAGTGAAAATGAATCTTATGCTGTTCATGTGATGGAGAATCAACAGATCACACGGGTTGATTTGTTAAATTATTTATCTGAAATGGCTAAAAGAGCCCCCAAATTTAGAAAAGAAACACCGCCTCCCTCCTATCAGAAAGATTCCCATACAGATGTCACCACAGAAGATGGCGAACCGTCCATGGTGGAAAAATTTTGCACGAATTTAAATAAAATGGCCTTAAATGGGGAAATTGAACCCCTTATTGGTCGGGAGGAGCCGATCCAACGAATTATTCATATTTTATGCCGCAAAGAAAAAAACAATCCCCTTTTGCTGGGAGATTCGGGTGTGGGGAAAACAGCTTTAATTGAAGGGTTGGCCCTTAAAATAGCCCAAGGAGATGTTCCTCCAACTTTGCAGAATGCCAAAGTATTTGCTCTGGACATGGCAGGATTGGTAGCTGGAACTCGTTTCCGAGGAGACTTTGAAGAACGCTTCAAAGGCATACTGAAAGGGTTGGAAGAGGAAGAAAAAGCCATCCTTTTTATTGACGAAGCCCATATTATGGTGGGAACGGGTTCGGTACAAGGGGGGTCTATGGATACCTCCAATATGTTAAAGCCCGTTTTATTGCATGGTAAAATTCGCTGTATCGCCGCTACAACATTCAAAGAATACAAAACCCACCTAGAAAAAGACACAGGCCTTCTGCGCCGGTTTCAAAAAGTTGAAATCAGCGAGCCCAGTGTCACCGAAAGCATCGAGATTCTGGATGGTTTAAAAGAAAGCCTGGAAACCTATCACAATGTAAAATACAAAGAAGATACCATTCAGGCTGCCGTTGAACTTTCCGTACGTCACTTGATGGACCGGCGTCTTCCTGATAAAGCGATCGATATCTTGGATGAGGCCGGTGCTAAGAAACGTCTAGAGGCCGAGACCAGCAACAAAACCCTGACCATCACCTGCAAAGACGTGGAAGATGTGGTAGCCCAAATGGCGGCTATTCCCCCCAAACAAGTCTCTCAGGACGATAAAAAGGTACTCAAGAACCTCGAGAAAGACCTACAATCAGTGGTGTTTGGGCAAGACAATGCAGCCAGCGCCTTGGTGCACTCTATTAAGCTGTCCAGATCGGGTCTCAGAAGCCCAGAAAAACCGATTGGATGTTATTTGTTCTCGGGCCCCACAGGTGTTGGAAAAACAGAAATATGCAAGCAGTTAAGCTCGACTTTGGGCATGCCTTTGATTCGTTTTGATATGTCCGAATATATGGAAAAGCATAGTATTTCTAAATTGATTGGTGCCCCTCCAGGCTATGTGGGATTTGAACAAGGGGGTGCCCTGACTGATGCGGTTAGTAAAACACCCCATTGTATTATTTTGCTGGATGAAATTGAAAAAGCGCATGCAGATATTTACAACGTATTATTGCAATTGATGGATTATGGAATTGTAACTGACCATCATGGTAATTCAGTTAACTACCGGAATGTGATTTTGATCATGACCACCAACGCAGGGGCCACCGAGCTTTCCAAGCATGGTCTAGGGTTTGGCAACGAGAAAAGATCAGGGGAAGATGAAACGGCTATTCAACGCATTTTCTCACCCGAGTTTAGGAATCGCTTAGATGCCATCATTCCCTTTGCGCCCCTAACATCGGAAATTATGGAAAAGATCGTTGATAAATTCCTGAAAGAACTTAAAAAACAATTGACCGAACGCGACATCGATCTTGAAATATCCAAAGAAGGAAAATTATGGTTACGTGATCATGGCTTCGATCCCTTATATGGAGCAAGACCCTTAGCCAGAACCATCGATGAACATGTAAAAAAACCCTTGGCCGATCAAATTCTCTTTGGAAAATTGCAAAAGGGTGGAACGGTTGAAGTGGCTGTGAAGGATGATCAGCTTGTGTTGGAATATTTCAAAGTATGCGCTGAAACAAAAAAGAAAGACAATGGTGTAGCCGTAGGGGGCGTCACTAAAGCCCAGGCCAGCTATAAGAAAAAATAAAAGAGGGGTGAGGGGACTTTAGGCTTACAGAGTCAGTATTTTTTTAAATATTAAAAGAGCTTATGATATTAGGGGAGGTTGGCGTCCCCAACCGGATTCGAACCGGTGTTGCCGCCGTGAAAGGGCGGTGTCCTAGACCTCTAGACGATGGGGACATAAATTAAAAATTTGAAACAATCTATGCCTTACTTGTTTAATCAGAAATTATCTAAAAAGCAAGAGATATTTCTGATGATTTTCCGGGATTCTCTGTGATTCCCGGAAATTACGAGTTCTTTTTCAGGAACGCCGGAAGGTCGTCTCCGAATCCCTTAGGGTCTTCGGTCCCGTTTTTTTCTTTTTTTGGGCCGCTCGGAATGGCTCTTTGGTGCTGTTTCCGGTGTTCCGGGCTTGGTTCTGGGTCTTTTTTTTCGGGAAGCCCAGAAATTTCCTTTTTTTGGTGTTTTTTTTTGAGAGGATTTGTTTTTTCACCTTCGGATACGGCAGGTTTTTCTTCTGCAGCTACAGGGGCCCAATCAGATTCCGCACTCTCAGGTAAATCTCCATCTAAATCTTTTAGAAACTCAATTTTTTTCCCAATCATGCGCATCACGTCTTTGGCCGCATTTTGTGTTGTGGGCGTCACCATGGTAAAGGCCAAGCCTTCAGCCCCCGCACGACCCGTACGACCGATTCGGTGCACATAATCTTCGATATTCATGGGAATATCC
>JBKCVN010000030.1:0-3492 GCA_046317875.1 Alphaproteobacteria bacterium | reverse complement strand
GGCATGAACTCATAGCCTTGATTGACCAAGTCCTGAACAAGCTCACGCTCTAGGTCGCTTTCGCTCTGATAGCGTTCAGAAGCCTCCCATTCCCTGGTATATTTCTCAAGAACGATGAAGCGATTTGATTCCGCGATCGGTTTAGTCAGCTCAACCATTTTTTGCCTCCTGCTTCGGCCAGTAGCCATAATTTTTAGTTAAGTTATCAAGCAAGAGTTTAACTGTTTGCTTTTCAGGGTCTGTCGGCTCTGCAACCTCTTCATTCGATAAGGTACGGTGGCTGCTGAAAGTGATAATGCGCTTTAAATAGCTGTCTTTGTCACCAGGGGCTGTTTCCAATAAATCCGTCCATTGCTTATACCCCAGAAAATTTGATGTTTTCTCATACAAGTTACGCAATAGCGTGAAGTGAAATTTCTGAATCTGATTATCGGCAATCGCCTGTTCCAGAATCTGTTTTAAGTATAGGTGGTAGGAAAAGCTCTTATTTGAGTCACCGTGCTTTTCTGTAAGCCCAAAAGTGCCATCCTCAAGACGCTCTAGCAGGTAGCAGGCTTTGTTATTGAGCTCGTTGTGGAGCACGTTGTAGAAAAGCGGGCTGTGCGTGGTGATAATAAACTTCAGATCAGATTGGCTTGATTTGATTAAGCCTGCCAAGTTCACCGCCAGTTCAATCAGGTGATTTTCATCAAGCGAGCAAACTGGGTCATCAATAAACACATATTCTAACTGGTTATATCGATCCGTATCGCGCACGCTCACTTCCGCGATATTCAAGGTGTCAATAACCTGTTCGATGAGGCTGTAAAAAATACTCCAGATGAAATTGCTTTCTTCTCCTTTTGAGATTTTGATGTTTTCGCTTCTCTCTTCATTGCCACGCTCAAAAGAAAAGGTGACCTCTGAAAAATCTTCGCTAAATTTGGGGGTTAGCTTATCACTGGTGTAACGCTGAAAATGGGCAATGGCGTTGCGATCCTGGCCTTGTTCTTGCAGCACCCAGCGCGTGTAAGCGTTCGGCTGTATTTTTAATTTTCTCGTCGTATCGCCAGTAAGGTCATTGTCCCAATAAAACAAATCTTCGGTGAAGGCGTTGTAATAAATCACCTTTGGCTGCGTGGTTTCGACTTCATCATCATCGTTTTTTGGTGCGATGAGGTCTTTAAATTCCCGAGAAAGGCGCGTTTTGCCCATGCCATTAAAACCATAGATCAGCTGCGCCTTTTTATCGGCATTCTGTAATTGCTGGGCTATCTCTATGAGTGCTTTGCTCATCTTATGCTGCCGCCTCCAAAGGTTTGGGGAAGTTCAACATCTGGTCGCGGTAATATTCATACTGCTTCTGACGCAGGTCAATCTCGCGCGGCAACCCTTCTTGCAGCGAATTGGTGAGGGCATCGAATTTATCGAGAATAGCAACTATGCGAGCTTGTTCTTCTAGTGATTTTTTGGAGTCGTTTGGGTAAGGAATTGGTATCTTGAAGCCTTTTACAATTTCCGAATTTAAGTCTCCTCTGGGATTCTGCCGACCTAAATCTTTCAGTGTTTCGTAGTTCTTGCTGACCCAATGAAATACATATCGGTAGTGAGCTTGGTTTGGATCAATTTCCAAACAGCAGCAGTGCTGATTAGTCGTTAGAGGGATTTTATTGACAGATGATCGCGCTGCAGTTGCCCCCGAAATAGCAAGGATAACGCAATTTTCTGGAATCCATTTGGCGGCAGTCTCTTTTAAAGCTGTAGGAGTAATTTTAACGGCGGTTTCATAAATATCAGAAAATCTTACTTCTTGTGTTCTTAGCCATGGTATTGTCCCGCCATCATAGTATTTCGAGCTTCCAGCTTTAGGCGTAGCACCCGAATATGATTTCAAAGTAATATCCCCCAACGTTTTCCATTCCACTTCGCAGCCTGAAAAAGTGAGAAGTCGGTCACGATAATAGTTGTACTGTTTTTTTCGGGCTGTAAGCTCGGCTGTAAGCTCGGCTGTAAGGGCGGTAAATGTGTCTAAAATTCGTACAATCTCCGCCTGTATTTCAAGCGACTTCTTCGGATTTTCAGGGCATGGAATTGGGATTTCTATTTTCGCCATATCAGACGCAGAAACATCAATGACCTTGGCACCTTTTGCATATTTTCTCTTTGCATCCGCAAAAGTATTAGTTTGGGTAAAATAGGCAAAATACTTGCCAGTAATCATCCTGCTGGGTTTGAAAATCGTAGCATGACCACCGGTAACTGCTTGCTGTTCTCCTAGATAAACAAGTGCTTTACCAACGTCTTCGAGATTTTCACTAGTATTGGTGATTACAACATCGCCATTTTCAACTTTCCTTAATGTTTCAGCCAGTTCAGGTGAAACAAAAGACTTGGTCTTTACAGTGGATAAACCGTAGTAAGTGTATATCTGACCATAATGAATTGCAGGAACGCCGGTTTCGGTGAAATCTTTCTTTTGCAGTCCATTACCACGGACTAATTTGCCAATTTCTCCCAACGGCACCCACGCCACCCCCGCACCATCCAGCAATTTTTCTAAATAGCTCATGCCTTGCTACCTTTTTTCTCCAAGGCTTTTACCGTCTTGTCAAAATCCGAGACGATTCTCTGCGTTTTGTTAAAGGCGTCATACTCGGCCTCTGCCTTTGCATCAGCACGCTTTTTGGAAATTTTGCCTTTGCCCTCCAGAATCTGATATTTTCTGAAGGCAAGAAATTCATTGATGCTTGCGGCAAACGCTTCCATGGTGAAGGTGTTTTCACGTTCAATCAGGTCTTCGATATAATCGAAGTAGCCTGCAACCGCACGCTCCAGCCGTTTGATATCCGTTTCAGAAAGATAATTTTTGGCAACCGTCACATCGGACTTTAACACCCGTCCATCTGGGGCGTTTTTCCATGTGGTTAGCCCCATGTGATCCTTGTTTCGATCCACCTTGCTATCAATGATTTCTGCCGCCGTTTGCCCCGTAATCGCAAAATGGAATTTATTTTGTACCATGGCATAAAAATCTTGAGTTACGGGAGAATCCTTATTGTAATCAAAGCTACACTCGGCAAAAATGTCGGTGATCTGCTGCCAGATGCGCCGTTCGCTGGCGCGGATAGAGCGAACGCGATCCAAAAGCTCGCGGAAATAATCTTTACCAAAAACCTGTTCACCCTGCTTTAGCCGATCATCATCCAGCACAAAGCCTTTTTGAATAAACTCCTTAAGGGTCTTTGTTGCCCAGATTCTGAACTGCGTTGCTTTTGCGGAGTTCACGCGGTACCCCACCGAAATGATGGCATCTAGGTTGTAGAAATTAAGATTTCGCTGAACCTCGCGCTTTCCTTCGATTTGAACTACCGAGAAATTCTCGGTAGTTGCATTTTCGACCAATTCTCCGTCGCTATATATGTTTTTAAGGTGGAAGCTTATGTTATCTGTCGATGTATCAAAAAGAGCCGCCATGGCTTTTTGTGTCAACCAGATGGTGTCATCGCGCATGAC
>JBKCVN010000029.1:0-4883 GCA_046317875.1 Alphaproteobacteria bacterium | reverse complement strand
TTTTATTATTAAATATTCCGCATCTATTTTTGAGTAAATACATGAAAAAGAAAACACATCCCCAAACTCTAAATCTTTGTTAACGCTAGTAACAACTCCTAATAAAAATCAAAATGCCACTGTGCGGGCTTCCACCCCTCTTCATCCCTCCAAAACAATAGATCCAAACAGCCCCAGTTATGGAAATGCAAAAATTGAAAAGGAAAGGGAAGAACTAGCCCCCCTTTTGGAATACCTACATTCACATATTCCCACAATTAATAGCCCCAAACTGACCAAAACACCCCTCAATAAATCCACTATTTTAAAAGCTGCTGTAAAAAACATAGAAATTGGGCCCAATGCTCATTTTCAATCCCATACCATTTTTTCTCACAATCAACTGTCTCAGATGGTTCTCCAAGTAGAGATAGACTTAGACCTAAAGGATGATAAAAAACGCAGTAATCTTGAAAGAATGCAGGAAGGGCTTGCCCCTTTGGGCCCGGATTTCAAGTCAATAAATTTACACCATATTAATCAGGAAAATGGATTGTTAGCCGAACTGACCACCCGCACCCATCAAAAACACTATGGTATTTTGCACACACGACTGGAACAAAGCCATATAGACAGACCCGAATTCGACCAATTCAGGACAGCCTATTGGCGCCATCGGGCCAAGTTTTTGTCCCCTGCAAAAAAACCTTTGGCTAAAAGTCTTTTTGGCTCGCCATCTTCCCTCCCCATACAAAAAACAATTCTTTTAAAAAAGAAGAAATAAAGGGGTGAAATCCTAAGAACTAATAAATATATAAAATACAGTAACTTATGGGGCTTTTTATGCTTTTTTCTAAAAATATATTTTTTATTCTTTTTTTTTGTCTTTTGTGCAGGCCTATTCTGCCAGCAGCGATGAAACCAGAAAAGAATCGATTGTTCTTTCTTACGAAGAATTTAATGCCCTCAAAACACAGGTTTTAAGTTCGTTACATCAAACCAACACCGAAAAAGGAACTGAGAGAATTGAGAAAATTGCACGCTTTCTAAATGAAAGGCTAGGAGCAAGGACAACCGTATTAGAAAAATCAAGGGCCCACAAAACGCTTGGGGCCGCACCCCATCAGAATCTGGCAGAAACTTGCTCGCTTATTTTAAACCATTTCAATATTTACCCACAAAACCTAGCTTCGCAAAAACCTGCTCATGCATCGTATGACATTAGAAAAGAACTGCGGGATGCGGGCATACCCGAAGATGAAATTGATGCCAACTTTCAGGTACCATCACCCCATCAAGGGTCAGTGGCTCATGGTAGCCATGCAGGAGCAATGCAAAGGTCCTCGATGGAGCATGATCTGGCCCAAACCCTTCGAATGTTGGAAGCAGCAGGAATTAGCCAGGACAACATTGCCTTCAGCCAACGTTTTGGCCAGACCTCATCTGCACAGCAACAGCAAGCCGTTGAAGTTGTTTCCCCGCATCTAGCGCATACTTCATCCGCTGTGGCAACCCCTTCCATTGAATGGGGTGTAGAATTTGAAGAATCTTCGGAACATAACCCATTACCCAAGGTTTCATCACCAAAATTTCTTACTTTACAAGGGAAACCTAATAAGGACAGCATTAAGCTCCTTCATCGCAATATCAGCACAGAAAGAGCCCTGGGCTTTCTATCTAATGTCTCCAAAATGAGTCGGAATTTAAAATATGTATTTGATGATGCCGGTTTTTATGAACCTAGCCAAATACATCTAAGCTTATTGTCAGGAATTGGTAGCACCAGAGCCAGTACTTTATTCGCCCTAGACAACATGAAAACCCTTTTAACGGAGATTCAGCCCCTATGCCTGACGAAGAATCCTTTCAAAATTACAGGACTGGATTTTTATGTTCATGATGAAAAAAAAGACTCATGGCGTACCTTTAATTTAGACACACAAGACGCCGCGAGCATTACAAAGGATCTGAAAACTTGTCCAGACATTAACTATGGCTATGTGGTACTCCGTGCCCAAGGCATAGAAGAAAACCCCACGTCTTGTTCCCTTAAAAGAAAATGGACGAATCCTTCATTTTTAGAAGGCTCAGAAGAATTTTTGTTCGACCGGAAAATGCCTTATAATCCCCACATTACAATTGCACAGGTAGGGGTGGAAGACACATCTTCTTTTCAGCAGCTTAACAAAAAAACCTGGGTCAAATGGCAACCTGCTGATGTGGAATCCATTGTCACAGCCGTTTCAAAAATTAGGGTTTCAACAGATAAGCTTTCTAATTTAGCGTTAGGCAAAATTGCGGTTTCCACCAAAGTAAGGGGGCAAATCCTGTGCTTAGGATATAACGACCTTGATTCGCACACTGTTAGAGTTAATCAGGGATTATGGGAATCTACCTTCCGGGGAGACTATTAATCTTACAAGGGGCACAACCCCTTATCACAGGAAGGCTTAATCAAAACCTTCCTGTGATACTAACTCTCAAAACCTTAGGGTTCCTTATAACCTAACTTAACCCTTCCAAGGCACCAGCGCCCATTGATTATGCAAAAGCTCTTGGTTTTGGATAAAGGTGCATATATGGCTTTCTATGCGATCTTGGATAATTGTGCCAACAACCTCATGATCAAAATCTTTAATTTCAAGAGATAGGCTAAATTTAAAAACATCTATGTATAAACGAATCTTCAAATAGTTGGGCAGTGCTTGCAATGTTGCCAGGTCTGGACGACTCAAAGGAAGAGGCTCGACCTCATAGGTCCATAAAGATGATCTTTTCTTAAGCTCCTCTAAAAAATAGAAATAGGAATTAACAATCTGACGTTTCTCTGGGCTTAATTTTTGCCATCCCTTCCATTCTTTTTTTAACTGATCAAAAACAGGTTTTGAGATATTGTTCACAACAGTTATCAAAAAATAATCCCAACCCTCTTCTAATTGATCAACCAAAAATCCTTTTTGAGTACTAGTGGTTGAACCATATTTATATAAACCTTTCAGATACCCTTCATACTCTTCGTAACTCTTGAAAAAGAAGCGCTCATCGAAATACAAGAAACTATGGCCATTGATTTTAATTGATGAACTAAGTCGTCTAAAAAAAGCAGAGAATCCCTCAGACGGTAAAGCTAGCCCCATACGTTCTTGAGATTCTTTAAGTTTTTTAAACAAATAATCAGAATGCTGCTCAGTAACGTTAAGCTCTGATAAAGTTAAGGGTAAGAATCTCTCATAAACCTTCAATAAACTACGACAAAAATCAGGATATAAAGGCAAAAAAGGTGCGTAAGAACTAATTACATTATCCCCAGGCAAGGGAGAGATAAGTGTGGAGGTGCCACCCTCATCTAGTCTCTCAAAAATATAAGCGGATATAATCTGGTCTAACCTACTATTTATTCCCCACAAAAAATCACAAGAGGATTCATAGCCTATGAATTGAGACCCAGAATGGCCCAAACTTAAGCCAGGCCTACTCTGTAAAAGAGACTCAAAAAAAATATCATTACGAATGGCGGCTTGGTCTACCAAAAACTTTTGTGTCAGATGCCAACGCAGTCTTTGTGATCCACCTTCTTCATAAGCGACAACCCATCCTTTCTTTTTTTTCAAGATTTCTTCTACGATATCAGGAAGGCCTCTTTCTCTGTGTTCGAATGAATTATCAGGATCGTCATATTTTTTAAGAAAGTAAAGATCAATCCCCCTTCTAGAAAAAGTATTTATAAGCTCATCTTTGCTCGGCAAGATCTCTTCTGCATCATACAAACTTGGCTTTAAAAACATTCCATAGTTAGAGCATCTATCAGGTGAAAGAATAATAGTGTCTCCCTCTTTCAAGACATAGTCTCCAATTGTCATCGCTTCGTGAAAACCAACAGATACAACTTGAGGCCAAATATTCTTCAGCTTTACAAGCGCAGTGCCACAGCCCCAAAAAGAAGAATCTGGTATTAGGTGATTTAATGTCCAAAATACAACGGGATGAGAAGTAAAGGGATCAGGCCCCACCTTAATCCGCACCTCGGATGGTTTTCTTTTACCCTCTTCTATCCCGCGCGCAAACTCACCCGTATGCACCAAATAACCTTTTTCCATAAATTCTTCAAAAGAAGGAGAAATTCCAAAAAAATGAGGTCGGTTCAAGGAAGCCTGATGCAACTCATATAAGGTTGACTGTTCGGGCAGAGGCGTAAAAGCTGACTCTGCTATGAAAGATAGGCTCGCAAAAAATAAACTTAAAAAAATCCTAATAAAAAAATATTTCATTATTTATAAACGCTTATAAATAGCACTATGCGTAAATATTGCAAGATTTAAAATGTTAAGATGGGGTTAATATGATAAGTTTTAAATTTAATCATAGATTCTCTATCTGTATATGTTTTATGCGTATAAAAAATCTGCCTATTAATGGATATTCCTCTAATTTTATGAATATCAAGAAAAATAATATTTTCATAAAATTAATATTTTTGAGGTTATGAGAAAAAGATAGAGGAAGAAAATGATCAGAAAAGAAAAGCAGACAGTGGCTTGTGTCGTTTAATCTAGATGAGATCTAGAGGAAAAACCACCGAAATGATTTTTCACGACTTTCCTTAGAAAGGAGGTGATCCAGCCGCAGGTTCCCCTACGGCTACCTTGTTACGACTTAGCCCCAGTCACTGACTCAACCGTGGTTGGCTGCCTCCTCCGAAGAGGTTAGCACACCAGCTTAAGGTAAAGCCAATTCCCATGGCTTGACGGGCAGTGTGTACAAGGCCCGGGAACGTATTCACCGCGGCATGCTGATCCGCGATTACTAGCGATTCCGACTTCATGCTCTCGAGTTGCAGAGAACAATCCGGACTACGACGCACTTTCTGAGATTAGCTCCCCCTCGCGGGTTGGCAACCCTCTGTA
>JBKCVN010000028.1:0-4289 GCA_046317875.1 Alphaproteobacteria bacterium | reverse complement strand
GACCTAGACCCAGACCCAGACCTAGACCCAGACGTAGATCTAGACCAAGACCCAGACCCAGACCAAGACCAAGACTCAGACCAAGCCCCAGACCTAGACATAGACCAAGACCAATACCAAGACCCAAAGCCAGAGCCAGAGCGAGAGATACCAATTAAATTAATGGGACAAATCATAGTGAATCCTTTCCTGATTTAGACCAATACAAAGCCTTAGACCCAGACCAATACCAAGGTATAGACCCAGACTTAGACCTAGTTCCATACCAAGACCAAGACACAGACCAAGATCTAGACCAAGATTTACCAATTAAGTGTAAAGGACAAATCATATTGAATATTTTCCTGACCCAGACATAAATCTAGACCTAGACCCAGACCAAGACACAGACCAAGATCTAGACATAGACATACCAATTAGATTAAAGGGACAAATCATGAGGGGGAATAAGCATAAAAAATCGGGCTAAAAAGATAGCAATTAATCAACTGAAAGTTAATTAAAGAGGAGTATACTAAGTGCTATGATAGTACCAGAACAAAATAAAACAAGGTAAACTTAAATAAACAATAGGTCTGGTAGTAGAGTAGTTATAGATGTATAGTATGAGGTAATACTAGCAGAATAGTATAGAATAATACTAAATGATAACCGTTTCTTAGTCCTAGAATTAAATTGCATTAACTAGTATTAAATGCCATTAAATGCCATTAAATGCCATTAAATGCCATTAAATGCCATTAAATGCCATTAAATGCCATTAAATCATTTGAACTAAGCACATTTAATTCCAATGTCGAATAAAACATCAAAAATATCCAATAAAGACCGTATAAAAGCACTGATATTTGTAATCAAATCTTTATTACAGGTAATCTCAGAAGAGCACAATATTCCCATTGAAGACTTAAATAAGCTCTTTAATGAGTATTTAAGAAAGTCAAGGTACAAAAAAACCCCCTGAGGACTAAACCTAGGAGGCTATCCAGATTGTATTTCTATCAAATTTCCTGGGGAAATAGAACTTTTGAAGCTTCAATCCGGGAATAATGCCCGGAAATCCCGAGGAAATAGAAATCTGATGCTACCTAGACCAAGGCCAAGCCAAACTTCCAGACCTAGACGAAGACCAAGAGTTAACCCAAGATTTAGACCAAATTACAGACTTAGATCTACAGCAAGATCTACCAATTAAATGTTGAGGTGCTATCCTAAAAGTCAAGGTTGATGTTAATTAGACCAAGAACAATCCTTATACCCAGACCTAGACCAATAATTAGACCAAGACCCAGACCTAGAAATAGACCAAGCCCTAAACCTAAACCAAGACCCAGACCCAGACCAAGACCAATATCCACACCTAGATCTACCAGTTAAATATTGAGGTATCATAAAAGTCAAGCCTTAAACCCAAAGATGGGTTCGTTTCTCATCGGTCGAATAAACTTCGACTTGAACAATACGCCACCTACCATACCTGTTTTCAATCAGGTTAGTAATGCGGGCACATGCAGCATTGAAACTTAACTTCCAAATGAAAGTCAAGGTTCTATAGGCAATATCCTCTGGGTCGCCTTCCAACTTAAACTTGGCTAGATACTTAACGGGTACCATTTGTCATCCTCGTTTGGTTATTCTGTTGGAAAAGTCAAGGCTGATGTTACTTAGACCCAGACCAAGGCAAATCATCCGCGACCATATTCTCTCTCAGGACCTCTCTATCAACAACTTTACCTTCGTCGAATCCAATATCAAATTCACAGATTTCCAGAACTTCGCCTACATTCTTATTTGAGATGTCTTGTTTAACCTCAAATTCTCGGGTTTCGATGATGAGGTAAGCGACTCGGATCTTAGTAGCCATGGGATCAGGTTATAGGGCTAGGGTTGGAAAAGTCAAGCCTTTTCTTCGATCGGGATGTGCGCGTATTGCGAGCACCAGACATGCTCTTCAACTTGGTCATCATCTTCTACATGATGACCTTCAATGCCATTAGCATGAATCCAAAAGAGGAGTTGTTCGGAATTCTTAAAATCCTTGTCAGTCTCAAACCTGTACTTCCAAGTTTGGCTGACAACTTTCTGGGTCTCGACGATGTAAATCTTCTTAGCCATGGGATTAGGTTATAGGGCTAGGGTTTGAAAAGTCAAGGATTATGTAGGATCAGGGGATTAAAATCCAATCCTTATATGGGGGCCAAACTCTAGGGTTCACCGCCCACACCCATCCATTTAAAGTCAAGTTTACCTTGTCCGCAATGGTTACGGGGTATCCGTGGGCATCAACAAAGGTAAAGAACTCGTAAGGATTGAAGCGCACCGATTGCTGGCATTCGTGATCCTCATCGTACCCTTGAAACTTACCAGCCACAAATGCCACTACACGCTTCCTACGAGTTTCCCTAATCTTGTGGACTCCCTTAGTATTCACCGGAAAGGTAGCATCCGTCACAACCACAGACTTAGTGTGGCCGATTACCCTACGGGTCTTTGCGTCCATGATCGACCACATTCCATTATGAAGATTACGATAAATCTTCACCTTGTGGCCGATAGCAATTTCTGGATTAAAGGGCTTTTTCTCGGCTGGTAGGTCCATGGCACGGATTATAGGGTTAGGAGCCTAGGATTCAAGAGAGGTTTAGCCGTATTCCGAGCAAATGAAGATGATACACTTCATGCAAAGAAATAAGTTTTTGACGCGGAATACCTCGTGCTTAAAGGGAGTACTGAAATGACAGCAATCACACTTGTAGCTGGCTTCCATGCGAGGGATTATAGGGGCTGAGATGGGGGATGCAAGGATTAGATGGCAAAAATTTAAGCGGTTGTAACCACTTGAAACTTAAGGACTTATGATGGATGGGGCCCCCGCCAAAACTCCGTAACCCCTTGTAAAATAAGGGGTTACGCACCATTCTTAAATGGTTGGTAGTCGGGCCTACACCAAGGGCACAAACTTATTTGCACCCCGTTGCAATATGGCTTCCTTTTGAATGCGATAAATGACGTTTTGCAATCTACGCAATCAAAGAAATGGAAAAATCCAGAAACGCTAAACACACGCCCTCTTTCATATTCGATTACCTCATAATCGCCACCATGTGCATGGTATCTTTTATATCCGGCCTCGTTAAGTTGGCCCGTGGTCATTAGATGCCTCCTTGCATCATTCGGTGGGCATCGTTCGCGCCGTATCGCTTTCCATCGTCACCCTTGGAGATATGGCGACGGATTGCACGATAAGCGAGGATGATATCGTCGAGCGTATCTTCATTATCCCCGGCCATACGATATGCCGCTGCAATCTGAAGGGAAAGAGCGTGAAGGGTGATATCAAGCTGTGACGGTTGCATTGTTCTTCCTTTGCTTATTGAGTTCGTCGTGGTCGTAAAATCCAATTGTGCGCTCGGTTGACCAGCAAAGACCACAAGTAAGGCATGATGCGGTCTTACCTTCTTGTTCCGGGCAGTTAATAGCACCGGGAACGGTGTCGGTCATTGCGGCGTAAATACGGTTAGGATCGTGATTAGCGGCATGATTACGGCTAACGCGGACCATCCAGCGAGCACTATAGAGAATGCGAAGCCTATCGAGCGCGTCGGCAATCATGCCTTGGTGTCGGGCCGTATAGCCGTACACGTTAAGATTGGGAAACTGGCGCAATGCCTTTTCCCACATTTCAACGTAACCAACGCTATAGAAATCCCCCAGAATATGCAACCGAACGGCATAGCCTTCCGGATACATACGGGAAAGCATTGCGAGTTCTGCCATAATGGCAGTCTCCAATTCCGGGCCGTGCTGGAGCCGATGGGCAAACCTCATACCGTTACCGTAGCAAGTATCCCAACGCATGCAATCCGAGGGGCACGTTGCGCGTTCTTGAAGGGTGAGCGAATAGAGCGGGAATCCGCGCCACCGACCCTTCATAATCACGCCCTTACCCTTGCCAACCTTCGTGTTCGCATCGACCGGCTTAAGGACCTTCCCGATGACCGGCGGCAGCACGCGCTTCGTGTGGATCGTGCGCGCTTCGGTCAGTGCAGGGTGTCCGAGCTTAAGCTTCATGCCGTGGATTATAGGGGGCGTTAGATAGGATGCAAGAACTAACCCACAAAAAACTTAGCGATCGTAACCCCTTGAAACTTAAGGACTTAAGTTCGATGGGGCCCCCGCCAAATTTCCATAAACCCTTATTTCACAAGGGGTTAGGAACTTTACCAAGCGAGATGTCGGTTATATCTAAGCACCTGTAGACTTTCTCAATAACGGGAGGGTCATACGAG
>JBKCVN010000027.1:0-28356 GCA_046317875.1 Alphaproteobacteria bacterium | reverse complement strand
AGTAAAGATAGAATTTTGCCAGCGCGAGAATGACGGGGGGCGTAGGAATGACAGAATGGAGCTGGGAATGCCAAGATGAAGGTGCAGGAATGAGACTGGGTTTAGGAATAAGGTGGATTGCTTTGTGGCACCCTTGGTTCTCTTTGTGCCATCGGGAACACAAGACCCATCCTTGTCACCCCCGCGGAAGCTGGGGTAGGAACATGGGAGGGTATGTACCTAAAAGCCCATGGGGGACCCTTAGCTGTGGTTTTAATGCGTATGATTATGGGCCCATAAAAAAGCCTAAGATCTCTGAAAAATCTTAGGCTTGAGGGGTCTTAAGTTTTTATTCAAACAAAACAACTAATTTTCGATTTGTGTCTTTTAATTCTTTTTTAATAGCACTGGCGCCTTCAGCAGTAATATTGTTCTGTCTCAGCTGAAGGTATTCGAGTTTGGTGAGGGGACTGAGGTCAGTGACCAAAGCGCGGGCGCCTGCATCACCGATACCGTTTCCTGATAGATTCAGGTGGGTGAGGTTGGCGAGGGGGGTAAGGGCAGTAACTAAAGCCATGGTGCCTTCAGCATCGATACCGTTCCCTGTTAGATCTAGGAGTTTGAGGTTGGTGAGGTGTTGTAGGCCTTCGGCCAAATGCTTGGCCCCTTCAGCACCGATATTATTATGTTCTAGATTCAGCCGGGTGAGATTGTTGAGATGAGCGAGGGCAGGCGCTAAATACTTCATGCCTTCAGCATCGATACCGTTCCCTGTTAGATCTAGGAGTTTGAGGTTGGTGAGGTGTTGTAGGCCTTCGGCCAAATGCTTGACCCCTTCAGCACCCATACCGTTCCCTGTCAGATCTAGGAGTCCGAGGTTGGTGAGGTGTTGTAGGCCTTCGGCTAAAGCTATGGCCCCTGCAGCACCGATACCGTTCCCTGTCAGATTCAGGTATTTGAGGTTGGTGAGGTATTGGAGGGCTTTGGCCAAATGCTCGGCCCCTGCAGCATCGATATTATTGTTTGCCAAATTCAGATATTCGAGTTTTGTGAGGAAAGGATATTCCCCGGATTGGAGGGCTTCGGCCAAAGCGCTGGCGCCTTCAGCACCGATACCGTTTATTGATAGATTCAGGTGGGTGAGATTGTTGAGACGAGCGAGGGCAGGCGCTAAACCCTTCATCCCTTCAGCACCGATACCGTTCGTTCTCAGATCTAGGAATTCGAGGTTGGTGAGGTATTGGAGGGCTTTGGCTAAAGCGAGGGCACCTTTAGCATCGATATGGTTCACTGACAGATCTAGGCGTTCGAGGTTGGTGAGGTGTTGTAGGCCTTCGGCTAAAACTATGGCCCATTCAGCATTGATACCGTTTCCTGCTAGAGCCAGGGAACTGAGCTTGCGCAGGTGGCTAAGACCATGTGCCAAAACGGTGGCGTGTGCATACAAAACGGTGGCGTGTGCATCAGCGATATAGTTCAGTGTTAGATTCAGGTATTTGAGGTTGGTGAGGTATTGGAGGGCTTCGGCCAAAGCCATGGCCCCTTCACCACCGATAGCGTTCCTTTGCAGATTTAGGAGTTCGAGGTTGGTGAGGTGTTGTAGGCCTGCGGCTAAAGCTATGCCCCCTTCATAATCGATACTGTTCACTGACAGATCTAGGCGTTCGAGGTTGGTGAGGTGCCCGATAGCAGATGCAAAAGCGGTTTCGCTGATGCATTTAGCATCTCTAAAAGTATTTTCCAGATTGAAGTTTTTAAGGGATTTGAGGTATGGGAAGGTGAGTGCCAAAGCGGTGGCGCCTGCATGACCGATCTCATTACCTTCTAGATTCAAGTCAGTGAGGCTGACGAGGGATTGGAGGGCTTTGGCCAACGCGCAGGCGCCTGTATCACCGATACGGTTCCGTCCTAGATTTAGATGGGTGAGTTGTGTAAGGAATTTGAACTCAGAGACTAAAGCGAGGGCCCCTGCAGCACCGATACCGTTCCCTGTCAGATTCAGGTATTTGAGGTTGGTGAGGTATTGGAGGGCTTTGGCCAAATGCTCGGCCCCTGCAGCACCGATACCGTTTCCTGATAGATTCAGGTGGGTGAGGTTGGCGAGGGGGGTAAGGGCAGTAACTAAAGCCATGGTGCCTTCAGCACCGATATGGTTGCCTGTCAGATCCAGATATTCGAGGTTGGTGAGGGATTGGAGGGCTGGGGCCAAAGCGGTGGCGCCTGTATCACCGATACGGTTCCATCCTAGATTTAGATGGGTGAGTTGGGTGAGAGGTTGGAGGGCAGAGGCTACATCGCGGAGATAAATACCCCCTAAATCACACTTTGTTAACGTTAAGCGGGTTAATTGGGGGTGGCAAGTAAAAAATTTAGTATCCTTATGGCAACA
Organism: Alphaproteobacteria bacterium; assembly: GCA_046317875.1. GTDB lineage: Bacteria > Pseudomonadota > Alphaproteobacteria > UBA7879 > UBA5542 > 2-01-FULL-41-14. The sequence continues at coordinate 25,988 of JBKCVN010000027.1, read as the reverse complement.
TATGCCTATTTCTGGAAATTCATCCAAGTAAAGGATCCTGAGACATTTTTCCTTGGACAACTGATGCAAAACGGTTGTCCAGTCTGTATCTTTTGAAAATTTCAAGCTTTCTGCATGGTATTTTTGCGATGGGGCTTTTTCTTCAGCGCGAGCTTGAGAATCGAATCCCAATCGTAACTTACAGAGACCGATTTCCTTTGTGTATCGGTCATTGGTTATGTCGCTGGCGGCATACAGGCTGGCCCAGAAGAAAAAAGCGGTAAGAAAAGAAGTTTTATAAAAACTCATCATTATAATCCTTAATATCTGTGTTAACCAAGAGGGGGTTATTAACGCCCAAGAAACATATAATAAAAAAACAATAAAGACAATATTTTATCATTATTTTATCATTGTTAAAAATTTAACAAAGAGAGAAGAAAGATAAATTCTCGACCGCCGGGGTGAAAAAGAAGGAAGTGTGGGAAGGGCAGAGTGAGAGATGAAAATGATAACACGTGCCACGATCACCCCCATGGGGGTTCAGGGGCGGTCACCTAAACAAATTGGGGGCGGAACAAGGTTGAAAGAACCGAGCCTTGACCCACAGTGGGAGGCGGGAATGAATGATCCATCTGTTCGCCTTGGTCTTTGCCCACGGAAGTTCTGCCCGGTGCCAAGTTATACCAGTCTGCCACCAACTTTTTATACGTGAGCAGATGGGTATCAAGTGTTTCCACCATTCCTGAAATGGAATTCTGGGTGGATTTTTCGGACGGTGTGGGGGGGCGCGAAGGGAACTTGATGAAGATATGGTCCAACTGGTCCTGCAGGGCCGAGGCCGAAACCAACTGTGTATCGTCATTCCAAAGTTGGGCCTTTAATCGATGGGTTTGGGGAATCACTTCCCTGAGCGCTTTGGCCAAGGCCGATCTATTCTCGGCCCAGGTTTTTTCAGGATCCAATACATCCCCTGTGTTTTGAAAGGAAAGATCCCCTACCCAGGCAGAAGAGGCAAGCTTTTCTAGCTTATGTACCCTTTGAAGGCGGCTGAAAATAGCCTGAAAAATGGAATTATAAAGTTTGGGAAAAATGTGATTGGAGAGAGTTGCTGTATCCTCGGTGGTTAAAGAGTTTTGCGAAATTCCCAGGGTTTCATAGAAAGGTTCCAGGGGGCCTGCGTCACCCTGTGGCATTTGCCGTTTTAGAATGGCTGCATGAATGGGGTTGAAGGCATTCCACGGAAACGTGAATTTTTTGGGGCTGTTGGAATTTGTGATGATCTGAAGATCGGTATGGGCCTGGGTGATGATATCCTGCAGCAGCTGGGTTTGGCTGTGTGGGTCTTTGCAGGCCCGGAGTTCGGACTGCCACCCCCCCACCACTTGACTGGTATATAGGTGTGCGGCTTCTTGTACTCCATCCATGATGGGATAGAGGGGGATGGAAAATATGTCGTCTGAAAGGGGGGAAAGGCTGGACCAACCTGAGGATATCAAGACGCACAGGGTTATAAAAAAGGGATAGAGACGGGTCATGGGAGGCTCCTTTGTAAAAAAATTATCGTTCTGGGTTATGATTGGGCTTCTGCCGATGGGTAGGCGGGATTCCTCCCCATAGGGGGTTGTTAAAATTTATGATTGAAAAAGCGTGGTCTAAAGACAGTAAGGGCGGAATGGACGAAGGGGATGTGGGGGATGAAAAAACAGGGTCAGTGTCCCAAATGGGTAGGGGGGGTAAAAGGCGCCTAGGGCGGGGCGAGGCATCGGTTTTTGTTTCGTTTTTGCTGTATGCAGGATAAAATAGCCCCATTACAAAAAGGCCGTATATAAGGCTGATAAATATCATGGATTGCCCCCCGTTGGTGTGCATGGTTATATTTTTTATCTGATCAAAAAATGGGGTTTGACTCAACTTCTATTTGCTGTGTTTGGGTGTTGGGCCCATAGGAAGAGGAGACCATCCCTGAAGAACCTGGCCTTCCAATTGATAGGCCTCTTCATAAAGGGCATTTAATTGCGGCAAGGCTTTGGTTTGCAACATGCGCTCGTTTAACAGGGGTATAATAGGGTCTATAAGGGTTTGTTGGCTGAAAACATCCAGTAGCCAGTCTACCATCCATTCTTCGGCTGTTTTTTTGGGGTTTTTAAAGGATATGGGTTCGTTTAATTCAGCTTTAAAACCATTGATTCGTTCCATCAAATATACCAGGCCATTCACCACCGAATTATGCACCGCTGTGGCTGCGGAAGAATAGGATGTATCGTCATCGGGCAGATTGGAAATATGAAGGATGCAGGTATGAATTAAATCAGGACAGGGATTATCGGGCAAAAGATGGGGCCCACCCGCCCGGGAGGGGGCAGGAATCACAAAGGTTAATAACCCCCATAGGATGCCATAAAGAAGGGCGCGGAATGGAAAAAAATAACCTTTTTGTGCTGACATCTGTGGGGCGGGGTTTATGAAAGTGAAAGGGTAGAATCCAGCGAAGAACTGAGGTCGACCCCTTCATCCTGGGCTGGACCATCTTCCATGGGGGGGACATGAGGCATGCCAGGATCGAGTTTTCTGAGAAGATGCTGAAAAGCCTTTTCTAGAGCGTGCATATTTGTAAGGCTAGGAGTGGGCCAATGCTTCTTCATAAACTTATCGACCTCAGGGGATTGGGACGGTAAAATAAGTAGGGATCCAGGAAGTACAATGCTTTTTGCGATATACTTTGCATGGCGATCTAATTGAAGGGCTTGGATCATCATTTGGGCATGGGTACGAATTTCAAGGGTCAGGTCATTATAGGGTGCGGCGGAAGGCTGGGATGCTGAAGGGCTGGATTCTAATTTGTTTCTCCAACTTTTGAAACACTCTTGATAGTCGGCCCAGCTGGGGAGTTTGATTTTTTCTTTTTGGGCACGTAGATCATTTAAATGTTGGGCCCTTGTTATGGGGGAGGGAGACTGTGGGGGGCAGGCAGATTCAGGACTGCTGAAAAGGTGCGACGGGAGAATAAAAATGGCCCAGAAGAAACCAAAAAACAGTAAACCAGCAGTCATGCCTAAAGCCTCCCTTATTTAATGTTGTTCCTTAATTATATCGGGGAATGCAAGGAAAAGCTAGGGTGAAAAAGCTGGACTGTGTCCAATAGGAGGAGGGTCCAGGAGATGAACGAAGCTGGGGTGGTGGGTATGGTAAAAAAAGAAAGATGGATTGCTTTGTGGGACCGTTGGCCCTTCGCGCAATGAAGGAGTTGTGATGGCAACATGGGCCCCACCCTTGTCACCCCCCCCGCGGAAGCGGGGGTCCAGGGATGAATGGTCGTTCTAGGGGGTGGACTGGATCTGGGCGATGAGGGCCTGATATTTCTCATGAAGGCGGCGAAAATCTGGGAATAGTTCACGTAATTTGGCGTCTAGCTTCGTATGCCAGCCCGCCAAGGATTTCAAAAGCCTTGTTTTCTCTACCTGATATTCAGCCAGCACAGTTTGAAGCTCAATTTTTTTTAATGAATTTCTATTGGTAAAGTAAAGTTTAATGTGAGTAAGATTATCTATTGTAAACTTGTTTATAGGAGGCAAAGGAGGATTCCCCTGACTAGGGGAGGCCGAAGGGGGTTGAGCAGTGGTAGGGGCTTCTTCAGGGTGGGGGGACGGCATCATCAGTGCTGTTTTTTGAATTAAGGTGCGGATAGATTCGGGGGGAATGGCGGATCCTGTGTGAGAAAGAGACGTGATACCCTCTTCCAGCGCCGTTATCTGTGCCCTTTTCCACCCTATGGCCAGTTCTTGATTGGACAGGAGGGCCTTGGTTTGTTCCATAATCTGATTGTGATTGAACAAAATTTGGTGCGTTAACCGAAGCACTGTATTGATGTGATTGTTCAAAGTATGATTTTCAACCTGCATTCGACCCACATCACCATAAATATCTTCTTTTGATAGGGGTAGTTGGACCGTATTGTTATGAGGATTCAAGGCAGCAGGATCGAATTCGGGGGGAAGGGGTGCCAGGCTGGAATAAGCCACAGACCATAAGCACTTAACTAAAAGAAGTGTTATATGAAACACAGAAAATTTGACCATCAATTAGCCCCTGGAACTGATGGTTATTGTTCTGTAACCCAAGGGATATGAAAAGTTCAACACGGCCGCAAAATCAAATAAAGTTTTTTTCATAAAATACCCTAAAGGCTTGTTCATGGACGGGGACCTATTCTATTTTTCATATGACTTTACCTAGATGATTGTTGACATTTGGATGATTGGCGGTGCTGGGTTTTTATGGTCATAATTCATGGTATGGTTTCAGTCTGTGAACCCCACACATGAGATTTAGATGGTTGTACCAAGGGTTTGAAGCCATGCGTTAAAGGGAAAAGTTGTAATAAAGACCTTTGCTGCAAAGGATTATGAGGCGAGGTGGGGGGTGGTGTTGCATCTGAACGACTGAGGGTAGGGGATGAAAGATCATTATTGGCAGGGGCGGCCACGCCGTTATAAAGACCCAAACAGGCCGCAATTAATGTGAAGTAAGAAAATGGAGTAAAACGCATGTTAAACCCTTTCATATAAGGTTAGTTAGGGCTGGTTCTAATGAAAAAAAAGAGGTCTGGCAACCCGGAAAAAAGGGGTTTCAATATAAAATTATGTTTTGGCTGGTTTCTTTTTTTTTGCTTGATGGGCTGTTTTAGGGTGTTCAAAGGTTTGTTTCGCTTGAGCAGGCTTTTTCTGGGCCTTTTCTAATAGGCTTACTGAGCATGCATGGGCTCTGGCTGTATCCAGTTTTCTATATTCATTAGATTTTTTACTATATTCAACCATCGTTTATGAATAACACTAACTGACTCTGGGCAGGAGTAATCTTTAGTTAATTCCTTTCTGACATCTACGATCGCTTTCTGAATACTTTGAAATACAACCTCACAGTCCTCTTTTTGTGGTGGCCTATTATGGCCAGCCAATATACTGTAGAGATCTTTTAGGGAGTCTAGCTTCTTTTTTAGTCGACTTAGGATAAATTGATCAAAATAGGCGGACATCTTTTCCATTTCATATTGTATGCAGTCTAGCCTGTATTTTTGTCGACTGTCGTTTGTCATCCCCACAGTTCTTTGGGGGTGTAAAAATCCATTATCCGGGGAAACGTCTTGAGGTGAAGCGTGTGATATGAAAGAAATACTAAGAACAGACAATAAAAATGATAAAATAAAAATCATCGATTAACCCTGTTTTAACGAGATTATGTTATTTAGTATATTTTATTAAAAAGGATTTTTAAAATCTAGTAAAAAAATAATTTTATTTTTTCGGCTGATCATTAAAATAAGCATGACTTTTTCCATTTGGATTCCCGCCTGCGCGGGAATGACAGAAGGGGACGCGGGGATGGCAAGATAGGGGTGCGGGCAGGATATGTAGAGTGACAATAGCAATAAGGTGGATTGCTTTGTGGGACCGTTGGCCCTCTGCTCAATGACGGGGGTGTGATGTCAGGAACTGTATGCACCCCAACCCACAAAAAAAAGCCAAGGATAACCTTGGCCTTTTTCGGGATTCCCCCAGGTGAACTTGTCACCGGGAAGAAAAGAAGGGTTATTGGTTGCTTCCTGCAGCGCCTTCGCCCTTTGGTGAAGAAGGAGACTCTGTATCGGCCTTCAGTGTTGCATCTCTAAGTCTTTTCAAGAAATCCATCCCTGCCTTGGTTATTACCCCCTTCTTGCCCATGAATAGTTCCCAATCAACCTTAGTAGTAGGGATAATCTTTGTAGCTTCACTCAAAGTTTTCAGTTCGTTCACCCTACGTTCAAGCTCTGCTATCTCATCTACTCGGGCTTTCAGAGCTTTATTTTCTTCTTCAACCTTTTCCAGTTGAGCAAGACGTTGAGTTTGAGCAGTCAGTTGAGCCTCTAGCTGCGGCACTTGGGTTTGAGTCTGTTCAGTGGTTTTGGCTGCGGCCTCAGCGTTGGCTCGAAGCGTATCAAGATCTTTTTTCTGAGCATCTAAATCAGCTTTGAGAGCTGCATTAGTATCTTGTAGGGCTTTGTTTTGTTTCCCAAGGTCGTCCAACGCTGCCGCATGTGCCTTGATCGTCTGCTTAGCATTTTCTAATTCTTTTGAATCAGCACCAACGGGGGCAGCAGCACGGGCAGTTGCAGCTGCTAGGTTTGCTTTCAAAAGGTCTCGTTCTTCTGTGAGGGCGATTTTTTCCCCTTCCAGTCTTGTTTTTTCAGCCTTGTGCGCATCTTCATTCTCTGTAAGCTTGGCCTGGGCTGCAGTAAGCTCTCTCTGGGCTTTATCAAGATCGGCTTGAACCTCGTTGCGTGAACCGTCTGTGGCTGTTGCTTTCAAAGCCTGAATCTCTTCTTCAAGCTTAGCAACTTTGCCTTCAGCTTCCTTTGCTTTTTTCTCAGCTTCCACTACGTTGATTGCCAATGTTTCATTAAGGAGCTTCAAGTCCTCTTGTGTCTCTGCATCAGCACTGGCTTTTTGGGCCCCTAGGGTTTGAATGTTAGTCTCGAGCTCGAGAACTTTTTTTTCTTTTTCAGAAAGGGTAGCCTTGGAAGTTTTTAACTCTTTTTCCAATTCGTTAAGAGCTTCCTGAATGCCTGCTTTTTCATCTTCTAAAGCAGCGATTGTAGCTCGGTGATCTTGTGTTTGCTTTATCACCGCAGCTTTAGATGCCTCAAGCTCTTTAGTGGCTTTGTCGAGAGCATCTTTCACAGCGTCTAACTCGTCTTTCACAGGGGCGCCTGCATCGGCTTTGGCGGCAGTCAGTTGGTCTTCCAATTTTTTAATCTGACCTTCCAATTCAGCAATTTTTGTGCGTTGCTCATTTTGAATGGTTTTGTGTTCTGTATCAACCTCTGTGATTTCTTTTTCTTTTTGTTCCAATTCGAGGTCATGTGTTGTGCGGGCTTCGGCCAATTCCTGTTCTAGTTTGGTGACCCGTGCACGTTCGGTTTCCATATCGCGTTCAAATTTACCGATTGTTTCGGTTTTGGTGCGTTTTTCCTCTTCGAGCTCGTCGATCTTAGCATCTTTTTCCTTTGTTAGAGTTTCAAAGTGTTTTTGAAGGGCTTCTTTTGCGTCTTCATCCAAAGTGGCACCACCGGCAGCAACACCTGCGCCTTCTAAAACTTTGGCTCCAAAGGCTTTCGCCTTTTCTTCCTTAGCGGCGGCTGTTTTTTTGGCAAAAATATTCGCATATAATTCCTCAAATATGGAAGTGGAATGGATCATTAAATCCAGTTCATTTTCATATAGATAACCCAATAGGGCATCGGTGTTTTTGTTGAGGATCCATTGTCCTACGCTTCGTTTGTTTGCATCCAAATAAAAAGCAGCACTACTTAATTCGTTTTTATTTAATAGGGCTTGAAGATGTTGGAATTTTAGTGTTGGGGTATGTGTCGAATTAATAATGATGTCTTCAATTTGATTTTTTAAAGTAGATCTGGCTTTCTCCATCGCTTCTGTACGGCTTTCGTCCTCGATGGATGGTGCGGCCTGCGCCATATGAAGGCCCAGGGCCAACACCAGAGAAAGGGCGGTTGTTCTGATTAAATTCATGGTTGTCTCCTTATTAATATAATAATTTAAGTAAAATTTACTAGTTGTGTATAAGCACTATATATGACTTTTATTCAACGGTTTTTGCCGCATGGCTGATATGATTAAAGAAACATAACATTGTTATTCTGTGCCATTTGAAAATTTATCTTTTTTTAAAATTGATAAAAAATATTCATGTAAAATCAATCTATTAAAACCTTGGGAATTCTGAAAAAAGAAACCCTTATTATTGTCACCCCCGCGGAGGTGGGGGTCCAGGGAGGTGTGTGGCTGGGATGGTGGCGCCTGTGGTGGAGAAGAACAGGAAGAGGGATTCCCGCCTATGGGGGAATGACAAGAGGAGGCGCGGGAGGACGAAGGAGGAGGTGGGTGTGCCAAAAGGAGGGACTGGGATGGCAACCACACCCTTGTCACCCCCGTGGAGGGGGCGGTCCAGGGATGTGTGCCGCTGGGTCGGTGGTACCTATAGTGGGAAAAGAAAGATGGATTCCCGCCTCTGCGGGAATGACAAAAAGAAAGGAAGGTGGATTGCTTTGTCGGACCGTGGGCCCTCCGCGCAATGACGGGAGTGTAACTGTGACACGGCCCCCACCACTGTCACCCCCGCGGAGGCGGGGGTCCAGGGATGTGTGCCTCATGAAGGGTCTGAGGATTTTATGGGCGCTCTAAAACCTTTATAATCGCCTTTTTTAATATTTCATTGGCCTGGGACAGCTTTTGGGCCTCGTCGGCCTGTTCATCGCGCTCTTCTTCAACCTCTTTCAGTTTGCCCTGAAGGTCGGCTTGGGTTTTCTTCACCATCTGTTGAAGAGAGGCGATTTTTTCCTGGGCTTCTTGAATGGTGTCCTGAAAAGTCGGATCTGTGATAAAAGTCCAGCTTCCCTGTGACGACGTGGTGCTTTCCGTTTCCGAAGGGGACGCCCCTTCCAAATCTTGGATGCGGGTCAGGGCTTGCTGGTACAACGCCCTCCAATAAAGGGCAGAGTCGTTCTCTTGGGCTTTCGCGTCCTGCTGGATGCGCAAAGCTTCCTGGGCGGTGGCCAATTCGGCTTCTAATGCGGTAATACGTTCTTGTTGTGCCGCACTTTCTCCCTGAAGGGTTTCCTTTAGTGTCCTAAGGGTTACAAGCTCGGCATTTTCAGCATTTACACGAACCATATCAGCTTTGCACCTCTGGGTACTGTTTTTAAGGGTCTCTTCAGCTTCAGCAAGTTTTTGGGTGGCGGTGGCTAATTGTTCTCTTAAATATTCTGCTTCTTTTTCAGCTCTTATTCTTGCACCATTACGAGCCATAAGCTTGTCTGCGTGGGTTTTAGAATCAGCCTCAAGCTTGGCAAGCATTTCTTCCATATCTAAGGGTTCGTCATTGGCTACTCTCTCAGCAAAGGCAGAAGAACTGGTGATGTGGTCGTTTAGCCCTAATGTCTCCATAAGGTCCATGAAATGGTTCAGGTTGCTATCGGCAATCAGAGGAACAAACCTCTTTACATTATTATAGAATATTTCGTCGTGTACCTTAGGTAACCCCTGAGCAGGAAGGCGAGTCCTTAATAAGTGGTATATAGTGGCAAGGGGTTTTCTAGCATCCATAATCTCTTTTACGGTCTGCCTCACTTCCTTTTTCATGTGCTTCAGTACCCGATTTTGGCGGGCTTCCAGGTCTGCGGCCCCATCATCACCGGCGGCTTTGGGTTCTTGGGCTTTCGCGTCCTGCTGGGTGCGCAAAGCTTTCTGGGTGGTGGCTAATTCTGCTTCTAATCCGGTAATGCGTTCCTGTTGTGCCGCACTTTCTCCCTGAAGGGTTTCCTTTAGGCCCCTAAGGGTTACAAGCTCGGCTCTCGCCTTTTCTTCCTCAAGGGCGGCTGTTTTTCTGCTCTTGAAGTCTTCTGTAGATGTAATGATTGATTCTAGAAGTCCGCCTTCCTCAAATAATCCCATCAGTTTATCGATATTGCTATTCCGGATAAGAGGAAGAGCATTTTGTTGAGTAAGAGTTGAAGCTGGGAAAGGTAATTCGTTAGCTGACAAAAATAGTTTTAATGCTTCTAGCTTAGAAATAGGAGTGCCGTTGCCCTTAACAATATCCGTAACATGACTTTTGATCTCGTCCTGCATTGTTGAAAGAACCCGAGCGTGGGCTTTGTTTTCAGGGGATTCGGCGTCTGCCCCCGCAGCGTATGCCGTATGAAGGCCCAGGGCCAATACTAGGGAAAGGGCAGTTGTTCTGATTAAATTCATGGTTGTCTCCTTAAATAAATATAACGTTAAATGATGTCTTAATATAAAAAATCTATTTAAATCATGTATATACGCGGGTTCAGGGTAACTATGCAACCCTTTTTTACATAAAAGATATGAAAAAAAAGCATAGATGGGAGTTGGCCTCAACAATTTGAAAAAAAAGAATTTTTTAAAAATGACTCTTTTTTTAATAAAAACCGGGGGATTTTCATCTTTCGACTTCTTTTTCCCCCCAAAATAGGGTAAATCTGGAAATCGTATGCATAAAAACATTATTTAATTAAGGAAAAGAATGGCAAAAGAAGATTTAATTGAGATGGAAGGCGAAGTTTTTGAACTGTTGCCCAACGCTATGTTTCGGGTTCGGTTGGAAAACAGTCATGAAATTATTGCCCATACATCGGGGCGGATGCGCAAACACAAAATTCGCGTGATGTTGGGGGATAAGGTCACCGTGGAAATGACCCCCTATGACCTGACCAAGGGCCGTATTACCTTCCGCGCGAAGTAACCGATCCCCAAGATCGTTATAAAAAAAGCTTGTATCGGGCTTTTTTACCTTTGAATACCTAAGTTATTCTTGGATCGGCCGTAGGGGTTGTGTTTTTACACACCATCTGTGCCTGTATACATCTTGTATTTTTTCCCCAGTCTGATATGGTGATCAGCAAAATTTGTGGCATGGTCGCGGGGTGCGAGCCCTGGGACAAGCTGCGCAAATTTTCGCAACCCACGCCCGACCTTAGGGCAAGGGGGGCAGTCTAACGGCATTCTGAAATAAGAATGACTGAGGGGGAATATGAAACTGATTAATAAGGACCAGATGGGCCCAGCGGAAGAAACCGCCCCATCGGCGCCGAACCAAAGCACAGAAAAACAAGGGGAATGCCCCTTATGTCATAAAGAAACAATGGCCGCCTTCCGGCCCTTTTGTTCAAAGAAATGTAAAATGGTGGACCTCTATAAATGGGTGGCGGGCCACTATGTGATTCCGGGTGACCCGGCCCATGTTCTGGAGCAAGAAGAACAAGAGGCCAAGGAAGAATGGGCCAAGGCCTGGAAAGATAAGGATTTTTAGACCCCTATGTGCCGCCTGCCACCACCGTCACCCTCGCGGAGGCGGGGGTCCAGGGAGGGATGCCGCTGGGGTGGTGGTGTGTATAGTGGAAAAAGTAAGGACTGGATTCCCGCCTGCGCGGGAATGACAAGAGAGGGCCGCGGGAGTGACAAAGGAGGGACAGGGGAAGGGGAGTGATAGCAGGAACAAGGTGGATTGATTTGTCGGATCGTTGATCATTCGCGCCATGACGGGGGTGTGATGGCAGCATGCACCCGCCCACCATCACCCTCGCGGAGGCGGGGGGTCACATGAAAAGGTGGCCCCACCTAAGTTCAATTTCTGTTCCCAAAATTCGTCAATTTTAAAAAAATAATTATTTTCTAATGGTTTGTGCCACGCAAAGTATGCATGTATGTGCATAGAAGCCATGCATTCACGGGTATTGCTGGAACACGATACAAGTGTATATACCTTAAGATGGTTATTTAAGTAAAGTAAGCGCGAATTTATATGTTTTTTTAATAAGGAGAAAAAAATGAAGTTTAACAGTGTTGTGATGATGACCGTTTTGGGCGTGGCGGCATCTGGTTTGGCCGTAAAAACAGGATCCTATGTGGGGTTAAACGCCGGCTATGCCAACCTGAAAATTAATGGAAAGATGGAAGATAACCAAGGCGGAACCACTCTCCCCAAAATTAAAAAAGCCAAGGGCGGTATGCAAGTGAACCTTTTTGCGGGTCATGAAACGGTATGCACCCCCAATCTGATTTACGGCATTGAAGGATCTTTTGGTACCAGCTTTGAAAAAATAAAACAAAGCTTTGATGTGAATGGTTTTGGAGACGACCGTACTTATAAAGCCCGTCAGGTATGGAAAGCCGGTTTGGCAGGGTTGGTGGGCACGCCCGTGACAGACCGCGTGACCATCTATGGAAAGTTGGGATTGGTGTATGGTCGTTTTGAAACAAAACTGTATGGTAACCCGGCTCAGATGGTTGGCGGTGCTGCACCTAACCAACCTGGTGCTCTTTACAGAACCAACACGGCCCATCTGGTGGGTATCGAGCCAGGTGTGCGTTTGAAGATGGATTTGACCGAAAACTGGTCTACCCAGGTGGATGCGTCCTATGCCATGTATCAAAAGACTCAAGAAACAGCTATAAATGAAAACAATGTTATGAAGCAATTGAAGTATTCTCCACGCGTGTGGGGGGTAACATTGGGCCTTTCTCGCAAGTTCTAAGATCCCTTTAGGATCACCTTCAAAAACCCGGGGGCCCCAAATCCCCGGGTTTTTTTATGGGCGATGGGGGACGGGAAAAGATAAGGGGGGATGGATTCCCGCCTTCGCGGGAATGACAGAGGGAGGGACAGGGCAGTGATAGCGGGAATAAGGTGGATTGCTTTGTCGGACCGTTGGTCCTTCGCGCAATGACGGGGGTGTGGCTGCGATATGGCCCCCACTATTGTCACCCTCGCGGAGGCGGGGGTCCAGGAATGTGTACGGCTGGGGGATAATGCTTATTAATAGTGGAAAAAGACAAGGTGGATTCCCGCCTGCGCGGGAATGACAAAGGGAGAGATAGGGGAGTGATAGCAAGAATAAGGTGGATTGCTTTGTCGGACCGTTGGTCCTTCGCGCAATGACGGGGGTGTGGCTGCGATATGGCCCCCACTATTGTCACCCTCGCGGAGGCGGGGGTCCAGGGAGGGATGCCGCTGGGGTGGTGTGGCCTATATGGTGGGCAAATAAAGGTGGATTCCTGCCTTCGCGGGAATGACAGAAGGTGCAGGTGAGGCCTTTGGGCGACTTTTACCCTCTTATAAAGCTTCCTATCCCGGTTGGACGACCGTTTCCTTGAGGCCGGCGCCCTGGTGAGCAAAAAACCGTTTCAGGGCCGGGGTGTTCTCCACCCACTGAAGCCCCTTTTGGCGCACCCAGTCTAGTGTGGCGTTGTCATTAGAAAACAAGCGATCCAACCCATGGGTGGCGCCCAGAAAGGCCAAGTGTTGCCAGCGTTGTTTTTGTTGGTACCGTTTCAGCAGGGTGTGACTGCCCAAATCCAGGCCCAACAAGGCGCCTTCGGCCAGGGTTTCGGCAAGCGCCGCCACATCCTGAATGCCCAGGTTAAACCCTTGCCCCGCTAAGGGGTGAATTTGATGGGCCGCATCCCCCACCAAGGCCAACCGGTGGCTGGTGAAAAAGGGCACCCACAGCCCCTGCAGGGGACGCTGCCACACGGGGGATTGGGGGGTGAGGTTGGTATAGGCCTCCATATGGGGAAAGGCCGCTTGGTCGAAGGCTTCCGAGGACAGCTGCCCCAAGGACTGGGCCTGGCTGTTAGGCACGGCCCACACAATGGAACTGCGGTTGTGGGGCAGGGGCAGAATGGCAAAGGGCCCCGTGGGCAAAAAAGTCTCGTACGCCTGACCGTGGTGGGGATTATCATGTTGATACACCCGAACAAAGGCCGTTTGATCATAGGACCAGCCATAATGACGCAAATTGGCCGCCTGCCGCACCCGCGACCGGGCCCCATCGGCCCCAATCACCAAACTGGACCCCAGGCTTTGACCGCTGGCCAAATGAACCGTTAGGGTGGATTGGAAGGGGGATTCCGAATCCAAATGGGTGATCTGATCCGTTAGGCACGTGATATGTGATTGCTTATGGGCCTGGGTTAACAGGGTATCCTTTAGGATTTTGGCATCCACCATATAGCCCAAAGGTTGGCCATCCAAATGGTCTGAAGTGATCTGAACCTGCGGACCTGCGGCCTGACGGGTGATCACCCTCATCAAGGGTTCGGCATGGTGGGCCAGCAACTCCCACAACCCCAGCTGGGAAAAAAAGGCCTTCGAGGCCTGGGTGATGGCAATAGCCCGCCCATCGGAGGGGGTATCAAGTTGCTGTTCCAGGGGCGCTGGATCCACCAGAAAGAGGGGGCCATAATCGTGACCCAAAGCCAGGGCCATAAGGGGGCCCGTGAAGCCACTGCCGATGATGGTAATGGGATAGGGGGAATAGGACACTGAAACCTCCTGTTGAGGGTTTTAAAGAAGGGCCGGGGTTTTTTTATATGGGGGGGCGCCCCCGCATGCGCCCCTGACCCTGGTTTTTTTATTTTAAATTCTTGGCCGCAAAATCCCAATTGATCAGATGATCCAGGAACGTTTGCACATAGTCGGGCCGACGGTTTTGGTAATCCAGGTAATAGGCATGTTCCCACACGTCGCATGTTAAAAGGGGGGTGAGGGCCGGATTGGTCAGGGGTGTTTCCGCATTGCCGGTTTTAATGATTTTCAAATCGTCGCCTTCTTGGACCAACCACGCCCATCCACTGCCGAATTGGGTGGTGGCCGCTTCTTTGAATTTTTCCTTGAAATGGGGCACGCTGCCAAAGGATTTTTCAATCATTTTAGCCAACCGTCCGGTGGGCTCTTTGCCCCCAGTGGGCGACATGCTGTGCCAAAAAAAGGTGTGGTTCCAAACTTGGGCCGCATTGTTGAAAACACCCACCAGACGGGGGTTATCGTAGGCAATACGAATAATGGTTTCCAGATCCTTTCCTTCCAGATCGGTGCCGGCAATCAGGTTGTTGAGATTGGTCACATAGGCCTGGTGATGCTTGCCATGGTGGAACGACAACGTCTCGGCCGAAATGTGGGGCTGAAGTGCCTGGTTTACATAGGGTAAGGGGGGCAGTTGTATGGGCATGAAATCCTCCGAAATTAATTGGCATTACCGTACCATTTCTGGGCGAAAAAACAACCCTTGTTTTTCAAGAAACCATAGGGGGTTTTGGTGCAGGGCTTTTAAGAAGATAAGGAACTTTAATATTTTATATAGTACAGGGGTACTGTTGCAAAAACAGACATCAGAATCCTTATGATCTGGGATTTTTGGCTTCTGAAAGACAAATATTTTTCATAATGGATTGATATTTATGAAAATAACGATATGTTGAGAGCTCAATAAATTTAAAAAAGGAAATAAAATGAAAAAAACTGGATTTATGATGATGATGGGAACCCTGGCCCTAGGCTTGAATGGATGGTCTGCGGCGAACACCACAGACACAGATTTTCCACCCTCACCGTCGAATAAAGTTAAGAAACAGACCCCTATAGAAGAATTCCCTTTGTCTCTGGAAGAAGCAGAAGAAAAGCTGAAAGAAGTGAATGCAACTCTAGAAGTTTCGACCGATAACTTAAAACCTTACGAAGATGTGGTAAATAGCATTAAGGCAGAAAAAAACCATTATCTTTATTTGCTGAAAGAACAACGGGATAACCCTTCTGAGGAATTGAAAGACCAATGTGAAGCAAGCAGACAAAGATTGCAGAATTTATTAAAACAACATCAGGAAAATCAAAAAAACCCTCTTTATGGTCATCTTATTATGGAATCTTTACAAGTGACTGCTGCCAAGTTCTTTTATGAAGATTACATTCGGTCAATGAACGAAAAATAATCTGTAGAAGATTTTAGATTAATTGAACACGTTCTTGGTCTGAAAAGGCAGTCCCGTGAGACTGCCTTTTTCTCTGGGGGAATATAAGAGATAAATTCCTCCTGGTTGAATGTCAGCAAGGAATATAGGACTTCAGGATGTTCCCACACGCATTCTGGGGCCCAGGGATGGTGTGCGACTTAGGCCCCCCCCAGGAGAAATTTAGCTGTGGTTTTGATGGGTATAATTATGGGCCCAAAGAAGCCCAAGACCGTTGAGGGATCTTAGGCTTAAGGGGGCTTTTAGGTTTGTACTAGATTACAAGATTTAAAGTTGGATTCGCTTTTTGTAATGCTTGTAATGCTAGGGCGCCTTCATCACCCATTCGATTCTCATTTAGATACAGGCGTGTGAGCTTGGTGTGGTATTGTAGGGCTTGGGCCAAAGCGCGGGCGCCTTCATCGCGGATATGATTGTCGCTCAGACTTAGTTTAGCGAATTTGGGGGGGCGGCCAGCAAAAAGGGCTTGGGCCAAAGCGCGGGTGCCTTCATCAGTGATCTGATTATACCCTAGATCCAAGTCTGTAAGGTTGGGGCAGTGAGCAGAAATGGCTTTGGCCAAAGCGTGGGCGCCTTCATCACCTGTATCGTTCAGTTCTAGATTCAGGCAGGTAAGCTTGGTGAGGTGTTGTAGGGCTTTGGCCAAAGCGATGACGCCTTTATCACCGATAAAGTTTCCGCTGAGATTCAGGTGTGTGAGGTTGGGGAGGGACTTGGGGTCACCGGCTAAAGTAGTCAACAGCTCAGGCGCTTGTAAACCACAGTCTATTAAACTTAAGTGGGTTAATTGGGGTTGTCGAGAGAAAAAATGGGGATCAAGAGCCCACAGTTTCCCTACTTTTGGACATTTGTTCAAGTAAAGCATCCTGAGAGACTTTTGATTGATGAGCAGGTCAATGACCTCTTGGTTCATGTTTTGGTTTGATGTGAATCTATGTAAATGGGTTTGTTGGGCAAGGATGCTGTCTTTATGGATATAACAACCAGTTTCGGACTTTCGAAGATTTAAGGAAAGCATTCTAGAGGGGCACATCGAGATTCTATAAAACAATTTACAAGTGAGGCCCACGTTTAAAATGAAAGGAAAATCTTGACAAGGAATTTTTTGGAATATTTTAAGGATGAGTTCTGCGGGCAGAAATTGGAAGTAGTCGGTAGAACGGGCCTGTGTAGGGTCAGTTACAGGGTGCGCTTGGGGAGATAGGGCTGATTCTTCAGCGTGAGCTTCAGGATCGAGGGGGGTCGATTGGCCAGAATGCGAGGCAGCCAGGCGGGTGCTGATTTCTGTGAGGTCGTCCCAACAAGAAGGCATGTTGCTGGCGGCATACAGGCTGCCCGATAAGAAAAAAGCGAGAAGAAAAGAAGTTTTATAGAAACTCATCCTTATAATCCTTAATATCTGTGTTAACCAAGAGGGGCCACTAACCCCCAAGAGTAATATAATGAGAACACAATAAAAACAATAATTTATTGTCAATAATATCATTTTAGTATGAACATATATACCAAACGGAGGAAATACAATAATGGTTTTAGCAGTGCTGTGGGGCTTGATGATGGCCGTGGTAGGAGAAATGAAAGCCTGTTCCGAAGACAAAATATCCAGATATCCAGCGGCAGAAGTTCGGTGTTTTCTCGTCAATTATCGCGATTGGAAATCGTGAACTCGTATCCAGGCCTTTGCCTGCAAGAGTTAAAACAACGTCAAAAAAGCTTTCATGAACAGTTTCAGCAGGCCATGCGAGGGGATGAGACTTTAGCCACCGAGTGGAATGCTTTACAACACCTGCGTAAAGCCCTGATCAAAATTAGAAAAGAAAAATATACCTTAGAGTTTTATCAAAATAGAAATACCGCTCCTGCAATACAGCAAAAGTTAATTGAAATTAATGTTTTTTTCTTTATAATTTTAATCCTTACATGATAAGCGCACTAACTTTATAGAAGGATAAAATGAACAAATTTTTATATATGCCCGTGGTTTTGGGTTTGGTTTTCGGGTGTGCTGGGTATGCCGGTGGAAATAATAATAATCTTCATGAGGATCCTTTATTAGAACGTGTATTAGAACGTGCCCGCCGAGTGGAGCAGAACTATAGCACAGCACTTCATGCTCAACATACTGTAAGTAACCAGTGCATCGATCTTCTCAAGCAATGCCGTGAAACAGAAGAAGAATTAACCCGTTTAAGTGCTGTATATGATGAAAACACCATAGGTCAGATTGAAGCTTTGAAGTGTTGTAAAAGAGAACTGGCTACCGAGGAGGCCCGGGACAAAAAGTTAGGCCTCGACAGATTTGATGAAGAAACAAAAGCAAAAAGAATGCTTTGGATGGCTAATGAGAGAGAGAAAATTAATAATATTTTTGCTTCTCTAGAAAACAAGGGATTGCATCATATTCTTGATAAGATAAATGAATACATGGTGATTAATACGGCCTGGAGAACCGTTGCGTTCACATTAGGTGACACGAAAAGAAGACTCGAACTGGCAGAACAAGAAAGAAGTATATTCATAGCAGACCTGAAAGCAGCACTGGAACAGCAGGACAGAGAAAATCAAGCAAGGGACTAGGCTTATAAGTTTTAATCATCCGAAGAAAAGCAGCCGTGAAGGGCTGCTTTTTTTATGGGAGTAAATATAATGGTCCTTTACCCCCAGGGTGGGGCAGAAGATAGGATGTATACATGAAGATAAAAACATTGTGATGATCGGGATGGGTCTATTGGCGGGTGCCTGGGGTGCGCCCAATGGCCAAGAGCCTAAGGAAAACAAACCCTTGATGTGGCATAGTTTGCGGGCCCGGTATATGATGCAACATCTGAACATACAAGGCCATGTGGCGGCCAGCCACAAACGCCTGACCGACCTAGTGGGCCCCCATGAAAATTTGCAAAAAACGTGTGGGGATTTATTGGCCCAGCATAAAAAAATGCTTCAGCTGGAAAATGAAGCTTTGGCCCATGGGCCGGAGAATATGCCTGGGCCCCAGGGGGCAGGGGCGCCCCGTATCAGGCCAGACGAGGATGCAGAAGAGCGAGGGCGAGTTCCCGTGGAAATCGAATTAGAAAATTGCCGTCAGCGCCTGAACCAATTGCGGCTAGAGTTGCAGGCCCAAGGGCCAGAGGGCTTGATGGATAAAGTGGACCTTTACCTGGCCTTGAAAGCGCAGGATAGGGCCATGGGCTATGCCATTTCAAAAGGAGATCGTCGATAGGAAGTTTTCTTGTGGAATGCAGAAGGGGGGGGATAGGGTTGCATGTGAAAAACGTAGAACCCGGCAAAAATTTTCAGAAAAAAATGGGCGTGTGCCCAGGACAGAACATGTTTTAAGCATTTGTATCATATGGCAATTTTTTTCTAATGGGAAAAAGCTTGTTTCTTTTGATAAAAAGTGTCACATTAATTTAAATTATTACTAAGGAGTCTAAACATGGTAAAACACACTCTCTACATTCTTTTAGCTGTAGTATGTTTTTTAAATATTTCGTCTTATGCTGCAGACTATGCTTTGTATTCTCCCGAGCTAGATAAGGGTGGCCAGGTAGGCCAAGATGGAACATGGGAAATTACAGACGAGTGTGCTGCAAGTCAAACGTTCCAAGAACCTGCTTAATAAAAAGATTTCGTCCTCTTTTCTTTTTATTGATATGTTACATTCAACTATGAGCCCTCCCTCGTACGAGGGTTTTTCTTTTTTTTGTGAAACCTCCTTTTGATTTTTGCCTTGAGCCACTTTTTGCCTATCCTTGTTGTAGGTATTGAAAAATGTGCCCCTGACCAGATGATAATATCTATGGTTTTTTTTATAATACAGGAACAAAAAGATGGATTCCCTGCTGAGCGAGAATGGCCTCTCCGCCCATTGTCACCCTGGCGGAGCATGGGGTGCTGGGGAGATGGCCTGATGATAAAAGTTGGTAAGGGAAAGAAAGGTGGATTGCCCCCTGTGCGGGAATGATAGACGGGTAAGGGGGAATGACTTAAGCCCCGTTATTTCCACCGTTTAATGGTTTCATTGCCCATATCCAAAGGTTCCATACAATAGGGTGATAGAGTAGAAATCAATAAATGGGCGCATACACAGGGTTCATCCTTATGTTTTTCAACAAGAGATTCTAAGTGCGTGAAGGGGGCTGTGGCCATATGATGTGCCGTGCGCGCCTTTTCAAAAAGCCTGAGGTGACGATTGAGCTCTTTGCCCTGATCTCCTAGTTGGAGGGCATAGGCATGAGAGGATTCCTTCAATGATGCAGTTTCTTCTTGGGTTGTATAAGCCAAGGCCGCAAAAAAAATTCATTTCTTGATTCGCGATATTTTCCCTGGAAAAAGGCAATAGACGATCCTTGACCATCAAGGCCCAACGGCTGTGTTCTTGTTCCCAATCTTGGCGCTGCGGGAGGCCCATGGCCTGAAGGACACGGGTGATTTTTAGCGAGGGAACTTCTTCAGCAAGGGCTATCTGAAAGGCCCTGAAGGGGGCGTTTTGATTGTGGCGAAAACGCTGGTTTTGGAGACATTTTTTGACATCATTAAATTTTTCTGCCGCGGGCTTTGGGTGGGTAAGCCGTTGGCTTAAATGAATCGCTTGAATACAATTATCCAGAGATACTTTAACCCACGGGGAATGGGCCATTCTTGATACGCCGTGAGATGATCGTGACATGTTTCAGAGGGAGGGATGTGAAGACTGTCTTGGACCTGGTCTAGGATGAGATGAATAGAACCCATTTCACAGTCTTTCATAACCCCCGAGATAGCAGACATGTAAAGACGTGTGAGGGGCTGTTCTAAAACCCTTTTAAGAGCATTCGTTTTGCCTTCAATCAGTGGAATAGTCGCCTCATAATATTGGCTCGCATGCTTCAGTTTATTAAGCTGGTCCCAAAGTTGTTCATGACCATAATGAGCCTCTAGGAAATGATGGGTGGCCTATAAAGCTCATGTAATCGCTTCTTTTTTGCCAGGGTCCAGGCCATCCAGCAAAGTGCAGGAAATTTTATATAATTTTTCCTCGACTTGGGGAAAGGTGAGGGGACGTCGGCCTGCATAAAAGTCATCCTCTTCATGAGGCGCGCAGTGGGAGGGAAGTAGAAAACAAATAACAAAAAAATCCCCACAAGATGGGATGTCCAAACATTCATCATACTCTCCTTTACTTATTTTAGGGCAGATACCCTTGCTTCTTCCATGTACGGCAGAACATCCAAGGGTTCAAGGATTTTATTAACACATAGGATATATTTTAATGGATTTAAAAAAAGAAATTACCAAGGTAGGGGGCGACCTGAACAAGCCCCATAGAGTATTTCACTATCGGGGGCCCAAGGGGGAAGGCGATCTTAAAACCTGGGCCCAGATGGCCCGGCCCAATCAACGATTGCCCCAGGGTGATTGGGTGGTGTGGTTGATTATGGCGGGCCGCGGTTTTGGCAAAACCCGCACGGGGGCCGAAGCCATTTTGGAATGGGTGCGCACCCAAAAGTGCCGATGCATTAGCCTGGTGGCGGAAACTGAAGATGAAGCCCGCCGCGTGATGATCGAGGGTGAAAGTGGTATTTTAACCATCAGCCCCCCCGAAGAGCGTCCCCAATACACCATTTGTAAGGGTGAACTTATATGGCCCTGTGGAGCCAAGGCCATGATCTATACCGCCGAGAACTATGATAAATTACGGGGAGGTCAATGCGATGGGGCGTGGGTTGATGAGCTGGCCAAGTTCCGTAATGCCCAACAGGTGTGGGATCAGCTGATGTTTGGGCTGCGTTTAGGCCAGCATCCCCAAGCGATTGTCACCACCACGCCCCGGCCTTTGGCATTATTAGAGAAGTTGATCGAGGACTCCACCACCCACCTGACTCGGGGCAGTACCTATGAAAATGCCGATAACCTGGCACCGCTGTTTATTAACCAGATTCTAAAAGCCTATGAAGGCACACGACTGGGCGCCCAAGAAATTCATGCCGAACTGCTGCTGGATCGCCCCGGGGCCCTGTGGAGCCGCGATTTAATAGTTTATGGGTTGCCCCGTGTGGTGCCCTGCTTTTAATTAAAAAAATGGTTACCCCCGCGAAGACGGGGGTCCAGGGATGCGGGCCGCTGGGGTGGTCATGCGGGATAGGCAACAAAAAGAATGTGGATTCCCGCCTTCGCGGGAATGACAGGGGGAGGAGGCGGGAATGACAACACACACCCTTGTCACCCTCGCACATGCGGGGGGCCAGTGGTTTGGGATTTTCCTTTTTTCCATAAGACGGACAAATATTTTTTCCTTAATGCATTGAAATAAATGAATTTATTACCATATCAGAAGGGTAGAGTTCATTTGTTAAGGAAAATAGATCATGACCTGGTTTGTATCTGTAGGAATAGCGATTTTAGCCACCACAGGATTTGTGTGGGCCCATAATAATGATGATGCCAATAATGGTGAAAATCTGGCAGTGCATGGGCACATTAACCCACAAAATGCAGTGTATCGGGGGCCCGGCCAAGTGATGGCGGACCTTCGAAGTAAACAAGAGGAAATGGCTAGGGTTGCACACCGGATACATGATTTGGAAGTCAAAATACAAGACGCCAATGATTTGCCTAATGTCGTTGAAAAAGATTTGGAGTTGGAAAATTTGTCAGTGATTTTGAGATCTGTTTGTGAAAAAATTAATGATTTAAAAATAGAAATTCACCAATTGGCCCATGAGTATAATCAGCGATTTATCATTGAAGGCGTCGATATTTAGCACTCGTCTTTTCTGATGCACCCCTTCATTCTTAACAGGAATTCCCCCGACTGAAAAAAAGGTCTGGAAGTGCAGAAGGTCCCAAGAGAACACTTTTAACATGATCATAAATACCTATGTAAACTGATTTGTTTTAATTGTTGGTTTCTTTGTCTGATTTGTTTTATGCCGAAGTGATGCTATACTGGGAATAATTACAATAAATAACAAGGGGGCTTTCCTGTGGCTATTCTATCTTTCATTATATGTGGAACCTTATGGTTTGTGGGCCTGGGGGCTTGGGCTGTGCCGACAACCGATGTAACCGAAACATCACCCCCACCCACCTTATTTATACAAAAAATACAAGAGGAAGAAACGTTGATGCGGGCAGGCTGGGACCTGTTGAAAGAGGCATACATCGGGGAAAAGAAAGTGCTTCGGACTGTCGAAAACCTACCTGCACTGAAGACTTTGCAAAGACTCTGGTTGGAGGAACGGTTCCCCACCGCTGCGTCGTGTAACTTGTTTGCCGGTGTGGTGGGTATGGTTGTGTTCCCCAAAGAACTGTTGCCGAACCATTGGAATAACATGATGTCACTGATGGAGCCCATCATGGAGATGCGGCGAGAGGCCATGGAACCCTTTGGAGAGCTGGGGCTAGTTTTGGGGTCTGAATCGAAGCGAAATGCCTTTCGGAAGAAGAACGATGGGGTGGCCTATAGATTGATGACCGAGGGGGTGCCCCAAGACGATTTTATTGGCCAGTTTATCCCCCTGGAGGGAAACGAGATTGCGACCGCTCGCTGGGATTTTGTTTGCGCCTATAGAGCCAAAAAAGAATTAGTACAGCATCTGGAAGAATCGGGAGCCAACGAGGTGGAGGCCCAGAAGATAGAGCAATTAGCAGAGTTAGAAGAGTTGCGCCTTTGGCCAGCGGTGCAGTTGAGGTTGAGTTTTTACCGTGATGCTTTTGTGGGCTTCTTTCACCAGGATATGAATGCTTTCTTAGAGCCCAACGGGGGGATTGATGATATGTGGGCCACGTTGGATGCCTATAAGGATTCCATTAAAAAACAAACAGATGGCAGCGTTTTATACAAATGTTTGAAAGGGGCCCAGCATGAATATGGTAAAAAATCCCATGTGATTCACGAATGGGTGGCGGGCCTGCCCCATACCCCACCCAGCCCGTGGGAAGAAAAAAGACTGGAAAGGGGGCTGCCGGCGGCAGACTTGGATCACGGCCAAAAAATGAATTGGTGGGAGCAAGAAATTCACCAACAGATTAAGACTATTGTGGGCCTAGAACACCAATGGAATGAAAAATCGGGTAATCCCGAGCCTTCGTTGTACCAACTGACTAAAGAGTTAAAAAGAGCCAAAGAAAACCTGAATGGGGCCTATGAACACGCGGTATATACCTGGCACACGTACAAGCAGCAAACGCTGGATTAATAAATTTGAAATTTATAAGCAAGAATGAAGCCCCTCTTTCTGGGGGCTTTTTTTATGAGAAATTACAAAGGAGAGAAAATGTTAGAAAAAGAGTTACACAATCGATTAAAACGGGTGGTGATTGGGGTGGACCCCGCCATCACGCACCACGAGAACAGTGATGAAACGGGGATTATTGTGGCGGGTCTGGGCGTGGATCATAATTTTTACGTGCTGGATGACCTGAGCGGTCGATACAGGCCCACCGAATGGGCCGAGAAGGTGGTGGAAGCCTATGATTACTATAAGGCCGATCGGGTGGTGGCCGAGGTGAACCAAGGGGGTGATTTGGTGGAAGTCACCCTGCGGATGGTGGACAGACGGCTGAGTTACCGGGGGGTGCGGGCCACCCGGGGCAAGCTGGTGCGGGCCGAACCCATCGCGGCACTATACGAAAAGAAGCGGGTATTTCACCGCCAATGTTTCCAAAAGCTGGAGGACCAGATGTGCCGCTTTACCGGTGAACGCACGGAAGCCTCGCCCGACCGCCTGGATGCCCTGGTGTGGGCCCTGACGGATTTAGCCCTATCCGAGGATTCCCCCGATGCCCCCCGGGCCTGGGTGATTTAGGGGGTTAGGGCTGCGTGGGATCGGGAAGGGGGCCGTGCGATATAAGCCGAGTAAAGCACGCAACCAACTGGTTATAGGCCAGTTGTTCCCGTTTTAGGTTTTGGGTGCTAGAGGCTAGAATGCTTTGAAGCTTGGGAATGGTATTTGCATGAGGAAAACCAGGGTCGAAAGGGGTGAAGACCAGGGGTGTTGTGTTGGGACTGAGGATGATTTGTATTCGGCGCATTTTGCGACAAATAATCTTCCGCTGATGTTCGGAAGCCCTGATCTGGGTTTCCAGGGTGGTGATATGGGCCATGATAAAGGGATTGGGGTTCAATAAGATAACGGGGGGCGTAGGGGGTAGATCCTCTGGCTGGGGTGCGGAGTGCGTGATCCCCATGGGGATTAGTGTGGTCATAAGGATGGCCATTTTGCATAAATCTGTTTTCATTTAATCCTTCACACCGGTTGGGCATATCTGGCCTTGATTCTAGAGAATAAATTTCAATAATCAATATATTTCATGGCATAAATACATACGTATGGTCCTGGGGCTGGGCAGAGGAAACGTGGGGGCATTTAACACTTTTCTTTGCAAAAAAGGTGGGGTAGAATAATATGAACAGGGGAATTTTATGCGGTATACCTTTTTATTTTGCACGTTTTTAGCCACCATGCAGGCCCAGGCTTTTTATTTGCCCTTTAGACCCATTGAACAAATCAAATATCGGTCGGGGGCCTGTGGGGATGATTTGCAACGATTGACCTATGCTTTGTTGAAAGAGCGAACCTATACGGGGTGTTTGACGGCGGGGTTGGAGGCCCTGCAGCAGAAGGGATCTGCCTTGTGGAACCAATTTAACCGGGATCGGGATAATAAGAAATCCAGATACCGCACCCCTTATGACCCCCAATTAAAAATGTTGCTGATGACGGAAATTCACAAAAGGTTGGACCCCCAGTATGGGGCCCAGTTGCCTATGGACCTTCCTCCGAGTGAGGAATCACGGGCCCAGTTTAGGGATCATTTAAGGCAATTTTGCCATCATCACCCCGTATTTGGTACGCCTGCGGTGGCGACTCCTATGATGCGCATTGAACATCATCTGGGATCGTTGAATTTATCCCAATTCTTTTCATCCTTCCGCACCTTGTTAAAAATGGCTGAAACATTAGAATCGGGGCACCCCCAGGTGATGAAGGGGATGAAAAAACTGCGTCAGCGCCTTTTAGTGGTGTTGAATGATGTGATTTTGTTGAAAAAAGTGTTGACCGGACAATCCTTGCCCGAAGGCACGGACAGTGTTTCGCTTATTATGGAGCGCTTGGTCAAACGTACCGAATGGGTGGTGGCCTATCATGAATTAAAAATTGTTATGCAATTATCGGATGCGTGCCAAACCAAGCCCAGCATGTGCAAAAAAATATTCGTGCCCATGGATGATTTGGCAGGGTTGGTACAAAGTTTTGATGATCTGAAGGGGTTATGCCGCGCATCTTCCAATCGGGTGGATTTTAAATCCCGAACCCATGATGAAGAAGACCCTGTGGCCGCAACTATGCGTCGGGCTTTGTAAACCATCTTTTTCCTGAAACAGCAGCCTATTTATTAATCCTATAGAAGTTTTTATTTCTGTGACCTGTTGATTTTTAAAAGAAATTCTATGGATTAAGTTTTTTAGCAGTATTGTCTTACAGTCTGCCTTATCATTGCCCAGACCCCCAGGGGGCCGAGGCTGCTTTGGAAGAAAAATGGGCTGCGTTGCAGGCAGAAGGAATCGTTTCTTCTGAAGCGCAACTTAGTCAACGATCAAAATTAGGTAAATATATCTTTAGTATTTTCATATATTTATAG
>JBKCVN010000026.1:0-86527 GCA_046317875.1 Alphaproteobacteria bacterium | reverse complement strand
TTTATATACTTCCTTGGGCAATAAGGGCATCATTCCCATAATCAAGGGAACTTCCCGATCCGCTTTTTCAGGATCAAATGTAAACTTGACCCGTTGATTAGAAAGTTTTTCTACTTTTTGGACCTTTTTATAAAAGGTCTTCATAAAGGGCTGCCCTTGTTCCAACCATGTTTCATAACTAAAAATGATATCATCCGCTGTAATAGGTTTTCCATTTTCCCATTTGGCTGAGGCCCTTAAATTAAAAATAACCCAAGCCCGGTTTTCGGGGTATTCCAAGCTTTCTGCCACAACGCCATACAAAGTAAACGGCTCTTCAGGGGAACGCCCCAAGAGGGTTGTTCGTGTCAAGGGAATTCGCTTGGCCGCAACCCCTTTTAAAATCCAGGGATTCAAACTGTCGAAAGATCCCACTTCGCCCAAAACAACCCTACCCTTTTTAGGGGCATTAGGCTTCACAAAGTCATAATTCTTGAAACCAGCAGAATACTTAGGCTGCCCATGCATAGCAATCCCATGAGTCTTTTTCGTATCCTGTCCGGCCTGGGCACCAAGAAAAAGGCTAGCAGAAATAAAAACAGCGAATAATAATTTTGTAAACATTAGGTTCTCTTTCTATCTAAAAAGGGAGTGAACGAACTCACCTAAGCGTTTAACAGGAATAGCATTTTTGTGCAACGTAGGATAAAGATAAAAGAAGTCAACCACACCTCCCTCATGTTCGCGAAGAACCTGTACCAACTTTGAATTATCCCCCAACATTTCAGCCGAAAGCGCCGCAATCCCATAACCCTTTTCAGCCAAACTCAGTCGGGTTTTAAAGCAGCTCGTTTGAATATAGGGTTCCCTGGGATTGCCTGAAATACCGGCAAACAAGTGCCAGTTCACAATGGAAAATATTTCATTTTTGGGTCCATAGGCCAGTAACTGATGATGGGACAAATCTTCTAAACGCTTTGGGGTACCAAATTCTTTTAAATAATCAGGACTTGCATATAGTTTGATATGCAAACGGGTCAAAAATTCTTGAACCATATTCGACGCACTGGGCATATAAGGCCGTATGGCCACCATCATATCACTGGATTCCAGATCTGATATGCTACCCCCGTCAATTTTATTAATATTCAGATGTATTTCTGGATATTTATTTAAAAAATCATGCACATGGGGTAATAAAAAATGGTCATAAAAACTATCAAACACGCTAACGTTTAACAGGCCCCGGGCTTCACTGTGAACATTTTTTACGATGTTCTTCATGCCCTCGATACGATTCAGGATTTCTTTGGTTTCTTCTAACAGGGCTTGTCCTTCGGGGGTTAATATCAACCCACGAGCTTTGCGCGTGAACAGCTTGGTACGCAGACGGGTTTCCATGGAAATAATTTTTCGGCTGACGTTAGATTGATCCATATTTAGTTCAAGAGCCGCACTGGTAAAACTTCCGGCATTCGCGACTATATAGAAAGTCTTCAATTGATCTAACGTCATTTTTTAATTTCCATCTCGAAATTTTTAATAATGATATTTTTATATTTTATTTATACTATGAAAACAATAAATGTTTTAAACAATTCATTGTTTTATTTAAGGAATTATTAATCTAATCCCAGCATGGCGCGACGTGCACTGTCATATTTTGTTTTCGGAGATAACCAAATATCGCAAAACGCCCGGGCG
The DNA here is from genome assembly GCA_046317875.1 of Alphaproteobacteria bacterium. Classification (GTDB taxonomy): domain Bacteria; phylum Pseudomonadota; class Alphaproteobacteria; order UBA7879; family UBA5542; genus 2-01-FULL-41-14. Next base: position 84,844 of record JBKCVN010000026.1, on the reverse strand, counting down.
AACGTCATATTCGTCGATTCTTTTAGAAGCTTATTGTTGTGGTAAAATAATATTTTTTGTTGTGGGATAAATACAACCGTCACCAGATCCTTTTCCTTAAGATCCGGATAGAAGGAGTGCAAAAAATCTGTATATTCCTTTTCTTGGGCCAAGGTTAGAACCGTATTTCTTTTCATAACCTCAAGGGTACTGTCCAGCATTTCTTTCTTATCCACATTCCATCTGGCCTTTACTTCCAAGGCAAAGGGTTGATCATAGCTCCAAGATTGGCCTTCCTTCACCCACAAACCAATGTCATAGGCCGGAATTACAAATTTATAAACCGTTCCTTGCCCATGGCATGGCACTTGCCCAAAATACTTCTGAATAGCTAAGGAATTTTTTTCAGAGCTCTGAGCTTGACCTTGTCCTAGCATAAGAGTGGCAATCATAAGAATAAGAATTTTTAACATTATTTCTATCTCCTGCAGGGGGGCTAAAGAACGTCTTCCACAACTACCATGTCTTTTTCGTCTGCAACATTCAGCATTTCACGGGCTTTCTCATCCAACAAATCTTGATCCAAGCTTTCAGGACGCATGCGTTTTACTTTGTTTTGCAGTCTTTGTTCTTCATCTTCCAGAACTTCCAGAACCTTGCGGCTTTCTTCCAGCTCGCGTTCTAAAGATCTCCACGAAAACCATCCATGGGCACCGCTTAAAATGTGCACGAAAAAATAAATAAAAAGAATTAAGGAAAATCCAGGCAAGAAAAACTTTTTAAAATAATAACGATATTGTCGGTTCATAAGGATTACCTTACGCTATTTATAAGTTCTTGGAAATGCTTGTTTCCCTAAATAATGACCATTATCGCCCAATTCTTCTTCTATGCGAAGCAATTGATTGTATTTTGCAACCCGATCGGTGCGTGACAACGAGCCCGTCTTGATTTGACCGGTTCCCAAAGCCACCGCTAAATCGGCGATAAAGGTATCTTCTGTTTCGCCCGACCGGTGCGAGATAATGGCCGTCAACGAGTGGCGGTGGGCGGCTTCCACCGTGGCAATTGTTTCCGACAAGGTCCCCACCTGATTCAATTTAATCAAAATCGAATTGGCGGCCCCCATTTCAATCCCCTTTTCCAATCTTTTTTCTGAAGTTACGAACAGGTCATCACCCACCAGCTGGACCTGGTCCCCCAAACGTTTGGTCAGATGACACCATCCGTCCCAATCGTCTTCAGCCATACCATCTTCAATGGAGACAATGGGGTAATTCCCCACCAAATCCGCATAATACTCTGTTAATTCTGCGGCTGTAAAACTCTTGTTTTCACCTTTAAAATGATAGCGTCCATTTTTATAAAATTCGGTAGCTGCCACATCTAACCCCAAAGCCACATCATGCCCGGGCTTAAATCCAGCTAACTGAATGGCATGCATTAAAATGTCCAGCGCTTCACGGTTAGATTTCAAGTCAGGCGCAAAGCCGCCCTCGTCCCCCACATTAGTGTTCAGACCCTTTTCTTTTAACAGCCCCTTCAGGGCATAAAAAACTTCTGCCCCCATTTGCAAGGCCTGTTGAAAGGTTTGCCCCCCCACCGGCACGATCATAAATTCCTGAATATCTAGGTTATTATCCCCATGGGCACCCCCATTGATCACATTCATCAAAGGTACGGGCAAAACGCGCACGTGGGGTCCGCCTAAATAGCGGTATAAGGGTAGTTCCATGTGCTGGGCCGCTGCACGGGCCACTGCCAAACTGGCGCCCAAAATGGCATTCGCGCCCAACCTATTTTTATTAAAAGTTCCATCCAGCTCACATAGGGTACGATCCACAACCATCTGATCAATACCATCCAGCCCCCTTAAGGCCTGAAAAATTTCATCATTCACATGATCTACAGCCTTAAAAACACCTTTCCCAGCAAACGCCTCTTCCCCGTCCCTTAATTCCACGGCTTCATGACTCCCCGTTGAAGCCCCCGAAGGTACAGAGGCCCGGCCCCAGGCCCCACTTTCCAAATAAGCTTCCACTTCAACGGTGGGGTTTCCCCGACTATCAAAAATTTGACGGCCGATAATATCGATAATGGAACTCATCATGTTCTCCTACAACTGAACAGGGTTCTTTTTGGCAAATGTATCTAGTTCTTTTAATTCAACTAAAACCCGACGCATATCCTTTAAATAAATCATGTTGGGCCCATCACTGGGGGCCCGGTCCGGATCCTGATGGGTTTCCATGAAGAACGCTGCCACACCAATGGCCGCAGCACCCCGGGCCAAAATAGGGGCAAATTCTCGCTGGCCTCCACTTTTAGCCCCTTGCCCGCCCGGCTCTTGCACCGAATGGGTGGCATCAAATACCACAGGATATCCTGTTTGCGCCATGATGGGAAAGCTGCGCATATCCACCACCAATCGGTTATATCCAAAGGTGACACCGCGCTCGCACAATAAAATCTTTTCATTGCCCATGGATTCAATTTTTTTGGCAATATTCGCGGCATCCCAGGGGGCCAGAAACTGTCCTTTTTTCACATTAATCGCACGCCCTGTCCGACCCGCTGCCAATAATAAATCGGTTTGACGACACAAATAGGCGGGGATTTGAAGAATATCCACATAGGGTGCCACGGCCCCACATTGTTCTTCCGTATGAACATCCGTAATCACGGGGCATCCAAATTTTGTGCGAATTTTTTCAAAAACAGGCATGGCCTTTTCAAACCCAATTCCTCGCTCGCCGCTAATACTGGTACGATTCGCTTTATCAAAGGATGTTTTATACACAAAAGGAATTTTCAGATCCTGGCACAATTCCACCAAAGCATGGGCCATTTCAAAAGCATGGGCTTCGCTTTCCATTTGGCAAGGACCCGCCAACAACACAAAAGGTAAGTCATTTCCGATTCTGACCGACCCCACCGATACATGTTTTACAACCGTCATAATTATTTCTTTCCTTTTAACGATGCTTTTACAAACGAAACAAACAAAGGATGGGGCGCAAAGGGCCGCGATTTCAATTCGGGATGGAATTGTACGGCCAAAAACCAAGGGTGATCCTTCAGCTCTATAATTTCAGGCAGCTTACCATCGGGTGACATTCCTGAAAAAATCACTCCCGCTTTCTCTAAGGCTTCCTTATACGCAATATTTACTTCGTATCTGTGGCGATGGCGTTCATTGATAAGGTTTGTTTTATAACTAGCATAGGCCTTTGTATCTTCTTCCACGTAACAGGGATAGTTACCCAAACGCATGGTTCCCCCTTTGTCTGTGGTCTCGCTCCGCCTTTCGATCTGACCGCCCTTTTCCCATTCGCTCATCAGGCATACCAAAGGATCTTTGGGATTCCCAAGTTCGGTGGATCCCGCATCCTTCAGACCCGCCTCATGACGGGCAATTTCAATCAATGCTAATTGCAACCCAAAACAAATTCCTAAGAAAGGAATTTTATTTTCCCGGGCATACTGGGCTGCCAACATTTTACCTTCTACCCCCCGAGATCCAAATCCGCCTGGAACCAAAATACCATCCACCTCAGATAGGGCTGATTTGTAGGTTTTGGAAGTCAGCCTATCCGCATCAATCCAATGAATATCCACATGAGTATTATGGGAAATGCCCGCATGAATTAGGGCTTCTTGAATGGATTTATAAGCATCGGGCAATGATACATATTTCCCGATAATACCAATATTGGTTTTATGTTTGGGGTGATTGTGGTGCTCTACAAAATGCTTCCAATTTTTTAAATTGGGGCTCGATTTATAAGGCAATCCAAAATAGGTGATAATTTGGCGATCCAGGTGTTGATTATGAAGCATCAAGGGCACCTGATAAATACTTTCCACATCCAAGGCTGATAATACGCGCTCTTCCGGCAAGTTGCAGAACAGAGACAACTTTTTCCGCTCTTCTTCCGACATGATTTTTTCACTACGGCATAGCAAAATATCAGGCTGGATACCATAACTTAGAAGCTCTTTTATAGAATGTTGGGTGGGTTTCGTTTTCAACTCCCCCGTGGTGGAAATATAGGGTAAAAGGGTCAGATGCACAAATAGGGATATCTTACGCCCTATCTGATTAGAAAACTGTCTTAAGGCTTCGATAAACGGAAGGCTTTCGATGTCGCCCACCGTGCCACCCACCTCGATAATTAAAAAATCCAAATCTTTTTCGTGGGTCCCAATAAATTCTTTAATTCGGTTGGTCACATGGGGGATCACCTGCACCGTTCCCCCTAGATAGTCCCCCCGGCGTTCACGTTCGATCACATCCCAATAAATCTGGCCCGTGGTGATGGTGTCAGACCGCTGGGCATCCACCCCCGTAAAGCGTTCATAATGGCCTAAGTCCATATCCGTTTCCGCCCCATCATTGGTAACAAAAACTTCTCCGTGCTGAAAAGGATTCATGGTGCCAGGATCCACATTTAAATAAGGATCCATTTTTCGAAGACGTACTTTGTAACCATGAGCCTGTAAAAGAGCACCAATTGAGGAGGCCGCAATTCCTTTCCCCAAAGAAGAAAGAACACCGCCGGTTACAAAAATATAGTATGTCACTTATTTCCTTTTCTTTTTTATCAAAAGAAAAGCCCCTTTAAATTATTGACTAATGGGGGCGCTGGGGGCAATGGGGGCCTGCTGTGCCACTTCATCCAAAGCCGAAATTTCCGCACTTTTACGGCCAGCACCGCTGATAATCGCCAACAGAATGCAAAGGGACATAAAAACAGTGGCCAAAATGCCCGTGATCCGTGTCAACAGGTTCTTGGCACCCCGGGCCGACATCATGCCCCCCATGGAAGGGCCGCCCGCTGTTAAACCTCCGCCTTCGCTTTGTTGCAATAATATACAGCCAATCATGGCCAAGGTTACCAAAGCTAGGATAATAAGTAAAAGTGTAGTCATTTATGAATCCTTAATTAAGAAATAAACTATTATTTCTTTTTTATAGATATTCCAGGGGTTATTCAAGGCTTTTTGTTCCCCAATCCTGCCCGGTGCCCAACTTTATGATCCATGATGCCCTTCTAAAGAAAAAAGCAGGAGATTCCCCTGCTTTTTTACATTGCATTACCCTCCAAAGGGCAAAAGGCTTACTTGACCAACTTGTTATCAAGATTTTTTTGACCAAGCTCGGGATCAGTAATGGTATAACTATCCCCTTCACTGGTTACACAGGTGCATCCTTTGCCGCTAGCAGCAGAAGTGGGATCCCACTTATCTCCTTTGGCCAGACAAGCTTGGCGGCAAGACTCTTGTTGAGCCGCACTCATTCCATTAGACTTAGCCGATGAATCAAAAGCCACTGAAGCCAGAACTAAACTTAGAACTGTTAATAAAGATTTTTTCATTGAAACTCCTCCGTTAAGAATCTTTGTCATTCGTATATCAAAATATCTCATGACCCTTGATACCCCGTCAACCCTTTTATCTTCAAAAAAAAGATCGCGGCTTTTGGGCAACACATATCCGGTTATCCGATTTCTGCTGCCGCTTTCTTCACCCACTCCCCCTGGGATCCTTGTCCCCAAAAACAGCTATCTATCTTTTTATTCTGGCAGTCAGTCCATAATTTAATAAATCCAGCATTTCTGGAGGCCTCAAAAAGATACACAATGGTTTCAAATCTTTCTAACTCTTCCAATGGTTTGGGCTCGGTGGATACACAAATGGTGGCGCCATTCAAGGGCTCGACTTTAGAAGACAGCCAAATAGGTTGCCGTTCTGGCGACCCCTCTTTCGAGGTTCCATGGGGCAGGAAACTGCCTGGATTATAAGTCCACAATCCGTCATTAAAGCTTTTCACTTCTTCTTCATTGGCGCACAACAATAAGATGCGTTGCCGCTGTTCATAAATCTTTTCCAGCAACTTCGGCAGCACCTTAGCCAAAGGCGCTGCGCTTAACTGATAAAACCTCACCTGCATCTTTTATTTGCTTTCATAAAATTTATGAACAAACGCATTCAACAAACGTACACCAAAGCCTATAGGATATCGCCCGGCCAAAGCATGGGATTCACTGGTCCAGGCCGTTCCGGCAATATCCAAATGGGCCCACGGTTTTTTGTTTACAAAGCGCTGTAAAAACTGGGCGGCCGTAATACTGCCAGCGCCATTATCACCAATGTTTTTCATATCAGCGATTGATGAATTAATATCTTTGTCATATCGGTCATCCAAAGGCATTTGCCATACATGTTCCCGGGTTTCTTCACCGGCCTGGCGCAACTTATGAACCAAGCCTTCATCATTGGAAAATAATCCGGCGTATTTACTGCCCAGCGAAACACAAATGGCCCCTGTCAACGTGGCCAGGTCAATAATTAACTTGGGATTAAAGGTTTCCTGGGTGTACCACAAGGCATCGGCCAAAACCAACCGACCTTCCGCATCCGTATTTAATATTTCAATGGTCTGACCCGACATGGATGTCACAATATCGCCCGGACGTTGGGCATTTCCATCCGGCATATTTTCCACCAAGCCCACAATTCCCACCGCATTCACTTTGGCGTTCCGCGCAGCCAGGGCATACATCAAGCCACACACGGCCGCCGATCCGCCCATATCCATTTTCATTTCATCCATTTTGGCACTGGGCTTAATAGAAATACCCCCCGTATCAAAAGTCACGCCCTTCCCCACGAACGCTAAAGGAGCCTCATTCGCCTGTCCCCCCTTCCAATGCATAATCACCATTTGGGGCTCTTTGGCACTGCCCTGGGCCACGCCCAACAAGGCATTCATGCCCATTTTTTCCATATCTTTGCGGCCTAAAACTTCCACCTTAAGTCCCAATTTGGAAAGGTTTTTCAATTCTTTGGCATAGGTTTCAGGGTTTAATATATTCGGGGGTTCACACATCAAGTCGCGCGCAAACAACACCCCTTCCACCACCTTTTCTTCTATTTTAAAGGCAGCTTCCGCATTTTTGGGTGAATCTACTGAAAAAGAAATATTTTCAAGATGCAGCTTTTGGTGGGGTTTCAATTGGGTACGATATTTGTGAAAATCATAACCTCTCAGCAAGAAGCCGCTGGCTATCCCAGCCGATAATTTCGCATTATCCAGGGTCTCATTCTCCACACCCTCCATCATAATCAAGGCTTCCTTATCGGGCACCTGGCGAAAATATCCCACCAACGAGGCCCCTATTTCAATGGCATCCTGGAATTTTAAATCTTCACTTTTTCCCGCACCAAACAAGATCACCCGATCCAGGGATAACCCAGCGGGCGAAGAAAGTCCCAAAACCTCGCCTTTTTTGCCATCAAAATGGGCGTTTTTTAACGCACGCGCCACGGCACCTCCCATTTTTTCATTTATCAATTGGGCAGGTCCCGATAATTTGTTCCCCTCAAAAACAGGCACACACACCGTACCAGCTGTTGGAAACTTAGATGGCTTAAAAGATATATACATGGGGGCTCCTTTAGATTTTTTATCTTTATGTTCTAAAGAGCTAGTTTTATCAAATTCTCGCAAAGGCGTATAGGGAAACTTATCGTTTTTTTGCTGAATCTAAATAAGCAATGATGGCCCCCACCGCCCCCAACCATCCGGGGGCTGTTTGCCCTTCTGGAAAAATATCAATGAATCCTTGTTCTTCTAACAACTGCAACAACATGCCCGTACTGCTTGCCACCATCAGCAAATGGCGCAAGGTGACTCTGGATACCCCAAAAATATTTAAAAACAAACGATCGGCACTCCACCGCGTTGCATATCCACAAAGACCCAATCCACATTGCCACCAGTTCTGCGATATATCAGATCCACAGGCCACCCTAGATACACCTCGGGGCGCCCAACCACACCACATTTTGCAATTATTGGCCCAACCTTCCTCTGGCGACACACCCAATACTTCATTACAAATCCGAATAGAATCCGCACACTTCAATGATGCCGCCTTCATCAAATAATGCCATCCTTGGCCCTGAATGCTTTTTTCCTGATCCCCTTCTAAGTTTTTATAGGTGGCATAAAAAACACCCAGGAAATAAGCGGCATGGGGATTGTTTTCTTTGGCCAGTTTTTCTAAAATAGAAACCCCTTTCTGCTCGTCTGGAAGCCCTTCAAATAAATCAGCTAAGGGGAAAAAATTCTCATCTCTTAACTGACTGATAAGCTCACTAGACGATACAATTTCCCTAGCCGCCGCTAAGGGAGCCACTTGGGCCTCACCCTCCCTTTGTATGGTGTGATACTGGGGTTGGGCAGGCCCTGTGGTGGTCAACAATGAATCCCCTTCATCGGGGGCAGCCAACAAACTAACCCCCCTGTGTTGTGATTCCTGTGGGTGTCTTTGGGGGGCAATATTCACAAAAGTTGGAGAGATGAAGGGCTGAGTCTCCTCAGAATATAAATGCCAAAAAGCATGAACCAATTGGATGGCCACACCGTCCTTGGTGTCCGCCCTATCTATCTTGTTAACCTGGGCTTTTAAAGCGGCCAACAGAGGCATACTTCTTTCTTTTTTATCAAATCCTTGGGACGCCAATAAATAAAGTTGGGCTTTCCAATTTTCGTTTAAAGATTCATGCCCTAAAACAGAGCGACTTTTTTCATATTCCCCTTGATTAAAAAGATCCACCCCCTCTTTCAAAGATGCCCATGAAAAACCCGAAAAAAATGCAACAACTATTAGAACAAATTTAATCACTTAAGGCCCCCTGGTTATAATTTATATAACCTTAATTTTACTGTAATTTTTGTTTGTTTTACAAGGAAATAAATACAGTATTCCTTCGGATTTTATATTTTCAATCGGTGTACAAAAGATTTATATTTAAAGGTAACAGGGAAATACACCATGCATCATTTCAAACACATCTTGAATCCTTTGGCCAACATATATGCTAACGGTTGGGGGTGGGTTCCCGTTAAAGGGGATAAATTAGATGAGGAAGAGGCAAAGAAAAATCCTGATTTTTTTTCTTGCGTCGAACGAATTAGTTTTAATGGAATAGTCGCAAACAGCTCCTCGTGCACCGGCTCCCTATCGGCTGATGATGAATCTTTTATGTCTCAAGTTATAAATTTTCTTGCCCTAGATATATCCAAAGGAAAAGAAGGTAATGATATCGATGTAGTCTTGCTGAGACTTAATCGCCCTTTTTTACCCTTAACCAATCTTCCTTTCCAAACAACATCCCATGAGCCAAAAAAAACTATTTATGGAATAGGAACAAAAAGTTCTTGGAATTTTGCTAATGGGGAAAGATCTCGGGATGGGTGTATAAATATTCATAGTAAAAAACCTCTCTCTCCGCTTTCCTCACCCGAAAAAGGCGGCACCTTCTTTTCATTTAAAGGAGAAGAAGAGGATCTATTTATACACCACCTATTTACTCAAACTGTGACTCCTCTTCCCCAGAGACCTTTGGCTGTTGGATTGTTTGAAGGATTTAAAGAAGAGGATGATGAGACTTTTAAACCCCAAGAAAGCTTAATTTATCACAATATATCTCCTGAAGATATGCCCCTATTCGGACTCTTTACAGGTGGCACAAGTGGAGGGCCTGTATTTGCCTTAAATGAAAAAAAAGAATTTTATTTGTATGGACTCATTAGGGGAACAAAGAGCCTAATGATTGATGATACTCAATTTTATGTTAATATAGTCCAAACTTTTCCTGAGGAGCTGGTAAAAAGAATCAACCAAATAATCTTTGGGGAATAAGATCTAATAAAAACTATAAGGATCCATATCAATCTGCAGTCGAATGTGGGTGGGAATCTGGCTGATTTTCACCCATTTCTTTAGGAAGGATTGTATCTTAATTCCACGCTCACTTTTTACCAAAAACCGCCAACGATATTGGCCCTTCAATCGGCTCATGGCGGCGGGCACCGGCCCCAACACTTCAATCTCTTTTATCACGGGAATACAGGCTGCCATTTGGCGGGCCTAGTCTCCCATACCCAGAATGTGAGTATTGAGGCACCCAAAAAAACCATCCATGGGACTTTGAATGTTTATCATATGTTTTCCCCCCTCCTTATGGATCGAATAACCCAAGCCATAGGACAAGAATTACCTACCCTTACTCGATATGCTCAAAAATTTCCTAAATAAAAAAATTTAATAAAAGTATTGAAAAATAAATAATAAAAACTATATAAAAATCAACGTTTTTATATTTTTTATTTATTAGGAATAAGAATGATACACTTAAAAAAAGTTTTTCTGCTGACCCTATGTTCTTTTATCTCTGCATTTGGCGCATCCAGTGCGGGTGATGATATTCATGAAGATCCAGTGAGAGCAATGATATCCTCTAAGGTATTCAGCACACGTCATCCGAATTTACCCCTTAAAAATGTGGGCACAATTTATGTGACTGACCCCTTATGTGACTGACCCCGAAAATCCAGCTGAAATCACATGTGCTTCCTGCATTCTTCTAAACGCAAGATTTGGATTAACGTCATCACATGTTGCAAACCTATTAAAACCTGGGACAACTAGCGTTGCCAGTCTTGCCCCAAGAGTTCCTTTTGATGAAAAAGGGTATTATGATATCAAGGGTTTATTAAAAATTGACCCTACTGTTTCAATCCAAATATCCAAAATCACCCCCCTTTCAGACGTTCAGTTTCAACCTACAGCGGAAGATTTGAAACATACTACAGAGCCTCAATCTACAGAAGAAACGCCATTGGGTGAAACAGATATAGAAGATACCATCAGCAGTTTAACAGAATCCCTAAATACAATGGAATTTTATACACGGGTCGCTGACCAAGATATGGTAGCCAACAGCGATTGTGTTGTTTTTGAACTTTGCAAACCCATGGCAGGTGTTTCTTCCCTTGAGTTAACACCCTACCATCCTGCCACACTAAGTCTGGTTTATGGAATTGGATATATCTCAAAAATGACATTTTCCACTGGTGAAAAATCCTTTGATGGAAAATTGCCCCCATTAATAAGTAAGAAAAATCGATCCCAAAAAGTGGTTCCTTTTATTGAGAGAGGTGAGGAAGGAAACATTTTCAATAAAATAATACCCCAAGTGTTTATGCATCGAGTATCTGAAATCTCTGCCAAAGGAAAAGCTTTCAGCGTCTTTGCGCAATCGGTGGAAGGAGAAGATGAAAGCTATAAATTTTCTGCAAGCTGGCCCTTTCACAAGAGGGATATGCCCAACGATGAGGCAACTCTAAATATTTTAAAGCCTTTATGCCGACCTTTCGTGGGGGGCATGAGTGGCGGACCTATTTTTAGTAAAAATGAAGATGGCTCATTTAACCTAGTAGGACTTGTTTCTCAATCTTTAGAAGTTGGTGTTCAGGTCTCCGGAGAATCCCCCCATCCCCATACTTTGAATATTTTTCAACTTCTGACCCCGGAACTTTTGGAAAAAATAGAAAAAATAATAGGCTCCAGTATATAAAAGTAAAAAAACTTGTTATAAGATAAGGCATTTATTTCATTACGAAAGAATCATGATGCACTTAAAAAAAGTTTTTCTACTGACCCTATGTTCTTTTATATCTGGATTTGGGGCTTTTGAGGACCCCTTCGAGGCAAATGAAGCCTCAAAAGCTTTCATCGCAAGCCACCCAACCTTCCCCGCCGGGAACATAATGACGGTCGTCTCTTACAAAAAAGGAGAGCAAGACCTTTCCATGGGGTCAGGCGTTGCCTTAAATGCCCACTATATTCTCACCTCCTGTCATCATACCCATATATTAGATGCTGACACATCCGTTTGGGTCAGCCCTTCCCCTAGCACCATTCCTATTGATCTCACTAATAGCAACATGGATATTACCAAAGCCAAAAAAGATAAAACATTATACCACTGCACGAATCGTTATCAATTCTCAAAAGTCACAATAAGTGAAAAGCATATCCCCCCACTATTCAGTGATGGAAAAGAGAATGGGCTTTTAAAAAGCTTTCGGCAAAATTTAAGCACCCATGATTTCATCATAAGAAATGGGAAACATACTATTAACACACTTCATGATATTCTTTTGTTAAAGGTAGAAAACCCCCTTCCAAATATTGCACCCATTACCCTTTCTGCCACCCCCATCGATCCCCCCACCGTTAATGTTTATGGAATCGCCTCCCAAGGTTTGTGGTGTTTTGCTGATGGACAAAAATCCATGAATGGAACAACATTTATGGACAGAGCCCCTCTGCCAAAAATATTTGAGCACCCCGATCATAGGCTTCCTTCCCTGGTAACCCAGACTCGAGACAGCGTGTGTGCCCATTTTCGGCCCCAGGTTTTCGTACAAACACTAAGAACAGTACCCGTAAAGCCCAAAGCATTTGGATGTTTTGAAAAATTAAACCCTAGCGACAATGAGTCTTTTAAAAAAGAATCAAGCCTAGCTTTTCATACACTATCCGATGAAGAGAAAAAACTTTTCGGTCCCTGTGTGGGTGGTACCAGTGGTTGCCCCGTATTTACAAAAGAAGATGATAAATTTTCTCTATTTGGACTGATGTCTTATTCTAGTAATATCCGTGGCAAGAATGTTCTTTCTGGGGAAGAAGAACATTTTACCTTGAATGTATTCCAAACCCTCACCCCCGAACTGGTGGAGAAAATTAACAAGGTCATGGCCCGTCCCGAACCTGCCGCCGCAACCGCAGCCGAGGCCAAACCCTAATAAAAGTTATAAGGATCCATATCAATCTGTAATCGAATGTGGGTGGGAATCTGGGCGGTTTCCACCCATTTCTTTAGGAAGGATTGTATCTTAATCCCACGCTCACTTTTTACCAAAAACCGCCACCGATATTGGCCCTTCAACCGGCTCATGGCGGCCGGCACCGGTCCCAACACTTCAATCTCTTTTATCACGGGAATACAGGCTGCCATTTGGCGGGCCGCAGCCTCCACCTGATGGCTTTGACGTCCCGATAAAATCACCGCGGCCAACCGTCCATAGGGGGGAAAGCCAAACACTTGCCGGCTTTCTTTTTCCAGCGCCAAAAAACCCGAGGGGTCCTGCACCATTAAAGCCTGCATCACGGGATGGTCCCCCATGTGCGACTGAATCATCACCCGCCCTTTTTTCTGCGCCCGGCCCGATCGGCCCGAGACTTGGTGCAACAACTGATAAGTGCGCTCTACCAGGCGTAAATCATTGCCCCCCAGCCCCAAATCCCCATCAATAACCCCCACCAAAGTTAAATCAGGAAAGTGGTGCCCCTTGGCCATAACTTGGGTCCCCACAATAATATCCACCTGTTTTTTTTCGATCTTGCCAATCATCTCTTCCGATTGTTTCAGGGTAGTCATGGTATCGCTGGTCATCATCAAGGTGCGGGCGTCGGGGAATAAGGCCGTTACTTCTTCCATCACCCGTTCCACCCCCGGCCCACAGGGAATGAGTGTATTTTCTTCTCCACACCCCTTACACACCGTTCGGGGTCGTTCCGTATAGCCACAATGGTGGCATTGTAACTTATTTTGGGTTTTATGATGCACCAACCACGCATCACATTGTTTACAGGTGGTTCGCTCGCCACAGGCACTACACAACAGCATGGGTGCATAGCCACGACGGTTCAAAAACAATAAAACCTGATCCTTCTGGGCCAAGGTTTCTTGTATGGCCACATAGAGGGGTTTTGAAATCCAACGGCTGCCGGGCACCAGATTTCCTTCCTTGGCACGGCGATCTATCAGGGTAACGTGTGCAAACCCAGCTTCCCCATATCGTTGGTCCAGATGGCATTTGTCGTATCGCCCCTGCTCCACATTCACCACCGTTTCCAACGAGGGCGTGGCCGAGGCCAACACCACCAAACACGAGGCCAAAGACCCCCGAATCACTGCCATATCACGGGCATGGTAAAAGACACCGGATTCTTGTTTGTACCCCCCATCGTGTTCTTCATCTACCACCACCAGCCCTAGGTTTGGATAGGGCAAAAACAAAGCCGATCGGGCCCCCACCACAACACGAGCCTCGCCTTGGGCTATCTTTTCCCAATTATCACGGCGTTGGGCCGGGGTCAGGTCTGAATGCCACAATATAGGCTTTTCCCCAAACCGCTTTTCAAACCGCGCCACCCACTGGGTACCCAACCCAATTTCGGGTAATAAAACAACGGCTTGTTGACCTTTGGCACAGATCTCTTTCACCAGTTCCAGGTACACTTCAGTTTTACCCGACCCCGTGGCCCCCTCTAATAACACAGTATGGAACCCCTCCATCTTTTCTTTTAAAAAAGAAACACAAGATTCTTGAGACGCCGACAATACCACTGGCTCTCCAGATTGTTTCAACGGCATCTCTTTTGGGGTGCGACGTTTTATATCTTTAAAAACTGATGGCTCAGCCAACACCATCTTTAAAACCATCCCCAGGGGCGCCATATAATAATGGGCCACCCACTCTACAAATTTTATGGATTGGGGGCTCAAAGGCGGAAAATCAAATTTCTTTAATAAGGGTTTCAGGGTATAGGCTTTCTTTGCTGGCCCTAACGCTGGTACAACTGGGGTTTCTTCTTCCCCAGGCACAGCTTCACTCCATAGCACCCCCACCAAAGTGCGACTTCCAAAGGACACCTGAACATAATCCCCTTTTCCCACCTTAAATTCGCTCGGCACACCATATGAAAAGGTCTGGTCAAAAGGAACCGGCAATAAAACTTCAACTTTTTTTTCACAAGGCGCTGACATTTTTTCTTTTTTTCGATATGGTGATCAAGACTCTTAATTAGTAGCAGAAAGTAGAAAGCCCATGAAGTTTTTTGTAGACGGTGTTGATATTGCAGAAATTAAAGAACTCGCCGCCATGGGCGTTGTGGATGGTGTGACCACCAACCCCACCATTGTTGCCAAGTCAGGTCGTAATTTTAAGGATGTGATCCAAGAAATTTGCGAAATTGTGCCCGGCCCCGTCAGTGCAGAAGTGGTCTCGACAGATAGCCTAGGCATGTTGGCTGAAGGGCGGGCTTTGGCTAAAATTGCCCCGAACGTATGTGTGAAATTGCCCCTTACCGGTGAAGGGCTCAAGGCTTGCCACGTACTTCATCAAGAGGGCACCATGACCAACGTAACGCTATGTTTTTCTTCAGGCCAAGCCCTGATGGCAGCCAAAGCGGGGGCCACATTTATTTCCCCCTTTGTGGGCCGTTTGGATGATATCGGGCAAGACGGCCTGGCTTTGATTCAAGAAATTTGCCAGATTTATGGGAATTATCCTGAACTGACCACCGAAGTTCTGGTGGCCTCGGTCCGTCATCCACGTCACATACTGGATGCGGCCATGATGGGTGCCCACGTGATGACGGCGCCCTCCAAAGTGATCAAACAATTGCTTCATCACCCTCTCACCGATAAGGGACTCGAGATGTTCCTGAAAGATTGGAAAGATTCAGGCCAGAAGATTTAATTTACAAGGCGGGTTATTGTTGTTGAATCAACAAACTTGGCCCCCCCTATCTCAATTGAAATCCCCGAATGACGGAATAGACTATCGTTCCCCCAGAATTCTTTTTTCTTCAGTTTTTTAAAAATTATCAGCTGCGGGTTTAAGATTCAGACCGTGCGCGAGATTCTCGGACTTTAATCCACAAATAATTCTACATTTATTATAATACTGATCCATCTTAGATTTCGTGTCACGATCATCGTCACCGTTAGGATAAAGTCCAATTTGACGTTTGTTACATGATTTCTTACACCATTTCATTTTATTTTTTATGTAAGACGATCCCAAAGAATCTTTTACTTTTCGATAAGCGTCTCTAAACATAAGCTTAGAGGGGCTTTCTTTGTTAAGGCTTTTAGCTGGCAGAGTGACATCATACCATGAAGCTGCTAACTCGCGTTCTTCAGGCCTTAATCGAGTCGCACTAACACAAGATTTACATAATTCGTACTCGGCATCTTGGGTCTTTTTGGCACTTTGTCCGGCTAAACACCAGTATCTGCAAAATTCTTTAAAACAGTTTGAGGTCAAAGCATTCTTTAGGCGCCCCCCCTTGACCATTTTTTGGTAAGCTTCTAAGGTTCTACACCGATGTCCATGATTATGCGTGTTCTGGTCTTTTTTCAGGTTTTTAAATCGCTGATGCAAAAAATCATTTCCACATTGAGGCCCTGGTTTCCACTGGCAATCTTTTGCGCTTTTGCAAGGCTGGGTGGTGGGACATGGTGCATCTGATGCTATCGCATTCATGAATGGCAAAAACAATAAGATCATAAAATAATATGAATTTTTTAACATGTGATTCCCTGTTTTTTTAGCATTTTTTATTATTGTAACATGTTTTTAAAGAAGAAAAAAATTTCTTACATTTATCTGATCCCCCCATAGAGATTAAATATTTATGACTTACATACCTGAATATCTTAGGTATAGGTTTAAATCCATTATATTGTTCTATGGTATGCTTTTCACAAACTTCTTTTTTAGGCATACTATATATAGTGCTCGAATGATAAGATACCGCCCATGAATAAAAAAAAGAGAGTAGCATGTCGCTTCCCATCCAAAACTGGATCAACTGGCTTCAAAAGGAAAAAAATCTCTCGCCCCTCACGGTACAGGTATACACACGTGTGCTGAATGAATTTTTGTCTTTTCTTCAAACCCATGTGGGCCAAGAAGTAACACTTTCTGACCTTACTTTGCTCAAGGCACGGGATTTTCGATCCTGGATGACCCACCTGTTGTCCCATCAGGAACAAAACAAATCCACCATCACACGGGCGGTGTCGGTCATCCGCAGTTTCTTCCTCTTTCTCGATCAACAAGGCCTGGCCCATAACCCCATCGCCCGCAACCTTCGGGCCCCAAAAAAAGAGCAAGCCCTTCCCCGGGCCCTGTCGCAAGAGGATGCCCACACCCTGCTGGCCCATGCAGGTGATTTAGCGCCCCAGGATTGGGTGGGCAAACGTGACGAAGCCTTTTTTACACTGTTGTATGGCTGTGGTCTGCGTATTCACGAGGCCCTAAAAATGAACCAAGGCGATATCCTCGAACCCAATGGCATGTTACGCGTTAAGGGTAAGGGGCAAAAAGAACGCCTTGTGCCCCTACTGCCCATCGTATGGGAAAAAATCCAATCTTACCTCACCTCCTGCCCCTTTTTACAATCGTCCCACGACCCTCTTTTTTACGGCGTCCAGGGCAAAAGACTGAACGTTTCGGTGGCAGAAAACTCCATGCGAAAATTACGTCGGTCCCTCAATCTGCCTGAAACGGTCACCCCCCATGCTTTACGCCACAGCTTTGCCACCCATTTGCTCGAGGAAAATGCAGACCTCCGCACCATCCAAGAATTGCTGGGACACGCCTCACTCTCCACCACACAACGATACACCAAGATCAACCGCAAAAGGTTGCAACAGATCTATAAATCCAGCCATCCTAGGGCTTAATTCTTTATATTTTTTACTTTAAAATCATGTTTTTATTGAATTATTCTTGAATTCTCACATCTAGTCTCTATATATTCGGAAGTTATTTATTTAAAAGGACACCAAATTGAATTTTCTAAAATACTGTTACTTTGCCACAGTCATGTTTTCTTTATTTTTCAATAGCATTGCATGGACAGCTGCCCAGGAACGTCCCCTCTTTTCGCGCGAAGAAATCTCCAACCCCAAAGGCGCCCTTAAGGCCGTGAGCAAAATTCTAGATGGTCGGATCAGGTTTAATCAGCAATTTGATGCTTTTATCTCTGATGAGGCCATAGAGAAGCGCATTCGACAAAAAGCTGCTGCTGCTATTCTGATGCCTAATCATCTTGAAAAATGGAGTTTGTTTGATTTAATAGAATTAAAACGTGCCATTAGTCATGATCTTACCTTACTGCAGACCATGCAAGAGATAACCATCGCTCTTATCCCTCTTTCCCATCATCACTGTGGCCTTTTGTGGTTTCATGTTTTTGAGGCGCTGTCTGCAGAAAAATATTTTTCACATCTTCGGCTGCAAAAGAGAAATCTAGGAGGGGTAGAAAGCGAACATGAGACTTTTTTTACGATTTGTTCTATTCTAAAGCCTTTTCTTAATAAATCTCTTAAGAGCCAACTTGAGCCCATAGAAAAGAACATTAAGACATTTAAAGAAAAAGACGGGATTCTCTCTTCAAAGTCCCCGATTCGGATAACTGCTTTGGAAATGGTTGATGAATCCAGCCTTCTTTCTTATCCAGAGGCGTTCTTCGCATGGGGACTAAATATAAGGGACCAAATAGCAAAAGAAAATCCCCATAATCCTATTTTAAAAAAAATTGAAGTGAGTTTGAAGCTAGCCGATGATTTACTTGCCCAGTTATATGAGTCCAAAGTAGAAACTAAAGACAACCTGACTCACAGGTTACTTACTCTGTTTAAAATAGAAAATACTTTAGTCCAAGCAGAAGCTTCCCTAAAAAAAGAAGGCAAAGAATCCTTGGCGACCCCCCTGGTAATGCCTTCCTCCTCTTCTGAACCGAAATCAGAAGCGGAAGACAAGTTTTTGGAAGAAAAAATGGGATTAGGCCACTTAGAAATGTCAAAAATCCAACAACCTGGCTTATCTCTTGGGAAAGGAAGGCTACCCCTGGAACAAAAGAGTGTTACGCCTGATGAAGGGGCTACACTTATACCTGATGAAGTTCAATCCCTGCCCCCCGTCCTTGAACAAAAAGCAGAGTCGACACAAATGGATTCACCTAGGGCGAAAGCTGAACCAAAAGGAAAAGGCAAAAATCAAAATATTGCATTGGGAGAGGAAGAGGAACAACCCCATTCCCTAGCTATTCATTTAGACCGAGGAGTTAAACAACCTTCCGTTAAAAAGATTGAACCTTCATCGGCCCCTCAAACCCCAGACTATTCACATATAATCGAAGAACTAACTAGTTCTAAAACTTTGAAATTTCGCAAAGCAATCGATCTTTTAAATCAGATGAACATAAAAGTGGGACAAAATTTGTTGACTGAAGATCCTTCAGATAAAACACCCATCAAGAAAGGCAATGGGACCCTCTGCATGCGTGTACCTCATAAAAACAGTCAACAAGACTACTCTCTCCGATTCTTCCACACACCCCATGCATCCGAAGATAATACAGGGCAAAGGGCCTTCTGGAGAATTGCGATCAAGGACGCCCTAACAGAAGCAGGGTGGATGACGCACCCATAAGGTAAGCCCTGATGGCTTTTTAAATCTTAGCCGCCAAGGCTTCGGGATGAGCCGTAATCTTGGCGTACTGGCCCCCCAGCTTTTTCCATTCTTGGGAAAGGGAGACATATCCCAAATCATGAACCGCTGTGGCAATAAATTGAATAAGTTGCGCAATATTGTCCAGATAAGTATCGTACTGATCGTTCAACAATTTTCCTGCCAAACGATCCTGATCCGCATCCGCCACTTTTAACTGCAGGGCATCAATCCATAACCGATACACCACCAATTTATCCGCTCGATCCGGCAGGTGCGAGACCACCTTCTGAACTTGGGTTATTCCTATGGCCGGCAACGGCTTCTCTCGTGCGATGGGTTTTGCAAAAACCGAAGCACTAAATAGGCAAACAAGTATTGCACTGATACCTTGAATGATTTTAGCCATGATCCCCCTCCTGAAAACCTAAAATATATTTTATTGTTCCCAGAAAGCCCGTCAAAAAACAAGCGAAAAGGTTATTCCTTAGTGGCGACTAGTACGGAAAATTCTTCATGATTATCGCCGCGTAATTTATTCTTCGCCACAACATTTTGTTTAATTAAATCAAAAGCCTTAGAATCCTGAATTTCGGTCGATCGCACAACACGAACTGTTTTAAATCCAGCTGCATGAAGAGCCTTTTCTAAAAGGGCAACCCTTGTTTTCTTTATATCATGTAAATAGGCTTCTTTGTATTCACTCATCGAATGGCCTAGGTGTAAGTGATGCTTATACTTATCGTACACTTCTTTATATTGGGGATAGTCTATTAACCTTTCCAAAGTGGGCACCAGTCCTCCTGCATTCATACCTTGGGGTTCCGGAATAAAGACAGACCCCCCCTTTTTCAACATGTTATGAAGAACACGGGCCATAGCGCTATCACTTCTAACAAACTTATACGTTGACCAGTCAAATAGTATTTCATCAAACCTCGAACTGGCTTTAGAATTCGCAAGGGAAATATTAAATATGTCCAAGTTAAAATCCAACGGTAAGAATCTCGACTCATCCAAAGTGGGATTAACGGGCGCATGGCTGCTTAATAAGAATATATCTGAATTCTGATATAATTCAGAACGCTCAGGATCACTCTCTGCCTCATATGGACTTGCACCAATCACTAAAGTTGTAAACTGATGGGCATTGCGGTGCTTTGTTTTTTCCATGACCTCTGTCAAGGGATGAACACCTGGACGCTGGAAATGGACTTCCCCTGTTTTGGAATGTTCCGCGCTTGCCCCACCCCCCATATCGCTGGCACAGAAGCTGTAGGTCACAACTAAAACTAAAACAATTGAAACGATTCCAAATTTTTTCATGATTTTTTCTCTCTTACTCTGATTTTAATACTGATTAGTATTTTCTTCTTTTGCTGGGATTTTCCTGATTCTCATCATAATATCTGGCATTATATTGACGCTTTCTAATATTTCCCATCTCGGTAAAATGTTGTGCAAACTCGTGATATCCTAATTTCTTCAAGGCTCTTGCAGCCACATGATGTTCTAGTGCTAAGCGGTCTAAATAGGTTTTAGCCTGAGCCTGGGTTAATTCTCTCATTTCTACTACATGCCCCACAACTGCTGCTCTCTCACCTAAATAAGCGATCCAAAGATCAAATAAAAAGTATTTATCCTGTGGATTTGGTATTTGTCTTAGAATTTTTACGAACTCTTCACGCTCTTTTATAAGACTTTCCACTGTGTAAGGGCTCGAGTTTCTTTGTGTATTATCAGGGATATTCGTACTCCCTGTGGATGTAATGCCAGAAAGAACCAGACCCAAAAACATAGTCAAAATTACGTAAAATTTTTTCATGAATATTCCCTGTAATGAATAATTATAGTTTAATTGTACCAAACCTTTTTAAAATAGCAAAGATATTGGTCAGCATGGTTGAGTTTCCTACAAACTTCCATTAGACTGGGGCCATATTTTTGGATAATAGATGTTAGATTCTCAGCGCAGCTTTCAAAGTATTATTTTAGCCCTACAAAACTTTTGGGCCAAACAAGGATGTGCCATCCTTCAGCCCTATGATGTGGAAATGGGGGCCGGTACTTTTCATCCTGCCACCGCCTTGCGATCCATTGATCCCCATCCCTGGCGGGCCGCCTATGTGCAACCCTCGCGTCGACCCACCGATGGACGATATGGTGAAAACCCTAACCGCTTAGGATCCTATTATCAATTTCAGGTCATCATTAAACCCACCCCCGAAAATGCCCAGGAATTATATCTTGAAAGCCTAAAGGCGATTGGGGTGGATACCCTAATCAATGATATTCGCTTTGTGGAAGATGATTGGGAAAGTCCCACCCTGGGCGCGGCTGGATTGGGCTGGGAAGTGTGGTGTAATGGCGCCGAGGTCAGCCAGTTCACCTATTTTCAACAAATGGGGGGTCTGCCCTGCGCACCCATTTCGGTCGAACTCACCTATGGGCTGGAACGTTTGGCTTTGGTGATTCAGAAAAAAGAAAGCATCTTTGATCTGAACTGGAATGGTCTTACGGGCCCAGACGAAATTACCTATAAGAATGTTTTTTTTGAAAACGAGCGTCAATTTTCCCATTATGCCTTCGAACAGGCGAATACGGATATTTTATTCCGCCAGTTTCAAGATGCGGAACAAGAATCCCGCCATTTATTAGACAAAAATCTTCCCCTGCCGGCCTATGACCAATGTTTAAAAGCCAGCCATCTTTTCAACCTGTTGGATGCCCGCGGGATGATCAGTGTAACCGAACGCCCCTCGTACATTGCCCGCGTACGCGAAATTGCCAAAGGTTGTTGCCAATCATGGGCCATCAGTCAAGGAGCCAAGACCCCGGAATGACCGAATTTTTATTAGAAATTTTTTCTGAAGAAATCCCAGCGGCCTTTCAGACCCTGGGACAAGCCCAATTGGCAAACGCCTTTGATTTAAGGCTGAAAAAAGAAAACCTATCCTTCGAATCCATTAAAACCTTCGGCACCCCCCGGCGTATGGGCATGATCATTACTGGTCTTCCGTTGGTACAGGCCGATCGGTCCGAAGAACGACGTGGTCCCCGTGTTGATGCCCCCCCAGCAGCCATTGATGGTTTTTTAAAATCTATCCATAAAAATCGTTCCGACTGCGAAGAAAAGCACGTGGGTGACAAGGGCCCCTTTCTCTTTGCCACTGTGCACGAGCAAGGCAAGCCTATGGCCCAAATTTTGGCGACCCTCATTAAAGAAACCTTAGAAAATTTTGAATGGCCCAAAAGCATGCGCTGGAAAACAGACACCTTTGTTTGGGCCCGCCCCCTTCATGGGATCCTGGCCCTTTTCGACGGCCAGATTGTGCCCGTATACTTAAAAAGCTTAAACATCCAGGCCGGTGCCCATACCTATGGACACCGGTTTATGTCGCCGCATCAAATCATGGTTAAAAACTATGCGGACTATAAAATACAACTGGCTCAAAACTATGTTCAGGTGGAACCCCTCGAACGTCAAAAATCCATTCAGGAACAAATCGATGTTTTGCTGGCCTCGAAAGGCTTAACCCTGGAAGAAGACAGTGGATTGTTGCAAGAAACAGCCAATCTGGTGGAATGGCCCGTGGTGTTGATGGGCACCATTGAAGAACGCTTTACCCAACTGCCCGAAGAGGTTCTCATCACTTCTATGCGTACCCACCAACGGTACTTCGCCACCCGCGATAAGAATGGAAAACTGGCCCCCCATTTCTTGATTGTTTCTAATATGGAAACCCCCGATCAAGGTCAAACGATTATTGATGGAAACGAGCGAGTTTTGCGCGCGCGCCTTAGCGATGCCCATTTCTTTTGGGAACAAGATATGAGGCGCCCCCTAGAAGAATGGAACAAACCCCTAGCCCACCGTATTTTCCAAGAAAAACTGGGTACCATTGCCGATAAAATTAATCGTCTACACCAGACGTCTTCTGCGCTTTTACCCCACTTTCCCACCCTTAATCCCCAACAAGCGCAACAGGCTATCAGCTTGTTAAAAGCCGATCTATCCACGGGCATGGTGGGCGAGTTTCCTGAACTGCAAGGCATCATGGGGGGCCACTATGCACGGGCCCAGGGGCTCTCTTCCCAGGTATCAGAGGCCATCCGCACTCACTATGCACCAGCCGGACCCCAGGACACATGCCCCAAAGACCCCCTCAGCATCCATGTGGCGTTGGTGGATAAACTGGATACGCTTGTGGGATTCTTTGCAGCAGGGTTGGAACCCACAGCCTCAAAAGATCCATATGCCTTGCGGCGTACAGCCTTGGGAATCATTCGCCTGATTCATGAAAATGAACTAGACGTACGGTTGCCAGATTTAATTTCTGCAGCCCTCAGTCCTTACGCTTTCCCCACAGCCACTAAAGAAAAAGCAAAGTCAGCTGTGAAAGAATTTTTAGAAGATCGTCTCAGCGTCTATTTAAAACCCCTCTATTCGGCATCTCTTCTGAATGCCGTCATGGGGCCCCAATGGGATGGGTCCATCACCGACCTTAACCAAAAACTGTCGGCCCTAAAGTCTTTCCTTGAATCACCCGAAGGCCCTGACTTTATTACTGTATACAAGCGCGCAGCCAATATTCTAAAGCAAACAGCTGGCTTCCAAGATGTGCGCTTTGATTCCTCTGTTTTCACTTCAGAAGAGCAAAAATTATTTGATGCCCTTCAGGAAACAGAGCAAGCGCTCAAAATATTTCTTGATACTCATACTCCCCAATATGGAAAGGCTATTCATGCCCTCTCCCAGCTCAAAGCCCCTCTCGAGGTGTTTTTTGCGAATGTAATGGTGCAGGATCCCGATCCCACACGGCGTCACAACCGTCTCAGTCTGTTAAAACAGATTGAAACGGCCTGTGCGCGTATTTGTGATTTGGGCAAGCTCTAAGGAAAATACTCTTTCTATTCCAATACGCCCCTTTTGTCTCCCCCAGAATAGATTTAAGCTTTTTAAAAAGAGGCAGGCCACGATTCATCCTGGTCAGAGAATGCATCCAGCAATCCCTTGCCCGCTTTTAGCAACCACTCTCCTCCCTCTTTTAAAAGATCAAGACTGGTCATGGGACTCCCCACCCAAGTTTCTTCCTCTGGTACAGGAACCATGAAATCCGCCGCCCCAGAAACAAAAGGAAGGGACTCCCGCATGGTAGCCCCTTCCTGTAAAGATGGAATTGATTCTTGATTATTTATGTCTGTTCTTATTTTTTTTTTTACCATGCCCTTGTGGATTCTGCATCCCTTCATCTTTCTGCGGAAGTTGATAAAGCGCTGATTGTACAACCTGGGCTGCCGAAGAACTCTGTTGGGATACAGAAGAAGCAGTTGCCCCAGGCAGAGATACCTGAACATTTGCCTGCGGCTCTTGTTTATCCGAAACGGGGTCCGCTGCTGGCTCATCTTCCAAAGTTTCAGATGACGGCGTGCTATTAGAAGACACTGAAGAAACGGAAATCGAGGGCACATCCCTTGATTTTTCTACGGCTGACATTTCCGCAGGGGCCCCACTCACTGATGCAGGAGCCTCACCCATGGGAATAGCTGAAGAAGTAACAGTTTCTTGAGCCAACGTCCCAATCGCAGGTAAAAATTTTGGAACAACTGGGCCTTCAACCCTAGACTGGCTAGACTCTACCTCGGGTGTGGATACTGCAGACGAAGCTTCTGCACTTAAAGGGGGCTCTTGACCCTCAGAAGACGTGGGTTCTTCCTTGTCTGCCGATGCTGCTGTTGGTACAGTATTTAAAGTTTGATCGACAGGGGTTGTTCCTTCCCAAAACTCTTTATTTTCAATATAAGAATGCATCTCAGACAAAGAAAGACTTCCTTCTAATGCATTTCTCTTTTGCACAAATTCATCCCCAAATGACGCCATATAAATGGGATTAGAATCCTTAGAAATGCCCAAAGGTTCATGGAATTTTTCCATCAGGGAAACAATATTATGTGCTGATTCTAGCTCTTCCTTAGGCACCATTAACAAAGTTAAAGCAGGATTTTTTGCATAGAAATACTTTCCTAAAGCAGCCTCTAATGATTCTGCATATCCCCCAGTCCAAGAGTTTAAAGCAGCTCCAAATCCTTCTTTTGAAAACATCTCTGTATCGCTTGTGATCATGGCAAAAGCGTCCTTATAAAATGCAGCCCTTTGCCCAGCTTGAGCCACTAACTGACCATATAGTTCCCCTGCCTTTACGGATAAAGAACCGGCTTCAGTTTTAGAGCTTGAAAGACCTTTTATTTTTTCAGCAAAAGATTTGTATTCTGCGCTTGTTTCATCAAAGAAATGCTGACGAACCCGCGCACGCTCTGTTTTCTCTCCAGGCTTAAGACCCGTTAACTCCATACAACTCAAGGTAATCCATTTTTTCAAATCCGCTAACGAGGTGATAGCACGATCCAAAGCATCATGATCTTGGCCATCCTTTAGTTTCTTCCAAGTGTCTAGACGGGTTTCTTGTTCTTTTGCTGCCAAGGTATAAAGTTCATTCAAACTACGCGCATGTGCAATTCGCTCCTTGATGGTTAGTTTAGTCATACCATCCATATCCTCCGCAACGGCAGAAGCCATGGCCGTTCCGGCCAGCAAAAGAGTACTTATCACAAATAGCCTGCTTAATTTGGTCCCGTGTGTCATATGTTTTTCTCCATGTTAGTAAAATGAGGGAATGATAGAATCCCAACTTTTATAATGGTGTTGCAACTAAATATAAAAATCAACGGAATTTTGGGTTCAAAAATTTTTTTTTATAAAGCCCAAAAAACTGTTCCATCTTGATTCCATTTTCTATATAATCGTTTCTACAATTCTTTACAAAAAAGGACAAAAAATATGCCCACCAATCCCGTTACAGATACCACGTTTGAATTAGAAGTTTTAAAGGCTTCAACCCCCGTTCTGGTGGATTTTTGGGCGCCATGGTGTGGTCCTTGCAAAATGTTAGGCCCCGTTCTGGAAGAACTGGCACAGGATATGGGTACGCAGGTTAAAATTGTAAAGATTGACATTGATCAAAACCCCCAGGCAGCTGCCCATTATAATGTGCGCACCATTCCCACCATGATTCTTTTCAACAATGGACACCCTGTGGATACAAAAATTGGGATGTTACCTAAGGTAAAACTAAAAGAGTGGATCCAGTCCGCCCTTTAACAGGTTTTGACTTTTTAAACAAATAAGCATATAGTGGGCCCGTTTCACCATGAAACAAGGAGCTTAAATGTTTATTCAAACAGAACAAACACCAAACCCATCAGCCCTTAAGTTTATTCCAGGCACCCACCTGTTGGACCAGCCCATGGATTTTCCCAATAAGGCCACAGCAAAGAACTCTCCCCTTGCCCTTCGATTGTTTGAACTCCAGGGTGTGGAGACCGTCTTTATTGGAACTAATTTCATTACCGTCACCAAATCGGATACCATCGAATGGCCCTTTTTGAAACCTTCGGTGATGGGCACCATTATGGAACATTTAATGGCAAACCAACCCATTTTAAAGGAACCCTCCACACAGGATTCCCCTATTCCTGCCAATGATCAAAATGACTCGGAAATCGTCAAGGAAATCAAAGAACTCTTGGAAGCCCGGGTACGGCCAGCGGTGGCACAGGATGGCGGGGACATTATCTTTGATCGCTTTGAAGATGGCGTGGTGTATTTGCGCTTACAGGGGGCGTGCTCGGGCTGCCCCAGCTCAAGCATGACGCTCAAGTCAGGCATAGAAAATATGCTCAGGTACTATGTCCCCGAAGTCACCGAAGTAAGGGCCGTATAAGATGATAGGCCCTACCCCCGCACCAGAAAAAAATTCTCTCAAGGCAAAAACATCCTATTTTGCCTTTTTGATGGGTTTAGGCATGCTAGGGTTTGCAGGCAGCTATCTCTTGTTTGATCATTATCGCAACCCCTTATATGCCCTCGAGTCAAACCCCTTACCTTCCTTGTCCGATTTAAAAGGCTATTTGCGCCCCCTCACCCCCTCGCAAAGAAAAGAGATTGATTTGATCGCGCGCACGGTTTTTGGAGAGGCCCGCGGTGAAAAATCAATTCAGGCTTTGAAAGCCATTGCCCATGTCATTTTAAATCGTGTCAAGGACCACCGAAATTGGCCCAATTCCGTGCAAGCAGTTATTTTACAAAAGAATCAATTTTCTTGTTGGAATGAACAAGATCCTAATTATTATGCCATCCAATCGGTAACCTTTAATAATCCCGATTTCCGACAAGCGTACCAAGCCACCCTCTTGGCCCTTTTATCCGACAAAGACATTACCCATGGGGCCAACCATTATCACGCCCGATGGGTGAATCCCACCTGGGCCCAACAAAAAAACATGCTTCGTGTGGCTGAAATTCACCAACACATTTTTTACAAAGCTTGATCTGGTCTAGATACCTCTGACTGATCAGTCTCATCAGCATCTTTGGTAAATTTTAAGTCTTTCAACTCAATAGATACCATATTTCTTTGAACTTTTTCAACGGATCTCTGCTTAGATGATTTTGATTTTTTGGACCCCGTTAGCAAAATAACCACTAAAAAAGTCACAAAAAATAGGATACCCAAATACACCACAAAAAAGGGATAATCTGTATACAAAATTTCCCCTATCAAAGTAGGTGACAGGCTTGTTTCTGATTTGACAGGGGCATCAAAAGATAAAGTAGAGTTGTGGATTAATACAAAACCCATTTCTGCGGCCAAAGCAGATAATATGAATAAAGAAAACACCTTATATCCCCAGGTTAAGGGTGGCACCTTGGGGGATGTGTGGTTTTGGGTCATCATGTGAAAAATTAAAAAAGCACTGATCAAAGCGGCATAAAAAACAAGCACTAATAAGGCCGGAAAGATGGCGCCCGATAAAATTAATAATCCAACAATTGCAACCACCAAAAAGGCAAAGGCAAGCAAAACTCGGATGGGGTTTTTCAGATATAGAAACAAAAAGCTGGTGCCAGCAATTCCCGTGGCCAGGGCATAAAATCCCATATCGTATGCGTTCATACCCCACCTTCCTTCTTGGCCCCTGATTGGCCATTTAGCCGTAAAGTATCTTTTGAATAATAAAGGCTTTTTTTATCATCCAAGCTTAGCGACAAACGATCCACGAACCCAATGGCATCTACCGGGCACGCCTGTTCACATAACCCACACGAAATGCACTTTCCCATATCCACATCAAACCGTTGGGGATAGGGCTGCCCTTTATCATCCACATTCGTATCAATAAAAATGGCTTCTGCGGGGCAGGCAATCTCGCATAGTTTACACCCCACACATTTTAACTGACCTTGGGCATTTTCAAACAAAGCCAGGTCTTTTCCTTGCCATGAATCCATAGGGCGACGTTTAAAAAGGCCACGAAAGAACCTTTGAAATGCCCAAAAAGGCACTAAGAAAAAGAATCTTATATGGAACCAAAAAGTATAAAAAAACAACCGCATGAAAAAACATTACAATACTCTGATAAGGGTGTCACGAAGACTTTGACAAGCCCTGCCTGGTCTTCTATGCTGGGGAAGATGAAAAAATTGTATCTTTGGCTCTTAGAAAAATCTAAACATCGTCATGCCCCCTGGTATTTAGCGCTGGTTTCTTTTACCGAAAGCTCGATCTCCTTTATACCCCCTGATCCCATGATGGTTCCCATGATTGTGGCCCATAAAGAGCGGGCCTGGTTTCTGGCCTTCGTAACCACCGCTGCCTCTGTGGTGGGGGGCGCCCTAGGATATGCCATTGGGTTTTATTTATTTGAACGGCTGGGAATGCCCATTTTACAAACCTATGGATTGGTGGATAAAATGGCTACCTTCCAAGCTTTTTTTCACGAGTGGGGATTTTGGGCCATTGTGATAAAAGCCTTCACCCCCATTCCGTTTAAACTGGTCACCATCACAGCAGGCGCTGTAAAGTTTGATTTCTGGCTTTTTATGGTGGCCTCTACCCTGTCCCGCGCCATTCGTTTCTACCTAGAAGCCGCCGTGGTATGGAAATGGGGGGCCCGAATGAACACTATTATTCAAGAAAACATGATGTTGGTCAGTTCCCTTTTCCTAGGGTTACTGATTGGTGGATTTATCATTATTAAATATCTTTGCTAGCTTTCATATCTCTGCTGGTTGAGGCTCTCTCACTAAACTATTATTATATCTTCATTAAAAAAAGACCTACAACCACTTGGTTAAAAGTCCTGTCTCAACCTTTCCCCACTAAAGACCAATAAGGGAGACCAAAAACCCTTGTAACATTTTCTGAAGATTCTTTCTCAGGAAGCCTATGGTTCACATTGGCACCAGGGGAAAAAATCCCGATAAGAGAACACTTCATTTCAAAGAATTTTATGATCATAACTTATGCGTAATTCGCCCCTTGGATCACAAGGGGCCTAAAGAGGAAAAAATTTCAGGATCTATTCGTCTTTTCTGTGTGGCGCTGTTTTGACAATTTCATCAATTAAGCCAAATTTTTTGGCATCTTCGGCTGACATGAAATTATCACGCTCCATAGAATCCGCAATGGTTTCAAAGGACTGGCCCGTACAATCCACATAAATATCGTACAAGCGTTTTCTTAAGGATAAAATTTCCCGGGCTTGGATTTCAATATCCGTGGCCTGACCGCGGGCGCCCCCCAAGGGTTGGTGCACCATCACACGGGCATTGGGCAGGCAATATCGTTTACCCTTGGCCCCTGCCGTTAACAGCAACGATCCCATAGAAGCCGCTTGGCCCAAACAAACCGTTGAAACATCGGGCTTGATATAATTCATGGTATCAAAAATGGAAAGACCTGCCGTTACCACACCACCCGGGGAATTGATGTAAAAAGAAATATCTTTTTTGGGGTTTTCGGCTTCCAGGAATAAAAGCTGTGCACAAATGAGGCTAGCTGTATGATCATTAACTTCACCTACCAAAAAGATAATACGCTCTTTCAAAAGGCGGGAATAAATATCAAATGATCTTTCCCCTCGTGGTGTTTGTTCAATCACCATGGGAACCAAAGTGTTCATATAAGTGGATAGTGGATCTGACATCTTAAACCTCTATTTATGTTATAAACTAGAGGACCTCAGCTGCCTCACCAACTTTTAGGAATTCCTCTTCTGAAACTTCTTTTTCCTTAATCTTAGCAGTTTTTAGGATAAAGTCGACGGTTTTCTCTTCCAAAATCTGGGCACGTAAATGGTTCACTGCCCCGGGATTTTGGCGATAATAGTCGATCACTTGGGTTTCCTGCCCTGGGTAACGTTGAGCTTCTGCCAATACTAGGTTCGTCAATTCTTTTTGCTCGACTTGGATGTTATGACGTTTCCCAACATCTGCCAGAACCAAACCTAAGCGCACGCGACGCTCGGCAATTTTTTCATATTCTTTGCGCCATTCTTTAATTTGGCTTTCCGTGGGTTCTAAAATACCTTCTTCTTCGGCTAATTTTTGGAAGATGCTGTCCAATTCCATATCCACCATGCCAGGGGGAACATCAAAGGAATACACCTTAGCCAAGGCGTTCAATACAGCTTGTTTAGCCTGTCCATGTTCCATACGACCATGGGAATCGGCTAGAATTTTAGCATTCGCCTCTTCCATGGCCTTAAGGTTTTCAAAGCCATGTTTTTTGGCCAATTCATCATCCACAGGGGCTGGGATGCGTTCTAGGATCTCGTGAATGGTCACGTCAAAAGCCACATCTTTTCCAGCAATTGTTTTTTCATGATAATCTTTGGGAAACGCCAAATTTAAGGTTAGGCTTTTTCCTTTTTCATGCCCCACCAAACCTTCTTCGAAGCCTGGAATAAACTGCTTGGCACCCAATTCCAATTCATACCCTTGGGCTTGCCCACCCTTCAAAGGTTTACCTTCGATTTTTCCATCAAAATCGATCTTAACAATATCGCCCACTTGGGTTTTTCTTTTGGTCTTAACCGGTTCATTTGAACCCGCAGCCTTTGCCCGCAAAGTGGTTAGTTCTAGTAATTTTTTGGCATCTTTCTTGATTTTATAACAGGTAATATCAAGGGCTTGTAAATCCACTGCTTCGATTTCAGGCAACAATTCTACATGCACCACGTACGAAAAATCTTCACCCTTTTTGTAAGGCGCATTGGGGTGTGAACACGGGCGCAAAGCCGGTCTAAATCCACGATCCTTGATTAATTTTTCATTGGATTCCTTAACCAAACGATCAATCACATCATCAGCAATTTCGGCCCCTTGGCGTTGTTCGATCACAGATACGGGCACTTTTCCTGGACGAAAGCCGGGAATACGGGCCGTTTTGGAACGGACCTCTAGTTCTTGTTGAATGCGAACTTCGATATCCTTGTGGGGGATCGTCACCACGAATTCTTTTAAAAGGGTCTTAGAAGGATTTTCTTTAATTTGAATGGACATGTAAAAACTCAATTTTCTATATTTTAATGAATGGTGCGGGTGGAGGGACTTGAACCCCCACAGCTTTCGCCGCTAGAACCTAAATCTAGTGTGTCTACCAATTTCACCACACCCGCAAAGTGTGCTGGCACTCAACGCGCCATATCTTGTTAAACCGATTTTCGGTGGCTTCGTCAAGTTTTACGTGCAAAAAAATATTATTTTCTTCATCTTTTCGCTCAATAACCTGGGTATGTTCATAAAACCAGGCCAATAAACGGCTATTTTCTGCCTTGAAAACCACTTCTAAAAGATGATGCTTGGCCGATAAAAGGTGATGAATTTTTTGCAACAACGCTTGCTTGTTTTGCCCCTTCTGGGCCGAAATACAAATGCTTCGATCCTCGGCTAATGTTTGGAAATAATGGCCATCCTCCCAGGATAATAAATCAATTTTATTATACACATTCAAAATGGGGGGTGTTTGGTCAGCCAACAAAGAATTTAAAATCTTCAATACATCTTTGGCTTGTTCTTTATATTCTGGATTCGATACATCGTGCACATGCAAAATCAGATCCGCTTCACACACTTCTTCCAGGGTGGCCCGGAAAGATGCCACCAATTCGGTGGGCAAATCGGAAATAAAACCCACCGTATCAGATAAGATCCATTTCTCTCCATGGGGCCCATTAAAGGCTCGCAACGTGGGGTCTAGTGTGGCAAATAATAAATCTTCTGCAAATACATTTTCCCCTGTTAACAAATTAAACAAGGTGGATTTACCCGCATTGGTGTACCCCACCAATGCAATATGGGGCAGTTCATTTTTATCCCGGGCTTTTCGTTGTAATCCACGGGTTCTTTTAACTTGGGACAGATCTTGTTTAATCCGCAAAATGCGTTGATCTAACAACCGTCGATCCAATTCAATTTGCGATTCTCCGGGCCCTCCCAAAAAACCATACCCGCCCCGTTGACGCTCTAAGTGGGTCCATGATCGCACCAGTCGACTGCGTTGATAGGTTAAAGAGGCCAGCTCCACTTGCAGGCTGCCTTCCCGTGTGCGGGCCCGGGCGCCAAATATTTCCAGAATAAGACCGGTGCGATCAATCACCTTGCGGTTCCATTCTTTCTCTAGGTTTCGTTGTTGTATAGGGCTAAGCGGTCGATTAATAATGACCAAATCAACATGAAGATGATCTAAAGAATCTTTTAACCCTTCTACTGTCCCTTTTCCAAGGCACGTAGAAGGGTTAATCTTTTGAAGTTTAATGGTGGCTTCACCCGCCACATCCAAATTAATGGCAGCTGTTAATCCTTGAAGTTCACGCAGCTTGTCATGCGGCTGACGTGTGGCCGACATCTTTTCATTTCCCAAATAGGGATGTATCAAAAATGCTTTAGTCACCCCGCCTCGCCCGACTATCTGTCAGCGTCTTCAGCCTCAGGGTCGTAGAACTTTACAGCTTCATTAGGCATGATGGTTGAAATGGCATGCTTATATACCAGTTGAAGATGAGATTCACGGCGTAGCATCACCGCAAAGTTATCGAAACCCGTTACAATTCCTTGAAGTTTAATACCATTTACCAAAAACATGGTTAATGAAATTTTATTTTTGCGCATGTGGTTTAGGAAAACATCCTGTGTGCTTTGTTTTTTATCTGTTGTCATTTTTTCCACTTATTTTTGTTTCACTACCTTTCGTCATACACTGATTAAGAAAGTTTTTCAAATCTAAACATGTTTCTGCATATATTTTAGGCAAAAAAGGCATGGTTTTTTTTCGTTTTAAATCTGGGTTATTGATTAAAACAGGAGTAATCCCTGCTCGGTGGGCACATTCCAGGTCCGCTGTCCAATCCCCTACCAACCAAACACGCTCATTCGGGGTGGCAATGTTTTTCCTGCTTAAAATATGATGAACAGGCACTGCCGAAGGCTTGTCTTCAGTACAATCCTTTGATCCCACCACCTCGAAAAAGAAATGCTCCCATCCAAAGTGTTTGATTTCTTTTCTTAAAATATCACCCCTTTTGTTGCTGATCACCGCCATGGACATGTGATGGCCCTGTAAGAACTCTAACAGCTGTTGGGCCCCTTCAGCTTGCCGCAACCGCGTTAAATGGTTCGCATGGACATAGCGATAAAATATAACTTCTGCTTGGGGGGCTTGGGATCCTAAAATCTGGGGAAAATAATCTCGAAGGGAAGTGCCCGGCAATTGATGCAATGTGTCAATTGAAATGGGCTCTTTCCCAATTTCTTGAAATACATTTAGATAGGCGTCTTTAATTAAGTCTTTGGTATCAGCCAACACCCCATCCCAATCGAAAAGAATGGCAATCGGGGATAAGGAAACATTTTTATCTAAAATTTGAATCACGCTTCACCTCCTGTTCCACGAAGTCCATATAGGCATCATAAAGACGGCGAGAAATGGGTCCCGGATCACCGCTCCCAATAAGACGATCATTAATTTGAACAATAGGAGTAACAACGGCGTTTGAACTGCTGTTAAACGCTTCATCTGCACCATAAGCATCGCCCAAAGTAAAGGATTTTTCTACAACAGGGATTTGGGCCGCATCTGCAAGCGCGATTAATCGGCGCCGAGTAATACCCCCTAAGATATTGCAAGAAGTGGGAGCCGTATAAATAGATCCCTCTTTTACAATCCACGCATTTGAAAGGCTCCCCTCCGAAATTACCCCACCCAAGGTGATCATCCACCCCTCAAAAGCCCCTGCTTCAAAAGCTTTTTGTTTGACCAAAACATTCGGTAATAGGTTGGTGGTTTTAATATCGCATCGTCCCCATCGAATATCGGGGAATGTTACCACTTTTTTGGCTTCAAAGGGGGCAAACGGCTGTTTTTTCACTATCATCACCAAAGTGGGTAGTGTATTTTGGGGAAACAAGTGGTTCCGGGGGGCTTCTCCGCGCGATATTTGGATATAAACAAATCCCTCTTTTATTCTGTTTTTTTTTCGCAAATGCCCCATGTGCATCAACAAAATATGCCGGGGCATGGGCAAAGGCATGCCTAATTCTGAAACTGAACGCTCCAGTCGCTCTAGATGCCCCTCGGCATCAATATAAACATCATCTATAAAGTGGATCACTTCATAAATGGAATCCCCAAATTGAAATCCCCGATCTTCCAGTCCAATATGGGCCTGTTCCATTCTTTGATAGGCGCCATTGACAAATGCAAACCTACTCATTTCTTGACCGCAACATCTTCTCCACCCGCCCAATATAGGTGTTGTTTACTAATAAAATCAGGTGGTCACCTTCCTCGATAAACTCTTCAGACTGGGGAATATAGAACGTACCATCACGCACAATACCGCCAACCATGGATTTCTCGTTCACATTCAAAAGGGCAAACTTTTCCCCAATCAATTTGGAATCCGAAGGAACGTTCGCCTCAAAAATCTCGCCCACTTGCCCCTGCAGCACATGGGCGGTCCGAATGGATCCTCGGCGGATATGGTTTAAAATTGTCGAGATAGTAATAAATCCAGGATTCAGGATGCTATCCACACCCAACGATGGCAAAAACTTAGGATACATCATGTTGCTGACCAACGTCGTGACCCGGGGTACTCCCAAATTCTTTCCCAGCAAGGAAGATAAAATATTAGCCGCGTCATCATTAGTCACAGAGACCAACATGTCACTTTGGGAGACCTTGGCTTCTTTCATCACATTTAAATCGATGGCATTCCCATGCAGAACTACTACATTTTCCAAATTTTCTGCCAAAAACCTGGCCCGCTCTCGGTTGTTTTCAATAATCTTTAATGAAACATCAGGCATATCCGATAAAATACCCTGGGCCAGATACAAGCCCACATTCCCGCCGCCCGCAATCACAATTTTATTTAAAGGCTCGGATTTAATTCCAAACACCGCCAAGAACCGGGATAGTTTATCTCGTTCCACTAAAATATAAGCATCATCCCCTGCCTGCAAATAATCCTGCCCCTGAGGGATAGTGAACTGGTCATTTCGGAAGATGCCTAACACCCGAAAGGGTAATCCCGAAAACTGCTCGCCTATTTGGCGCAAGGGTATGTTATTCATCGGAGATCGTTCATCAAAGTGCAGAAACAAGACCAACGACTCGGAATTTTTCAGGTGCAGAACTTCCATAACACCGGGGATTTTCAAGTTGGACAGAATGACTTGAGCCACCTGCCGTTCGGGGGAAATAATATAATCAATGGGGAAACTAGACAGGTTTTTATTCAACCAACGCGAATTCAAATAACTTTGGTTTCGGATATGGGCAATTTTTACAGGAATGTTTAAAAGAGATTGCCCAATTTGGCATGCAATAATGTTATGTTCATCCGAGGGCATAACGGCGATCAAGATGTCCGTATTATCTCCCGCCAATTCTTCTAACAAATCAGGCCTGGACCCCAGGCCAACCACGGCCTGAACGTCTAGCGTTTCTCGGATATATCCAATTTGTTCGGGGGATTCGTCGATGATGATGATATCGTTTTCTTCTGCGGCCAGGTAAGACGCAATGTTATAGCCAATTTGATTTGCACCACAGATAACGACTTTCATTTAATCTGCTTCCACCATTTCCAAAAGGGGCTCGTCCGCCACTAACCCCAATTGCCTTATTTTACGATGCAAGGCTGTTCGATCCATCCCTACCGAACGCGAGGTTTTCGAAATGTTCCCATTAAACCGACGCATATGAAGACCCAAATAAACTTTTTCAAATTTTTCCCTAGCATCCTTCAGTTCTAAGCTTAGAATCCACTCTTTATTAAAAACCTGGGAAATAGTTTCTTGGTTTTCCAACCGAATTTCGGCAGGCAACATTTGGCCCGTAATTTGGGTTTCTTGGGGATAGGTAATATAAACCCATTCCATTACATTTCTCAGCTGTCGTACGTTCCCGGGCCAATCATAGGATTGCAGAACTAATTTGGCTTCAGGTGTGAATTCTTTTTCTTTACAACCGCGACTTTCGACCAATCTAGTCATCATAGAATCTGCCAATAAGGGAATATCCTCACACCTGTGGCTCAGGGACGATATTTTTAGGGGAATCACATTTAAACGATAAAAAAGATCCTGGTGGAACTCACCAGCTTTAACCTGATCTTCTAAGTTTAGATTCGACCCACAAATAAACCGGACCTCTAAGGGAGCCATGCCCCCCTCTTTACGGGAAAACTTTCCTTCCCTTAGTATGTTCATGAATTTCAACTGAACATCCTTCGATAAATCTTGTAGACCATCCAGATAAATAGTCCCTTCAGCCGCTGTCTCTAGAATTCCCAAGGCAGTTGAAGAGCCTAAAAATTTACGGTCAAAAAGCTCAGAGGACAATCCCATACAACTAACCACAACAAAAGGCTTTCCTTTTCGTATGGATTTCTCATGAATCAGATAAGCCAAAGACTGTTTGCCAGCTCCCAAGGGGCCTTCAATTAAAATACGCCCATTGGTTCTGGCCACCCGATCAACTGTTTGCCTCAGCGCCACACTCTCAGAAGAGATCCCCACAATTTCTGTGGGCTTTTCCAGCCCTTCTTTCAAAAGATGGAGTTCTTTTTGCAACAAGGAAAATTCTAAAGCCCGCTCAATGGTGGCCAACAATCGTTCAGTCTTGAAGGGTTTTTCGATAAAATCATAGGCCCCTTTCTTCAGTGAACTCACAGCTGTTTCCACAGTGCCATGACCACTAATCATGATCACGGGCAATAGGGGATCTTTTTGCTTAATCAAATCTAGGAAATAGACACCATCAAATCGGGGATTGGCCAACCATACATCCAGAAGCACCACATGGGGGCCGTGACTTTCTATTTTTTCTAAAGCTTCCTCTCCACTTTCAACCGCTATGGTTTCATACCCTTCATCAGATAAAATTCCAGCCAGCAGCTGACGGATATCAGATTGGTCATCCACAATTAAAATGGTATGCTTCATAAAAAAATCCTCTCAGATGACCTTATCATACATTTTCCACCCTTGGAAATACCAAAGAAACCCGGGCCCCAGTCCCTTTGTCCTTATTTTCCAAGACCAACTTGCCTTTGTGATCTTCCATAATACGCTTTACAATAGATAAACCTAACCCCGTACCCTTGGGCCGAGTGGTCACATAAGGATCCATTAAGTTATCTTGCAGATCCTTGGGGAAGCCGGGCCCATTATCTTCGATAGAAATGGTTACAGTTGTTTTCGATAGGCTCAGCGACATATTTATTTGCCCCTTCTCGTTCCTATCGGGATTTTCCAATATGGATTCCATCGAGTTTTTTACCACATTCAATAAGGCCTGTGACACTTGCTGCTCATCACAGGTCACCATCACGGGCTCATGGGGCAGCTTCACGGTAAAGTCTAACAAATCGGGCTTTACATTTTTTTGCAGGGACACTACCTGATTAACGATCACGGATAAATCTTGGTTTTGCATCAAGGCCAAAGGCATGCGTGCAAAAGAAGAAAATTCGGAAACCATATTTCCGATATAAGCCACCTGGCGGATAATCGTATCGATACATTCAATAAAAGTTTCTGGGGAGGTTTTGATCTCCTTCAAGTATCTCCTCCGCATGCGCTCGGCGGATAAATGAATGGGTGTTAAAGGGTTTTTAATTTCGTGGGCCACACGGCGCGCCACATCTGACCAAGCCGCTTTTTTCTGAGCATCTAACAAATGGGTAATTTCATCCAAAGTCACCACATAGCCTTGAATGGATCCCTTTTCGTCCGTTTCCGATAAAACACGAATTAAGAAAGCATGTGAGACACCTCTAATCTGAAAGGTCGCTTGCTGTTCAAAAAAAGGTATCTTTGTTTTTAAGGGTGTCTCTAGAACATGTGCCAAGGGGGGAAAAACGGATAAAAGTTTTTGTCCTATTTTTTTGGAAAGATCAATATCTAACAGGCTAGACGCTAATTGGTTGGGATAGAGAATTTTGCCCTTCTCATCCAATCCAATAACCCCCACCGAAACGCCCGCCAAGGTGGATTCAATGAATTGCTTTTGGGTTTCCAATTCGCGGTTGGTTTTCATCAAATCTTGTTGTTGCTGTTGAATCTTAAAGGCCATTCTATTGAATGATCGACTTAAAACATTCATTTCATCTTCATGGTCCTTGGGGGACTCGGGCACACGGATATTCAAATGTCCTACCCGCATCTTTTCGGCCGCATCAATTAAATGTCGGATGGGCGCGATCAGACGACTGGCTAACGAAATACCCGTCCAAATGGCCGCCAATAATAATAATAAGGCGACCACAGCAAACAAAGCCATAATGAGCAATTCAAATCCTGTGCGCTGGCCTTCTAATACGCCATATTCTTTAAATATTTCTTCAGACTTTTTTAAATGCTGGAGAACCTGGGGATCCACCGATCGTCCCACAAACAAATAAACTCCAGGACGTCCTGGCAGCTCGATCAAGGCCCTAACCCGGTCATGCGCTTGGCTATTCAATAATGCCACTTTCCCACTTTGGGCTTCTTGCAAGGCCCTACTGGGCAAGGGTTCAAACTGTAGTGCAAAACTAAGATGGGACCGCCCCAGCAGCTTTTGATCCCGATCAAAAACAATCGCTTCAGTTAAGGATCGGATCGAAGCCATCATAGTGAGGTATTGATCGAAATTGGCACGATTTTTCACCAATTCCGGCAATTCTTTATTCAAATCATAGGCCATAAGGGTCGCATCTTTGGCCACAATGGTGCGATGTTCGGCTAAATAAGAATTAGATACCGCCACCGATTCCGAAAGCGCTGATTTTATGCGCCCACTAAACCAATCTTGCAGACCATAATGAAAAAATAAAATGGCAAAAATGGTCATGGTGATGGCGGGAATAATCGAGACCAAAGCAAATAAAGCGGTGATGCGCACATGGATTTTCGAACCCGCCAACCCCCGCTGCCGGTCCACCCAAATCTTGACTATTTTTTTGGCAATCACCACACCCAACGACAGCAAGACGATAACATCTAAGGCCAACAAAACCAACAAATAGCGCGGCTGCATGTTTAAAACAGAAAAACCAGCCAAAACACCAATGGTCAGCAGCCCAAAGAACAGTCCCACCAAAATAAGGGTCAGGGGAATCTGTTCCCCCAAGCGCAACTTTTGGAAAGATAAAAAGTAAAAAGATTTAAAACTTGTCTTTATTTTTTGCAGCATTTTTTTCCCTGTCTTTTAACAAATTCAAAGCCAGCATTTTTTTCTTTAGTGTATTGCGGTTTAGCCCCAACATAACCGCTGCTTTTGATTGGTTATAGCGGGTTTTCTTCAGTACCAACTCGATCAAGGCCCGTTCCGCTTCTTGAATCACTAGATCATGCAAATTATTTAAATAAAATAAATTTTCTTTTTGCGATTCTAAATAGGTCTCTACCAGTTGACTTAAGGTTAGGGGGGATGGGTTTTTCTGATCCATAACTATAGCTCCCCATCTAAAGCTTTATAAAACTCATGCATCAAGTTTTTCAGGCCTAGCGATGTTTCTTCCTGGTTGACTTTCACCCGAAATTCGGCCGAACTATGAAGGCCACGACTATACCATCCCAAATGTTTGCGGGCCATCCGAACGCCCGTATATTCTCCGTAATGGGCAATCATATCCTCGATATGTTCCAAGATAATTTCTTTTTGGGATTCTAAACAGGGGTCCGGTAATTTTTCGCCCGTCTTCAAAAAATGGGTAATTTGGGAAATAAACCAGGGCCGACCATACGTCCCACGGCCCACCATAACGCCGTCAGCCCCTGACTCTGTTAATAAACGCTGTGCATCTTCACACGTTTTAACATCGCCATTTCCCACCACCGGAATGGACACTGCCTCCTTAACTTGGCGAATAAAGGGCCAGTTAGCCGTTCCATTATACAGCTGACACCGAGTACGCCCATGCACCGTAATCATTTGAATCCCATGATCCTGGGCAATTCTGGCTAACTTGGGGGCGTTCAAATTATTATAATCCCACCCCATTCTCATTTTCAATGTAACGGGAACCTTCACAGCCTTAACGGTGGCTTCAATAATTTTTGAGGCCAGCACTTCATCCTTCATCAAGGCTGACCCCGCATAACCATTGGTCACCTTCTTCACCGGGCAGCCCATGTTGATATCAATAACTGAGGCACCCCGATCTTCGTTCAGTTTGGCTGCTTCTGCCATTACCTCTGGTTCGCATCCCGCCAATTGCACAACTTGGGGAAAATCTTCTAGATCATACTTAGCTTTTAATAAGGATTGTTTGGTTTCCAAAATCATGGCCCGGCTGGCAATCATTTCAGATATGACCAACCCCACCCCCCCGTGCTTTTTCACCAGCCGCCGAAAAGGTAAATCGGACACACCCGACATGGGGGCCAATAACACATTTGAATCCAACTCTATTGATCTAATTTTTAACATTTATTTTCCAAAATTGCTTAAATAATAGGCAATTTACCCCAGTTCATCCCCCATGGCAAGCTTATTCCCAGGTTTTTAATCTCCTTTGGTTGACAAACACCTTAGTCCCCAGGATAAACTAAAATAAAAAGAGAAAATAAATGATTGAAAAATTATACAGTTTTTATGCCGCGTTAAAAATAGGCCATCACCTTAGTTCCCTTGCTACCACCCTTACGGTTGTGGTCGTCACTGCTGCGGCCGGTGTGATGATCCATAAAATTCTCAGCCGTGCCTTCTTTAAAAGGTTCCAATTATTTGTGGTGCGACATTACCCCGAAACTGAAAAAATTATTGCAGAAATATCCCTTCTGCGACGTTTATTAATGGTGGCCGTTCCCCTAATTTTATTTTTGATGCTGCCCCTTTTATTTGGCAGCCCAGAAGAACTTGCCCTAAAAAAGATTTTGAAATCCATCGAAAAAATTCTGATCACCTATATTTTGTGCCTGTTTGCCATTCTCGCCAATACCATTATGAATGGGGTGGAAAAGGCCTACCAACGGCGGCCCAAAAGCCAAAGATGGCCCATTCGAAGCTATGTACAGTTTGTGAAAATTTTCATCTTCTTTGTTTTTGGGATTCTGATCATTTCCCATCTTTTGGATAAATCTCCCCTCACCTTCTTAACGGGCCTGGGGGCTGCCATGGCCATCATTACCATGGTATTTAAAGATTCCTTGTTATCCTTTGTGTCTAGTGTTCAACTTGCTTCATCAAACATGATGCAAAAGGGGGATTGGATAGAAATCCCCGAAAAGAACATTTCGGGTCATATTATAGAGATGTCACTACACACCATTAAAGTACAAAACTTTGATAAAACCATTTCCACCATTCCCCCCTATTACGTCACCACAAATGTGGTTAAAAATTGGCGGGGCATGTTTGAATTTGGCGGACGTCGCTTTCAAACCCATTTGGTGATCGATAACCACACTATTAAGTTTTTGGATGACAGTCTTTCTGAAAACCTAAAAAAAATTCCTGTGATGGATTTTTACTTGAAACAAAACAAAGAAACAACGTCCCTGCCCCTTACCAATCTGGGACTATTTCGGATTTATATCGAAGCGTTATTGGAACAAGACAATCGGTTCCTCAAAACCGATGTTAATTTTATGGCCCGCATTTTGAAACCCCAGTCTAACGGGGGACTTCCTGTGGAAGTCTATGCCTATACCAAAGAAACGGCTTTGAAACCTCACGAGCATATTCAAGCGGAATTGGTGGAACATCTGATCGCCATCTTGCCCCAATTTGAATTAAAAGTACTGCAAGAAGATTAAGGTTAAGTGTTTAATTAAACTCTAAAAGAAACAGCTTTAACTCTTGGCAGCTTCTTTGAAAGAAGCTCGTCTTTATCAATCTTATAAAACTGACGATTTTCACGTTTTAAAAAGGCGGGGATATCCTGATCCAGGGTCCAGGCGTGCAAACCTGCTTTGTCTTTTAACACTTTAATCGAAGGCGTATTCTCAGGGTGAACCGTGGCAAACACATAACTATAGTTTTCTAAACGGCCCACATCAAACGATAAGAATCCTCTCAGCGCTTCGGTGGCATATCCCTTTCCCCAACCTTCGGGATGAAAGGCATAAGCTATTTCAATGGCTCCATTATAAGATGTGTGTGTATCCCGGGCATCTACATATCTATTCCCACCCACAAACCCCAAAAATGTTTTGGTTTCTTTAAGATAAACGGCTTTCCAACTGAGCAATCCTGCTTCTTGCCGATGCAAGCACCGTGTTAAAAAACCTTCCCACTTTGTTGTATTTTCGTCCGTATCGGTACGCGACCCACCCCAATAAGCCAAGACTTGGTCTTGCGAGAACAGCTTTTTCCCTTCTTCAAACAAATGCTGAAAGTTTTTTGATGTAACAGGCCGAAGTATCAAGCGATCGGTTGAAAAAGACAAAACATGGGCATGGTTTTTTAATCGATAGGGGTCCCATTCGCCAGACTCAAAAGGATTGGATAAAACAATCCCGCATTGCAAAAACAACCCAACCCATAAGAAACGTATTAAATTCATGATTTTCCTGTATTATTATATCTAAAATATAAGAACAGCTTTATATATAGTCAATACTCATATATTTAATATGTAACGTTTCTTAAATTCAAAACCACTTCATTGCCGGTACGATAAAACAACAAGGAATCGGTTCTCAGCACTTGCTGAATGGTTAGGCCTACAGCTGAGGTTCCCCTTCCATCATGATACATACCCTCCACGGCATTCAAAAATCCGGCAGCATGCCCTTTAATAATTTCATCTTGTGAAAAACGATAACTTAAAACCGCCATTAAGGATAAGGTGGCAAGATCATAGCTTTTCCCTGCAGCCTTATATTTTCTATCTTTGAAAACGGCATCAAAGGCCTTAGCTGCTAATCGACCATCGATGGATGGCATATTGCTTAAGGATGGATACAAAAATGATGTTCCCTTATCCGGAAGGGCCATCAGGGCCTGTTTTAAGGGGGCAAAAGCCCTTAACAACTCGGGCCTTATCTTCTTCTCACTGCGTTTTTCCAAGGGCGCCGTTTTAAATTTAACCACCTGCATAAATTCATTCAGATGATTTATGGCAGAATTGATATCCGCACTTCCATAGGATTCATATTTCACAAAAGTTTTGGGCAATCCTGTAAAGGTTTTAACACGTCCCACTAAAAGATGCCGGGTTTTAAAGGGAAACACCGGCAAAGAAGGCCCATTCTTGGCAAAGCGGGCATCAATACCAAACTGATAGGTGGTCAATCCTTTTTTATAATGGCTAGATGCACGAAGGCGGGGATGTCTATTGTATACAAATTTATTGGCCCAGGGGTTAATCGAGACGAAAACACCATTCGAAAGCTTTTTCAAGTCTTTCAGCCGCGAGGTGTACATTACATACTCTTGAAAGAGTTTTGATAACCTTTCGTCCGCCTCCACCACACTAAAGGCACCGCTGGCAAACACAGAATCTATGCTGTTTCCATAATCCGCCAATGCCCATACTATGGCAATGATATTCTCTAGCTTTGCCCGTCGAACCAATTCAAAATCAGACACATTTTGGCTTTTTTTGGAAGGTGATTTTTTTCGGACAGCCAGAAGAACTTTCTCTGAAAAAATCGCTGTTTGTTCGGGTAATGCCTCACCTTCCTGAAGGCGACGCAATAAGTCATATCCTTTTTGGACTAGATTTTGCCTGACTTCCACAGACAGCCCTTCCGCGTGATAAGCATTATTCACAAATTCTGAAGTATTTTTGGAATTTGAAACCGAAAAAAAACTGATGCAGACCCATAAAAAAAGAATCAGATTTCTGCCCGTTGCCATAACTTTAAACATTATAAAACCTCTCCTGTCTCTTCTTTAGTTCTTCACAGAAGACGGGATAAAATCAAATAATTTTGAAGAGAGATAAAGTTTGATGCCTATCAACCATTTTGGCAGGCGTCATAAACTTGCACCGGAAGAGAAACAAATTTATTCCAGTTAAAATCAGTTACCCTTCAAATTTATTGGTCTTAGAAAATCCTGTGGGGGCCAAACGTCCAGCCCCGGCCCGTTTACCCATCCACGTGGTCAGGTCCGTTTCTTGATAACCCCGTTTCTTATTGGCCCAGGTCAGGCCTGCAGCTAATGAAAAGCTTTTCAAATCTGACAAGCCCCCATCCCCATATTTTTGCAGCATCACGCCCCGCCCCCGATTCATGGTGGGCAAATCAGCAATCGGGAATATCAGCATTTTTCTGTTCTCACCGATCACGGCCACAT
The DNA here is from genome assembly GCA_046317875.1 of Alphaproteobacteria bacterium. Taxonomy (GTDB): domain Bacteria; phylum Pseudomonadota; class Alphaproteobacteria; order UBA7879; family UBA5542; genus 2-01-FULL-41-14. Next base: position 40,054 of record JBKCVN010000026.1, on the reverse strand, counting down.
GATCGCCCACCATTTTATGGCAAATAAGGCCCCGTTCACCCTCTTCCAAATTCAGAACTTGCTTGCCATTTTTGGTCTGGGCCACAGCATTTTCTGCCGCCACCACAAATCCCCGTCCCGTGGAAGAGGCCACAATAAATTTATCGCCTTCTTGATAAACATCCATCATCAAGATTTCACCCTCTGGCGGCAAATCTAAATACATACGAATGGGCTCACCAAAGCCTCGTCCACCGGGGATATCATAGGCCCGAAGGGTATAAAAACGACCATCCGTTCCAAAAAATAAAACTTTCTCGGTGGTATCCGTTTTGACCATCAGGGCCAGCTCGTCCCCTTCTTTATATTTAACCTCATCTAACTCAATCGAGTGCCCTTTAAAGGACCGAATCCAGCCTTTTTGGGTAAATATAATGGTTAACGGCTCTTTCTCGATGGTGGCCTCCACAGGAATAAATCCCCCATCTTCCACAGCCTCAATCACCGTTCGGCGGGGGCCCAATATGGGATCATCCCCAAACTGGGTTTCAATTTCGCCCACTTCTATCTTCAGTTTGCCCATTTGTTCGGCGGGGTCTTTCAGCAAAGTATTCAGGTTTTTGGCTTCTGCCTCCAGGGCATCCAACTCGGTTTTAATTTGCATTTCTTCTAGTTTGCGCAAGGACCGAAGCCGCATGTTTAAAATGGCTTCCACCTGAATATCGCTCAATTTCCATTTTTTTTGCATCACGGGTTTGGGTTCATCTTCTTCCCGAATGATGCGAATCACTTCATCCAAATTCAGATAAGCGATCAACAGACCCTGAAGGATTTCCAAGCGGTTCTTAATTTCCTTCAATCGATATTCAGACCGACGTTTCAGTACCACCAACCGATGGGCTAAATATTCCTCCAGAATATCCTTTAAATTCATGACGCGTGGTACATTTTGATGGTTCAGCACGTTCATGTTCAAATTGACCCGCGTTTCAAGGTCAGAATGCTTAAATAAAATCGACATCAAAACAGCTGGGTCCACGGATCGGCTTTTGGGCGTTAGTACAATCCGAATATCATCCGCCGATTCGTCTAACACATTCGCCAAGAAAGGGACTTTTTTATTAAGCATCAAATTGGCAATTTGCTCGACTAATTTACCCTTTTCCACTTGATAGGGAATCTGGGTCACAATAATTTGATACTGCCCATTGCCCAAAGATTCAATCTCGTACTTTGCCCGCACCCTCAGGCTGCCGCGTCCCGTTTCATAAACCGCCCGAATGGTCTCGGGCCTTTCAATAAGCTGTCCGCCTGTGGGGAAGTCGGGCCCTGTCACAAATTGCAACAACTCTTTGACGGGCGCCTCGGGGTGATCAATCAGATGCTTCAGGGCTCCACACAATTCTTTTACGTTATGGGGGGGAATACTGGTGGCCATCCCCACCGCAATGCCTTCCGATCCATTGGCTAATAGATTTGGAAACTTGCCCGGAAACACAACAGGCTCTTGGAATTCCCCATCATAGTTATCCCGGTGATCAACGGCGTCTTCGTCCAATCCTTCCATCAAGGCATGGGCCACCGCTGTTAAACGGGCTTCCGTATATCGCATGGCCGCGGCATTATCGCCGTCGATATTTCCAAAGTTCCCCTGTCCCTCGATTAAGGGATATCTAAGGGTGAAATCCTGGGCCAAACGCACCAAGGTATTATAAACCGCCACATCCCCATGGGGGTGATATTTACCAATCACATCCCCCACAATACGACCACATTTCTTAGGGGGCGATTTGGGGTCCAGTTTTAATTCCCGCATGGCGAAAATAAGACGACGATGCACCGGTTTCAACCCATCACGCACATCGGGTAAGGACCGAGACATAATGGTGGACAGGGCATAGGACAAATATCGTTCGCCTAGGGCGTCTTTAAACAGAATGGTTTTTTGGTCAGGCGTCGTTGTCATAAGTTCTCTATAAATCGTTGTCGTGTCTGAAATAGATTAGCATATTTTTGTTCAGAAAAGTGTTTCATCAAAAAATAGCCCGTCATCTCCAGCCCATCCCGAATGTCTTTGGGATGATATATACCTTCTTTTGTGCCTAAAAACGAAGGCAGTTGGAATAATTTATCATGATAGGGCATGCCTATATCTTCCCGCACTGCGCATCCTGTTTTGGGTGATACATACTTTAAATTGTCAGATGTATTACTCACCGCACACACATCTAGTTTAAGGCCGAAACCTAACTCTTGCAAGAGATGGAATTCAAAGAATACATATTCTTTTTTCCATTCCGCTTCATGGGCCAGGGTTTCTAACAGATTGCTCCATACGGCATAAAAGTGGGGATAGGGGTGCCGTTCGGGTACCAAAGACGTGGTAAATTGGGCCGCCACACTCAGGGCTAAAAGTCGCTGAGGATCTCCCAGAACCGAGGCTAAATAGGATTTTTCAGGCTCTAACGCCCACATGCCTAGATGCTCGGACAACCGGGCTTTCCAATGACAGCGTACCAAGGATCCCATTTGCAAGGCCTGATTAGACTTCGATTTAAAGTTCTTTAAAACCCCCGCATGGCATCCATGATGTTGGGTCATCACATGAAGAATGGCGTCCTTTTCACCAAACGATCGGATCCCCAGGATAAACCCCTGATCTTTCCATTCCACCATTTAATTTAAATCAATGCCCAGTTCTTCATAAAAGTCTGGTTTTTCTTGCCATTTCTCATCAACCTTCACGTGCAAAAATAAATGAACCGTACACCCAAGCGCTTTCGATATTTCCTTACGCGCTATTTCTCCTATGGCTTTTATTTTATTGCCCTGTTGGCCCAAAATAATGGATTTATGGCTTTTACGGGATACACAAATTTGCTGGAAGATTTTCACATCTCCATTCCGGAAATTTTCCCATTTTTCCGTCAATACGGCCAAGCCATGGGGCACCTCGTCATGGACTTGATGCAGCAACACTTCACGGGTTAACTCGGCCACTAAAAATCGCTCGGATAAATGAGAAAGCTGATCTTCAGGGTACATCCACGGCCCGTCTGGCAGGGAGTCTAAAATGAATTGTTCCACCTTATCCAATCCCCTTTTTTTGTGGGCCGAAATCATGAACACATTTTTAAACTTAAAAGAAGAAGTCAGGTCCTGGGTAATTTCCAATAGGGCAGACTTATTCTTTAATAAATCTGTTTTGTTTAATACCAATACCACTTTTTCTTCCACGTTTTTAAGGCGTTCCATAATTTTTTTGGTATCTTCTAAAAAGTGGGGAATATGGGCATCCGCAATCAGCAAAATAATATGGGCTTCGGTGGTGGCTTGCCAGGCGGTAGAAACCATGGATTTTTCCAGGCGCCCCTTGGCATCAAAAAAAATGCCTGGGGTATCAATTAAAACCGCCTGCGTCTCTTTTTTGGTTAAAATACCAGCCACCCGGGTACGGGTGGTTTGCCGCTTATGGCACACAATCGAAAGTTTCTCGCCTAATAAGGCATTTAACAAGGTGGATTTACCTGCGTTTGGTACACCCATCAGTGTTACAAATCCAAATTTAGTCATCTTCAAATTCTTTTTTCTTTAATATAAATAACATTTCCGCAGCGGCTTGTTGCTCGGCCTGGCGCCTTGAGGATCCTTCGCCATACACGGGGCGTTCATCTTTTACGGATAAAGAGACCTTAAAATAGGGCGCATGGTCAGGTCCCGTGATGGCAATCACTGAATAATGGGGCAAGGGTTGTTTGTGTTTTTGCAAAAACTCTTGCAGCTGGGTTTTGGCATCCACAGCAATTTCCACAGACTGTTCTTCCAACAGGGGTGACCATTGTTCCAGCACAAACCGATAGGCGCTTTCAAAGCCGCCATCTAAATAGATAGCCCCTATCAACGCTTCACATGCATCAGCCAAGATGGATTCATTCTTGTTCCCTTCGCTGGCCAATTCACTGTCTGACATATAAATAAAATCACCCAAGTTCAGGGTCTGGGCCACCTTAGCCAATGCTTCCTTCCTTACCAAATTGGTGAACCGACGGGAAAGCTCGCCTTCCTTATTATGGGGATATTGATGATAAAGGTACGAAGCAATAACCAACCCCAGAACACGATCTCCCAAGAATTCGCAACGCTCGTAATTCTCCAGCTTTGATTTTTGGGCAAGACTAGGGTGCGTTAAAGCTTTTTTAAGCAATACGTCATCGTGAAAGGTGTAATTAAGTTTTAGATTTCTATGAGCCATTATTAACGAATAACCGACATAAAGCGTTTCAGACGCACAATCTCAGGCCACTCCCAAATTTTCCATAAATCCAGAATGCCCGAATCAAAGGAAAACAAGATGATCTTGGCTTGTCCAATCAAATAGTCCTTGTGCACAGGGCCCAAACGATAACGACTGTCGCTGGATTGGTTCCGATTATCCCCCACCATAAAGAAGTGGTCCGCTGGCACCACATATTCTTCTGTGTTATCGCCGGGCGCTTGACCTTCTTCCGATTCTCTTAAAACCTTATGTTCCAGACCATTAGGCAAAGTTTCCATATATTCAGGCACATAGCGAATACGCCCCGAAGGCATCTTTTCACTAAATTCGCCCACCCGACGTTGGGGGCATGGCTCGCCATTAATATAAAGAATACCGTCCTTGAATTGTATACGGTCGCCAGGTAACCCAATCACTCGTTTTACCCAATAGGAATCTAAGGGAATCTTATCAGAAAAAACAAAAAAGCCCTTAATATCACCTATAAATCTTTCCCAGGTGGGAAGCTCGGCACCCGCCGGATATCGGAACACCACAATATCTCCCCGCTTGGGGGCTTTATAGAATAATCGTTCCCCAGATACCAAGGGCAGGCTGTAGGGAAAAGAGTGACGGCTATATCCATACTGTCCCGTATATACGGCCAAATAATCCCCAATCACCAAGGTGGGATACAATGATTCCGAAGGGATTTTAAAGGGCTGGAAAAACAAACTGCGGATTAAAAGAGCCACGGTCACGGCCAGGATAATTTCACCTAAATTTCTCCAAAATCCTTTGGGTCTATTTTTTTTACGGGAAGATTTCGAAATCAGTCTCATTTTAAATACCTATACTCAACAACTATGCAGAAATGACGACAAACGCCAGGGCCATAGGATACTCATCCGAGAGACTTAAATCAATTTTAATCTCGGAATTCTTAAAGTATTCTTTAATATAGTCTGCGCTGACCCCTGTCACCTTTAAAGAGGGCTTACCCTTGAAATTGTTTTCAACGGAAATATCCAAAAACTTTAGATGCTCTCCTAACCCACAGCCCACGGCCTTTGAAAAGGCCTCTTTGGCCGCAAATCTTTTGGCAAAAAACAACACTTTCAAAGACTGGCCCTCGTATCGCTCAGAAGCCGATATTTCATCTTCCGTAAATGTCTTCTTCAGAAATTTATCCCCATATTTCTGAATTAAGTTTTCAATTCTACGCACATCTAATAAATCTGTGCCTATGCCTAAAATCATTTAAATCCTTTCCACAAGATGCACAATTTTAGATACCCTTAAAGTTTCCAGAATGGATTTAAGATGTGACAAATCTTGTACCATCAAATCCACCATAAAATCAAAGAAATCACCACTGCGGCGAGTGACTTTAATATCCAAGATATTGCCCCCTTTTTGACCAATAAGGGTGCTAAATTCGCCCAAACTTCCCGGCGTGTTATGCAGCACCGCCAAAATCCTAGATGTATACATATCTGTTTTAGCGGCACTTCCCCATTCTACTTCTAATATCCGGCCCCGATCACCATCAAAATCTTCCACTTCATAACAATTTTTACGGTGAATAGTGACACCCCGCCCCGTGGTCACAATACCCACAATGCTTTCACCTGGCACGGGATGGCAACATCCCGCATAGTGAATCACCAAACCTGGGATCAGCCCCTTGATTTCACTGCGGGTTCGTTCCAATTTGGGCAACTTAATTTTAATAGGAGATGGGGGGGCAGAGATATTTTCTTTTACACTTAAGGCCGACGAGGGCGCCACCGGCGCTGCTGGATAGGCTTTGCCTAATAATTCCTGCGTGGAAATCAAACCCTCCCCCAAAGCAGCATAAAAATCTTCTTCTTGCAGCTTAAACTTGCCTAACAAAAGAGCTAATTTCCCTTCCAGTTCTTTTTTAGGCACAGCCTGAAACTCTTTTAGAAAAATGGATTTGCCCAACAATACAAACTGTGATCTTTTTTTGGCACGTAAAAACCGTCGTATATTGGTTTTAGCCTTGCCGGTCACCACGAATCTTTCCCAGGTGGGGGAAGGGTTTTGGGTGGAAGAAATCACAATTTCTACTTGGTCTCCATTCCGCAATTCGGTGCGCAAAGGCATCAATTTTCCATTAATTTTGGCACCCTTGCAGCGATTTCCCACATCCGAGTGCACAGCATACGCAAAATCTACGGGCGTGGATCCCCGCCGTAAGGCAATCAGATCTCCATAGGGGGTAAAACAAAAGACCTGATCTTGGAACATTTCAAGCTTGGTATGTTCTAAAAACTCATCATCCCCCGCCGCATGTTCTAAGATATCCAACAACCCCCGAACCCAGCGATATTGCTTACCTTCCTTGGGCCGAATGCCCTGCTTGTATTGCCAATGGGCCGCCACCCCATATTCAGCCACTTCCTGCATAGCTTGGGTTCGAATCTGAATTTCAATCTGTCGTTGTTTGGGCCCAATCACATAGGTATGCAGCGATTGATAATTATTGGGCTTAGGGGTGGAAATATAATCCTTAAATCGCCCCGGAATCACAAAAAATTCGTTATGGATGATGCCCAATGCATGGTAACAGTCTGCAATGGATTCCACCAATATACGGAAGGCCACCACATCACACAATTGTTCAAAGCTAACATTTTTATTTTGCATCTTCCGCCAAATGGAATAAGGGCTTTTTTCACGCCCCGTCACCACGGCTTTGATGCCAGCCTTTTGCATAATATTTGTCAGATCTTGTACCACCAACGACATGGTGGTTTTATCTAACTGATGTAAATGCTTAATACGGTTTGTAATAATGGCATAGGCGTCCGGATTCAGCTGGGAAAAGGAAAGGTCCTGCAGCTCTTCTTGAATGGATTTCATTCCAATACGTTCAGACAAGGGGGCATAAATTTCCAAAGTTTCCAGGGCCACCCGACGACGGCTTTCTTCAGATTTTACATATTTCAAGGTGCGCATATTATGTAAACGATCACATAATTTTATCATCAACACCCGAATGTCATCCGACATGGCCAGAACCAATCGACGGAAATTTTCGGCTTGCTTTTGTTCCGTAGATTGCAGACCAATGCGGGCTAGCTTCGTTACACCCTGTACCAATTGGCTGATTTCAGTCCCAAACTGTTTTTCAATATCTTTTAAAGTGGCTGCGGTATCTTCAACCGTATCATGCAGCAATCCTGCCACCACCGACTGGACGTCCATTTTTAAGTCAGCCAGCATTTCAGCCACAGTCAAAGGATGGGTAATATAGGGCTCGCCCGAAGCCCGTTTTTGATCCAAGTGGTGGCTCTTCGCAAACTCAAATGCTTTTTTGATCAGTGCCCCATCAGCGCGGGGGGCATAGGATAATACTTTCTCCACAAGGGCAGATGCACTGATATCAGACATGATTCCCAAGTCCCAAGGCATTGAGTTGCCATAAAAAAAGGACGCGCAGGCGTCCTTTCCTTTGTTGATAAAGGTTTAATGAATTAGTCTTCTGATTCTTCAAGAATCTCTTCAGGTGAAGGCTCTGCTTGATGTTCTTCACTTTCTAAATCATCCACTATGGTTAATACGTCTTCCGAAATCTCTTCAGAAAGATTACCACTTTCTTGGCCCGTCAACCAGCTGTTTTCCTCAGAAAGTGCTTCCACAGCCATCTGTTCTTCTTCATCTGCATCCACATGTGTTTGAAAGCCTTGAACAACGCCTTCTTTCAAAGAATCGATGGAAACCGTACCCTCTGCAATTTCACGAAGGGCAATAACCGAGTTTTTATCGTTATCTTTGTCTAATGTAAGGGGGGCACCTGTAGAAATCTCATGAACCCGTTGGGAAGCCACCAACACTAATTCAAAGCGATTTGGAATCTTTGTGATACAATCTTCAACCGTTACGCGAGCCATTTTAATCCTTTTTCTAAATTCTGAATGCTAGACTATATACCGAAAAAGAAGATAAGTCTAGCATTTGCAAAAATGCATATTTAGGCAAAAAACATCGATATTTTTTGAGCTTCCCTATTCTTGTTCGTATAGCTTACTTTTATGCAGCAAAAGACAAACTTGGTCATCTCTTAAGTTCTTAGGGGTCACAGCATCAATATTTAATTCAAAATTCTGTGACACAGTTTCTGCTTCTTCTTCATTGACTGCTCCCAAATTTTTAATCTGAGTATAAGCACCTGATTTTTTTTCTAAACCTACAATGTAGAAAAATAAGAAATCAACTTCAGGGATTTCTTTATGGGCTTCATAAACTGTGCGCAATGCCATTTTAACTTCTAGATCTGATTTTACCCCGAAAAGACTTTCCCACTGTGTTACAATAACCACACGGCTTCTAGCCTCTCGCACTCCATAATCACATGACGTTTTTAAAGAATTACCCTGGTCGATATATGTGTCTTCAAAAGTTTTTCTATCAAGATTGAGTTTTGATTCCAGCTTAGAAGCTCCAACGCTTTCTTCATCGAACGCTCCAAAAACCGATCCAATACAGACAATTAATACGAGCAGTGCCTTTTGTATCCATTCCATCACAAATCTCCTTATATTTAGTCACATGATTGAATTAACAGATTTTTTTTGTTTTGTCATTTTTTATATATTGCTATTTAAAAAGAAGCTTACAGGATCTTTCAATACAGAAAAATTGCAGAAAATGATATATTCTTATATATAAAAATGATGAAACCTATTTATATCGATCAACAGGCTCAACTAGAAACTTTATGTGGGACTATCCTTTCTACCCGACCTAAATACCTTAGTGTGGATACGGAATTTTTCCGCAAAACCACCTATTGGCCAAAGTTATGTCTGATCCAACTGGCGTTTGATGATCAAATTGTACTTATTGACCCCCTTCCCCAAAAGCTTGATTTATCGCCCTTGAAGGACTTATTCCTAGACAGCCAGATTCTTAAGATTTTTCATGCCGCCCGCCAAGACTTGGAAGTCTTTCATCTGATGTGGGGCCAGGTCCCCTCTCCCATTGCAGATACCCAAATTTTGGCCATGGTCTGTGGGTTCGGAGACAGCATTTCTTACGACAAGCTCTCGGAAGGCATTGTGGGGAAAAAAGTAGACAAGTCCCAACAACACACCGATTGGGCCCAGCGCCCGCTTAGCCCCAAACAAATTACCTATGCCATGGGCGATGTGGAAAACCTGCAAGAAATTTATGAAAAACTAGTGGAACGGGCAGGATCTAAAATTGAATATATCCAAGATGAATTGGATATTCTGAATAACCCAGATACGTACCAAACCAGCTTCGACAAGGCCTGGCTTAAGATCAAAACATTTTTTCATTCCTCCCCTGCCCTTTTGGGCATGCTCAAAGAATTAGCCGCCGTACGGGAGCGCTATGCTCAAAGTCAAAACGTGCCCCGCTCCCATCTGATCAAGGATGAAATTTTGGTCAAGCTAGCCTCAAAAACCAAATTGACCCCCGAAGATTTATCCACCAACGGCATTACCAACCCCCAAATCCAATCAGCATTTATGGAAGCGGCTGAAAAGGCGTCGCCGCTTAAAACAAATGGCGATTTTCGTCCGAAACCCAATGGCACCCTAATGGATATTTTATCCGTTTTCCTAAAGGCCCAGGCAGAGACCCATGGAATTGCCCCAAAATTAATTGCCAATCGGGATCGGCTGGAAGATTTTGTGCATAACCCGTCCACCTCTCCCCTTATGCAGGGGTGGAGGCTATCACTGTTCGGGGAAAGGGCCCTAAAAATAAAAGAAGGTAAAGTGGCCCTGGCCTTTGATCCCAAAACCCAACAGCCTGTTTTTGTGGATATATCTATTAGTTAAGAACTTTTTTCTTTTAAAGCAGCAATGGCACCTGCATGGCCTTGTGCTGCAGCTTTCTTATACCACTCAACCGCGCTTGAAAAGTCTTTCTTGACTCCTTGCCCCTTGTCATACATAGATCCCAAATTAAATTGTGCTTCGTCTAGCCCTTGCAGGGCAGCTTTTTGAAACCATTCAAACGCTTTTGAGAAGTCTTTTTCTACCCCTTGTCCATATGTGTGCATGATTCCTAAATTATTCTGGGCCATAGAGTGCCCCTGTTCAGCTGCTTTTTGATACCATTTAAGCCCTTTGGCCCAGTTTGCATACACACCATGGCCTACCATAAATATATAACCTAGATTAAATTGTGCACGAAACTCTCCTTGGTCAGCTGCTTTACGAAACCATTTTATGGCCTTAAAATTGTCCTGTAAAACCCCTTTACCCATAAAATAGGCTTTTCCAACCTCATACTGAGCATACAAAAATCCTTGATCAGCCGCTTTTTGAAAAAATTCCAATGCTTTTGCAAGATCTTTCTTGACTCCTTGTCCATCCCTATACATGTAACCCAGATTGTTTTGCGCCACAGAATTCCCCTGCTCTGCAGATTTTTTATATAACTCTGCTGCTTTTAAAAAATCTTGTTTAAACCCTTGGCCCTCAGCATACATAGACGCTAAATTGTTTTGGGCAATAGAGTGTCCTTGATCTGCTGCCTTTTGATACCAAAAAATCGCTTTTGAGTTACTCTTGGCAACCCCTTTACCCATAAAATATGAAAATCCCAAAAGACGCTGCCCATCGGCATATCCTTGGTCAGCAGCTTTTTGATACCATGCTACAGCTTTTTCACAGTCTATCTGAACACCCTGCCCGTTCTCATACATACTGCCCAATTCAACTTGTGCAATGGCATCACCTTGGTCAGCGGCTTTACGATACCACTCCAGCGCCTTCAAATTGTTCTTAGCAATTCCTTGACCCATAAGATATGAAAATCCTAGAAGACGCTGAGCAGCTGCATATTCCTGCTGTGCTGCGTCTTTAAACAACTTAACTGCTTTAGCACTATCCTTTTTAACGCTAACCCCTAGGCTATATGCTATTCCAAGATTTGTCTGTGCTCGAGCATCTCCTTGCTCGACTCCTTTTCGAAAAGATTCTATAGCTTGTTTCTCATCTTGTGGTATTCCTGCACCTTCAAAATATTCAAATATTTTATTAAAATTCCCTGTTGCAGACTCACTTGTTGAAAGCCGAGACAAACTGTTTGGCTTAAACACAGAACGTTTAAACATAAATATCAAACAAAGAATCAAAACAAAAAAAATCAAAATATAAAATAGGTTCATTTTTTCCAAAACTTTCCGATAAAACTAGCCATTAAGATGCTCTCTAACAGTATGTGAGAGACATAATATAATCCAAAAATAATTATAAATATGAATAATATAAAGAAGAAATACATCTTGCTTTAATCAGAAAACCCAGAAATCCATTTTTGTGGATTCACCTCTTTAACTATTCTTCCGTCGGCCAAAGCACATCTAAGCATCGCTTTTAAGGGGCTTTGGCAAAGCCCTCTAAACCTTCTAGAGCAACCTCCCAAAATAATTTTAAAGATCTGACCTGATCTTTTTTACCCCCCAACCTATTAGCATACATAACCCCAAGATTATACTTTGAGATAATGTGCCCTTGATCTGCGGCTTTCTGAAGCCATATCTTAGCCTTGGAATGGTCTTTTACAACTCCATGACCTATTACATAGGCCATGCCAAGATTATACTGTGCTTCTTGATATTCTTGAATTGCGTCTTTTTTGAACCATTTCATGGCCCTTACACGGTTCTTTTGATCCATCTCCTTTCGAGAGCTTTGCCTGTTGGCATAGATACACCCTAAATTAAATTGGGCTAAAATGTGTCCTTTTTCCCTAGCTTTTTTGAACCATTCCATGGCCTTAGACGGATCTGATTCATGCCCCCAATCATAAAATACACCTAAATTATACTGAGCTTGTGCATCCCCCTGTTGGGCTTTTTCTTGTAACAGCTTTACATCTATAAGATCACCTGGGGAAACATTCAGTTCATCATAACGGGGCCCAGAATCATATTTCGGAGCCGCATACCCCTGATTTAAAGAGATATTGTGCCAATCCATAGATCTTGAATGATAAGAAAACCCTCTTTGATCTTTCTGCACCTCTAAGAAACAGGGTCTTCTTTTTTCTCCAGAACACCCCATTAGAATAGGGATTAATAAAAGAATTAATGCATAAAATAAAGATTAGTCTCCCCAAAATTTTCAAGGTGTAATTAGTATGTCCCGTCTAATCTAATTAAAGAACAATGTCAAACACATCATTAAGCACAGATTGTGCAGAGCCTAACTAAGGATTTTACGCCCCAAGCCTTGAATAATAAGAACTCGTGCATGATAGAAACTAGACATGAAACGCACTCTGTTGTATGGTCTGGTCATTAATTTTCGGAGTTTCAATGTCGCTGAAGAAAGAACAAATTATTCGGATTGAAAAGCTGGCCCAGCTTAAGATGTCTGAAGATAAAGTGGAAGAAATTACGATTGGCTTATCCAAAGTCTTTGACTGGATTGATCAATTAAAAAAAGTTGATATCTCAGACACCCAACCCCTAGCCAACCCTGTGGTGGATCTTATCCCCCAAACTCCCCTGCGGGAAGACATCGCCCACCTGGAAAATTCAAAAGAAGACGTGCTGGCTAATTCCCCCGATCAGGATTACGGCTTCTTCCTTGTTCCCAAAGTTGTAGAATAATAAAGGCTTTATCTATGGTATCCCTATTAAAATTAGACTTTCATCACCTTCGGCAGAAGCTGGTCAAAAAAGAAATAAGTACCTCCGAGGTAATCAATACCTATATTCAACGAGCAGAAGAAACCTTTCATCTGAATGCCTATGTTTTGGATACATTCGAACAGGCTCGTGAACAAGCCAAAGAATCGGACAAACGCTATGCAAAAGGCGAAGCTCGCCCTTTGGAAGGCCTCCCTTTGGCCACCAAAGATATTTTCTGTACCAAAGATATTCGCACCACCATTTGCTCGAAAATACTAGAAAATTTTATTCCCACATATGAATCCACCGTTACCCATAAATTAAACCAAGCGGGCGCCATTTCACTGGGCAAAACGAACCTGGATGAATTTGCCATGGGGTCATCCACTCTGACCAGCTGTTTTGGCCCCAGTATTAATCCCTTGAAAAGAAAAAATGATGATACGGATTTAACCCCTGGGGGCTCCTCGGGTGGGTCCAGCGCCTCGGTGGCGGCTGGTTCTTCGTTGGTGGCTCTGGGAACCGATACGGGGGGATCCATTCGTCAGCCTGCCAGTCACTGCGGTATTGTGGGCATTAAACCCACCTATGGACGGTGTTCACGCTATGGCATTATAGCTTTTGCTTCTTCTTTAGATCACGCCGGGCCCATGGCCCGCACCGTCAGGGACGCAGCTCTTGTGCTCGAGCATATGGCCGGTCATGACCCGAAGGATTCCACCTGTCTTCCCCATGCGGTTCCCCAGTACACACAGTCCTTAACTGGCAACGTAAAGGGATTAAAAATTGGAATTCCTAAGGAATACAATCTCGATGGTCTCCACCCTGACATTGCCCGTCTATGGCAACAATCGGCCACATGGTTCAAAGAAATGGGCGCTGAAATTGTTGATATTTCCTTGCCGCATACCGAATATGGCCTGGCGGTATACTATATTGTTAACCCCGCTGAAGCTTCCTCGAACCTGGCGCGGTACGATGGTGTTCGCTATGGCCTTCGGGTCGAGGGTCAAACCCTGGACGAAATGTATGAAAGAAGCCGCACCGCCGGCTTTGGGGATGAAGTCAAACGCCGCATCATGATTGGGACCCATGCCCTATCCGCTGGATGTTATGAAGACTATTACCTTCGGGCCCAAAAAGTGCGTCGGAAAATTTTAAATGATTTCCAATCCGCTTTCCAAAAAGTAGACTTTATTCTAACCCCCACCACGGCCTCGGATGCGTTTGCTTTAAATGATCCGTCCATGGACCCCTTGGCCATGTATTTGGAAGACGTTTTCACTGTGGCGGCTAACCTTGCGGGAATCCCCGCCATTTCTGTCCCCGTGGGCTTTTCGGAAAAAGGACTGCCCTTAGGTATGCAGTTGCTGGGTCCAATGCTCAGCGAAGATCGACTTTTTAATGCCGCTTTTGCCCTTGAAACGGCGGCTCAGTTCAAACATCCGATTATCGAGGCTCTCTAATGTCACATAATTATTGGCTCCATACAAAATCTGGTCCGTGGAATGTGGTCATCGGGCTGGAAGTCCATGCTCAGGTTACCTCCGCCTCTAAATTATTTTCCTCGGCCCCCACATCATTTGCCGCCGACCCTAACAGCAAAGTGTCATTGGTGGACGCCGCCATGCCGGGGATGTTGCCAGTCCTGAATAAAAAGTGTATCGAGCAAGCCATCAAAACGGGCTATGGGATTAATGCAAAAATTAATAAATTTTCCATGTTTGACCGGAAGAATTATTTTTATGCTGACTTGCCCCAAGGCTATCAAATCAGCCAGTTGTATCACCCCATCGTAGGGGAAGGGTATTTAGATCTAGACCTGCAGGACGGGGCCACCCACCGTGTGCGGATCGAGCGCATCCACCTGGAACAAGATGCTGGCAAAAGCATCCATGATTTGCATCCTAAAAAAACGTGTATCGACCTCAATCGGTCGGGAACCGCCTTGATGGAAATCGTCAGCTGCCCCGACATGAGCACCCCCGAACATGCCATGGCCTTTATGAAAAAGCTGCGACTGATCCTGCGCTATTTGGGCACCAGCGATGGAAATATGGATGAAGGCAGCATGCGCGCAGACGTCAACATTTCGGTGAATCGCCCAGGTGAACCCTGGGGATGCCGGGCCGAGGTTAAAAACGTGAACTCGATCCGCTACATTGGCCAAGCCATCGAATATGAGGCCCGGCGCCAAGCTGAAATTTTGGAAGAAGGCGGAACGTTGGTTCAGGAAACACGGTTATACGACCCTAACCGGGGGGAAACCCGCTCCATGCGCTCGAAAGAAACGGCCATGGATTATCGCTATTTCCCAGACCCAGATCTGTTGCCTGTGATTTTGACGGATGACTACCTAGACAGCATTAAAAGAAATCTGCCCGAATTGCCTGATCAAAAGAAATCCCGTTTTATGGCGGAATATGGGCTTACCCCTTATGATGCAGATCTATTGGTAGAAGATAGTGACATCGCTGATTTTTATGAAAAAGCGGTAAATCATACCGAAGGGTGGCAGAAAAATAAAGACCTCCAGTCTGCCAAACTAATTTCCAATTGGCTATCCGGCGATTTTTTTGCTTTGTTGAACAAAGAAAATAAATCCATTCATGATACCCCCGTGTCGGCTGAACATCTGGCCGACTTGGTGAATCTGATTCAAAAAGATGTTATTTCTGGGCGCATTGCCAAGGAAGTATTTGCTGATGCATGGTCATCATCCAAATCTCCGCAATCCATTGTCTCTGAAAAAGGATTGCAACAAATTACGGATACGGGGGCCCTGGAACGGATTATCCAAACGGTTTTGGACAACAACCCAGATATGGTGGCTCAATACAAATCGGGGAAAGACAAACTTTTTGTGTTCTTTGTGGGACAAGTCATGAAAGAAACAAAAGGCAAGGCTAATCCTGCCGTGGTAAACGATCTTTTAAGCCAAAAATTATCAAATAAGGAATGAGATATCTAAGGGGCTAGCCTTAGGCCTCATCCTGTGGAATAATGAGGATCAAAAATTGTCAGTGAAAGAAAAAACAGATATTGCAATGAACTCAAAAGTAAACAATCAAAATAAACAGCAACTATTAAAACTATACGAAGATATGTTGCTGATTCGTCGCTTTGAAGAAAAATCAGGCCAACTTTATGGGATGGGGTTGATTGCGGGCTTTTGCCATTTATATATTGGTCAAGAAGCAGTAGTGGTGGGCATTCAGTCCATGCAAAAAGAAAACGACACCATTATTACGGCCTATCGTGACCATGGTCATATGCTGGCCTGTGGGATGCCGGCCAACGGGATTATGGCCGAACTGACGGGGCGCATCGGTGGTGTCTCCAAGGGTAAGGGCGGATCAATGCATATGTTCAGCCGCGAGAAAAACTTTTTCGGGGGCCACGGTATCGTAGGCGCCCAAGTTCCCCTGGGAACGGGCATGGCTTTTGCGCACAAATACAAGAACACGGGCGCCATATCCGTCACCTATATGGGCGATGGGGCCTCGAACCAAGGCCAGGTGGCCGAAGCCTATAATATGGCAGCCCTTTGGAAACTGCCCGTTCTTTACGTGGTGGAAAATAATCAATATTCCATGGGAACCGCTGTCGCACGCCATACCACCACCAAAGACCTTTATACCCGTGGCGAACCCTATGGTATTCCTGGGGAAAAGGTAAATGGAATGGATATTTTCGAAGTTCAACGGGCCGCAAAGCGAGCCTTCGATCACATTCGTTCGGGCAAGGGTCCCTATATTCTCGAGATGGACACTTATCGCTATCGGGGACACTCCATGTCTGACCCAGCGAAGTATCGCACCAAAGAAGAAGTTGAAACGTATCGCGCCACTAATGATCCATTAACCAATATGGAATCAATTTTATTGGCAGAAAAAATCTGCACGGCAGCCGACTTTGAACAGGTGGCCGAGCGCGTTAAAGACGCTATTAAAGAGTCTGCTGAATTTGCACAAAATTCACCCGAACCCGATGCATCTGAATTATATACAGATGTTCTTATTGAAAATTAAGGAAATCTCCCATGCCTATTCTATCGATTCGTGAAGCCCTTTGTGAAGCTATGGCGGAAGAAATGCGCCAAGACCCTGATGTTTTTGTCATGGGCGAGGAAGTAGCCGAATACCAAGGCGCCTATAAAGTGACCCAAGGGTTGTTGCAAGAATTTGGACCTGGGCGGGTCATCGATACCCCCATCACCGAGCATGGTTTTGCAGGGCTTGGGGTGGGTGCTGCCTTTATGGGATTAAAACCTATTGTCGAGTTCATGACCTTTAACTTTGCGATGCAGGCCATCGACCAAATCGTAAACTCGGCAGCCAAAACATTGTACATGTCTGGTGGTCAAATGGGTTGCCCTATTGTTTTCCGTGGCCCCAATGGACCAGCCTCTCGTGTGGGGGCCCAACACTCTCAATGTTTTGCCAGTTGGTACAGTCACTGCCCTGGGTTAAAAGTCATTGCGCCCTATGATGCAGCCGATGCGAAGGGGCTTTTAAAAGCGGCCATCCGTGACCCCAACCCCGTGATTTTTTTGGAAAATGAATTACTCTATGGGCAAAAGTTTGAGGTCCCCGAGGGCGATCATGTGGTGCCCATTGGAAAGGGTAAAATTGTTCGTCCAGGGAAAGATGTAACCATCACGGCATTCTCTTTGATGGTGGGTAAAACCCTTCAAGCCGCCGAACTGTTGGCCCAAGAAGGCATTGATGCGGAAGTAATTGATCTGCGTACCCTGCGGCCCTTGGATACGGATTTGATTGTAGAATCAGTACAAAAAACCAACCGGTTGGTGTCGGTAGAAGAAACCTGGCCCACCTGTGGCTTTGGGGCCGAAATTGCAGCTAAGATGATGGAGCACGCCTTCGATCATCTAGATGCCCCTGTAGTGCGTGTATCCGCCAAAGATGTGCCCTTACCCTATGCAGCTAACCTTGAAAAAATGGCCCTGCCGCAAGTAGCTGACATCATAGAAGCGGTAAAAAAAGTAACATATAGGTAAGGAATGGTTTTCTTTTGCGAAGCGACAAAGCAATTCCCCTATCGTCATTGTGCGGAGGACCAAAAGTCCGACAAAGCAAACCATCTTGTTTGTGTATGGGTCGTTAAGTGTTATGAAAAAGCAGCCTGCTGTGTACATAATGGCAAACGGATACAGAGGCACTCTGTATGTAGGAGTAACATCTAGTTTGACGCATCGCGTTTTTCAACATCGAGAGGCAGAAATAAAAGGCTCTTTTACAGAAAAGTATGGTTGCAAAAATCTGGTCTATTACGAATTTTTTGAAACCATGTTTGATGCGATCACCCGAGAGAAACAGCTTAAAGGTGGATCTCGCCAGAAGAAGATTGAATTGATCGCCGGCATGAACCCAGATTGGAAAGATTTGTATGAATTCATTTGTTATTAGGTTTGTTATTAAGAAAGGTGGATTGCTTCGTTCATCCTTCGGATTCCCTCGCAATGACGAAGGCCATCTTTTATCGTCATTGCGCGGAGGACCAAAAGTCCGACAAAGCAATCCATCTTTAACCCAATCGGAGGTCTTATATGCCTATTGAAATTCTAATGCCCGCCTTGTCCCCCACCATGACCGAAGGTAACTTGGTGAAGTGGCATAAAAAAGAAGGCGATGCCCTTACGGCCGGCCAAGTCATTGCAGAAATCGAAACCGATAAAGCCACCATGGAAGTGGAAGCGGTGGATGAAGGCATCTTAGGAAAAATCCTTATTCCCGAAGGCACCGATAATGTAAAAGTGAACAGCCCTATTGCGCTGATTCTGGAAAAAGGCGAAGACAAAAGCGCCCTTGACAGTTACAAATTCACAGCAGCAGCGGCCCCCGAAGCACCGAAACAAGAACCTGTGGTCACTGCACCTGCACCTGTTGCACCCAGTGTCCCAGCTGCACCTGTTTCCTCAGCGCCCGCACCTAGCATGACCATGTCCACAGGTCGCGTTGTGGCATCCCCCCTGGCCCGACGGTTGGCCACGGAACGACACATTAATTTGCGCCAGGTCCAAGGCTCGGGCCCCCATGGTCGCATCATCAAACAAGATATCGAAAACTTTGTGCCCGGCTCTGCGGGCCTAGGCCACGCCCCCGTGCATCATGGTCCTTTGTATGAGGACAAACCCGTATCCAACATGCGTCGCGTCATTGCCCAACGCCTGACCGAATCCAAACAATCGGTACCCCATTTTTACCTAACCGTTGATTGCGAACTGGATGCCCTGATGTCCGCCCGTCAATCCATCAATACCCATTTAAATGTCAAAGTAACGGTGAATGATTTCGTGTTAAAAGCCGTGGCGTTGGCCTTGCGTGATGTGCCCGAAGCCAATGCCTCGTGGATGGGTCAAACCATTCGATATTACAATACATCCGATATTTCAGTGGCGGTGGCCATTGAAGATGGCCTTATTACCCCCATTGTAAAAATGGCTAACCTAAAATCCCTGTTGTCCATTTCCCAGGAAGTCAAAACCCTGGTTCAAAAGGCCAAAGAAGGCAAATTAAAACCCGAAGAATTCCAAGGCGGGTCCTTCAGCGTTTCGAACCTAGGTATGTTCGGCATTAAACAATTCGAAGCCATCATCAATCCCCCCCAAGGATGCATCCTGGCCGTGGGTGCCGGTGAACAGCGCCCGGTGGTGAAAAACGGACAACTGGCCGTTGCCACAGTGATGACATGCTCGCTATCCGTAGATCACCGTGTGGTGGATGGCAGCGTGGGTAGTCAGTTGTTGCAAGCCTTCAAGAAATATATTGAAAATCCAGCCCTATTGTTGGTGTAAGGAGTCGTATGATGTCTCAGTCTTTTGATCTTATTGTGGTGGGCGGTGGGCCCGGTGGGTATGTGGCAGCCATTCGGGCGGCCCAGTTAGGCTTAAAAACAGCCCTGGTGGAAAAAGATAAGTTGGGTGGTGTATGTCTTAATTGGGGATGTATTCCCACCAAGGCATTATTACGCTCGGCTGAAATTTATCACCTGATGCATCATTTAGATGAATTTGGGTTGTCGGCCTCTTCTATTAAATTTGATATCAAAAAAATTGTCGAGCGCTCTCGGAAAGTATCACACCAACTCTCGGGTGGTATCAGCCATCTTATGAAAAAAAATAAAGTTACCCTCATCCCAGGCTATGGCAAATTATTGGGTCAAAAAAAACTGGAAGTGACGGAGGGTGCCAACAAACAGGTTTTAACCGCGTCTCATATCATTTTGGCCACAGGCGCACGTCCCCGGGTTTTGCCCGGCCTTGAACCAGACGGTCATCTTATTTGGACCTCGAAAGAAGCCATGACCCCCGAACACATGCCCCAAAGTTTATTGGTGGTGGGATCGGGCGCCATTGGGGTGGAATTTGCCAGCTTTTACCGTACGCTGGGGGCCGAAGTCACCGTGGTGGAAATTCAAGACCGCATTCTGCCGGTGGAAGACGCCGAAATCTCGGCCAATGCGCAAAAAATGTTTGAAAAACAAGGCATGAAGATTCATACGGGCACCACGGTTAAAAGCCTGGAAAAAGGAAAAGACTCCGTAAAAGCCACATTAGACCATAAAGGCAAAATAACCACCCTAACGGTGGACCGCGTCATTGTGGCCACGGGTATTGTGGGCAATACGGAAAACTTGGGCCTTGAAAACACAAAGGTCAAGGTAGAAAAAAACCAGATCAAAACCAATGAATGGTGTGCCACCGATGAACCAGGCGTCTATGCCATTGGCGATGTGGCCGGGGCCCCGTGGCTCGCGCATAAGGCCAGCCATGAAGCCATCATTTGTGTGGAAAAAATTGCCAACCAACCCCATGTGCACCCCTTGAAAAAATCCAATATTCCCGGATGCACTTATTCCTTGCCCCAGGTGGCCAGCGTGGGCCTTACTGAAGCCGCTGCCAAACAAAAAGGCCATAAAGTTCGGGTGGGTCGTTTCCCTTATATGGCGAATGGTAAGGCCATTGCCTTGGGCGATGCGGAAGGACTCATCAAAACCATTTTTGATGACAAAACAGGCGAGCTTTTGGGTGCCCACATGATCGGCGCCGAGGTCACCGAACTCATCCAAGGCTACGTGGTGGGCAAGACCCTGGAAACCACCGAAGCTGAATTGATGCATACTGTCTTTGCGCATCCAACGTTGTCGGAAATGATGCACGAGGCGGTGTTGGATGCCTATGGGAAAGCATTGCATTTTTAGTAAGGGATCATGACAGAAAAACTTGCAAAACCTGATTGGCTGAAAGTTAAAGCCCCTATCTCGGCCGAGTATCACACTACGCGGCAGTTGATTCGGGATGCCAAGCTGAATACGGTGTGTGAAGAGGCCGCCTGCCCCAATATTGGCGAGTGCTGGGCCAAACAACACGCCACCATCATGATTCTGGGCAGTGTGTGCACGCGCGCCTGTGCCTTCTGTAACATTAAAACCGGGCGCCCCGATTTGTTAGACCCCCACGAGCCCGAACGTGTGGCCGAGGCGCTGAAAAAATTGAATCTTGCCCATGTGGTGATCACGTCCGTCGACCGGGATGATTTGCCCGATGGAGGCGCCGAGCACTTTGCCCAAACCATTCGGGCCATTCGAAAAACATCCCCCCACACCACCATTGAAATTCTAACGCCCGACTTTTTGCGTAAACCTGGGGCCCTGGAAATCGTTGTGGCAGCCAAGCCCGATGTGTATAACCACAACCTGGAAACCGTGCCGCGCCTGTATGCCACCGTGCGTCCCGGCGCCCGCTATTTCCACTCGTTGAATTTACTGCATCGCGTCAAGCAGCTAGACCCCACCATCTTTACCAAATCGGGCATCATGGTGGGCTTGGGCGAAGAAAAGCCCGAGATTTATCAAGTGATGGATGATTTGCGGGCGGCAGATGTTGATTTCATGACCATTGGTCAGTATCTTCAACCCACACCCAAACACCACCCCCTCATGCGATATGCCACACCAGAAGAGTTCCAAGATTATGAACGCATGGCCCGCGGGAAAGGGTTCCTGATGGTCTCGGCCTCGCCCCTAACCCGGTCGTCTTATCACGCGGGTGATGATTTTGAAAAGTTGCGGGCTGCCAGATTAATCATGAAATCAAACACATCAAAAAATTAATGGGTTGTACACCCAAGTTAATTTTATGAAAAATGAAAAGGCGCCCTTAGGCGCCTTTTCTGTAACACATTGTATAATGTTTTAGGCCCCAACCCCTTTTTGGATCGCTTGAATGATGGCCCAATCAATCAAAAATCCTCGGCCCTGGGCGCCATCACCACATTTCTCAAGTTGCTCTTGCAGCATGCTCATAACATTTATGGTGACAGTCTCAATATCGTCTTGATATCTAGAGTCTTGTCCATATAAAGTGACAAAACCATGGAAGTGGCTTAAGGCCGGAACAAGAACGTTATACCCGAAACCACCCTTATTAAATTTATCAAAAATATATTTAATTGTTTGATCTGGATTTTCTCCACCAAAATCTTTATATTTCTGTAAAAGCCATGCTTTTAAAGTAGAACAATCTTGGGGGATAGAAGCATTTAAAACTGTTCCCATCATAGGATTTAAGAAAGCTTCAAAAATAGTATCAAAAAAAGCCTTGGGGCCTACTTGTTCATATCCTCGGGAATAATCCATAATCATCTCTTTAACAACTAATGGATTTCCCAAAAGATTTTTCCTCTCTTTTTTCCGACCGTGCTCATCCTTATCACAATGAAGAAGCTCAATTTCTTTCATTTTATCGGAAATTTTCTTCATTTCTTGCCTATTATCCTGGAAAAGAATCCTTGTCATAACAGGTGCATTGATGGTCGCATCCTTCTTCTCCTGAAGGCGTTTTTCTTCTAAACGACGGGCTTCTTCTTCGGCACGGGCTTGTAATTCGGCACGGGCTTGTAATTCGGCACGTTTTTGTTCTTCTAAACGACGGGCTTCTTCTTCGGCACGTTGTTTTTCCTCTAATAAACGTTTTTGTTCCTCTTCTTTGGCTTTTAATTCTGGGCTAGAGAATTTATAAGGAGGATTTGCTGCTCGAATCTTATTCAGGTCATCTTCAGATATCCCCAACAGCTTTGAAAGTTTCACTGATTTTTTAATATTAACATGATTCGAATCGATTTGACTATCATCAGGTTTTTCTTCAGAAACAGATTCAAACACAGAGGGTTCATAACAGTCAACCGTCTCTTTATCTTTAACCCCCACTCTAGCTTCATATAAGGAAACTGATGCAAAACGTATTACTTCTGGGTTTAATGTACCATTACTTAACCGATCAAGGTAATTATAAAAAGCCGGATAGATAGCCAAAGGTTCTCCCGAATGCCTAACATCTTGATCCCCCATCAAAAAAGCAAAAAGGGTCATATTATGAGCATCAGATAAAACGCGATTTGTATTCAAAAAAAGATCTGCATCTGCCGTTATCTGTGCCACCCTTTTCCATACATCCTTCAGTGGTTCAGAAGCCGAAAACAAGGTACCATCATCTTTTCTTTTCATATAAACTATTTTCCCATACTGTTCTTTCTCAGCGGGTGTAGCTTTTCCCTCATCATAGCAAGATATACTTTTCAAAAGCTCCCCTCTTAATTGATCAATTGGCTGTAAAAAAGGTTTGGCCTGTATTTTTATATCGTTTGCAAAATTTTGAATTAAGTTAATAGCTACATCTGATCTTTTGCAACCAGAAATTGATTGAATGCGAGAAATGGCAGTCTGGGCCAGGCCATCAATTGTCTCATTAAAAGTCTTTTTATGTTCTGCGGAAGCCCAATAATATTCTATGGTGTCATGGTATGGATCTGTTATTGCAGTCACTATCTTATTTCTCATACCCCTTAGTGCTGTCTCTACTTGGAAGTACATATCTTTTTCAGGGGATGTTTGGTCATACTCTACATGGGCATTACAAAGCAAAGACATCACCAAACTTAAGGACATGGTTAAGCCTAGAAATTTTTTTCTCATTTTAAAACTCTTTCTTTAATACAAAACAAACAAAAATTCATATTTTTTAATACAGTTACATGAAGTACAGCGTTTACCTTGTATTTGTCAAATAGAAAATATAATACCGAATACTCTAACTATGAAGGGTCAGGAAAATGCTTTTTTCGTTCTAATTTTTAGGGTTCTTTAGATTAATAAAAGTCAAAGAAAAGTGTACCTAAATTATAGGAAAAAATCAGGTTTTTTCTACAACAGCTTCTTATCCACCCGCCACTTATGCGTCACCGTTTCCGGCGCCCCCGTGGTGTTATGCCCATCAATAAAGGCCACTAAAGCCCACCGTTCGTATTTATTATCCGATGGTCTTTCGCCCACATGAATCACATCATGCCAACCGGGCTTCAGGGGGGTGGGGTCTATTAACTGCCCAATATTGGCAGCCAGGAAAAATAAGGCTTGCTTGTCGTAATGTTCCACCAATTTCAGATCGTCAGGGCCACTCCCCAGCCGCAACCCTGGCTTGCTTTCAGCGATCGCAAAGGTCATGGATCCCGCATCAAAATGGGGTTTGGCTAAATAATGGCCCGGGGTTTGAATATCATACCGCAAAAAACGCACCAAAATATGGGGCTCTTGTGTGTTTAAAACCTTAGCTTTTATTCCTGGAAATGGATATTCGAATTGGGTAAGGGTTAAGTCCAACGTGTGATACACTTCCTGCCAAATCAAATCAGCCCGGTCCATAAAATCTTTCACCACGGGGGTTTTCTGAATTTCTTGTTCATGTAAGGCCCGCAATTTGGGGTGATAATGGAAAAAACACTTACTATCGTTATACCCGTCCCCCTGGGATTTTTGCCGATAAACCAGCCCTAAATCACCCCGACGATGTTTACTGGATAGTTTGCCATTAAACTTATGCCGCTCAGTTTCGGGCAAATCTACAAATTTAAAGAACGATTCCATGGCCTGGGTACAAAACCAGTGGTCATACCGAAAAGGCACCTGGGCATAGTGTTGGTGGCGCAGCTGAGTGAGGATTTTCTGGGCCGTAGGGAAAATTTCTTTTGTGGCCGCCGTTCCATTCAACATCACCCCTTGCAGCATCAGTATTCCTATTATTTTAAGCATGAAAAACCCCCTGCCCGATAATACTCAAGAAGGGGGGATTCATTCAATGGGGTTTTAAAAAAATATCAAGTTTGCGAATAGTCAGAAAAAATGCCGTGTAAAAATTAAATTTTAAATATTCAGAAAAAAATAAAAAACAATAAATTTAAATAATTGATAAAAAATATCGATTTTTTTATTTACAATTACTTTTTTTTATATTATGTACTTAGGCTGTTTAACAGGCAGACACTTAAAATAGGAGACAACTTATGCCAAAAAAATTTCGCACTGCGCAAAAAAAATCTAAACATTTCGCTCAACAGTCGATCCTGCCACTCAGGTCACCCCCTTTCAACCCTTTCTTTCGAAATCCCATCGAGAGAAATCGGTATTATTTCTTACACGAGATGGAAAAGAAATATCATTTAAAAGTTAAAAAGCCTTGGTTATGGCGGGGAACGGGTCTTCATCTTTTAGAACTTTCAGGGTTCATTTCTTCCGATATGCATAGGGCGGCCAATTATTATTTTCAGGTCTCGAATCATATTTTAAAAGACGGTCCCCAAGTAGCCATTTCAAAGATTTTTCATAGATCTTGTCACTCCTCTTCCACTTCCATCCACAAAAATGAAGCGCGAATCGAAAAAAAATGGCGGGACATGACCAAGATCTTAGAACAAGATAATGTAAAAAATATTTTGGATACCTTGGCAGATGATCGTGACCTGCCTACTTTTGAATATTTAGTTCAAACCGAGTTGGCTTTATTACGGTTCCAACAACGGTTACAACATCTTCAATCTTATTTGGCTGAAACGTCATTTTATTGACATATCAGTGTATTACAAAATCATCGTCACAGCTTTTTGAACCTGATCCACAGAAATTGTTTTTCCACCAGGTAACACCTGAATGGGCTTTAAACAAGACCGATAGCGAAGCGGCGCAGTCCCTAAAAATAAGCCAATAACAGGCTTATTTAAAACGGCAGCTCCGTTCATCATGCCCGTATCATTAGCGATCACCAACTCTGTTTCGGCTAAAAACGCCAGGGACTGTTGCAAGGAAAACTGGGTGAGTGCCACGGCCTCACCCCCCTTTTTTTGAATGGATGAAACCATCTTTTCAGCCTCGGTGTGTTCCCGAGCCCCCGCCAACAAAAATACCGATACTTTTTTATGATGGCTCAACCACACAGCCAAATCTTCCCAATACGTATGTCCCCATTTTTTCGAAGGCTCCGATCCCCCAATCCCCAACGCCACCCAGGGTTTTTTATGGATTTTTAAGATCTGTTCCACATGCCTGCGGGCATCCTCAGAAATGGGAAACAAAGGATCCTTTAACAAAGGCACCCCATTGTTTTTCAGCAGTTGCTCGGCCCGTTGAATGGGGTGCAGCTGTAACCATTTCTTCTCAACAGGATAGGCCATAATATGTTGAATGCCCGCCCATCGGCAGACCCATCGATAGCGCCAACTTTTATGTAAAATCCAAACATGGGAGAATTTTTTTTGTTTTAAGGTTCGGGCCAACCGCCACATCCCCCATAGCCCCTCATGCAGCCCCGGCCGTTCAATCCACAAAACGTCCTGAACATAATTATTGCCGCCATACAGGGCCTGGGCTTGACTTTGGCGTTTAGTCAACAACGTCACAGGCGTTTTATAAAAAGAACTTAGGCTTTGCAGCACCGCATCAAACCAAAAAAGATCGCCAATTCCCGGCAAGGGCTGAATCACAAGAATATTTTTAGGCGCGCTGTTCATCAGGCCCCTTCTAAAATATTTTGCAAGGCTTCCAAATCAGGGGGAAAGGGGATTTCAAACTTCATTTTTTCCCCCGTGGCGGGATGCGTAAACTTAATCGCTGCCGCATGCAAGGCCTGCCGGTCATCTATCCACACACCCGGATTCTCGGCCCATAATCGCTTCAACATGGGGTTGCTTTTGGCCCGACCATATACCGGATCCCCAATCAAGGGATGGCCCGCATTGGCCAAATGCACCCGAATTTGATGGGTACGCCCCGTCTCTAATCGACATTCCACCAGCGAGGCAATCACCGCGTGTTCACCGTAATACTCCAGCACCTTATAGTGGGTGATGGCCTCTTTTCCCCCCACCCGTCTAACCGCCATTTTTTGCCGATTGTGGGAACTGCGTCCGATGTTTTGATCAATGGTGCCTTCGGGCATAATTTGGCCCACCACAAAGGCTAGGTAAGTACGGCTTAGGGTGCGATCGGAAAATTGGGCCGATAGTTTTTGATGCGCCGCATCCGTCTTGGCCACCACCATCAGTCCGCTGGTATCCTTATCTAACCGATGCACGATACCAGGCCGCTTCACGCCCCCCACCACCGACAAATGGCCTTCAGAATGCCCCAACAACGCATTCACTAAGGTGCCCTTTTTATTTCCAGCACCCGGATGCACCACCAACCCCGCGGGTTTATTAATCACCAATAAATGATCATCCTCAAATATGATGTCCAGGGGGATATCCTCGGCCTCCAGGGGCGTTTCTTCCGCCTCGGGCTCGTCAATTTGAATAAATTGTCCTTCTTTTACCTTGGTTTTGGGGTCCTCGATTACATGCCCCTCCACCCGCACATGCCCTGACATAATCAAGGCCTGTAATCGACTGCGGGAAAAAATGGGCAATAATGTGGCCAGGGCCTTATCCAACCGCTCCCTATTCAGCTCGGGGGTAATATAAACTTTATATGCTTTAGTCATAGGCCTGGGCCTTCTTCCATAGGTTCATCATGGGACGATTATAATCGAAAGCCAAAAAACGCATAACTTTTTTTGCCACAAAACTCAACTCATTCTTGGAAAAGAGAATACTTTTCATTCCCTCCCTAGAAAACATGAATCACTAGGGGGTTAAATACATAGAAAAACTGGAACTATTTTATAAGCCAGAAGGGTAAAAAATATGATTTTCTAGATTCATCGACTAAATACTTCAGATTGATTAGATTGAAATCTTGCATACTCTAAAGAACATACAATCACCCAAGGGAACAGGCTGGCCATAAACGCCATCAAATGAGAATAATTAGTCATAGAATGGTGGTTTGGCATACCACTTTTAATCATGAAACCTACCACCCCTCCCCCTATCATACATCCCAGCACACAGGGAATCATTGCATATAAGTTATCCTCTAAATCACCAAATAAGGTACTAAGCGCCACCCCCACGCCCACCGAAGAAAAAAGACTGTAAGCCCAAATACTGTTTTGATCAGAAAAAATATGTCTTCTTCTCAGATCCTCATCATCATATCCCTGTCCTAACCCATGGAGAACACGACTCTGATTAATAGGTCCTTGATCAGGAAAATCAGTCACTTGTGAAGTTCCCCCTTCTGCCCCTCTTATAAAGGCAAAAGAGATCATGATGATTAAAATACTTTTTACAAAGAAAAATGAACTATGGCCTCTTAATGAAAAAATTTTTTGCATGACACTCACGTATGGTTATAAATTATTCCCAAGTCCTTTTTTGCATTTTATGCTCACAATGCACAAACCTTAGTCAACAAAAAACCTTTCTTATCAATGTTGAAAAGCCTTCATGTGTTCCAATACCAAGGTTGAACAACACGTCAATTTCCACTTGTTCCCTTTTTGTCCAAAGCCCTATATTTGACTTTCTTGTATAATATTGAGATTATAAAAGAATAACAGATATTGCGTGCTTATCTAGGGAAATTATGAGAAAAATAGGATACTCAAGCTGGCGTTTCTTTTCTTCAAATGTGTTCAGTCGCGTCCTTCTTCCTTTTGTAGCTCTTTTATTTTCTTCCCTAAAGGAAATTCTAATTTCCCCTGCCCCTGGTGGTTCGGGTCAGGGATGGCTTTCCATCGGGCTAAGTGTGGCTTTTTTCTATACCCTTTATATTCAGCTTTTAAAACGGGATAATACCCGGTTTTCACGGGGCGATTTATGGATGATGGGCTTAATTTGGGCAGGGTTGGCCATGATTGTGCAGATGACCGTCTTATATGGTATTTACGATCTGGATCCCCAGCTGGTGCTTAATTCCTATGCCATCACCCACCTGGAACCCTGGCCCTTTGCGCTCATGGGCCTGATTCTTACCCCCCGTCTGGCCGCCATGGTGGCCAAGAAGTGGTTTTTCTAATCTATGACTGCTATTTTATGGTTTCGGCACGATCTGCGCCTGACCGATAACCCCGCCCTTTCGGCCCTGGCTCGGGACCATACCTCTTTTATTCCCGTCTATATTTGGGATGACACAACCCCCACCCCCATGGGCAGTGCCCAGAAATGGTGGCTCCATCACAGCTTGGCGGCACTGGATCAAGCTCTTCAAGAAAAATATAATACGCCGTTATTATTGCTAAAAGGGGACCCCCAAAAACAATTAGAAAATCTTGTTGAACAAACAAAGGCCCAGGGTTTATTTTGGAACCGTTGCTATGATCCCCATGCCATTCAGCGTGACACCAACATCAAAGACCACTTCAAAAATCGTTTGTTCGTGCAAAGCTTTAATGGATCCTTATTATTTGAACCTTGGGAAATTTTAAATCAAAGCAAAAAACCATTCCGTGTCTTTACCCCCTTTTACAAGGCCTGTTTGAATACTTTAAAACCCTCCCAGCCCACGGATGCGCCCACCGCCCTGAAAGGATTCCATCCACAGCCCCAAGGTCATCATCTGAAGGATTGGGACTTACTTCCCACCCAGCCCAATTGGGCCCAAGGGTTCGAACCTGTCTGGACCCCTGGCGAAAAGGGCGCCCATGTTCAATTAAAAGAATTCCTAGACCATGGTCTTCATGACTATGACAAAGGTCGGGATTTTCCTGCCCAAGAATCAGTCTCCCGTTTATCACCTCAT
The DNA here is from genome assembly GCA_046317875.1 of Alphaproteobacteria bacterium. Lineage (GTDB taxonomy): Bacteria > Pseudomonadota > Alphaproteobacteria > UBA7879 > UBA5542 > 2-01-FULL-41-14. The sequence goes on along the minus strand of JBKCVN010000026.1, from coordinate 10,205 downwards.
CTTCACTTTGGGGAACTCAGCCCCCATCAAGCGTGGTATGCCGCCCAAGATAGTGACGCGTCCCCCAAGAACATAGCCAAATTCCAAAGCGAGCTTTGTTGGCGAGAATTTTCCTATTATTTACTGTTTCATTTCCCCACCCTCCCCCGCGAAAATTTTAACCCCACCTTTAACCAATTTGAATGGCAGGCGAATAAAGCCCATTTAAAGGCGTGGCAGCGCGGCAAAACAGGATATCCTTTGGTGGATGCCGGGATGCGAGAGCTGTGGAGAACAGGTTGGATGCATAACCGAGTGCGCATGGTGGTGGCGTCTTTTTTAACCAAACACTTGCTAATTCATTGGCATGAGGGGGCCGAGTGGTTTTGGGATACGTTAGTCGATGCAGACCTGGCCAATAATTCCATGGGATGGCAGTGGGTAGCGGGCAGTGGTCCCGATGCAGCACCCTATTTCCGCATTTTTAACCCCATTCTTCAAAGCCTAAAATTTGATCCTACGGGAGAGTATCTCCGCAAATGGGTGCCCGAGCTTAAAAATCTCTCTGATAAGGATATTCATGCCCCGTGGGAAGCGTCGACCGCTACCCTTAAACAAGCAGGCGTCACCTTGGGCAACACCTATCCCCGGCCCATTGTTGATCATGATACAGCGCGCAAAAAAGCCCTAAGCCTTTATCAACACTTAAAAGATTAACGGGGGATATTTTCCCTCCGATGGGGGCTAAACAATCCGATGAAACCCACTAAAAACTTGGCGGACCAAGGGCACGGTGATGGCTCGTTTCTGCACCAAAGAGGCCCGATTAACCTCTTCCAAAAAACGTACTAGATAAGAAGCCGACCGTTCGATGTGCGTTAAAATATAGCGGCATACAATAGGGGCTATGTCAACCTGCATTTCAGATATTTTTTTCACCAAAATGGCTTCTAATAGCTCATCGTCTGGGCGCTCGATCCGCACAGTGTTCAGCTGGGCCAAGCGTGATTTCAAATCAGGCAGCTGAAGTTCCCACAATCCCGGCGTTTGTTCAGCCACTAATAACACCATGGCTTGTCTCTCTTTAATCAGGTTCAACAAGTGAAAAAAGGTAGATTCATTTTTCTGTGCCCAGGGATACACATCATCCAAAATATAGGGCCTGCCAGGGTGGATAAGGGGTTCAAAGTGATCAATCTGGGTTAAGTGTTCTTTTTGTAAAAACAATGCCTGGGATTGATACTGAAACACATGGGCCAAATGGGTTTTACCCACTTTGGGGGCCCCACACATGATCAATCCATAGGTGGGCCAATGGGGCCACAATCCCAAAGCCGACACCGCCAACCTATTACTTTCGCTAGAAATAAAATCTTCGGGCAAATATTTGGCCTCTAGGGAAAACTCCAAAGGCAGCTGCGCTATGGTCACTGATTCCTCGTTTTTATATTTTTGTACGGTATTTTTCTCTAAAAAGATAGCCTCTTAAGTCCCCCTCTCTTTACTTTTGGCACAAAGGATTTTAACTTGGATAGATCAAACAGGGAGATCATGGCAGGACAAGTCGTCACCACCGGGGCAATGGCCCTTTGTACCATGGGTATGGCCCCTGGCACTTTAACGTTTATTCCTGCCCCCGTTGTGGGGGGGGCCATGCAAGCCGGTAAGGTCCTGGACACCATTCCTTTACTCAACGTCCCTTCCTTTGGCATGTGCCTCAGCTTGGCTAATCCGGCAGTCGCTGCAGCCACAGCGGCAGCCCTAGGCGTTTTAACCCCCATGCCCTGTGTCCCCAACCCTTCGGGACCTTGGACACCGGGATCTGCAGCTGTTTTTTTAGGGGGGTTCCCTATGCTGGATTCCAGCTGTGTGTTAAATTGTGCATATGCAGGGGTTATTATGATCACATTCGCAGGCCAGGTGGCTTCCACATGTACAAAGTAATCCAGCACAGGAGTTTTTAAAAAAATGCCACAGCCCATGAAATATTTGATTGTTGCCCTTATATGCCTGGGGTTAGGCGCGGTTTTGGGCATCGTACTTCATACTCACCTCTCCCCCTCAGCACTGGTGCAAACGGCCCTGAAAGCAGGTCAACCCGTGGCTTCTAAGGATAATCAAAGGGCCCAATCCCCCTCAACAACCGCAGGAACTCAGGCCCCCTCAACTTCCCCATCTTCCAACCAAACCGCCCACCCAGCGGCTACTCCTTCCGATAAAAAAGAGCCCGCCCCTGAAGCTAAAGAAACAACTGATCAAAAGGATGAAGCCAACGAATATTTACGCTCATTATGGCCCGTAAAAAAAAGGCCCAGCCCCAATCTTTCAGGCACCCCCCAGGGACCCGTGTACATGGAAGGAACCCTTCCCTATGGCCCCCCACCTACCTATAAAGAAGATTTATTGGCCGAGACAAAACGATTAAATGTGCCCGGGGATCCGCCGCCCCGTATTGCGCCTCCTCTGACCATACGCCCCCGACCCACACCCTTGGTCAGCTTTGAAGAAGCCAAACCCCAGGAAAGCCTGTATCAAATAGAACTGGGGCAATTTTCCTCGTTGGAAAAAGCCCAACAAGCCGCTGATTTGTTACAACAAAAAGGCCACGAAGTTCATCTGTATTACGCAGGCCCTGTCCATCGCCCCGATTGGTTTTATGTACGCCTGGCGCCCCATTTCAGCAAAACCCAAGCCTATCAAAAAGCCCAAACCATTGCCCTTTTGGAAAAAATCATCCCCCACATTGTGGCCGTTAGTCCCAACGTGAAGAAATTAACTTAGCCCTTGGCTTTTTTTGGTTTTCAATAAACATCTAGGTAATCAAAAAAATTTTAAATATGGTCTTTAATCTTTTGCCAGAAGTCAGGGATATCTTTAAAAAAGGCAAGCCTGTGATCACCAACCTTATTAAATTTTAATCTTAGTTTTTCTGTAGTTAAATCCTTGTCGGCATTGGGGTATGCCTTATTTTTCTTAATGAAATCAAAGCGTTCCATTCCCTTAATAAATTCTTCGAAAAGCTCTTCTTGACTAAACCCATCCAAAGAATTGGGGTCTTCCAACACCACGGGCGAGAACCCATTGCGTATAAGTTCTCTTTGAGCAATGATCATAGCGGTACGTAGATTTCCATCCCTAAAATAGTGGAAACGATCTAAGTCACTGGCAAGTTGAATAATCGCTTTTATTTTATCTTCCTCTTTCAATTCTTGTTCCATACGAGAACGATAGGATTCAATGATTGTTTCAACTGTTTTTTCAGCTATAATAGGGCCTCGGGAAAATGTCATTTTATAGGCTTCTTCGTAGTAATCTCGTTTTACTACACTTAACTGAAACCACTGTTGATACTTTTCTTGCCTCAGTTCAAAAAATCCTTTTAAGGATAAATTTCTATTAGGAATTAGTGTGACACTTGTAGCTTCGCACGCCAATCCTGTTTTCTCTATTGGATGAAAAAACCTAATAAGATCCAAACATAATGTATGAAGTTCGGTGTATAGTTCAAACGACAAGGGATCTTGAGTCTTCAGCGCAAAACTCAAACTGTTCATCATACCTAAGATACATCCCTCTTCCCTCACCTCATACATGCCCCATCCAGACTGGCCTTTATCTTTTTGATGACACCCATCCACAAACAATCGCCATATTTCTTCTTCGGGAAACCCCTGCAAACTGTTTCGCAAAATATCTTTCTCTGGCAAAGGAGTAACTCTGAGGGGGGGATAATAATTTCGGAGAAAATCTTTTTCCCCATCTGCCCACCACGACAATTCTTCGAAAGCGCCGGTTCCATCTATGGAAACCATAAATTTCAGCATTCCTCTCGGATCATAATGACCCTTCGTTTCTTCCAGGTATTTTTTATATCGACAGAAAAAGAATTCTTTGTCTTCCAAGCTGCTAAGAGCACTAACAAGGGGCCTAGGATCCGAAAAGAATTCAACCACATCGGCAGGGATTTCTTCTATAATTTTCTTCATACTGTCTAATTCAGCGGGTTTTATTTGATGAACTTCTAGAAAGTATTTGTCTTGTGGTCTGACGACATTAACAGAGTGTGCCTTTTTTATTTGTTCTACAGCACCACCAGCCGGACCTTCTTCATCTTCAGCAGCTGACCATAAAGAAACCCCAGATACACTGAGAAGCAAACACAATTTTAATACTTTTAACATCATCATAAATACTTATAATTCATTAATATGATGAAGATATATTAATCAATTAAAAAAAAACAAGTCCCCTTATTAGAAATAAATTCATGAGGGGCATCCTATGAACTTATGCTGCGTTTACTTGCTAAATCTGTTTTTTACTTATATGGTTTCTTATAATAATTTTATGGCGATACCCAAGACGATTCATGATGTTTTATACCTTTAAATATCAAAAACCCTTGACCTTTTTCCCAAAAACACTGTAGAAAGACTGAGAGTGGCGGATGTAGCTCAGGTGGTTAGAGCGCCAGTTTGTGGTACTGGATGCCGTGGGTTCGAGTCCCATCATTCGCCCCATTCACCCTAAAGTCGTATCGTAAATCATGAACATAGAGAAAAATGGAAAAAATAAGGTTATTACCTTTGGGTGCCGCCTTAATATTTATGAATCTCAGGTCATGATGAATCTGGCCGAACAAGCCGGCCTGGAAAACGCCACCATTGTAAATACCTGTGCGGTCACGGCCGAAGCAGAACGGCAGGCCATTCAGAAGATTCGGCGGCTTCATCGCGAAAACCCCGATCAAAAAATTATCGTCACGGGCTGTGCGGCCCAAATTAACCCAGCCAAATTTTCCTCTATTACGGGCGTCACCAAAGTTCTGGGCAATCAAGAAAAAATGAAGCGGGAAAGCTTTCTGGAAACCCCCGAAAAAGTGCTGGTCAATGATATTATGTCGGTGAAAGAAACGGCCACCCACCTGATCAGTGGGTTTGATTCAAAAACCCGGGCCTTTATCGAAATTCAAAATGGGTGTAATCATCGATGCACTTTTTGCACCATTCCCTTCGGACGGGGCAACAGCCGCAGTGTGCCGTTGGGGATGATTGTGGAACAGGTACACCATCTGATTCAACAGGGGGTTCAAGAAGTGATTTTCACAGGGGTTGATATCACTTCGTACGGGGAAGATTTACCCGGGGGCATGACCCTTTCTAAAATGATGCGCCGTGTGTTGATGAATGTGCCGGGCCTCAAACGGCTACGCCTGTCTTCTATTGATCCGGTGGAATTTGATGATGATTTGTTTGATTTATTTGCCACCGAACCACGCCTTATGCCCCATATTCACATCAGCCTTCAGGCGGGCGATGATATGATCCTCAAGCGCATGAAGCGTCGCCACCTGCGCCAAGATGTGATTGACTTTTGTGTCCGTATGCGTGCGTTACGTCCTGACATGGTTTTTGGATGCGATATCATTGCGGGCTTTCCCACCGAAACGGAAGAAATGTTCCAGAATTCTTTGGCGTTGATCCAGGATTGTAACATTACCTTCCTGCATGTCTTTCCTTACTCACCCCGACCCGATACCCCCGCGGCCCGCATGCCCCAGGTTGATCGGGCCATCATCAAAAAGCGTGCCAAACGCCTGCGTGATCTGGGCCAACAACAACTTCTGAAAACATTTAAAAACTTGGTGGGGCAAATGGTGGAAATTGTGGTGGAAAAGGACCACACCGGCCGCACCCCCCATTTCTGCCCCGTTCAACCCAACCAAACCCTGGAGCCCGGCACCTTGACCACCGTGCGCATTACGGGGCATACTGACAGCCATCTTATGGGGGAAGTCATCGCATGAATTGGTTTTCAAAATTAACCTCGGGCCTGAAAAAAACATCCGAAACACTGACCACCAATGTCAGCCAACTTTTCACCCATAAAAAAATCGAAGACGCTACATTAGATGATCTAGAAGATATTCTGATCCAGGCCGATTTGGGGCTCAGCGTGGCCTCGCGTATTACCCAGCATTTACGTAAAGAACGGGTGGAAAAAGACATTTCAATAGATCAAATCCAAGACCTTATGGCCAATGAAATTGGCCAGATTCTGCAGCCCTATGAAAAACAACTCCCCTCGCCTTTGCCTCATCATCCCTATGTGATTCTGGTGATGGGTGTGAATGGCAGCGGAAAAACCACCACCTGTGCCAAGTTGGCGCACCAGTTAAAATCCCAAGGTCTTTCGGTGGCCATAGCGGCCTGTGATACCTTTCGGGCCGCCGCTATTGAGCAACTCGAGGTCTGGGGCCAGCGTTTATCCATCCCCATCATCCGACGTGATCTAGGGGCCGATCCCTCGGCCTTGGCCTTTGATGCCTATCAAAAAGCTGCCACTAAAAACTATGATGTCCTGCTGATCGATACGGCCGGCCGATTACATACGAACCAAAATTTGATGGCCGAGCTGGAAAAAATTCAACGGGTTTTGAAAAAAATAGATCCCCAACTTCCCCACGAGGCCTTCCTGGTGCTAGACGCCACCATCGGCCAGAACGCCTATGTTCAAATCGAGGCCTTTGGGAAGTCTGTTCCCCTTACCGGCTTGGTGATTACAAAACTGGACGGTACCGCCCGGGGTGGTGTGGTGGTGGGAATCACGGAAAAATACAAATTACCGTTGTACTACATTGGTGTGGGCGAAGGCCAATACGATCTGCAACCTTTTTCCGCCCCCTCCTTTGCCCGAGCCATTGTGGGGATAGAAAAGTAAAACCTTAGGATTTTTTAAGATGTTTGATAATATGAAAATGAATATTTTTATGGGTTTTCAGATCTCTTCTCTCACCACTCATTTCTTTTTCTGCAGCCTTTGAGAGAGATAGAGGGAACCTAGGGTGCATTGCTCTACACATACAGCTCCCCTCAATTGCCCCTAAAAGCAAGGTGCTAGATGTAGGCGCAGGAGATGGTACGGTCGCCCAAAGAATGCGAGATACATTTTCAGCCGATGTCTATGCTCTGGAACCCAATACAGGAAGCATCCTAGGTTTTGAATCCTGTGTTGAAAAGTTAGGCAGCCGCCAGGTTAAAAAATTAACCCTGCAAGAGGCTTTGACTCAATATCCAGACGACTATACCCAAGCCTTCGATGTAGCTTGCGTTTTCAAATACTGTGTTCCTGCTAAGGACAAAGAAGATTTTATCAAATTTTTGTCTCAAACCATCAAACTTAGTGGTGTTGTTTATATAACAAGTGTGGAATGGGCCCGAGTTCAAAAAGAAGAATCTAATGAATCCTTATATCTAATAGATACTTGTAAAAAATATTTTGAAAATGTTTCTTGGAGCGTTCGTAAAGGCCCTTTTGATCTCCCACAAGATGTTCTTATAACTTTGAGATCTCCTTATCCTTGGCCTTCTTTAAGAAAAATAGACTTAAGCGGAGGTCAAGACGATCTGTAACCTCTTTCTGCCCCCTCCGTTGCCCAAGCCGTTGTGCGATTCCAGGCCACTTTATCTAAAAAGGAATAGATTTTATTTCAGCATAGTAAAAAACTAGACTCAATCCAGTTTCCTGTTAAATATATATAATCTATTAAGGGTTTTTTCAAAGACCTAGGTACTTATATTAAAAAGATGAAGTTGTTTTTCCTTGCTCTTAAAGAAAATCCTTCTTTTTGGACTCCCACTCAATGTCTTCTGATTGGGGATAAATACAACATAGAGATATACTGAATGGCGCTCAAAAAGTGTCAATTATCATTTAAGCCTATTCACATAAACAAAAAATGATGTATTTTGTAGTTAATTTACATCATCTTGATGGACAAAAAGATATCAAAGAAGATTTATAATTTAAGGATGTATGATGAAAAAAGAAGCTAATATTTTTGGAACACTGATTTTTTTTATTCTTTGCCTAATGACAGAAGCAAAAACAGCTGGTTCAGATGTGTCCCCTGTCCCTTTGTCTAGATTTTCAAGGTTATCTTCTCATAATGTAACAGATGGTGAACATAGTGAGAGACGCACCGTTGGACCTTCGTCTAAATATAGGGTTAAACACAAAGCATCAGATGTAAGGGAAGAAGAAGTACCCAGTAGAAAGAAAGCTCAAAAAGAAACTCTTCGGCACAAAAGAAAAGGTGACGAAGAACATCTAGGCCACGCCCCAGAAGTTAAAAAAGCTTCAAACTCTGTTCACGAAGACGGGGCCGTGCATTACCCATCAAAAACGATATCTCCACCTAAAAAACCGTCTCCAACTTCTCGCGTTTCCGCAAGTGTAATCCAATTTATAGAACAACAACCGGAAACTTGGACCCTTCAAAAGTGGATAGACATCTTGAGAACTAATCATAAAATCACAGAAGAAGAGGCAAAAGAGCAAAAATTTAGAAATTGTCTCAGATTAATCCTTCAACATAGAAATTGTCTTAAATCTACTAATGTTTCATTGTTTAACAAAGAAGTAAAAAAATGGATTTCTAAAAAGTTTGAAGAAGACAGAAAATCTCTCCCCCTAGATGACTGGGTTAAAGAACTAACAAAAGCTGTCCAAATTACTGAGGCACAAGCAGAAGACCAAAAATTTAGAACAAAACTAGGTAATCTTTTAAGTAAAAGAAAAGTTATTGTCCGTACTAATGCAGAAGTAATTACTAAAAAGATTAAGGGATGGGTTACATCTTATGTTGAAAAAGAGGGAGAATCGTTTATTAAACTCCCAATTAACGATTGGGTTCAGCTTTTGCAACAAGCCGATATGATATCTGCTGAGAAAGTGAAGGATAGATATTTTAAAAACCACTTGAGTGAATTTCTGAGGTCAAAGAGGCTCTTAGCACCGACAGACAAGAGAGAATCGCTGGCATCCGAGTTGAAAGAAAAAATTAGTAATATTTTAGAAGACATGGCAGAAGAGTGCCCTCTCTGTTTTCATGAGTGGTTGCAAAAATTAAAAGAACAAAACCTTATTACTGAAGATGACCTCAAAAACGATAAATTCAAATATGCTATTTATAGTTTTCTCAATGATCGAGATGTTTTAATGCGTCAAAATACACAAGTAATTACCCCTGTTATAAAGAAAAAAATTGAAGACATGGCAAAGACAGAGCACCGCTCATTAACTCTTGAAGAATGGGCCGTGCAATTAACAAAGTCAGCTGTTATTTCTGAGAGCGACAGTCAAACCCCTTCTTTTAGGGGCTCTCTTGGGAAAGCTCTTTCTCACAGAAAACTTCTTGCGCCTTCTAAAAAAGAGGTTATTACCTCAGAAATACAGTCCTGGGTTCAAGAGCAAGAGCGCTTAAGAGGATTTTTATTTCAATTGACTATTAAGGAGTGGTTTAAGGCATTAGAAGATAGTAATTTACTGCCGGAATCACAGATAAAAGACGCTAAATTTAAAAAAGGCCTGTATGATTTTCTTGATCGTAGGGGCCTTATAGCATCTACCTCTAAGGTGGAAGTCATTACTTCTCAAATGAAGAGAAAAATTTCTGAAATAAGCTCAGAGTTAGAGGAAGACCTATTGACCCTCGGTGAATGGGTTAAAAAATTACAAGAAAGTGGCTTAGTTTCTGACGATACGGCCAAGGATAAAAAATTTAAAAATTTTCTACTTCAGTACCTTAAACGTCGGAACGTCCTGGCCCCAACAAACAAAACGGCAATAACCAAAGAAATGAAAGTTAAAATCTCTAAAATAAAAGATGAACTCGAAGGAAATAAGTTAAATATAGAAGAGTGGATTAATAAATTAAAAAAAGAAGAAACAATTACACAAGATGAGGGATCAAATAAAAAATTCAGAGACCTATTAAGACTATACCTTGAACGCCAAGGCCTGTTGAAAGCTTCTAGAAATAATAAAGATTAAAAGCAGACCACACAAAACCCCACATAACTTGCGTTTTTAAATACTGTGTTCCAGCTGAAGACAAAGAAGATTTTATCAAATCTTTGGCTCCGACATAAAACCTGATGGGATGGATTTACATAATAGTTGTGGAATAGGCCAGAGTTAAGAAAACAGAACTTGATGAATCTCTGTGTTTACTCGACATATGTAAAAAGCATTTTAGGTCAGTTCATAAAACCATTCGTAGAGATATGTTGGGAGTAGAACAAGATGTTATTACAACTTTTAGCTCTCCTTATCCTTGACCTTCTTTAAGAAAAATAGACTTAAACGGAGGTCAAGACGATCTGTAACCTTTTTCCGCCCCCGCCGTTGCCCAAGGCGTTGTGGGCAAAGAAGATCCTTCTCAT
>JBKCVN010000025.1:0-106060 GCA_046317875.1 Alphaproteobacteria bacterium | reverse complement strand
CAGGATTCGAACCTGCGTACGCATTCGCGGGCAGATTTACAGTCTGCTGCCTTTAACCACTCGGCCATCCCTCCGGCCTATAAAACCTAAAGCCATTGAACATGAGCCTAGGCACCTGTTCCATCCTATGGGAAATAGGTTATTTTCTAGAAATTGTCAACTTAATTTCATCAAAAGCTTATTTTTTAAAGAAAGCCAAAATTGAATGAATAATATAATTTTGAATTTCATCCGAAAGATACCCATGCATGGGCAAACTAAGGACCTGATCTGCCAGCTTTTCCGTATTTTCTAAATCCTGCCCCACATTCCCCGACTGATAAACTTTATGGGTATGCAAAGGTTTTCTGTAATAAATAACGCTAGGAATTCCCTTTTCTTTCAAAAAGGCTTGCAGTTCATCCCGATGGGGGGTTTGAATGGTATATTGGGCCCAAACCGAAAGACATCCCTCGGCCACTACAGGCGTTGTGCATACCTCGGATAAATGATCCGTGTATTTCTTAGCCACCTTATTGCGATGAACCACCTCGGCGGGGAATATTTTTAGCTTTTCAATCAAAATGGCAGCCTGCAGGGTATCCAATCGCCCCGTTAATCCCAGGCTTTGGGTCTCATAGGGCACAGGACCCTGTCCATGCACCCGAATGGCTTTCATTTTTTCATAAAGATCTTGTCTGGTCGTAAAGATCGCTCCTCCATCCCCATATCCTCCCAAAGGTTTGGCAGGGAAAAAACTGGTGGTTGCAATTGTTCCAAAACCAACGGTATGCTTGTCCTTGTAGAGGGCACCCAAACTTTGGGCTCCGTCCACAATCACCCACAGTCCATGCTTTTGGGCAATCTGGTCAATTTCATGATGGGGGGCAGGATGTCCGAATAAATCAACGGAAATAATCCCCTTCACCTTCATCTTTTTTTCATGGCACATGGAAATCATTTTTTCCAAATGATCGGGCAACAGGGTAAATGTAACCGGGTCCACATCCACAAACACGGGGATACCCCCACGCAGCAACACAACCTCAGCCGTGGCAATAAAGGTGAACGAGGGCACCAGGACCACCTCCCCCTGTTCTAACTCCAACGCCAACAAAGCCATGGTCAGCGCATCCGTTCCATTGGAACACCCCAGTACATAAGGAACGCCCGTATACTCAATAAGCTGCTGTTCGAAAGCAGCGCATTCCGGGCCCATAATGTATTGGCCATGATCCAACACGCGTTTCAAGGCCTGGTCCAACAAGGGCCGAATCTGCTTTTGTTGTTCAACTAAATCAATAAAGGGAATGGGATGATGCAAAGTACGAGTCATGAATGTTTTCTTTCACCTATGCTATGGCGCGTCCGAGAGGATTCGAACCCCTGACCTTTGCCTCCGGAGGGCAACGCTCTATCCAGCTGAGCTACGGACGCCTGATTTAAACCTTAGTAAAAATGTAACAAAAACATATTGTTTTTGAAGAAAACTTATGTCAGCAGAGTGCAATTAATATTTCAAATTGTAAATACTACCTGTGGCAAAAATAGAAACACCCATGCCAAATGTAAACAAAAAAGTTGTTTTCTGTAAAAAGGAACGGCAAATTACAAACAAATGATAGGCAGGAAAAAATTAAATCACTGGATTGTAACGGTGGGGGGAATGGGTCATTGGCCCTATGCCCCGGGCACATGGGGTTCGTTGGTGGGCTTAGTGTTGGGCGCGGGTGTCCATCATGTTTCCACCCACCCCTTTTGGTTATTAATGGGTTTGATTGGGGCTCTAAGCCTTTTAAGCCTTTATGCCATTTCCCATTATTTAAAAAACCATCCCGGCAAAAAAGATCCCTCGGAAATTGTAATAGACGAGGTCGTCGGGCAACTTGTCGCTGTATTGGTTTGCGAAACACCCCTTGAAATGGGCCTGGCATTTCTTTTGTTTCGTGTCTTCGATATCTGGAAACCCTGGCCCGTTTCGTGGGCCGATGAAATGGGGGGCACCCCCACCAAAGATACGGTGGGGATTATGTTGGATGATGTGTTGGCAGGATTCTTAGCAGCGGGTGGGGTTTTGATTTTACAATCTTTTTATCAGAACCATCCCACCCTATTCTAAGTTCTACAAAGGGTCCGTTGAAAACAGGTCTTTGTTGTTGTGGTAAAATTCTGTCAAGAAGCGCGTCATGCCCCTATGAACACCCTCCACCAATTGTAACAAAGAAGGGTTCGCTCGAACATCTTCGGGAAGCCACTCCAGTCCATATAACTCACGAAGAACACCTTCCTCATCTTTAAAGACGTTTCCATAGCTTTTATCAGCAGGCCAGCTTGTTTCCATCTTTGCATTCATCCCTGCAACCCAGTTTCTGACCTTATGGAAAATTTCATCTTTTTGGCTGGTATCCATATCCTCTGAAGCCCAGGTAATCTGGGAAAGATCAGACAACCTCTTTTTTTGGCCCGGCTCATATGAAACGATAACAGAAAAAGAACCTATTTCTTGGGCCGATCCTTCTTGCCCATAATCCTCTTTTTTATCCTTTATCGAAAAGTTAAATCGGCTTTTTGTAGGGGCTATTTCTTCATAACTTTTAAACCCTATCGGAGCAGTAGGTCCCATCATAAAAGGTGGGTATATGTCCAGAGAATCAAAAAGAAAGTCTACGCTTATACTTCCCCGTTTAATTTTCTCTTCCCAAATATTACTGATTTTAGAAATAAGAGATAAAAACTGACCACGCTCAGATAAAGGCTCACAAACTTCTTTGTATAAAGTGGATGAAGAAGGCACTTCACGCCCGAAATAACTATCTTGCTCCAATTGATGACACAAAAGAAAAATGCCAATCTGATTGTGTTTCGTAGGGAAAGGCGACTTATGTACTCTGCCTAAAAAGTCCTTAAGAGTTTCCCAGTATCCTTTTTTGCAAGAAGGGTAATAATCCCTAAAATCTTTTTCTTTCCAGAAAAGCGCAGAAATAAATCTGTCCTTGTGTGAAAAATCATGTTCTAAGAAAAGGGCGGGATTCCCAAATATACCTCCATGCGGACCACCTTCATTAATATCACATAAAGCCGCCAAGTGCATCACAAAAGGCCGATCGAGATAGTTTTTTACAAAGCGCCCATAAGAAAATGAACCTTTCCTAGAGCACACAATTTGTATACATCCTCTTGCCCCAAAAAAATGCCTGCCCCCGCTGACCCTAATTGTGAGTCGGAAGATTCATAGGTTATGGAATTGGGGTCCATTTCTTTTATAGACCCGCTGATTACTGAAAAACCATATTTCCCTGTGGGATATAATTGATAAGAACTAACTGCGATACGCTGACCATCCAAATCTGCATCTGGGATAACTTCAACAACAGGGAACTGGGGCATCATAATTTCATTCTGTAACAAAATAATGGCCAAATTTTCATCCCCCGGAGAAAATTTAATGACCTGAGCTTCCCCCAATATTTCTTTAGGAGTGCGTGAAAAAACACAGGCAGAAAAGGGAGGAGTAGGGTCTAAAAAAGGAGCCCCCAAGGTCAGCACAGATTTTTCATCCAACATAAGACCAGAAATAAAGACGTACCGACTGTGGCCCTGTTTGATTCTCAACCCCACCGTAATTGATTCGAAAAAAAGCTCTTTTTCATCATCCGACCATGCCGCCCACCCTAAGGACAAGCTGAATATTATTCCCCAGAATAACCCCTTATGCACATGATCTCCCTATCTTTTTTTTGATTTTATCAGACAAAAAGATGGAGGTCTTTTATTTTTTGTTTTTTTTGTATTTTCTGTATTGCAAAATACCGATGATACCCAGAACCAATAACCCGGCCCCGATCCCTAGGTATTTTTTATACCGGTCAAAGTCTGCCAAGATTGTTTCCAGGGCCATGGCAAAAGTAAAACCCAGATAGGCAATGGTGATGGCCCAAACGGCAGCTGAAACAGAAACTAATAAGGTATAGCGCTGCCAGGCAATTCTTGTGTGGCCCACAATCAAGGGTGTTAATGTTCTAATCCCATAGATAAAGCGAAAACTCATGATGAACAAGTTATGATACTTATGGATAAGATCGCTGACTTTTGAAATGCGTCCGTGCCAAGACGATGATTTACTAAGTATTTTTTTCCCAAAGAAACGGCCAATAAAAAATAAAATATGGTCATGAATCACAGCCCCCAGAAAGGCAATAAACATCACCCAGTGGACATTCATATAGCTATGATAAGCAGCGCCCCCTGCCAATAATAAAACCATCTCCCCTTCCAGAAGGGCCCCTAAGATCACAATCCAATATTTATATTCATGTAATAGGTTCAGCCAAAAATGAGGATCAGCCAAATGGTGAAGAGACTTCAGGCCATAGATTATGTTTTCTGTTATAAAAGGAAACCATTCTGCCATATTTTATGCCTGCTCTTCTGCCATGAGCAATTCTTTTTCTGGGTGTTCTTCCCGACCACCGGGAATCATACCCAAAGCATTCAAATAAAGATCCAGCATTTGTTCTTGTTCTTGGCGATCATCCAAATCCATTTTCCTCAGCTTTACAATGGTCCGAAGAGTTTTTGTGTCATATCCATTCCCACGGGCCTCTGCATAAACTTCCTTAATGTCTTCTGCGATAGCTGCTTTTTCTTGTTCCAATCTTTCAATACGCTCAATGATTGATCGTAACTGCTCTGACGAGACTCCTCCTACATATGCCATAAAAAATCCTTTCCTTATGATTTTGTTATGAAGGGTTCCTTGGTCTATTGTCAATCATCCTGTGGAAGATAAAGTTTTTTCTTTTAATTTATTTATTCTTTTTCTTTTTGATTAGATGGTTCGGGGCCTTCAAGTTCCACCAATGCTTTTTCTTCAAGTTCGGTCATTATCTCTTGGTCTTTGCTTTTCATACCCCTAGGATCATCCCCTGCATCTTCCCCCCCCCACATAGGAAACTCTTTACTTAGAATATACGTTTCGAATCTTGCGGCCCAGCCTCTTAACCAAGTGATGGTTTCGGGCGAAAGCCGCGTCGCACGATTACTCTCTTCTCCCCCATAAGGTCCATAGGCATGAATAGCACATAATTTTTTTTTCTTGTTTAAAACGCCCCCCCCACTTTGGCCTGGAACTGTATTAATTTTATAAAAAATTTGATGGGGGGTAACCTTTTCAACGCGCCCTTCCATATAAGCCATGTGGGCCCCATTTACCAGGGTCCAAACACCCTCTTTATGGATGGCCGAAGGGTACCCGACAACTGTTAAAACTTCTTTGATAAGCTCTTCATCTGCCATGCTTACATAGGGCACATGGCCCACTTCTTGGCCTAAAGGCCTGTTAAATAATACCACAGCAATATCATGTTTTTTTGCTTCCTCTTCTGTGCCCTCTATAAATTGAGGGTGGACCACAAATGTAACCGCTTCTGCTTTATGGGGGATATGATCTCCAACTCGTGCCATGTGGCATTCCACCCTAGAAAGTGGTTTTTTGTAATACCTAGAATACAAATTATGGGCGGCTGTAAACGCCACATGAACACCCACCTGGCAAGAACTTCCAATATAGGTTTTAAGCCACTGATCCTCTTCACCTAACAAATCCATTTCTAAATGACCCACAAATCCAAAGCCTTCTTCCTGGGGGCTAGAAACCACAACATGGCCATCTTTCTGATCTAAAACCCAACTTTGTTCACCCGAGCCATTATCCATTGACTCTAGAAAAGGATGACATTGTGCACCCCCTGCTGCAGGCTTCATGCCCAGCAAGCTGGGCAGTTTAAAACTGTTCCCAGAAATTTTTGGCACAAACACCACTCCTTTATCCGAAGAAAAAATGGGGGGATTATTTTGAATAGAATCAGAATGAAGAGCAGCCTGCGTTCCTTCATCAAAACAATATAAGTCCAGAATAGGATCAAAAGATAATTGAGATCGACAAGCCATTCGATCTGCCATCAGGGCAGAGTGAGCATAACCTCTTTTTAAAGTATTTGATTGTGTAGAAAAGTGAACCTGGCAGGCTTGGCCGAAGGACTCGTCATGACATTTTAGGTCTTCTGCTGTCGCAGAGCCCTGAATGTGAAAAGAGAGAACACACCAAAAAAGAAAAGGACAAAAAATCCTTATAAACATAATAACTCCCTGAATCGACTTGTATTTTTATTTAATTTTATGGTTAAAAATCTATAAAAGTCAATCTAAAGTTCCCGAAAGCTTTCAGGTTTATTAGTACTTTACATGCACGGGATTTAAGAAAAAAACAACGCCCTCAGAACTTGAGAGGGACGGTATTTTTTTTGCACTCCCCCACTCTGTTTGTTCCCCAGACTGCTTAACACACCACCTACCTTCAATGTCAGGGAAAGTGGCGATAAAAGAAGGAGGTTGACCGGATTTTTTTAACGGATCAGTGTTTTCTTTGGCTGAATTTAAAGCCTTTTCTAAGGAAGCCCATCTTTTTAGACGTGCATCGGCTTCTGCTGGTTCATCTTGTCTATGGGAACTTGTTTCTCTATTTAAAGCCGACCTTCCCACAAAAGTGACAAAAGCTGCCCCCATAAATAACAAAACAAAACTTGTTTTCCTAAAAATGCTCATTTAATCCTCCTAAATTTTATTTTTTATAATTTATGTGAATCCAGTATAGGCTATCACTTAAAAAAAATCAAATTCTGCAGAAAAATCAGTATTTTTACTTCTATAGATAATACGCCCTATCAACTCTTGTTTTTTATAACTTGCAGAATTTCATACAGAATAGGCGTAAAGTCTTGGGCTTTGAAATTTGAAAAACAGAACACTTTTCCCTTTGAAAGTTTTTCCAAGGTTTTCTTTTGTTTTTGAACTGCGGCTTCATCGGAAACGTCAATTTTACTAAGGCCAATAATTTCGGGTTTATCCATCAAGCCCCCGCCATAGGATTGCAGCTCGTGCCGAATCAATCGATAAGTGGCCCCCACATCTTCCTGATCCGACCCAATTAAATGCAACAAGACCTTGCACCGTTCAGCATGGCCTAAGAAGCGGGTTCCCAAACCCACCCCCTGGTGGGCGCCCTCTATTAAACCCGGCAAATCAGCAATCACAAACTCACTCCCTCCCACATAGGCCACGCCCAGTTGGGGATGCAAGGTGGTAAAAGGATAATCGGCAATCTTGGGACGGGCCGCCGTCACCATTTTAAGGAATGTGGATTTCCCAGCATTTGGAAGACCAATAAGGCCCACATCAGCAATTAATTTAAGGCGTAACCACACCCACAGTTCTTCCCCTTTTTGTCCAGGGTTTGCATGGCGGGGGGCTTGATTGGTCGAAGATTTAAAATAGGTATTCCCAAATCCACCGTTGCCCCCCTTGGCCAATAAAAATTCTTTACCTTCTTGATCCATGTCCACAATTAAGGTTTTTTTATCTTCAGCCAATATCTGGGTGCCCACGGGCACTTTAATCACAAGCTCATCCCCTGCTTTCCCAGCCCTATTTTTGCCCATACCGCCTTGGCCTACCTCGGCTTTGAAGTGCTGCAAATATCTGAAATCAATCAGGGTGTTCAGGTTCGAGACAGCCACCAGTTTCACATTACCGCCACGACCGCCGTCCCCGCCATCTGGGCCGCCAAATTCCACAAATTTCTCGCGCCGGAAACTGACACACCCGTTCCCACCATCGCCGGCCTTAATATAAATCTTTGCTTCATCTAAAAATTTCATCGTATCTCCTAGGGCAGCACCTTATACTACTAAACGTTAAAAAGAAAAGGAAAATGCCAGTATATGGAAAGATTTGCCCTATAAATGACGCTCGGCTTCTGCCACAGGGTGCAAATCAGCGATGAACGCCTGATAGGCCTTCAGTCCCTTGGGTAGAATAACTTTTTCTATAGTACGCCCCCCCAAAATAACAGAAACCATCAGCTGCTGTGATTGATCCCCGATATAGAAAACTTGGCCTTTTTCTTTTAAAGACCCTGGCAATCCCACATGGGTGACCCCCGTAAATCCAAAATCTGACAAAGAAACAGAGTGATGATATTTGGTGTGGGACATATAAATGCGAATTTCTGCTGGATTACTTTGAATTCTATAAATCATGGATTTATTGTCTTCTAAAGGCACTGATATCTGCCATTTTTTCGTTTTTTGTTTAAAACTTTTACGGGGCTTAACGGGTTCCCACACCCCCATCTGAGCCAGGCCCGAGAAAGCAAAAAAACTGATAAAAATGGTAACTAAAGGATGCATGCGTATTCCCTAATATGAATGTATAGTATCTTTTTCCTTACCGAGACTCAATTTTTTTCTGTCGGCTCAAAGGATGGCACTGTTGAATAACTTCCTGTAATTTCTGATGCATCACATGGGTATAAATTTGTGTGGTGGATATATCTGCATGCCCTAACATGTTCTGCACACTGATTAAATCTGCTCCTCCATTTAAAAGATGCGTGGCAAAGGCATGACGAATCACATGGGGGGAAATCCTGTCCGGGTCGATCCCTGCTTGAATAGCCAGGTCTTTCAACAGCTGCCCGAACCGCTGACGTGTTAAATGACCCGATTTTCCATAGGAAGGGAACAACCATTTCGATGCCCCTTTTTGGGGAATAAAATGTGCCCTTATTTTTAAATATTTTTCTAGGGCGTTGATAGCATAAGAACTAAGGGGCACCATACGTTCTTTGCCCCCCTTTCCTTTTACAATCAGGGCCTCTTCCCCCGGTATGATCGAGTCATGCTCCAGAGAAATAAGCTCGGAAACGCGTAAGCCAGAGGCATAGAGAATCTCTAACAACGCTTCCAACCTTTCCCCTTCCTCAGACCCCTCTTGGGCAGCGGTTTCTAATAATTTGGTAATTTCTGCTTCGGTTAAAATTTTGGGCAAGGGTTTCGTTTTTTTGGGTCGCGCCAGCAAAGACGTAGGGTCTTGGGTGCAAATTTCTTCCACAATTAAAAACTGGAAAAACTGTTTTAAGGCCGAAATATGACGCGCAATTGAAGAAGCGGCCATCCCTCGGTCATATAGAAAGTTGATATAGTTCCTGAGTGCCTCTGGCCCAGCACTTTCTAAGGCTATGTTTTTTTCTTTTAAAAATGCCACACAATCAGTCAAATCTCGGCGATAGGATTCTAATGTGTTTAAGGCGCTGCCCCGTTCTGATGCCAACATTTCAATAAAAGAATCAATGTACTGAGACAAAATCTAGCCCTTCTGGACCGAACCCATCATCCCACCCAAGGATTGCCCCCCTAAAAGGTGAAAATGGAAATGGGGCACCTCTTGATGGGCATGCAATCCATGATTGGCAATTAAACGATACCCCGTTTGATCGACACCGGCTTTCCGCGCAATCGTTTTAATCGCGCGAAAAAAAGAGCTAATCTCTTGATCAGATGCGTTTGAAGAAAAATCATCAAAGGAACTATAGGGATTTTTAGGAATAATCAAAAGATGAACCGCTGCCAACGGCTGAAGGTCTGGGAAGCACAGAACCATATCATCCTCATAAAATTTTTTAAAAGGAATCTCACCTTTTAATATCTTGGCAAAAACATTATTGGATGTATATGCCATGCGATTAATGAGCTCTATTATGATGTTCTTTTAAGGCCTGAACCATGGCCTCTGTAATCGCAATTTTATAACTTAGGGCCCGTCTCTCATCCTCGATAGTCAAGCCGGCCAGGTCATTATGATAACGTTCCAACTCCTCTCCCAACACTAAGGGATCAAGTTCATCTAGAAGAGTAAAAGTTTCTGTAAAAATTTCGCATAACTCGCGACCCACACGAGCCAACCCACCCCAAATAAAATAATGACGCCACAATTTATCGTTCTTATAAATAGCCACTACCCCCGATTTTATTTTCAAGGTCATAGGTGCATGGCGGGACAACAACCCTAACTTGCCCTGGGCTGTGGGAATCACCACCATGGAAAGACCTTCCAAGACTTCGGATTGAAAAGGGGTTAAAAAACTACATGTATAAGAAACGATCATAACCAGATTATAGGCAATTCCAAAGACTAAGCCAAGAACAGTTCCCAAAGAAAATTTACTCTCTTTATCTTGGCAACTTTATTGTTCAAATACCCCATTTCATCATTCCCCTATTGCTTCTGGCACGAGGTGCAGAATAAGAAAGTTATCTATGTTTGAAGCTGAAAATAACTTTTTCTTCGTTGGGAAATTTTCTTTTACGAAACCAAATTCGCAGGGTAAGACAAAGAAGAAATAGGGATAAGGATCCCATGAAAGCAAAGGAAGTGTGATTAAAAGATTGATTTACACTTAGAACGTATTTCTCGATGCTTTCAGAGTTTCCCAGAAAAGAGATAGTATCCTGAGCAGCTGGAGACACATTTACCGGAGGTGCACTCAAAAGTCCTTTTTCTTCAATTTGGCGAACTTCGTGCAGCGTGCTTCCGAAATAATTGGACACACTCGCCGCTCCAATACAAAGAAACAAGCTGATGAAACCAATCAGCAGAAAAAAAACCATAGACAAGTTCAGAATACGTCTTAGGGTTTTATATATCATTAAGAAGCACTAAGAATTTTTTTATTAAGCTTCAATTCCAAGACCACGAGTCTTTTCACTGATGCGTGCTTTTTTACCTTGGAGATTCCGCAGGTAATAAAGTTTCGCGCGACGCACAGATCCGCGACGCACAACTTCGATGGTGATTTTCGGAGAATACAAAGGGAACACACGTTCAACCCCTTCTCCGTAAGAAATCTTTCTAACGGTAAAAGCCGAGTTAATGCTGGCATTCTTACGTGCTATGCACACCCCTTCGAAAGCCTGAATACGTTCACGGTTTCCTTCCACTACTTTTACGTTTACTTTTACTGTATCGCCAGGGGCAAATTCTGGAATGGTCTTACCTTCCATTAATTTCTGAATCTGCTCTTTTTCAATCTGTTCTAAAATATTCATTTTGTAACTCAACTTTTCTTTTCCATATGTCGGGCCCATAAATCGGGACGACGTTTCCGGGTTATATCACACGCTTGCTCGTGTCTCCATGCTTTAATTTTTTCATGGTGACCCGATAATAGAACATCAGGAACTTTGATTCCTTTCCATTCCCTGGGTTTTGTATAATGGGGATATTCCAAAAGGTTGTTTTCAAAACTTTCTTGAACACACGATTGGTCGTTCCCTATTACCCCAGGCAAAAGACGCACACAAGCATCAATAAACACAAAGGCGGCAATCTCTCCCCCTGACAAAACAAAGTCACCGATACTAACCTCTTGAATCTGTCTTGTCTGAAGAATCCTTTCATCAATACCCTCATATCGTCCACAAATCAAGCCTATTCTGGGTAAAGATGCAAAATTTTTTACCATGGTTTGGGTCAAAGTACAACCCCTGGGGGTTAGATATACTAATGGAAGGTCTGAATCTTGGGAATTAAGGGCCGCATCTAATACATCTGGACGCATCACCATTCCAGGCCCGCCACCAAAACAGGTATCATCCACGGTTTGGTGTTTGTCTTGCGCAAAGTCTCGGATATTAACCGTATCTAAGGTCCAGTGATGTCTCAACGACCGCCCCGTTACCGACTCGCCTAAGGGGCCGGGGAACATTTCGGGGAAAAGGGTAAAGACTGTTGTGTGCCACATTATGCTTCGTACAAGTCCTCAAGGTAACTTTTATTAATCACCACATGGGATCCCAACTCAACGGTGGGTACGGCTTCATCACGGAAAGGAACCAAAACACTTTTATGCGTAACGGGTTCAAATACCTCCAACAAAGGTCCCGCTCCGTAATCATGTACATACTTAATCTTCCCAACATCATCCCCATCTTCTGTTCGAACAGCTAGGCCAATTAAATCTGTATGGTAATAGGTATTAGACTCTGTTTCCGGCAGCTGATCTCGCATAACATAGATGCGCTCTCCCCTTAATTTCAGAGCCTGATCGCGGTCAGTCACCCCTTCTACCGAGGCCACCACACTGCTAGGCAAAGCGCGAAGAACCATGCGAAGGGGAAAAACATCACCGTTTTCCAAAAAAAGGGGGGAGTAGTCTGCAATATCGCCAGCATAATCTAGGTAAACCCTGATTTTCAGCTCTCCCCGAACACCATGGGCCCCAGACACGCTGGCAATACAAATTTTATTTTCCTTCAGAGCCGACATAAAACCGTGATTCTTTTCTAATAATAGGCTCTAAAAGCCGAATTTATTCGACAGCTTCGGTTTCCGCAGAAGAAGCTTCAGGCTCCACATCTTCTACAGCAGGAGCCTGAGCTTCAGCGGATTTTTCAGCCTCTGCCTGTAGGCGTTCCATTTCTGCCGCTATACGTTCCTGAGCTTTTTTCTTAGGTTGATTCTTTTTGGTTTGGTCAAAACGTTCTTGAGCTTTTTCCAAACCTAATTGGGCTAAATATCGATTCACACGGTCAGAACTTTGGGCGCCCACTGATAACCAGTATTTCACGCGTTCAGCGTTCACCACAAATCTTTGGGCATGATCATGGGCTAACAAAGGATTATGAACCCCTAGTTTTTCAATAAACTTGCCATCACGTGGGTTCCGTGAATCAGTAACTACTACGCGATAAACGGGTTTCTTTTTAGAACCACCACGCGCCATGCGAATTTTTAATGCCATTTTTCCTTCTTCCTTAAATTAGCCAAACAATCCCTTGAGGCCGTTTCTTAACATGCCTTTTTTGTTCAGCTTGCTCATACGTTTCATTACCTTTGACATACCATCAAACTGCTTTAAAAGGCGGTTCACTTCCTGAACACTGGTGCCTGATCCCAACGCAATACGGCGGCGGCGGGATGCATTTAACAATTGCACGTGACGCCGTTCTTTGGGGGTCATGGAGCGAATAATAGCAATTTGCTTCTTAATCATTCCATCATTCAGCCCAGCTTCAGATACTTTATCTTGAAGCTGTCCCATACCTGGAAGCATCTTCAAAAAAGTACCCATACCACCCATTTTTACCATTTGGTTTAATTGGGCAGTCATATCGTTCAGGTCGAACGAACCTTTTTCGATCTTTCTGTTTAGCCTGTCTGATTCTTCTTTGTCAATAGTTTCCATCGCTTTTTCTACAAGACTAACAACATCTCCTTGTCCTAAGATGCGACTTGCAATGCGATCCGGATGAAAGATTTCGAACTGATCCGGCTTTTCACCCACCCCTATAAACTTAATGGGACGGCCTGTAACATAACTCATTGAAAGGGCTGCCCCACCCCTGGCATCCCCATCTAAACGTGTTAAAACCAAACCCGTCAAGGCTATTGTATCCTGGAAAGATTGGGCGACCTTTACCGAATCTTGCCCCATCATGGCGTCTACGACCAAGAGGGTTTCTGCAGGTGAAGCCAGAGCTGAAATGGTTTTCAGCTCGTTCATCAAAGCCTCATCCACATGAAGACGGCCCGCCGTATCCAAAAGCAAAACATCCATTCCCATAAGCTGGGCTTCTTTCAATGCCCGCTGCGTAATGGCCTGGGGCTTTTCGTCAGAGTGAATGGGTAAGCTTTCGATCCCCAATTGCTGGCCTAATATTTCCAACTGATGTTGGGCGGCAGGCCTATAAACATCCAGGGACGCCATCAACACTTTTTTCTTTAATTTTTCTTTAAGGTATTTGGCTAATTTTGCCGTAGTGGTTGTCTTACCCGACCCCTGCAAGCCCACCACCATAAATACAGCCGGGGCTTTGACCGCCAAATTTAAATCGGGGGTGCCTTGCCCCAAAATGGCGGCTAGTTCGTCATGAACAATTTTTACCACCATCTGGCCGGGTGTGATGCTGCTCAGAACGTCCGATCCCACCGCCTTATCTTTGATGCGGGCTGTAAATTCTTTCACAACGGGCAAAGCCACATCTGCTTCTAATAAAGCGATCCTGATTTCTCGTAACGCACTGGAGACATCTTCTTCTGTCAGGGCCCCTTTTTTACTTAAGCCCCCCAGAATATTGATTAATTTATTTGAAAGAGCATCAAACATCGGATTTTAAAACTTGCCCTTTTTCAAAAATAATGTGACAAGTCTCGGCTGCTGTATACGGCAGAGACTTCTGGCCCGTTCCCTTGTGTGATCCGTCACAAAAGGGAAAGCGGGCACTTTTATCGCAGGTACACAGAAAATATGTCTGGCCTTTTTCTACTGATATTTTCATTTCTTTTCTAAATACTCCTTGTGTGAGAAAAAACTTACCTTATATTGAAGGAATGATTCAAGACTTTTATATTTTATCGTCTGCCCGAAAATCCCCCAAATATCTTGTTATTATTCTGCATGGGTACGGCGCTAATGGAAAAAATCTACTCTCCATGGCCCAATATTGGAAAAACATCCTTAAAGACACCTTGTTTATTGTTCCCAACGCTCCCTTTCCTTTCCCCCACGACGAAAACGGATATCAGTGGTTTGAAATTGGCGACTTAAGCCCCTCTTACCTCATGCAGGGCTGCCAAATGGCGGCGCCTTTGCTTCATACGTTTATTACGAACATTCAAAATTCTTATAGTACCCCCCCCCAAAGAACCATCCTTACAGGATTTTCCCAAGGGGGCATGCTGGCCTTGGCCACCGGATTGGCCTATGAACACACATGTCAGGGAATTCTTTCCTATTCAGGGGGATTATTCTTATTGCCCTCATTATTATCACCCTCGTCCCATAAGGTGCACATAGGGCTAATTCATGGCACCGAGGATTCTGTGGTGCCCCATCAAGCTTCCATTGAGGCAAAACAACGACTAATCAACAATCAGAATAACGTTATCTTTCACAGCATGCCGCACTTAGGTCATCAAATTAACGAAGAAGGGCTGAAACATGGGGCTCAATTCATTCAACGGTCTCTTGTTTAATTATAACCCTAGATCTTAAAAATTACACCTTATTCACAGGCGCCGCATCTGCCAAGGCACTCAGATCTGTCACTACATAATGTGTTACTCCTGCAGGTTCAAAAGCCCTTGATTCAAAACACCAGTTATAATCAGGATTTTCCTTTTTTACGTGTAACCATTTTTTGTCGGGGAAACGTTGATCATACAAAGTAAACCAGTTTTCAATATTATATACATCATCCACCGATAAAAGGGGCGGATGTTCTTTCATAAGTTTAAGGGTTTCCATCTGGATATCTTCACCCTTGGATGCTGCCTTAGAAATTTGATACGCCTTAAACGCTTCTTCCATTTTCTTTTTTATGCGAGCTTTTATTTTTGATTCAGAAATCTGTAATGAACCATCCGGCAACATTTCTAAAAATGAAGAATCTCTATTGACGAAATCTTGGCATTCTTTATTAATCCGATTTCTTTCTTCTTCATTTTCTTCCCCCCTCAGCATTTCTTCACGATATCCGATTTGGCTGGTCAGATCTCTTTCAGCGCGGCATCTTATGGGCTCTGATTTCTTTTCTTCTATGCCAGGATTATCTTGTAAAAAGCCTTTCCACACACGAGACGCATCCTTTTCTAACTCGGGCTGCATTTCCCGCGTTCCTACAAACACAGAACCTTTGGGAAGCCCCTTAATCAGGATACGTTCCATGGCCATAACTGGGGCATTCAGCATGTAACGCCTTTCAGGATTACGACGCTTCATAACCTGGGCCGCAAAGGAATGAAGCGGAACGGAAATTCCTTTAGGTCGACCGCTCTGAACCCCCTCTGCCGAAACGGCGACTCCCATATGAGAAGTAACTAAGGCAGTCGCTGAAGATGTTACGCTCACATACATCTTTATATTTTTTGCAAATTCACAAGAACCCTCCAGGATGCGAGCACCAGAATAACTGGTTATGGAATCTGGTATATGCTGGGCCTCTTTAGAGCCCGTCACATAGGCCGCCCACACTTCATTAGAACTGAAATTCGTTGATGTTAAAGCAAGCAGAAAATGGCAAGCACCATCTGCTATAGATCCTTTCTGACGTGGCGAACCATCCTTGTTAACCAAAGCTTTGGCCCACCCTGTAACTCGAGGATTGCTTTGTACTTCTGCATATTTTTTCCACAGTGCATGATTTATGGAATCCACCCGCTCCATCGCAAGATAAAGATCATGGCTCTTCATTTTTGCAAAATACAAGCGATTATCTACTTTCAGGATATGGGGATACAGATCTTCTCCTGGATCTTTTTGAATATCAGAAGAAGAAGCCCCATAAAGATGGAAACATCCCAAAAAGAATATAAAGAGAAGAATATTTTTAATTATCATAATTAGACACTTTCTTTATTAATGCAAAACATACCGCACATTGACCACTTTATGTATATATGTATCACTTTTCAAAAATCCAATAATAAGAATTGGTTATTCTTATAATAAAAAAAAACCCCTCATAAAGAGGGGTTTTTAATATAAAGTTTTCGGTTTTTTAAAATTTTTTACTTATTTGTAAAAAAGCCTTTTACTCTAGGGAAATTAAGCCTTATCAGATTTATTCGACAACATATCAAACTTGTCAGGCTTTCCATCGGCTGTGAAAACGCTTACACCCGCGGTGCGAATCATGTCTTGCAGATATTCTACCAATCCTTTTTGGAAATACATGCTTTTCAGCTGAGGTTTAACATCATCAAAAGAGGGAGGTGTAGCAGCCCTGGATTCACCACGATGAACCAGAATAAACTTCCCACCCTTGGCAATAATACTGCGGCTATGGGCATTATTTTTCAAAATCTTGAACGCTTTACCAATATCTGCACCCAAAACTTGTTCAACAGCAGCTGACAATAGGAACCCTAGACGACCCCCTTGGGCAGCCGTATTCGCATCCTTCGAGAACTTCTTTGCAACTTCACCGAAGTTCTTACCTGCATTCAATTCTTGAAGAGCCTTATCTGCTTCTTCTTTTTTGTCTGTAATGATAATGCTGATCTCTGATTCTTTTTGGCCCTTGAATTTTTTCATAAGCTCGTCATATAGGGGCTTTAGCTTATCGTCCGTAATTCTTTTTTCTACGGCCTTTTTCAAGAATACTTGCATCTCAATAGATTTAATGGCTTCTTGCTTCAGCTTTAAAACCTCAGGATCATTTGCAAGGCCCGCTTTATTCTTTTCACCTTCCAAGATCATTTCAATTACTTTTTGGTCCCGTAGTGATTTGAAGACTTTATCAAATGGTAATGCCTTAATTTGATCTGGTGCACTTGCATGCAATTTTTTAAGGTCACTGGCTTTCAAAGAGGATCCCCCCACTTTGACAACCACAGGATCAGCCGCATCAGCCCTCACCCCTACGGAAAAGAACGCCATTAAGGCAACAACAGAAACAACATTCATATATTTCATGGAAAAAACTCCTTTATAGATAATGGCAGAATAATGCCTCAAAGAAAAAAGAATCACAAGGATTATTTAATTTTTCTCATACAATTTATACGAGGAAGTAAATCTAAATACTTCTATTATCTACATAAGAAACAAATCCTCGCAGAAAATCTTTTTCAGCACTTTCTGGCAACCCTTCCAAACATCCCAAAGCCCGCGCCAAATAGGGGTCAGACCGGTTTAGAATTTCTTTGTCTATTCTATATTTTTTCATCATTTTTCTCAGGAAAGAGAAACTTTCTTCATCAGATGATCGAACAGAAAACATTTCAATGATTCTATCTTTTTCTGCTGCTGTAACCTGCTCGCATAACAAAATTAAGGGAAGAGTCATATTCTTTTCTTGAAAATCCCTCCCCAAATCTTTTCCTGGGTTGGTTTTATGCAGCCCATAATCCAACAAATCATCTATCATTTGGAACACTATTCCAAAGTTATAACCATATTCTTTTAAAAGCTCACAGTCCCGTTGGGATGCATTGGCAATCAATGCCCCCACATGGCAAGAAGATTCGAATAACAGTGCTGTTTTGGCCTCAATGATTTGGAAATATTGTTTTTCAACCAAATCCAAATTCCCAACCGTACCCAGTTGCATAATTTCACCTTCGGCAATGGCAGTGGCTGTACGTGATAAAACCCTTAAGACATCTAATGATCCATCCTCGGTCACCAGCTCAAAAGCCCGGCAGAACAGAAAATCCCCCACTAGAATACTCGACTGATCGCCCCAAATAGCATTAGCAGAAGGACGGCCCCGACGCTGTGTACTGCGGTCCACCACATCATCATGCAAAAGGGTGGCCGTATGAATAAATTCAATGCACGCCGCAATTTTAATGTGACGTTGCCCTTGATAGCCCAACAAGCGAGCACTTAATAAAGTCAGCAAAGGGCGCAATCTTTTACCCCCTGCTTGTATTAAATACCCGGCCATTCCATTAATTAAAGGCACACGCAAAGAAAGCTTGTTCAGAATCAAACTATTGACTTGATCCAAATCTTTCTTCAGAAATCCTTGTACTTGGGTCAAGGTTTCAGCAAAACTATTACGAGTCGAAACACCAAACATAAACCGCTCTTTTTTTAGGTTGATCTTATGCGTTATAACTGTGACATGACAACAGATTTATTTCTAGGAGGAAAGTTAAAAATACTCCAATACAAAAAAGGATTCCGATCTGGCAGCGATGCCGTCTTGTTAGCCGCTTTCATTACGGGTACCAATGGGACCTTTCTTGAAGTAGGGTGCAGTACCGGGGTGGCCTCTTTGTGTCTTGCTGCCCGCCTTCCACAAGCCCATATTACGGGGATTGATGTGGCTGACCAGTTGGTTGAACTAGCTACGCTAAATGCCCAAAACAATAAACTAGAAAATCAGTGTAAATTTCTAACGGAAGATATTCGGGAGAGCACACTTCCCAAACAAAGCTTTGATCATGTCTTTTCCAACCCCCCTTATTTTGAAGCCTTCTCTCCCTCTCCCCAAAAAGATCGAGCTATTGCCCGCACCCAGTCCTTCCCTCTGTCAGAATGGATCTCTGCCTGCATCAAAATGGCCAAACCCCGGGGTCGGATCAGTTTTATTTATCCCACTTCCCATTTGCATCTTGTAATACAAGCTATGGAAGGATTGGGAGACATCATTATTTTCCCACTATGGTCTGATGAATCACGAACCTTGTCTAAAAGAGTCTTAATTTCAGGGCGGAAGAATGTAAAAACAGGCCTCAGTCTCCACTCAGGCCTTATTTTGCATCATCAAGACGGAACCTACACACCTCAGGCTCAGGATATTTTAAAAGAAGGAAAAGGGCTAATTATTGATGTTTAGAGGGGCTTTTAATAACGCCTTTCACAGGCGCCCCTGTAGGTGCAGATAAAAAGGGCAGACCTTCATCTTGCTTGAGGGGTGTTAGGGGGGTCACAAGAGCCGATTTTAAAACCTGATCCACCGTTTCCACAGGTATGATTTTTAATTTATTTTTTATGGAATTCGGAACATCTTCCAAATTTTTCACATTTTCAGCAGGAATAAGAACAGTCTCAATCCCTCCCCGTTGGGCGGCTAAAAGCTTTTCTTTTAATCCACCAATAGGCAATACGTGTCCCCTAAGTGTGATTTCACCTGTCATGGCAACCACAGAAGATACAGGGATGCCAGTCAACACAGAAACCAAAGAAGTTGTAATAGCAATACCAGCCGAGGGGCCATCTTTCGGTGTGGCCCCTTCGGGCACGTGCACGTGTAAATCGGTGTTTAATAGTTCTTCTATATCGATACCAAATTCAGGCGCCTTTGATTTGATGTAACTAAAAGAAGCTTGCACGGACTCTTGCATCACTTCGCCTAGCTTGCCCGTAATAACAATTTTTCCTTTACCCCTAGATTTAACAGCTTCGATATATAAAAGGTCTCCCCCTACTTCAGTCCAGGCCAAGCCCGTGGTTATGCCCACATGGGGGGTAGGATGGGATTGGCCAAACTGAAAGCGATGAACACCCAAATATTCTTTAAGGTTCTTAGCTGTAACACTCAGTTTTTTCTTGGTGTCTTTGGCCAGTGAAGCAACGGTTTTCCGGGCCAATTTTTGAATAGCGCGTTCAAGGTTCCTCACGCCCGCTTCTCGGGTATAATATCTTACCATTTCTTGAATAGCGTCACGGCTGATATCCAACTCATTAGGTTTCAGGCCGTTTTCTTTCTTCTGTTTTTCAACCAGGTGGCGCAGGGCAATTTCAATTTTTTCTTCTTCCGTATAGCCTTCAATATTAATGATTTCCATACGATCCAGCAAAGGCCGAGGCAAATTTAAAGTATTGGCTGTGGCAATAAACGTTACGTTTGAAAGATCGTAATCAACTTCTAAATAATGATCATTAAAATGCTTATTTTGTTCAGGATCCAGAACCTCTAATAAAGCAGACGCTGGGTCACCCCGCCAGTCGGTTCCCATTTTATCAATTTCGTCCAACAGAAAAACGGGATTGGTAGCCTTAGCCTTTTTCATGTTTTGGATAATCTTCCCAGGCATGGAGCCGATATATGTTCGCCGATGTCCCCGAATTTCAGATTCATCCCGAACGCCCCCCAAGGCCGCCCGAACAAAGGGCCGTTTCATCACCTGGGCAATCGAACGAGCCAAAGATGTTTTTCCCACCCCGGGCGCGCCCACAAAACATAAGACTTGGCCCTTAGGTTTCCCCAGGCGGTCTTGAACCGCTAGGTATTCAAGGATACGTTCCTTTACTTTTTCCAACCCATAATGATCCATATCCAGCTGATTTTGGGCTTTTGTAAGATCTATTTTTTTCCATGAAACTTTTTTCCATGGCACATCAATCATCCATTCTAAATAATTCCGAATAACCGTGGCTTCTGCGGACATGGGGTTCATCATCCGCAATTTTTTCAGCTCAGATTCAGCCTTTTCTAAAGCTTCTTTAGGCAGGTTCAAAGCCTTAATCTTTTTTTCTAACTGGGTTATCTCATCCTTACCATCTTCGTGGTATAGTTCCTTTTGAATGGCTTTCAACTGTTCTTGTAGATAATATTCACGGTGATTCTTGGTCATCTGTGACTTGATACGATCTCGAATTTTTTCTTCTGTTTTCAAGGTATCCGTTTCACGACGAATAAAGAAAAGAAGCATTTCTAACCGGTCCTTAAGGGAGGGCGCTTCTAATAAATCCTGACGCTCTGCAATGGTGAGAGATAAATGTACGCTGATGGAATCAACGATTTTTTCATAGTCTTCCATCCCCAAAAAATTACTCATAAATTCGGGGGTTATTTTTTTATTGTACTGAGCGTACTCTTCAAATTCTTTGATTAATATTTTGTCTAAAACATACAAAGTTTCTTCTTCTACCATCTGTGATACAATGGCCGAAGAATCGCCTCTAAGGTATCCATCCACCAAGTCTACAGACAAAACGCGGGCACGATAAACACCTTCCACTAAAACCTTAACGGTTCCATCTGGCAAATTCACAATTTGGGTAATCTCACCGACTGTTCCCACTTGATACAACGTTTTCATGGAAGGTTCGTCGACAGATGCATCTTGTTGGGCTACCAAAAGAATTTTTTTGTCCACTGACATGGCATTTTCTAATGCCAAAATAGACTTGGATCGGCCAACAAAAAGAGTCGCCACCATACCGGGGAAAACCACGATATCCCGTAACGGAAGTAAAGGAAGATTTTGTGTATCAATAGCCATTATAACCCAACCTTTGCACCAGGTTATGCTTCTTGTTTTTTTGGAATTTTTTCTTTTATTTGCAACCTTGGAATACTATTACTATCCACCATTTCTTTGGTAATCACAAGTTTTTCTTCTTCTTGGGCATCGGGCAGCTCAAACATGATATCCAACAGGAGGGCCTCTAAAATAGATCTTAAACCACGGGCCCCTGTTTTGCGGAGTAATGCCTTATGGGCAATCGACCTCAATGCCTCATCCGTAAACTCAAGCTCAACATTCTCCATGGAAAACAAGGCTTGATATTGTTTTACCAGAGCATTTTTAGGCTCTGTTAAAATCTGAATCAAAGCCTTTTCGTCTAGGTCTTCCAAGGTGGCTAATACGGGCAGTCGACCTATAAATTCTGGGATCAAACCATATTTGGTCAGATCATCCGGTTCAACTTTTTTCAAAAATTCAGAGGGCTTCGCCTCTTGTCTTTTTTTAACCTGCGCTCCAAAGCCAATGGAAGAAGAATCACCCCGTGCTTCGATGATTTTATCCAATCCAGAAAAAGCACCCCCACATATGAATAAAATATTGGTAGTATCTACTTGCAAAAATTCTTGCTGAGGATGCTTACGTCCACCTTGAGGAGGTACTGACGCAATGGTGCCTTCCATCATTTTTAACAAGGCCTGTTGCACACCTTCGCCGGAAACATCTCGGGTAATCGATGGGTTTTCAGATTTGCGGCTAATTTTATCCACTTCATCTATATAAATGATGCCGCGTTGGGCTTTTTCCACATCATAATCAGCCGACTGTAAAAGCTTCAGAATGATGTTTTCAACATCCTCACCCACATACCCCGCTTCTGTTAAAGTGGTGGCATCAGCCATGGCAAAGGGCACATTCAGAATGCGCGCTAATGTTTGGGCCAGTAAGGTTTTTCCTGTTCCCGTAGGACCAATAATAAGAATATTTGATTTTTGAAGTTCAACTTCACTTTTTTGATTATTACCGTGAGCCAAACGCTTATAGTGATTATGAACGGCCACAGATAAAATCTTTTTGGCTTGCTGTTGTCCAATTACATAATCTTCTAGAACACCATAAATATAGGAAGGGCTTGGGATGGTGCGGGTATCAGATAAAAAACTTGTTTTATCTTCTTCTTCCACAATATCTGCACATAAATCAACGCACTCGTTGCAAATAAATACAGAAGGTCCTGCAATAAGTTTCTTGACTTCATGTTGGGTTTTTCCGCAAAACGAGCAACTTAAAGAACGGTTCTCGCTGGAAGAAGTTTTATCTACCATTGTATTATCCTTACTTTTAATTATCCCAGCTTTAGGCCAGGAACAAATACTTTATGGTTTAACACTAAAACTCTTTTAGCACAAGAAAGGCCTAAAGATTACTCTTTCAAACTGGCTAGGTTGTCAGAATAGACTTCGGTCTTATATTCTTTTTTCAATGACTCCATCATACTTTGAGAAAAGTTCTGAGCCAAAGACCGGCCTAAATCTTGTTTATAAGCCTTGTAAAGGGCTAGATTTTTCTCCATAGGTACGGGTTCAATAGACTGGGGAGAAATCACAAAAACCTGACCTTGATAGTCCACGGTTTCGACCCCCTTTCTAGGCAATGCAAATCCACGCTGCAAAACATTCAACGGAACCTTCGCTTTATTGAGACCCTCCGTAATAGAGAGGGGACCCACAGTAGTCACACTCACCGCCGGATGTTGAACAGGCTGATTAGCTTTCATCTGTTTTTCGATCATCGCCGCAATCTTTTTCATTTCTTGGTATTTACGTTCTTTAACCAAGGCCTGTGTCACCTGAGGCTTCACTTTTTCAAAACTTTCCAGATGGGCTGGCAAAATCTTAGTTACCATAACCATATAAGACATTCCATCTGGTAATTCGGTCAACGGGGTCTCGCTGCCCTCTGATAAGTTAAACATATCTTTTAGAATGTCGGGGGAAAGATCCATAGAGGTATTCCCTCCGCTCAGTTGACCCTGGGCGTTTATTCTTCCTTCGTGTACAGGCAGACGGTATTTTTTTGCAATTTCCACAAAGGATAATCCTGCGTTCGAACCCTCTTCAACCTGTTGAGAAATTCGGGCAATCTCATCGCCTACTTTTTGTCTTTTAATTTCGGCCACAATTTGTTCTTTCATTTCAGATAGCGAAGCAGTAGAAGAAGGAACAACACTATTAACACGAACAACAACAAACTTCTTTTTCAACGCAAAAGGTGCACTTACTTCACCTTTTTTTAAGCCAAAAACCTTGGCCCCCAGAATTTTATCAAGACTACTCTCGGGGATAGCCTGATAATCTTGCTGACGCCCCTTCTCTTTTAAATCTCCATCCTTTAATAAAGAGACAACCTTCAAAGCTTCCTCATTTGTATCGGCAATCGCCAGGGAAAATGATCGTTTCTCTGGGGTTACAAAGTTCTCTTTTTGCTCATCGTATGCTTTTTGGATATCTTGACTGGAAACCGAGATTCGGGCAGCAATCCGTTCTGGATCCAACAACATCAACTTAAAATCCCTGTATTCAGGAACCTTAAAGCTATCAGCGCGGGACTCATAAAACTTTTTCAACTCGGCTTCGCTATAAGAGACAGAAACCTTGTCAGCTAGGATTGTTGCTAGTTTAAACGTATATTTCTGGGTCAACGCCTGAAATACGGGATACGACAAAGCAGCCGGTGCATGCCCGCCTACTGATAAAGAGGTTAACAAATGAAGCTGCCCCAACGCGCGACGACGATTGGCAAAGAAAGATTTTTCACTTAGCCCATTGGCTAGCATAATGGCCTGAAATTTTTCTTTATCAAAATTCCCTTTTCCATCTTGGAACAACGGATCCGCATAAATTAAGCTGGCAATGGTTTTATCGCTGATAGCAAGATCCACATCCTTCATAAACATATCCAGAACGATTTCGTGCACCATCCGGCTCAGGTTTTGATTGACCAGACCTAATTGCAAGGCTTGAGAGAATGTTACGTTCTTACCCTTCAACTCACGATTTAATTTTTGTAATTCTTCTTGAACGGAATGGATCAAATGTTGTTTAGAAATCTCTATCTTTCCAATCTTGGCAACCAGATTCGACTTATTGGAACCCCTAAAAAATTCCGAAACTCCCCAGAATAATCCAAAACTTAGAATCAATATCCCCAATAAAATTTTCATAACCCAAGAATTTGCGTGATCTCTTAAAAACTTTAACATTTCCAACCTTTAAAATAGATTTGTATTTCTTTTTGTGTCATAACTTTACTTGAATTAAATATCATACTCATTTCATATCCGCTATGGAAAAATTTATTATTGCAAATTGGAAGATGAACAAAGGAACGTTAGAAGACGTTCCGTTTTTAACAGAAATTTCTCGTTTGTCCGTTCCTTCTTTTTTAACGGTTATTATTACCCCCCCCTATACCCTTCTTCAAACAGCCCAATCCATCCTGGACCCCACCCCCTTTCATTTAGGTGCCCAAGATTGTTCGGGAGACCCTGAAGGCCCCTATACGGGAGACATAAGTGCGCCCATGTTAAAAAAATGCGGTTGTACAGCTGTTATTGTGGGTCACTCGGAAAGGCGCTATCACCATCAAGAATCATCTCAGATGGTCCGCGACAAGGCCGAAGCCGCCTGCAGAAATGGGCTATTGCCGATTATCTGCGTAGGTGAAAATGAAGATGAATATCAGGCTGGGGAAACCATTTCGGTTATCCGTAGCCAAATCGAAGAATCAATCCCCCGACAAGATTTTCCCTTTTGTATTGCCTATGAACCCGTATGGGCTATTGGCACGGGCAGAACACCTTCACTAGACGAAATTCACCGCACTCACACTTCTATCAAAAGCTATTTCCGCACCCCCAAGCATGTTTTATATGGGGGGTCCATCATCCCACAAAACACAAAAGAAATTCTCGCGGTTTCTTCGGTGGATGGCTTACTTGTGGGAGGGGCTTCTTTAGATTTAGATAAATTTACAACTATTCTAAAAGAAGCTTCAAGTTTATGAGGGAGAAAATATCCTTTTTTAAAAGGATTTCTTTTTTATGGACCGTTTTTATTATAATCGTTGGACTATTAAAAGGAACAGATATGAACGCAAATATACCCCTTATTTCAAGACAAATACTTTTCAGCAACCCCCAAAAAGCCCTAGTTAAAATCAGTCCCAATGGAAAATATCTTACCCATTTAGCCCCCCATCATAATGTGCTCAATATCTACATTCAAACCCTGGGTTCTAAAACACCCCCCCAGCCTCTGACACAGGATCAGGGCCCCGGTATCCAGTCCTACAGTTGGGCTTATGATAATGATCATTTATTGTATGTTCAGGATAAAGATGGCGATGAAAATTGGTGTCTTTTTAAGCTTAATATTCATACCAAAAAAATAACGGCCCTCACGGACGAAAAAAAAGTTCAAGTCAAAATTTTGGGTATTTCCCACAAACATCCCCATCTTATCGTGGTAGGGTTAAACAACAGAAAGCCCGAATATCATGATCTTTATCAGATCAACCTTTTGACGGGAACAAAAGAGAAAATACTGGAAAATGATGAATTCGGTGATTTCCTAATCGACGATGATCTGCACATCCGTTTGACCTGTAAAACAACCGACTCTGGGGAGATAGATTGGTTCGTGCGCAAAGAGACAAAATGGGAAAAATTTCGATCCTTCAATGCCGAAGATCAGGCTAATTCTGGGCCCCTAAATTTTTCAAAAAATGGCGACCAGCTTTATTGGTTGGACAGCACAGGTCAAGACCTCGCTGCCCTCACCCTTACCGATCTTGATTCTAAAAAAACAACTTATTTGGCCCACCCCCAAAAAACTGATTTCTCAAGTGCCGTATTTCATCCCACGGAAAACGTGCCTTTGTGGGTAGGAGAAACATACCTAAAACCCCAAAAGAAATTTTTGGATCAGGCGTACGAGGCAGATTTCAAACATTTAGAAAGCATCCGACCGGGCTCCATTCCCCTACTCACCAGCTCAACCCTCGATTTCAATCAGTGGATTGTGGCCTACTACAGTGATACAGGCCCTGTGTATTATTATCTGTATGACCGTGCCACTAAAAAAACTGAATATCTTTTTTCTCAACGCCCCCAACTAGAGAACCTTTCCCTATCCCCCATGATTCCTTTAGAAATAGAATCCAGGGATGGGTTGACCTTAGTCAGTTACCTCACCCTGCCCCAGGGCCTTACATTAGAAACCGCCCACCATCTCCCCACTGTTTTATTGGTACATGGGGGACCCCAATCCCGAGACACATGGGGATACGATGCCCAGCATCAATGGCTTTCAAACCGAGGATATGCGGTATTGAGTGTGAATTACAGAGGATCTGATGGGTTTGGAAAAAAATTCATCAGTGCAGGCGACAAACAATCGGGACATAAGATGCATGACGATTTAATTGATGCCGTGAATTGGTTAATTCAAAAGAAGATTTCAGATCCAGCCAAGATTGCTATTCAAGGGGGAAGCTATGGTGGCTATGCCACCCTCGTAGGATTAACCATGACCCCTGATGTTTTTGCATGTGGCATAGATTTGGTGGGGCCGTCTAATCTGTTGACTCTTTTAAACAGCATCCCTCCCTATTGGAAACCTTACTTAGCCACCAT
This sequence comes from Alphaproteobacteria bacterium, assembly GCA_046317875.1. Taxonomy (GTDB): domain Bacteria; phylum Pseudomonadota; class Alphaproteobacteria; order UBA7879; family UBA5542; genus 2-01-FULL-41-14. The sequence goes on along the minus strand of JBKCVN010000025.1, from coordinate 78,846 downwards.
CATTAAAAAATATGGCGACCCCCGCACAGAAGAAGGTCAAAAATTGCTCAAGGAAAGATCGCCGATCACGTATGTCGATCGCATAAAAAAACCCTTACTCATTGGACATGGGGCTAATGATCCTAGGGTGAAGCAAGCGGAATCCGATCAGATCGTGGAGGCCATGAAACAAAAAAATATCCCCGTGACTTATGTTCTTTATCCCGATGAAGGGCACGGTTTTGTAAAACCTGAGAATCGCATTTCTTTTTATGCCACGGTTGAAAAATTCTTGGCCCAATTTTTAGGGGGAAGATTCGAACCTATTGGGGACGATTACAAAGGAGCTTCTTTACAAATTAAAGCAGATACCCTTAATCTTCACTCTGTGATTTCTGAAAAGAGAGTCTAGTATGCCCCTTGATCGTAATAAAATTTTGAATTCATTAAAAGAATCCTTTCCCGATGCACAGATTACATTGGAAGACTTAAAAGGAAACGGTGACTATTACGCCCTTACAATTACATGCGCTTCCTTCAATGGAAAAAGCCGTGTACACCAACATCAAATGGTGTATAACTCCTTGAAAGGATATGTGGGGGATGCCATACATGCCCTTACGCTTAAAACAATAGGAAAATAAAGATTAAATTCAATGAATATACACGATCAAATAAAAACTTTAATTGATGAAAATCACATTGTTCTTTTTATGAAGGGAACATCCACATTTCCTTTATGTGGGTTTTCCAGCACCGTTGCCCAAATTTTACAAAAACTACAGGTTCCCTTTAAAGATGTGAATGTTTTGGCGGATCCCGAGCTTCGTCAAGGAATCAAAGATTTTACCAATTGGCCCACCATCCCCCAATTATATATAAATGGCGAATTTGTGGGGGGATGCGATATTGTAAAAGAAATGTTTGCATCAGGTGAATTACAAGAACTTTTAAAGAAATAAGGACTAAATAAGAAAAAATGAACGATTCTCATAGCGCTGAAAAAGAATTAAGAAATATTCGTATTGAAAAATTAAATGCGTTAAAAAGTAAAGGTATCAATCCCTATCCCTATAATTTTAAGCGTACACACACCGCCAACCAGCTTCAAGAAAAATATCAGGACTTAGCCTCCGAAACACTTACGGAAGACCGTGTTTCAGTGGCAGGGCGGATTCGTTCTATCCGCAACAGTGGCATGTTTATAGACCTGCACGACGAGACAGGCTCCATTCAGGCTTTTTCACCCTTAAAAGAACTGTCCCCAGAGATAAATGATCTTTTATCATTGCTTGACTTGGGGGACTGGATTGGTGTTACGGGATTGATCCGCCGCACCAAAAGGGGCGAACTAACCGTTAATGTTGAATCCCTAGAAATTTTATCGAAATCCTTGCTGCCCTTGCCCGAGAAATATCACGGTCTTACGGACATTGAAACACGGTATCGTCAACGTTATATTGACCTAATTGTGAATGAAGAAAGTCGCGACCGGCTTAGAAAACGCAGCCAAATTATTTCTTCGATCCGAACCTACTTATCGAACCAAGGCTTTCTTGAGGTCGAAACACCCATGCTTCATATTATTCCAGGGGGTGCAGCTGCAAAGCCTTTTCTAACCCACCATAATGCCCTTGATCTGCCCATGTATTTAAGGATTGCACCCGAACTTCATCTGAAACGATTGATGGTGGGCGGTCTTTCCGATAAAATATTTGAAATGAATCGTTGTTTTAGAAATGAGGGCATTTCACCCCGCCATAACCCCGAGTTTACGTCGGTTGAGCTATACCAACTGTTTGCTGACTATCATGATATGATGACACTCACTGAAAGCCTCATTCAGTATCTAGCGCAAACGGTTTTGGGTACAACAACCGTCCTGTATAATGGTATTGAAATTGATTTATCTTCCCCATGGCCCCGGAAATCCATGGTAGACCTTGTTAAAGAAGAAACAGGCGTAGATTTTGCCCAAATTCACTCCACAGAAGATGCCCGGGAAGCTGCCAAAAAAATTGGTGGTGTTCCCCTGAAAGGAAAAGATTCTTGGGGCAAAGTGGTGGAAGCTGTTTTTGCAGAAAAAGTGGAATCGTCCCTGATTCAGCCCATCCATGTGACCGAGCACCCGTTGGATATTTCCCCACTGGCTAAAGTTCATCGAGGTGACGCTCGTCTAACCGAACGATTTGAAAGTTATATCAATACGTGGGAAGTTGCGAATGCATTCTCCGAGCTGACAGACCCCATCGATCAACGGAAACGTTTTGAGGATCAGGTGGCCGAACGCGAGGGGGGGGATGACGAGGCCCATTTGATGGATGCTGACTTTGTCACCGCATTGGAACATGGGTTGCCACCCACCGGAGGCCTTGGGATTGGTATAGACCGCCTAGTAATGATCTTAACAAATGCCTCTAGCATTCGTGACGTTATTGCTTTCCCCACTATGAAGCCCAAGGACTAAACCGTGTTCAGCAAAACATCCAATAAATGGTTAGATTATTTATTTTTATCTGTTTTTTTAGGTGTTCTATTTTTAGTGGGTTTGGGCAGTCGGCCCTTAGCCTCCCCCGATGAAGGAAGATATGCGGAAATCCCCCGCGAAATGGTTGAAACAGGAGAATACATCACGCCCCATCTTAATGGCCTTAAATACTTCGAAAAGCCTCCGTTTGTTTATTGGCTAGAGGCCCTTCCCCTGAAGATGGGCTTATCCAGCGAGTTTTGGCTACGTCTACCCATTGCTTTATTTGGTTTATTGGGATGCTTGGCCGTATATCAATACACAAAACGTATTTACAGCCACCGCGCCGCTTGTTTCAGTACACTTGTTTTAGGCACTTCTCTTTTATATTTTTCTTTAGCCCGCCTTATTATTCTAGACTTGGTTCTAACGGTTTTTATAAGCATTGGGCTACTGTCATTTATTCAAGGGATTAAATTAACAGGTATGGCCCGTCGTGGCCGATTTATGTTAGCCAGTGCGGCTTTTGCCTGTGCTGTGCTTACAAAAGGCTTGATTGGATTAATTTTACCGGTGGCGATCATTGGAATTTGGGTAATTGGTCTTAATAAATGGAAGGAACTGCGACCCCTTTATTTACCCACAAATCTATTAATTTTTGGCCTTATTGCGTTCCCCTGGCATATTCTTGTCTCTGCCCGAAATCCAGAATTTTTCGATTTTTATTTCATTCGGGAACACTTTGAACGGTATTTTACCACTATTCACCGACGCCTACAGCCCGTATGGTTTTTTATTCCTGTGACCCTCCTTGGTTTCTTTCCCTGGGTTGTATTCTTACCCCGTGCGGTCAAAAACTTTATTCCTTTCAAATTTAAAGATTGGAAAGTCTACGACCTAGAGGCTTTCTTGATTATCTGGATCAGTACCATATTTTTATTCTTTTCCTTCTCGTCATCTAAACTGATTCCTTATATCTTGCCCATTTTCCCCCCCCTTTCTATTATGGTGGGCAGGTTTTTAGCGTATGTGGCTGAAAACAACTATTCATTGAAAATAGAATCTATTATCTATGGTATCATTACATTCACTCTCGCTTTTTCCATTCCGATGGTGGCTCAAAAATACTGCGATCCCCATCTTTATGAATTGCTATCGCCCTATTTCTTGTATGTACAAATAGCTCTCTTCGGAGGAGGTGCCTCTCTTTTGATTCTAGGGGTCCTTAAGAAAACTCAATGGCAGATCATATCGTTGCTGGCTTTTCACATCGCTTTTCTTTTCATCCTTAACAGCGCAAGTGTGTATATCCAAAAAGCATCCATGAAACCTTTCACTACTTTCATTCGTCAAACCCTATCGCCTAAGCCTACAGTTATTGTTTATGGTGTCTATCCCCAAGACCTCCCTTTTTATTTGGGGGAAACGGTCAAAGTTTTAAATTGGAGTGGCGAACTAGATGCAGGAAAATCATTTAATCCCAGCAATGATATTTTCATAGATGATACCCAGTTCAAAAATGCCTGGGGCTCTGCGAATCCCCATTGCGTTATTACTACCTCAAACCGAATTCCCTATTTGGTACCCAACGCACAACCCCTTTATAAACAAGATGATTATGTGGTTGTTTGTAATTCAGCCGTAAAGAAATCACATGACTAAAGACGCTTTTTTACCTTTTTCAAAACCCTGCCTTACTGAAGAAACGATTAATGATGTGGTGGATTCTCTACGATCAGGCTGGTTAACCACCGGACCAAAAGTAAAAAAATTCGAGGCTCTTCTACAAGACTATCTAAGCTGCCCAAACATTTGCGTCCTATCTTCTGGAACAGCAGGATTACACCTGGCGTTGTTACACTTAAATTTGCAACCGGGGGATGAGGTTATTACCACCTCTTTCACCTTTATTGCCACATTAAATACCATTGTCTTAGCAGGGGGCACTCCCGTGTTGGTGGACGTGGAAAGAAACACCTACAATATGGATGTTTCCCAAATTGAAGCCGCGATTACGCCGCGCACCAAGGCCATTATGCCCGTTCATTTTGCTGGCGCCCCGGTGGATCTAGATCCCCTTTATGAACTGGCCAAAAAATATGGTCTCCGTGTAGTGGAAGATGCGGCCCATGCCATTGGAACCCAATACAAAGGTCAACGGATTGGCAGTTTCGGGGATACCCAGGTTTTCAGCTTTCATCCAAATAAGAACATTACTACAGGTGAAGGGGGATGTGTTTCATCTCAGGATAAAGATCTGATCAAACATATTAATGTTCTTAAATTCCATGGTATTGACCGTGAATCTTGGAATCGATTTTCTAAAGAAGGAAGCCAGCTGTACGATGTGATTGCACCGGGATTTAAATATAATATGATGGACCTTCAGGCAGCCCTGGGCGTTCATCAATTGCCCCTGTTGGATGATTTCACAGACCGTCGCACACGGCTGGTAGAAAAATATCGTGAAGCCTTAGAAGGGTGGGAAGAATTCATTTTGCCCGAAGCCCCCACTTATGACCATCGACATGCCTGGGATCTTTTTGCTCCCACATTGAATGCAGAAAAAACCAACATTTCTAGAAATGAGCTCATAGACAAATTAAAAGAAGAAAACATTGGGGCTGGTCTTCACTGGCAAGCCCCCCATTTATTTTCTTTTTATAAAAAGACCTTTGGATTTAAAGAGGGGGATTTCCCGCACGCGGAATATATTGCAGACCATGTATTAAGCTTGCCCCTGTTTCCCCAAATGACTGATGACGAGCATACCCGCGTCATAAAAGCCCTGAAGAAGATATTTAAAAAGGATTAATTTATTTATGAAGAATGTTTATTTATCAGTGGTCATCCCCGTTTATAACGAGCAAGAAAGTCTGCACACCTTATCCGATAGATTAATGCCTGTTCTAGACAAAATTGGCAAACCCTTCGAGGTTATTTATACCAACGATGGCAGCAAAGATAATTCCATTTCAATCTTAAAAGATTTACAGCACAAATACCCCAAGCATGTCCGTGTAATTGATTTTGGGTCTAATTATGGGCAACACATGGCCATCATGGCGGCCTTCGAACAAGTACGCGGAGAGGTTATTATTAATTTAGATGCTGACCTTCAAAATCCCCCCGAAGAAATCCCAAAGCTTCTGGAAAAGTTTGAAGAAGGTCACGATATGGTGGGCAGTTATCGCCTAAAGCGAAAAGATCATGCCTGGCGCCATTGGGGCTCGCGGTTTGCCAACAAAGTGCGATTCATCCTCACGGGCACCAAAATGAAAGATCAGGGTTGTATGTTCCGGGCCTATTCTCGGTCCATCGTCGATCAAATCGTCAGCGGCACGGAGTCATCTACTTTTATTCCTGTTCTAGGATGGAAGCTAGCACAGAATCCCTGCGAAGTGGGCCTCCGGCACGATATGCGTTCCCAAGGAGATTCCAAATATGGATTGTATGAATTAATTCGTGTAGCCATCGACTTGGCCACAAACTTCTCCATGGTGCCCATCCAATTTTTTACCTTTTTTGGGATGATTGTTTCGGGTCTCAGTTTCTTGTTGGTTCTGTATATGCTGGGTCGACGTATTCTATATGGTCCAGAAGCCGAAGGCCTGTTTACCCTGATTGCCATCGTGATTTTCTTGATCAGCGTGGCCATTATGGGCATCGGTATTATTGGGGAATATGTGGGACGCATCTACCAAGCTTTGTGTCGTCGTCGTTACAGCATTCGCACCATTATCCAAGATAAATCATTAGAAAAGGACTTAACAAAATGACTTTAAAAATTCTGATCCTAGGCGCCAATGGTTTTATTGGAAACTGCCTGAGCCATAACATTCTATCGCGCACCCCATGGGAAGTTTATGGTCTTGATATGGATGATAATAAACTCGAAGAATCTTTGCCCAACCCCCGTTTTCATTTTTTTAAAGGGGATATGCTGTCTAATGCGGAATGGGTTGAAGACCACATTAAAAAATGCGACGTTGTTTTCCCCTTAGTGGCCATTGCCAATCCTACCCTGTATGTTCAAGATCCTCTGCGGGTGTTTCGATTAGATTTTGAAGCCAACCTGGACATTGTCAAACTCTGTGTAAAACATAAAAAAAGAATCATTTTCCCTTCCACCTCGGAAGTATATGGAATGTCCACCGATAAAGAATTTGATGAGGAAAAAACAAATTTTGTTCTGGGCCCTATTCATAAGCAGCGATGGATTTATTCCTGTTCAAAGCAAATGTTGGACCGGGTGATTTATGCCTATGGGGTGCATGAAGACCTAGATTACACCCTGTTCCGTCCCTTTAATTGGCTAGGGCCTAAAATGGATGATGTCTTTTCTAAAAAAGAAGGCAGTTCGCGGGCGATCATTCAATTCATCAGCAATATTCTGTACGGCCGCCCCATTAAGTTAGTGGATGGAGGGCAACAACGCCGTTGCTTTACATACGTGGAAGAAGGCGTAGATGCCTTGATTCGTATGGTTGAAAATAAAAATGGAGGTGCCAGCAACCGCATCTTCAATGTGGGGAACCCCTACAATAATCTGTCCATGCACCAAGCAGCCCAAGAAGTCATCAGTGTGATGAAAGAATTTCCCGCTTACAAGGCTCTGGCAGAAAAAGCAGAAATTCAGGTGGTGGAAGCCCAGCATCACTTTGGCGATTCATACGAGGATGTTCAAAACCGTGTGCCCTCTATTAAAAATGCCCAAACCTATTTGGGATGGACTCCTAAAGTAACGTTCAGTGAAATGGTCAGAAAAACTATGGAATATCATTTCATTAAAAACCCAGGTCGCATACAGGCTTAAAATGAAAAAAAGTCCCCCTTCTCTGCCTAAAACATCAACCGCGGTATGGAAGGGGGCTTTATACATGGCATTGGCCATGTTTCTTTTTGGTATTGGAAATGCGCTTGTCAAAGAAACCACAGCAGAATGCAGTGTGATTCAAATCATATTCTTCCGCTCGGTATGGGCCCTGGTGACCCTATTTATTTATGCGGCCTATTCTCAGAAACTAAGCCTTTTTAAAACACAAAAACCATCTTACCAACTTCTTAGGGGCACCATTGGGTTTATCAGTTTATGCGCCATGTTTTACTCGTTTGATGTGTTGCCTTTAACGGATGGAACTGCCCTGGCTTTTGCCGCCCCCCTTTTTATTACCGCTTTGTCCTATCCCCTGTTAAAAGAACGGGTGGGATGGAAAATATGGATTGCGGTTTTGATAGGTTTCATGGGCGTATCGATTATGGCCAATCCTTCTGGGAACATAACATTTATGGGTGGATTAGCGGGCATTTTATCGGCCTTCTTAGAGGCCACCATTGCGATTATGGGCAGGCAATTATCTAGGACTGACAGCCCCGTTACAACAACCTTTTATCACACCTTAGTCCTCACAATCCTCGCGGCCCTTTTGGTCCCTTTCTTCTGGGGTTCCATCAGTTCTATGAACTTTTTGTTATTGATTGCAATTGGGCTGGTCAGTGCGATTGGTCAAGTTTTTATGGTCCTGGCCTACAGCATGGCCCCAGCAGCCGTTATTGCCCCCCTACTTTATACGTTGATGATTTGGGCATCTTTATTTGGCTATCTGCGCTGGGAGGAAAGCCTAGGCCTGAACCTTCTGCTGGGCACCCCTATTGTCATTGCGGCGGGTGGCTATATTATTTATCAACAAAGCCGCACTAAGCTTTCTCGTTGATCGGAAATCTTTTCATCAGGTATGTCAATAAGAACAACCCAGGCAACGCTGCAGCGCTTGCAATCACAAAGAACGTAACCCAGTCAAATCGTTCAGCCAGGAATCCTGAGCTAGATTGAACAAATACGCGTCCCACAGCCATCAGGGCCGAAAGAAGGGCATACTGAGTAGCCGTAAAGTTAATATTACATAAGCGGGATAAATAAGCCACAAAGGCGCTGGTCATGATACCCCCCGAAAGGTTTTCGGAAATAATGGTCCCATACAGATAGGGCATGGAATGCCCATGAAGGGCCAAGGCAATAAAGAAACCATTTGATAAAATATGAAGGATTCCTCCCCACAGAAGAGTTTTCATAATTCCAATCCGCTTGGCAATGGCACCCCCTAAAAGGCCGCCCACAACCACCATCCAGATCCCGAATGTTTTGGTGACCATCCCAATCTCAGTCCCTGTAAAGCCTAGCTTCTGATAAAAAACGGTGGCCATCTGTCCAATAATGTTATCCCCAAACCGATACAAAATGATAAACAGCAATACCCAGAACCAACCTGGTCTTTTAATAAATTCAAGGAAAGGATCAATGATAACTGTCTTCAGGCTTTTCTTCTCTAGATCCACTTTTTTCGATGCAGGGGGTTCTTTACAAAACAAGGTGGTCAACATACCCACACCCATGAAAAGCCCCATGATCAAGTACACAGTGGACCAGGAATAGCTGTCAGATAAGGACAAGGCAAACCCTCCGGCCACAATCATTCCCAAACGATATCCAAACACTTCCACACCGCCCCCTGCCGCATACTCTGAAGGAGCTAACGATTCAATGCGATAAGCATCAATCAGAATATCTTGGGTAGCCGAGAAAAAAGAAACACACAAAGCAAATACAGCCGTTAAGAAAAGATTTTCTTCCGGCTGGCTATGCCCCATCATGATAATTGATGCAGCCAGACAGATTTGAATAAATAACAACCATCCCCTGCGCCTTCCCAGCTTTTTGCTTAAAAAAGGAACATGAAAGCGGTCCAATAAGGGGGCCCAAACAAATTTCCAAACATAAGGCAATCCAACCAAAGCAAAAAGACCGATTGTTTTTTTATCGATGCCCACCTTTGCAAACCAAAAAGATAAAGTAGATAAAGTTAACAAAAGTGGCAGGCCACTTGAAAAACCTAAAAGTAAAATAACAATCAGACGTTTTTCAAAATAAATACTGAAAGAATCTACAGTTTTTCTAACAAAGCTCATGGGGCCCTCCGCTGTTTTTCTATAAAAAATATTTTATATACAGAAGAAGTGTAAATAATTTTAGGATGAAAGTCTTGATATTTTTTCAGGAAGGTTTCTTCATCCCGGTTCAAAACATAAACATAACCAGGAAGATTTAAATTATATAAATAGGGCAAAAAAGTTGCCTCATGCCCTTGTTGTTGTGCATACCACAAATCCCAGCTTTCGCTGTCAATAATGGGAATGGACTGATTGGCATAAAAAGGGAGGGTGGATAGCTCTTCAAATCGTTTATATAAATAAATAGGAACATTTTTTTGAATAGACGATAAACTGGGTTCAACCGAGAATGATTGGGCATGCCGGTTCATATACCACACCCCACCCGTTAGAAGGGTCAATGCGCCCGCAACATTAACTATCAAAATTAATCGACCCTGGCGCAACTTTTCGGTCATCACGTGACCTAGTCCTAAGGCCAATGGGGGCAATCCCACCACCATATAGTAATTGGCTTTCGCTTTGGACACCGAGAAAAAAACCAAAAAACTTAAAAACCAACACATGAGGTATTTTTGGAAAGAAGAAAGGGAAGAAAATAGGTTTTTCTTAATCGTAAAAAGAATAACAAAGGTCCAAGGCACCATATAGCCTAAAAGACGGGGCACATAATAATACAAAGGGCCCCTGTAATAATCACGGGGGATGCGTTGGTCCACAAATCTCAGCCAATGTTCATTAACAAAGTAAAACAAAGCAAAACCTGGCTCTTTCAAGGAAGCCGCCACATGCCACGGCACCGTAAGACCCAAGAAGATAAGAATCGCACCTGGATTAAAAAAATATTTCAGGAATTCTAATTTTTTTTCCACACATAAAAAAGAAATAATCAGCGCGCCCATCAGTGCCAGGGCCACAATCCCCTTGGTCAACACAGCCCCTGCCATCCACGCAGAAAAAAGATATAAATATCTTTGAGTTAAGGTTTCATAAAACTTGTAAAAACATAACGCCGCAGCTGTTAAAAAGAATGTAAGGGCCACATCAAAAAATACCATTCGTGAGAAAATCATAAACCCAGCAAAACTGGCTAAGATAACCGCTGAATACTGCCCCCACTTTTTTTTCTGAATCGATCTGGCAAAGAAATATAAAGAAAGACAAGTGGCCAATCCAAAAGTGGCGGGCACCAATCGGGCCGCAAAGGCCGTTTTTCCAAAAAATTTAAAACTAACAGCAATAAGCCAATACAATAGGGGCGGCTTTTCAATATACGGCACCCCATTTAAATGGGGGATAACCCAGTCACCACTTTGCACCATTTCCCAGGCAATCTGGGCATAGAGGCCTTCATTGTTGTTCAGTAAAGGATAGGCGCCCAGCCCTGCATAAAATAACAAAAGCAAGGAGGGAATGAAAAAAAACTTAGGCATGTTTTAAATAATCGCAGAGGGTTTTATAGGCAATATTAATTTTTTTCAACTCTTCTTCTGCCCCTTGTTTATTTTGGTTAAGGTCAGGATGGTTCTGTTTAACCTTTTCTTTATATATTTTTTTAAGGGCCGACAGAGTGATGGGCAAAGAGATTCCCATTATATTAGCTGCCTCTTCAATCTCGGGGGGAAGAACAACGGCGGATGCCGCAGCAGTCTTTTCCATGGGTCGTCCATAAAAAGATTCGACAGAAGAATGAATAAATAAACGACGATAATCTCCTCGCAAGGGCCATGTGGGCAAGCGCCAAACTGTATCTTTTTTAATTTCATTTTCTATCTCACGTCGTCCCATGTTTTTAAAATAATCAAGCTTCTTGTTATGGGCTTGGGCATGGTCTAAACACATGTGGGCTCGATCACGCGAATTCTTGGGATTCAGCAGTACGGTGTGGCTTCCTGGATTTTCACACCCCTCCACAGCACAAGGATGGGATTCCTCATTTTTTGATTTGTAATAAGAAAAAAAAGCTGACTGTTTTTGCATAGACATGATTTTTATTTCTTATAATAGCTGTATGGTTTTTACAAGCTTATTAAAATCTTCACATCTAATGAAAAGATATGTATGATTGAGTGGTTTTTAAGGATTCATCAGTAAATGATAAAAATTATTAAATCTTTTTGGGTGTCTTTTTTAATTGTTGTACTTTCCATATCTTGTCTGGATACGGCGTCAGCGCGTCCTAAAAAAAGCAAGAAAATTGCCAAAGTACTGAAAAAAAATAAGACTCGCCACAAAAAAAGAAGAAGAAACCCATCTTCAACGATGGCTCCTGTTGTGGCTGAGGCTCCCTTGGATGTCTCGACCCCCAGCGATTCCATGCCCCTTCAGGAAGATGTCCCTCAGGCTGATTCCAATTTAGGGTCTAATACTGATATGACGTCAACTGGTGAAACCCCACCTGCAGAATCCATTCCTGCCGCCAATGGGGAATCTCCTGCTTCCGACACAGTCCCTTCAGAAACCGTCTCTGAGCCCCTGGCGGATCCTACAGAAGCCGTGGACCCTACAACTTTGACAGAATCGTCCACTATACAAGAAACTCAAACGGACTCTGCTGAAGACCCTTCTGAAACCAATTCACCTTCTGATGACCTTCAGTCGTCCAGTAGCGAGGCTATTGAAACAGCCCCTGCTCCCACACCAGATGAACCACAAGAATCCACCTCTGAATCCTCACCCTCTGCCCCCCCTGAGCCCCAACCAGAATCAAATGTTTTAAATGACGAGATTGTCACCCCCGTCAGCGAAAAAACACCGGAAGAGGCCTTGTCTGCAGAGTCAGGCCCCACCTCGGATGAAAAAATAGAAGAAATAAAAACAGAACAAAATTTTCTCACGTTAAAAGACGCGCTTGAAGGTGCATATAATCAAAGCCCCCTTTTGACAGCCGAATACCAGGTCAAAGAAGCCCAAATGGCCCTAGCCGGTGCCAAAAGACAATGGCTCCCTAAAACTAGTGCAAGCCTGGGGTACAGCCGAACCAGTGGAGACTATGTATCCAGTGGAAACTTATCGAATGCGAGAACACGAGTCGATAGCCAGGGGAACACCCAATCTGGCACGACGCAAGGCAGTCTTACCTTGCAACAAAACCTGTATAGTGGGGGGGCCACCACCGCCAATATTCTGGCTCAAGAAAAAAATCTGGATGCCACGTTAGCCGCCTATATGGGCACCCTACGAGACACTTTGTATTCGGCCATAAAAAGCTTTATTGAACTATCTGCCCGCCAAGAATTGTTCCGTCTAAATAAAGCCAATCAAGCTCTTCTGGAAAAGCAGTTAGAAGTCGCCCAAAATCGATACGAATTTGGAGAACTAACACGATATGACGTGGCCGCAACCCAAGCCAAACTAGACAAAGCCAAAGCAGACGTTATTACAGCGTTGAGTGAAGTTGAAATTGCCAAAGCCACGTTTGTCAAAGTAACAGGCATTACGGTAGAAAAAGCCTTAGAGAAACCCTCGGAACCTACCCACTTACTACCAGCCTCCAAAGCTGACGCCATCCAGCTGGCTCTTAAATTAAGTCCCGAACTGCAGAAACAAGAAGCCATCGCAGACGCCGCCAAAGCCAGAACCGACCAAAGTTTCAGTGAGCTCCTGCCCTCTTTTGACATCAGCGCATCTGCCAGCCGAAAATTAACCGACAACTGGGGAAGTTCCTATTACAACAACCATGGTCGAGGGCGACAAGAAGCCGTAGAAGCAGGGGCTACCCTTTCTATTCCTTTGGACTTCAGGGGTGCCACCCAATCGGGTATTCGCCAACAAAAATATGCGGCGGCCCAGAAACGCTTGGCAGCTATTTACGAACGCCGAAATGTGATGGAATTGGTCAGTCGCTATTGGGACTCCCTAGAAGCTGCCCGAGCAAAAATCACCCAAATTAAGTCCCAGGTCAATGCAGCAAAAATTGCTGTAGAAACCGTTACTGAAGAGTTTTTGGCAGGCAATAAAACCACATTGGATGTGCTGACGGCCGAGCAAGAGTTATTTTCGGCTCAAGTAGATTTAGTGAACGCTGAGCAGGCTGTCATATTGAACTCGTACCAACTTTTGGCCACCATTGGTCAGCTCAATACAGAAACTTTGAATCTTCAAGTGGCCGCGTATAATCCAACAGCTGATTATGAGAATCTCTCATTCTGGGGCACAAATATTAATCCAGATGAACGAATAGAGGCGCAAGAGCTTTCCACTTCTCTGATGAAAGAAGCCGAGGCCAGTAAATGACGCTCTTCACGGACTCTAAAGATTTGAATCCATTTGAAGATCAACCCGAAGAAAGCTTGGAAGAGATTCTATCTTCGATTCGAAAAATTATGGAACCAAGCCTGACTCCCATGGCGGAAACACCCTCTAAAAAAGTTACCAGACCCCCCCTTGTGGCCCCGAAAGAAGACGTTCTGGTTCTAAGAAAGAAAGCCGATATTTCTGTGAAAGAAACTTTATCAGAAGCAAAACCTGCCCCGAAAGTTTCTTCTGCCGGCTCTGGGAAAAGTCCCTTAGAAACCATGATTCTGACTTCTATGAATCCCCTTATTAAAAGCTGGATCGAAAAGAATTTGTCTCAGATTGTGGAAAAAATCGTAAGAGAAGAAATTCAGAGACTTTTGAACCCTTCACACAAATCGCGATAAAATGTTACAATTATTCCCATTTGTTTGGATTTGACTTTTTTGGGAATCTATGCAAAGAATTTTCATGGACTAGCTTGAAAATAGCCTTAGTCCATTTTTGGTTTAATTTAATATAAGGTTTATCATGTCTGAAAAACGTTTAGCAACACCAGAGTTTACAGGTTGGCGCTCGATTCTGTGGCCCATTCATAATTACGAGTTAAAGAAATTCTTGCCCATGGGGCTCATCATGTTTTGTGTCTTGGCTATTTATACAGTCCTTCGTGACACAAAGGATGCCCTTGTGGTAACGGCACCCGGATCTGGGGCTGAAAGCTTGTCTTTCCTAAAAGGAATTGGGGTTACCGCATCTGCCGTTCTTTTCATGGTTTTGTACACAAAAGCTGCTAACATCTTTAAGCGCGAAGGCTTGTTTTATATCACAGCCCTTCCCTTCTTGGCATTCTTTGGATCCTTTGGGTACATCATTTATCCATTGAAGGACGCGTTACATATGTCTGCTGAAACAATTGCCCAATATCAGGCCACATATCCTGGTTTACACTGGATCATTCCTATTATTGGAAACTGGACATATAGCCTGTTCTATATTCTATCCGAACTATGGGGAAGTGCTATTCTTTCCTTGCTATTCTGGCAATTTGCGAACGCTATTACCCCCGTTGTTCAAGCAAAGCGTTTTTATGGAATGTTTGGATTCTTAGGAAACTTTGGTCTTCTTCTATCCGGCCCTGCTGTTTATTACTTGTCCAAAGTAACAACGACTATGGGTCTATCTCAATCAGAAGCTTGGGGCCTCAGCCTTAAATACTTGATGGGATTGGTACTTGTTCTAGGGTTTGTGTTCTTGGCCACATTCTACTGGATGAACCGTGCTGTTTTAACAGACAAGAAGCATTATGATCCTGAAGCTATGGGCGAAGGTAAAAAGAAAAAAGCTAAACTATCTTTGATGGAAAGCTTCAAAGTGATTGCTCAGTCTCCTTATCTTGGTCTTATTGCCGTTCTTGTTTTGGCATACGGCGTATCCATCAACATCTTCGAAGGCGTATGGAAAGGTCAAATTAAGATCGCCTTCCCAACTGAAAACGATTACAACGCAGTGATGGGTGGTCTTTCTACGGTTACAGGTATTATCGCTATTACCTTGATGCTTGTGGGAAGCAACATTCTTCGTCGTTTCTCTTGGAGAACTGCGGCGTTGATCACTCCTGTTGTTCTTTTGATCGGTATTTTAATTTTCTTCGGTGTGATTTTCTATAACAACACCATGACACCAGAAGGCATGAAGATTGCCGAAGCTATTGCTCAAGGCGCCATGAACAAAGAATTAATTGTGTTTGCAGTATTCTTAGGGCTTGGTGTCAACGCCTTCGGAAAAGCTGTAAAGTACTCTTTGTTCGATCCAACCAAGGAAATGGCCTATATTCCTCTTGACCCAGAATTGAAAACAACGGGTAAAGCAGCTGTAGACGTGATTGGTGGACGTGGCGGTAAATCAGGTGGTGCTTATGTACAAATGGGCTTGCTTACAGCTTTTGCTGGAAGTGCCTTGTACCAACTTGTACACATCATTGCGCCTATCTTGGTAATCGTTGTGTTCTTCTGGATTCTATCTGTTTTTGGTCTCAGCAAGAAATTCACAGCTTTGACTCAAGAAAAGAAGTAATTCTAGGATTATCTTTAAAAGAAAAACCCGGGAATAAATCCCGGGTTTTTTTATTACTTATACGTTACAGAAATAAAATACAGCCCATAAGGGGGGGCAGTGGGTCCCGCTGCCGACCTATCCTTAGCCTCTAGAATACGTTTGATGTCTTGTGCCTCCCATCGGCCCTTTCCAATTTCTACCAAAGTCCCTACCATGTTGCGTACTTGGTGGTGCAAAAAAGATGGCGCTTCAATCCAACATTCTATTTCGTTCCCTTTTGGGATGATATTAAATGAGTCCAGGGTTTTAATGGGGCTTTTGCCTTGGCAGTGCACAGTTCGAAAAGAAGTGAAATCATGTTGCCCCAGGAAAAACTGTGCGGCACTCTTCATTCTAGAAACATTCAAATCCACTGGCACGTGCCATACCCGATACTGATCCAGGGTGGATTTGGGTCGACGATTCAGGATACGATAAAGATATCTTCTTTTTATGGCCGAGAATCGCGCATGAAACTCAGAATCCACACCGGTCGCATTCACAACAGCAATAGGCTGATCTTCTAAATAATGGTTAATCGCCCGCATCACAGTTTCTGCACCAAATCGAACTGGTACATCCACATGGGCCACTTGGCCCAAGGCATGAACCCCCGCATCGGTACGGCCTGCCACATGAAGGACCACCGATGATAATCCCGAAAACTTCACGATCGCCTTTTCTATTTCCTCTTGAATGGTGGGAACATTCTCTTGTCGTTGCCACCCCGCATAGTGGGTTCCATCATATTCGATCACTAATTTAATACGGTGCATCATTTAAAACTTATCTTTCTTGCCTTGCCGAAGGCTTTTAAAAAAAGAAGTTAAAATATCACTACAGCCAGGCTGCAGAATCCCTGGTACAACCTGGGGCCGATGATGGCACGTTGTATGGCTATAAACTTGGGGCCCATGATGAATGCCTCCCCCTTTGGGATCGGGTGTTCCATAATAAACGGTCTTAATCCGGCCAAACGAAATGGCTGTGGCACACATGGGGCAAGGTTCCAACGTAACATATATATCGCAATCGATTAAACGCTCATATCCCATTTTTTCACAGGCCTCACGGATGGCTAAAAGCTCGGCATGGGCCGTTGGATCTTTCAGTTCAATCACCCGGTTGGACTGCATCGAGATTATTTCGTCCTTATATACAATAAGGGCACCCACGGGCACTTCTCCCCTGGCTGCGGCCGATTTTGCTTCTTGTAAAGCCTGCATCATATAGGTATTCTGAGTCATATTCATAAAGCTAGGTGGAATCATGGAAAAAGGCAAGTTAAAGGTAAAAGCACCCACATGGAATCTGGACGATTTATACAAAGGGGTAAAGGATCCCGCCATTGAGAAAGACCTAGCGGCTCTTAAAGCCAGCATTGATACCTTTGTAGAAAAATATGAAAGCAAAGTGACCACCTTGGATTCCCAGGCACTGGCCCTTTCTATCCAAGACTATGAATCGTTATCTGAAAGAATGGGCCGGCTGTCCAGTTTTGCGTCCTTAATTTTTGCCCAAGATATGACCCATAAAGAAAAGGCCTCTTTTTATCAGAATATCCAGGAAAAGATTACGGACCTTTCCACACCTTTGATTTTCTACACCCTGGAATTCAATCAAATCGCCGACTCTACCCTTAAATCTTATTACAGTGAATCGCCCCTTCTGTCCCGTTATAAGCCATGGATTGAGAATGTCCGTATCTTTAAAAAACACCAACTGAATAAAGATCTGGAACATGTTTTCCATGAACTTAGTTTACCCGCTTCCAGGAATTGGGTACGTCTATATGATGAAACATTTGCCACCATGACTTTTCAGTATGAAGGCAAAGATCTTTCCATTGCCCAGATCATGAATTTCTTTACCTCAGCCAACGAAGAGGAACGCCAACGATCCGCCGAGGCTTTTGGGGCTAGACTTAAGAAAAGCGCCCCCTTGTTTACCTTAATTTTAAATACTCTTGCCAAAGAAAAACAAATTGAAGACAAGTGGCGCCAGTATGCGCGACCCGTTTCTTCCCGCAATTTAGCCAACAATGTGGAAGACGAAGTGGTGAAAACACTTTTACAAAGCGTGCAAAGTAAATATCCATCCTTAAGCCATAGATATTACAAATTAAAAGCCAAATGGTTGGGCAAAGATAAATTAAATTATTGGGATCGGAATGCCCCCCTTCCCCAAGACACTCAAAAGAAATATTCGTGGGACGAGGCCCAAGAAATCGTACTCGCGGCCTATCACCAATTCTGTCCAAAAATGGCGGCCATTGGAAAAGAGTTTTTTGATAAAAACTGGATCGATGCAGAAGTCCGCCCCGGCAAAGATAATGGGGCCTTTTCTCATCCCACTGTTCCCTCGGCCCACCCCTATATCCTTCAGAACTATCAGGGGAAAATATGGGATGTGATGACCTTGGCCCACGAGCTAGGACATGGCATTCATCAAGTTCTGTCTGCGAAACAGGGCTATTTAATGGCAGATACCCCCCTGACTTTGGCGGAAACAGCCAGCATTTTCGGTGAAATGCTCACCTTTCAAATACTTTTAAATCAAGCCAAATCCAAGGAAGAAAAGAAAATTCTTTTGGCGGGCAAAGTAGGCGACATGCTCAACAGCATTGTGCGTCAAATTTCTTTTTCTCAATTTGAACATGAATTCCATGATATTCGAAAATCCAAAGAGCTCTCTACAGAAGAGATCAATGATCTATGGTTAAAAACACAACAAGAAAGCCTGGGTCCATCTGTTGTTCTCAAGGATAATTATGCCTATTATTGGACGTACATCTCCCATTTCTTCCATGTGCCCTTTTATGTATATGCTTATGCTTTTGGGAATTGTTTGGTGAACTCGTTATACGCAACCTATCAAAATAAATTACCAGCTTTCCAAGAAAAGTATTTTTCCATGCTGGAAGCAGGGGGAACATTGCACCATACCGAGTTGTTAAGCCCCTTTAGTTTGAATGCCAAAGATCCCCATTTTTGGCACCAAGGTTTAGATTTGGTATCTGAGTGGATTGACGAGCTTGAAGACTTATCCTAATGGATAAAAATACACCCCTTGAACGGGTTAAGAGATACTCTCACAGTTCCACGACCTTAGTGTCTCTGGCCACCAAATATTTACTGTCCAATGATATATCCGCACAGGACCTTTCCCATCGTTTGGGCCAACTAAAAGGCCCTCTGATGAAAATTGGACAATTACTAGCCATGGTTCCGGGCCTAATACCCCCCGTATACGAACAAGCTCTTTTGTCTTTGAATGCCCAAGCACCCCCCATGGGCCCTTTGTTCGTAAAAAGGCGTATGAAAGGAGAATTGGGCCCTTATTGGGAAGACTGCTTTTCACACTTTGATTACCACCCTTTTGCCGCCGCGTCTATCGGTCAAGTTCATCGGGCGATCAGCCTAGACCAACAGCTCCTGGCTTGTAAGCTACAGTATCCCAATATGGCGGGTATAATCGAGGCTGACCTAAAACAGTTTAATATACTCAAATCTTTGTATGAAACCAGACCCCATGGACTGGATCTGGATCAATTCTTGGAAGAAATTAAATCCCATCTTTATAAGGAAATTTCTTATCACGAAGAAGCCAAACATATTCAAATCTTTCAAAATATTTTTAGCTCGTTTGATACGGTCATTGTCCCAAGGGTGATCTCTCCCCTCTCAACCGATAGACTACTTACCATGTCCTATTTAAAGGGTGATTCTTTAGATGGGATATGCACAATGTCACAATCGATCAAAAATACAGCCGCCCATAATTTATTTTTTGCTTGGTACCATCCCTTTTATAGACACGGGTATCTTCATGGAGACCCCCATGCGGGTAATTATTTATTTTCTAAAGAAGGCCATGTGTCTCTGCTGGATTTTGGATGTGTCCGAGAATTTCCCCCCTCATTTATTAAGGCGGTTTATACTCTTTATAACGGCCTCCAAAACAATAATAAAGACCTTTTGGTTTGTGCCTATGAAGGATGGGGATTTAAAAATTTAAATTTAAAAACCATCGATTCCCTAACTTCTTGGGCCGGTCTGTTCTATGGTCCTTTATTGGAAGATAAAAGTATTTCTCTTGCTGATCGTTATAACACTGAGGATATCAAACAAATGGGCCGGGAGGTCTTAACTTCTTTTAAACAACAAGGTGCCCTAGAAATTCCCCGAGAGTTTGTGTTAATGCACCGCGTGGCAGTAGGTATGGGCAGTGCTTTTATAAAGCTGGGGGCCCAGCTAAACTGGCACCGACTATTCGAGACCCTTTTAGATCAAGCTGGTTTTAGCCGTAAACACTGACAAATCGCCCAAAACATATAAAATCAAATTAATAATCACAAATGAAAGCAAAGTTGATAAGACAATCAATGTATTCGAGCGCTGAACATCCAATCCATATCGTTGGGCAAACAAGGCACAGTTCCGGGCCGTTGGCATGGCCGCCATCAAAGACGCCGCCACCAACCAAAAAGGGCTAAGGTTGAAAACAAATTTACCAAGGCAGAACGCCAACAAAGGGTGAAAAATGTTTTTTAAGAACAACAGGGTAAAAATTTGCTGACGGAAATTGCCATCCCGGAAAGTAATTTTATCCTGTTGCAAAGAAAGACCCAACACAAACAAAGAAAGCGGAGCCGCGGACGTTCCCATCAAATCAAAGAAATAGGAAACGGGGGACGGAAAGGACCAGTGACAGTACGAGAAAACCAGGCCCACCAACGAGGCAGGAATGATGGGGGTTTTCATCAATGCTTTAGGCAGTTCCTTCAAAAATACTAATCGGGTAAATCCTTGCTTTTTAGAAGACTTGTAAAGATCAAACTCGATTAAGCCCAATACCAACGATGAAATCACCAATTGCTGAAAAACACTGACCATCACGACGGGGGCCACAGTTTTGAAGAACAACAAGAAAATAGGAATAGCCAAATAAGCGGTATTAACCTGACCCGTTGACATAAGGGTCAAGGCTGTCTCAGATAGCTTTTGCTTAAATATTTTTCTTCCAAAAAAAGCGCCTATGGCCGCCAAGATTAGGCTGGCAATGGCAATAACCGTCATATAGGACCCATTGAAAATTTTATCGATAGAATGCCTGGAAAACTGATACAGCACCATGCAAGGCAGTGCCACGAAAAATACAAAGTCTGTTAAAACCGATGTGGCCCGTTTTCCCAAAATATGGAAATAGGAACAAAAGTACCCGAACAGGACTGCCGCAAAAATAGGGATATTATTTTTTAACAGGAAAAGAAAAAGCATTCTTTCTCCCTCATATTATTGGTTAGATTACCGAAGACACCAATTAGCGTGACACAAGGTTTGTCTTTGTAATATAAAACAAAGTCTACAAAAAATTCAATTAAAAACTAGCCTGCAATCATACAAGCTGTTCCCTGCTGAGTAAGCTCTTTACAAACCTTAGAAGCTTCTTCTTTATTTGAAAAGTCTCCTACATAAAGACGGTAATAAGTGCCTTTGCCTTCAATGTCTTTGGGAACAAGTTTAATTATATGTTGGGCCAGGGTTTTATGCTTCTTTTTTAACCGCTGGGTTTCCTTCAGGGCTTCGTCTTTCGAGGGAAAAGAACCCACTTGAACAGCAAAAATGCCCATTTTTTCTGGTTTAATTTTAAGGGGTGCAACAGAAGCGGATGCAGGCAAGGAAGGCTGATTAATAGCAATCACTTCTGCTTTTGGATTGCGCACTTGGGTTGGGGCTTCCATAGGCTCTGTTTCGGTTTGAAAGCTAGACTCGTACACTGGCTCTTCCACATCAGTTTTAAGCGAGGTAGATTTTGATTTTTCTTTTGAAATAAGACCATACACCGAATCCCCTTCTTCTATAACGGGGGCCTGGGGACGTTCTTTAATGGTTAAAGTTTCAGCCGCAATCACAGGAATATTCCCCTCTTCCAGGTCGTCCGTATGGGAAATAATCATATTCCAAAAAATAATTAAGCCCACAAAAACTACAATGGCTAGCAATAAAATCAACATCAGCCGTGATGACCACCATCGTGTTTTTGCTGGGGGGCTGAAATCGCTATTATGCCAAGGGTTATGAGTCATTTTATTCTCTCCTTCTGTATAATGCGCGAAACGGAATTCGTCCGTCAAGAACATCCCCGTACATTTCTGAATATTTGACTTTTGTTTTAAAGTTATTTAGGTGTTGTGTATAAGGATTTTCAATGACACCCTCTTTCACTCTTTCTGAATCAGCCGTAAGTCAGCTTCTGTTAACTCAGGAAAGTACCCATCAATTTTTACGTATTTCTGTCTTATCTGGCGGTTGCTCGGGCTTACAATATAAATTTGATCTAGAAACCCACATCACACCTGATGATATTGTGATTGAAAATCAGGGAGCCAAAGTTGTAATTGATTCAGTTTCCTATCCCTTTTTAGAAAACGCTTCCCTTGTGTATGAGCAAGAACTTATTGGCTCCTATTTCAAAATAGTGAACCCTAATGCCGCAAAATCTTGCGGATGTGGAAGTTCGTTCGCCGTATGAAAATTGCAAGCTGGAATGTAAACTCGATTAAAGCTAGACTCCCCCTCTTCATAGATTGGGCAAAAGAAACATCGCCCGATATTATTCTTTTACAAGAAACCAAATCCACAAATGATACCTTTCCGGTCGATGTCATGGAAGATTTAGGATACAACCTAGCTATTCATGGACAAAAGACATTTAATGGTGTGGCAATTCTTTCAAAATTTCCCTTGGAAGATATTCAATACAACTTGCCGAATTTTCAGAATCCTCAGGCCCGTTATATCGAAGCCTTTACAGGCGGCATCCGTGTGGCCTCTGTATATGCCCCGAACGGAAGTACCGTGGGCTCGGATAAATATAATTATAAACTTTCCTTTTACCATCATCTGCAACAGCATTTAGCCCAACTTCTTAGTTTTAAGGAAAAAATAATTGTGGGGGGGGACTATAATGTGGCCCCCACCGATGCGGATGTCTACGAACCTGAGAAGTGGATTGGGGATGTGCTTGTCAGTGAGCCCGAGCGTGCAAGCTTTCAAAAAATATTAGACCTGGGGTTTTACGATGCGGTTCGTGTGCTGTATCCCGAACATGAAACAAATAACAAAGACTGGTATACGTGGTGGGATTATCGCAGTGGATCTTGGCATCGAAATTGGGGGTTAAGAATTGACCATTTGTTAATATCTTCAGCTGCCAAAGATTCTCTTAAGGCTTTGGGAATCGATAAAGACCTTCGGGGCAAGGAACGCCCCTCAGACCATGCTCCTATTTGGTGCGAATTACTGAAAAGCTAATTCTATCTTTCTATATTTATTCCTTGTTTACCATCTGGAAGTTTATTATAGGGTTATTTTTCTTGCCTTTTTATGTGGGCCTCCTTAGTATCAGCCGAAAAAGATAAGGGACATATGAAACTTATTAAGTCTTTCCTTTCCGTTAGCGGTTTTACTATCTTAAGCCGTATAACTGGTTTTGTTCGCGAAACGCTTCAAGCGCACTACATTGGCGTGAATATCGTAAGCGATGCCCTTGGTATTGCCATCAAAATCCCCAGCTTATTCAGACGCATTTTTGCAGAAGGTGCTTTCAACGTGTCTTTTGTGCCCATGTTTTCATCAATCCTCGCAAAGGACGGAAAATCAGCGGCCCTTAACTTTGCCCAACATATTTTCTCGTTCCTAGGCATCACACTAGCAGCCCTGATTTTAGTCATAGAGTTCTTTTTACCAGATCTCATTCCATTATTTTTCAGGGGCTTGGTCAATACGCCAGATCGGTTGGCCCTGACCATTAGTTTTTCCCAAATTACGTTTCCTTTTCTGTTTTTTATTTCCCTTACGGCTTTCTTCAGTGGAATCTTGAATTCTTTCGAACGGTTTGTGGCTGCAGCAGCATCACCCGCCGCCGGAAACATCTTTATTATTGGTGCTCTTTTATACCTAAGCCCTACACTCCATTCCCCAGGATATGCACTGGCGTGGGGTATTCTGGGGTGTGGGGTGATTCAGTTTTTATGGGTTTTCATTCCCTGTCATCTTTCTAAAATTTCCGTATTCCCTGCCAAGCCAAAACTTACCCCCCAAGTGCGCCAATTTTTTAAAACATTGGTCCCTGCCGCCCTGGGTTCCAGTGTGGTTCAAATCAACCTATTCTTAGATATTATGATTGCGTCCTACTTAAAGGTAGGGGGTATTTCCTACATGAGCTATGCAGACCGCCTGGCCCAACTTCCCCTTAGTGTGATTGGGATTGCCCTAAGCACGGTTCTGCTTCCCACCCTTTCCAAATATATCCGCACCCAAAATTGGGAGAATGCTAAAACTTTGCAAACGCTGGCTTTAGAAAGCGCCCTCACCCTTTCCATTCCTGCAACTCTCAGCTTGATGCTGTTTGCTCCTTTTTTGGTAAAGAATTTGTATGCCCATGGGGCCTTTAGCCAAAGTGATATTTTGCCCACCGCATCGACCCTCACTGCCCTGGCCTCTGGTTTACCCGCCTATATTTTAATCAAGCTATTCAGCACGTGCTTTTTTTCCAGTGGAGACACCCGAACCCCCATGATTGTGGGGGCCATTGGCGTAGGCCTCAATGTCACACTGAATTTGTTATTGATTACTCCTTATGAATATGTGGGGCTCGCCTTTTCCACCAGCCTCTCGGCCTGGGTTCAAACGGGCCTATTAATCTATTTTCTCAGAAAAAAGAAATTGTTCTTCTTTAATGCTAGTTTTTGCACTTATATTCAAAAACTGAGTCTCCCTGTAGCCGTTTTATTAATATATATTATGGGCTTATGCCCCTATTTAAACACTTGGCTTCAAAAAATCACATCCTCTTCTTGGATTCTTCTTCCAGCTATTCTTGGCCCAGGCATTGGGTTTTACCTTTTATCTGCCGCCTGGGTAGGGATCTTCCGACCCTCGTACTTTAAAAAATTTTCTAAAGACCTATAGTTCCCTCTATATTAAAGAAAAAAAATATGATAAAGGTTATAAAGATAATTAATTATATGGAGACATAAATTGAAAACTATTCTATCAATGACAGCACTTGCTCTTCTTTTCGTACTTGCAAACTGCGATAAGAAAAAAGAAGAAACAACAGTTGAAACTACTACAACTGAAACAACTGCTCCTGACAGTACCGTTACTGAAACGACTACTACAGAAGAAAAAACTGAAGAAAGCAAAGAATAATTAAAATATAGGGAAGCTGCTTTTTATTAAAAGTTCTCCCTTATTTTAAAATATTATTCTAAAAGCCTTTTTATTTTCCCAAGAGATTGTTGATACTTTTCTTGTTTTGATCTGAAGGATTCCTTCCGGTCATTCAATTCATCGATAATCTCTTGGGGCGCTTTAGCTAAGATCATAGAATCAGAAAGCTTCTTTTCCACCTTAGATAACTCCGATTCTATCTTTTCACATTCTTTCTGTAACCGTGCCATTTCCTGTTGGGGATCAAATGCTCCCAGTACTTCTACTTGAAAAGATTCAAGACCCACCACCACATCGATGGTTTTACCTGATAGACGATCGGTTGCAATCTCTAAGCGCCCCATTCTTTCTAGGATGGGTTTATAGGATTGAAGACTTTGAACCGCTTCTGCAGATAGCGAATCAGTAGACACCTTTAATGAAAATCCGGGTTCAATTCCCAGCTCGTTTCTTAAAGATCGAAAGGCAGAAATAACATCAATAATCCAATTGGTTTCTTTCTGAGCCGGCTCAAAGGAAAATGAATCAATTTTAGGCCATGCGGCTCCTATCAATAATCCGTCTCCCCCTACGGCCTTCCAAATTTCCTCCGTTACAAAGGGCATTATGGGATGCATCACGTGACACAATTGTCCAATGACCCAACCCAAAGTATGTTGAATTTCTGTTTTAGCCTCTTCGTCCGTTCCCAGTAACACGGGCTTGGTTAGCTCTAGGTACCAATCGCACAAAGTCCCCCACAAAAACTGATAAATGGACTGAGACGCTTCATGGAATCGATAGTTGTCAAGGGAGGTCTCTACGTTCTTGATGCACAGGGCTGTTTCAGCCACCACCCATTGGTTCAGGCTTGATGCGCATTCCTGGGGCTTAAATTGAGCATTCCACTGGGCCCCATTCATAAAGGCATAGCGGGCCGCATTCCAGAACTTAGTTATAAAATTGCGGGAAGCCTCTACCTGGGGTTCTCCCAATTTAATGTCACGCCCAGGCGCCGCCAACGAAGCCAAAGTAAACCGCAAAGCATCTGCCCCATAGTTGTCTATTAAATACAAAGGATCTATCACATTCCCTTTAGATTTAGACATTTTCTGGCCCTTGGCATCCCGCACTAGGGCATGCATATATACATGTCGGAAAGGAACTTGATGGGTAAAATAAAGACCCAACATCATCATTCTCGCCACCCAGAAAAATAAAATATCAAACCCCGTCACCAATACATTAGTGGGGTAATATTTTTGAAAATCAGCATGATTTTCAAATCCTTCCAGGGTTATGACGGGCCATAAACCAGAAGAAAACCAAGTATCCAGAACATCGGGATCGGGTACCAGATCAACAGGGTGACCGTATATCTTCTGGGCTTGAACTTGGGCTTCATCCAGGGTACTTGCCACAAAAACTTGGCCATCGGGCCCATACCAGGCTGGAATGGAATGCCCCCACCAAATTTGACGGGAAATACACCAGGGCTGGATATTATTCAGCCACTCAAAGTAAACTTTGGTCCATTGTTCTGGGAAAAATACCATTTCGCCCATTTCTACCGCTGCAATAGCTTTTTTGGAAAGGGTCGCCGCATCCACATACCACTGGTCCGTTAAACGGGGCTCAATTACCATATCAGAACGGTCCCCATGGGGAACCACATGAACCACTTCGTCTATTTTTTCCAACAATCCTTGCTCTTCAAAAAAAGCCACAACCTTTGTACGGGCTTCGGAAACCGACAGCCCCTCATAGTCGCTGGGGACCCCTTCACCCTTTAGGCGGTTATGAACATCCAGAACTGAGATCCCTTTCAATTGATGACGTTGACCCACTTCAAAATCATTAAAGTCATGGGCTGGTGTAATTTTAACGGCTCCGGTACCTTTTGTGGGATCACAATACTCATCCCCAACAACCGGTATGCTTCTATGGGTTAAGGGCAGCCCGATACGCTGACCAATCAAAGAACTATATCGTTCGTCCTGGGGGTGAACCGCGACGGCCACATCCCCAAAGAAAGTTTCAGGCCGGGTCGTTGCCACCACAATATGGCCTTCTGTGGTTTCCAACGGATAACGCAAATAGTACATTTTACCTTTTTGTTCCTTTTGAACCACTTCCAAATCAGAAATGGCCGTTTGGTATTTGGCATCCCAATTCACCAACCGTTTATCACGATAGATCAAGCCATCTTCATACAGTTGAATGAAGGCGTTTTTTACACAGTGGTTCGCGTGATCGTCCATGGTAAAGCGTTCTCGCGACCAATCTGCACTGGCACCCAATCGCTTCAGTTGTGAAATAATGGCGCCCCCCGATTGTTCTTTCCATTTCCACACTTCTTCTAGAAATTTCTCACGGCCCAGCTCTTGTCGGGTCACACCTTGTTCACCCAGCTGACGCTCAACCACCATTTGGGTCGCAATCCCCGCATGGTCTGTGCCTGCTTGCCACAAGACATCTTTCCCCTTCAGTCGATGGAATCGAATTAAGATATCCTGTAGGGTAAAGGTTAAAGCATGGCCTAAATGCAAACTTCCTGTAACATTTGCAGGGGGCATAATGATGGTATAGGGAGACCCTTTCGATTGGGATTTAAAACACCCCGAACGCTCCCATAAATCATAAAAAAACTTTTCAGTTTGGGCAGAATCGTACTTTTTTTCTAACATGCTTTTTACAGGCCTTTCATAAGAGCTTGATTTTTACATAAAGCGTTGGTCATTTTAAAGAAAAATATGGGAAAAAAGATCTATTTTGTGGTATTTTTAATTAAGCATAGAGAAATTAATCATGAATAAAATCATTTTTTGCCTAACAATATTTATATTAAGCCATGGCTGGACCGACGCCCCTGTGGAAATGGGTGACAACAATGTACGCCGATTATCCCAAGAGGTAGAAGCATTACAGCGCTATATTTATAAAAGATTTGGGGGAGATCCTGCCTATCAAGCAGCCGGGGCCACCCCTCCTGAAGACCCCTCCCAAACCATGTTGCTTGAAAAAGTACAAGGGCTAAATGACCGCCTTGCACAACTGACCAGCAAGTTTGAAGAAATGGATCATGCCTTACAAACCCTTAAAACTTCAAATCAAAAAACCCAACAAGATCTAGAAACCAAAATAGCCCTATTGGAAAAACAACTTTCAGAAACCAAAGATACGGTAAAACAAACCGAAGATTCAGTCTATCAGGATAAATTGAATAAAATGAGCGCGGATGAATTAGCCCTGCACATCGAGACCGCTGGCAAAATGTTACCTGAGGACCGTTTGG
Organism: Alphaproteobacteria bacterium; assembly: GCA_046317875.1. Lineage (GTDB taxonomy): Bacteria > Pseudomonadota > Alphaproteobacteria > UBA7879 > UBA5542 > 2-01-FULL-41-14. The sequence goes on along the minus strand of JBKCVN010000025.1, from coordinate 50,606 downwards.
AAAAAGCCTTACGGATGTTCGTGTCCAAGTATTCCAAACATGCAAAAGTTTCAACCATCTATAAAGATCTAACATATCTAGCCTATAAACATGAGAATTATAAAGAAGCCGCCTTGTATGCAGGGGAATTTTACAAAAAAACACCCAAAGCGCCTGAGGCCCCTGAAATTTTATTGATGATGGCATTTGCCTTAAATAAAATGGAAAAACAAAAAGAAGCCTGCCTGACCGTAGACAAAATCAAGAAAGATTACAGTCCCTTATCTGCTGAATTTGAAGAGCGTTTGACCGAGGCCCAAACTTCATTTTCATGTCCGGTCTAAACTCCCATCACCCACTTATTTCCCAGTTTTTTCAACAGATGGACCGGCTAGGCCCCTTTGAAGAAAAACCACATTTAGGTGTTGCAGTATCCGGCGGGGTTGACAGCCTTGCTCTGACCTTTCTGTTGCATGAATGGACCAGAAAACATAATGGGTCTCTTTCGGCTTTTCATGTGGATCATGGACTACGTCCCGAATCGTCTTCAGACGCATATCAGGTCAAAATTTGGCTTGAATCAAAAGGAATTGCTTGTTTCATTTTAAAATGGGATCATAAACATCCCCCCGTTTCCCGCATTCAAGAAAAGGCTCGATTGGCCCGTTATCAGTTATTAGAATCTGCCTGTGCTGAACATAACATATTACACCTTTTCACTGCCCATCATGCCGAGGACCAACAAGAAACATATGTAATGAGATCCCAACACCAAAGTACTTCATATGGCCTTGCAGGCATGAGTGCGATAACATATTTTGATCACTGCCGACTGATTCGGCCCCTTCTTTCAATTCATAAAAATCAATTGAGGGATTTTTTAGGCACCCATCCCCATATTGAAGATTCCAGCAATCAAAATATAAAGTTTCTCAGGGTTCAGCTTCGGCACAAAGAAACCCAACAGGTTGATCTTTTGCCCTATCAACAAGAACGTCAGAAACAAGAACAACAGCTGGCCCAGTTCTTCGCTCTTTGGGTTGATGTAGCCCCCGAAGGATATGGTTCTTTAGACTTTAGGTGTGTGGAGACAACCGATCCTGTCCTTATGCAAAAAGCCCTGGGTCATCTGATTCGAACCATTGGAAATGGTCCCTATCTTCCCAGCCCTAGGTCTATTCAATCCCTGTATGAAAAATGGGTGAACAAAAATTTTTCGCCCACTTCCCTGGGAAAATGTGTGGTGTATGTTAAAAATCAAAAAATCTGGGTCGTTCCCGATCGCCGGCTTTTGCCTCCCGTGATGACTTTACGCACGGGGGAATTTTTCTGGAGTCGCTTCATCGCCCAACAGGATCTTCCTGCAGGATATGTCATTCAACCCCTAGTAGAAAAGGGTTGGTCCCAACTTGACACCCTCGATAAAGAAAAGTTCCCCTACCCTGTTACTCTCTCTTTCCCCTCATATTGGAAGAAAAATAAATTGATTTCAGTTCCCTTTTTAAAAACAGAACACTCTGCCGATCCTACCTCTTTCCTTTATTCACCTAAGAATTCTCTGCTTGCGGAATTTTTTGTTTAAGTCTAAACTTTCCCTCGTTTTAGGAGTTTTTACCCATGAGTACAAATCAAAGAAATTTTTTGATTTTGTTAGTATTAGTCGCTGGCATATTTTTCATTTATCAAACATTTTTAGATGACACTGCAAAAAGCCAGGGCCAAGCCTTGGACTATACTGCTTTCCAACAAGCTGTTGAAGCCAAGGAAATTAAAGAAGTTGTAATGCGGGGAGATACCATTAATGGCAAGAAGATGGATGGATCTTCTTTTATAACCAAAGTCCCCGAGAAAACCGATGTAGCGAATGCTTTAGCTAAAAACGGTATAAAAGTGGAAGCCGCCAATCGCCATGAAGAAAGGTCCACGTTTTGGAGTATTTTAATTTCTTGGTTCCCCACTTTGCTTTTTATTGGGGTATGGGTTTATTTCTACCGTCAAATGCAAGGAGGCGGCGGAAAAGCCATGGGGTTCGGGAAATCCAAAGCCAAACTTTTAATTGCAAAAGCTGGTAAAGTCACATTTAAAGATGTGGCCGGTATTACCGAATCCAAACAAGAGGTTGAAGAAATAGTGGAATTCTTAAAGGATCCCCAAAAATTCCAGCGCCTGGGGGGCAAAATTCCCAAAGGTGTTTTGTTAATTGGATCTCCCGGTAATGGAAAAACCTTGCTAGCACGGGCTATTGCAGGTGAAGCAAACGTTCCTTTCTTTTCCATTTCAGGGTCAGACTTTGTAGAAATGTTCGTAGGTGTAGGAGCTAGCCGTGTCAGAGACATGTTTGAGCAAGCCAAAAAGCACGCGCCCTGCATCATTTTTATCGATGAAATTGATGCCGTAGGGCGTCACCGTGGCGCAGGCCTGGGGGGCGGAAATGATGAACGAGAACAGACCCTGAACCAACTATTGGTTGAAATGGATGGTTTTGAATCAAATGAAGGAATTATTCTGATTGCCGCCACGAACCGTCCTGATGTTCTTGACCCTGCCTTATTAAGACCTGGTCGCTTTGACCGCCAAGTGGTGGTCCCCGCCCCCGACGTTACCGGTCGGGAAGAAATTCTTAACGTTCACCTGAAGAAAATTCAGAAAGCCGAAGATGTAAGTGCCCGAGTTATTGCACGGGGAACGCCTGGGTTTTCGGGGGCAGAGCTTGCCAATTTAGTGAACGAAGCAGCCCTATTGGCTGCCCGCAAAGGCCGCCGATTTGTGGGTATGGAAGAACTAGAAGAAGCAAAAGATAAGGTCATGATGGGATCCGAGCGTCGCTCGTTAGCCATGAGCGAGGAAGAAAAAAGATTAACGGCCTATCATGAAGCAGGCCATGCCCTAGTGGGGTCTTATTTGCCCGATTCTGACCCCATTCACAAAGCCACCATCATTCCGCGAGGTCGAGCCCTAGGGATGGTCATGAGATTGCCAGAGGGGGATCGCTTATCCATGGACCAGGCCAAATTAAAAGCAGACATAGCCGTTGCCATGGGGGGCCGCGTGGCAGAAGAGCAAATTTTTGGCAAAGATAAAGTCACAACAGGCGCATCCTCGGACATTAAGTTTGCCACAGAAATGGCACGACGAATGGTTACAGAATGGGGGCTGAGCGAAAAAATGGGGCCCATTGCTTATGGGGCACCGCAACAAGAGCTTTTCTTGGGACACTCAGTGACACAAACACAAAATATGTCTGAAGCCACCGCCCAAAATGTGGATCAAGAAATAAGACGAATTGTGGATGAAGGATACGCCACCGCTAAAAAAATCTTAAAAAAGCATGCGGGCCAACTAGAATCCTTAGCTCAGGCTTTAATTGAATTTGAAACACTAACGGGTGACGATATTAAAGATTTGTTAGCTGGGAAAAAGATAAAACCTATTGCTAAAAAGAAACCCAGAAAAATAAATAAAACTTCTTTACCCATTATGGAAGAAGAATCTGTTTCTGAATCTAAAATGGATAAAATAAAGAAAAAACTTATTCCTGGGACAAAATCAAATAAAAAATCTAAAGAGGGCGCGTGAAAAAAAAGTTTTTCGGTACTGATGGTATTCGGGGTCTCGTAAATAAGGGACACATGACCCCTGACACTTTGTTAAAGATTGCCCAAGCTGCAGGGAAATGTTTCCAAAAAGATGACCGACATCACTTGGTGGTTATTGGGAAAGACACCCGTCTTTCAGGATACATGGTGGAACCCGCCCTTACCGCTGGATTTATTTCCATGGGGATGGATGTGGTCCTTGTGGGCCCCCTGCCGACCCCCGCTGTGGCCATGTTAACCCGTTCGTTGCGCGCAGACCTGGGTGTGATGATATCGGCCTCTCATAATCCCTATACGGATAATGGTATTAAATTTTTCACCCCCGAGGGCAATAAATTATCTGATGCCCAAGAGTTGGAAATTGAAGAAAAAATTGAAAATTTTACCAACGATCATCTCGCATCTTCCGAACGTTTGGGTCGTGCGAAACGACTAGATGACGCGCCGGGTCGTTATATTGAATTTGTCAAATCCACCTTTCCTGCAGGCTTACGTTTAGATGGATTAAAAATTGTAATCGATTGCGCTAATGGCGCCGCCTATAAAATTGCTCCCATGATCCTATGGGAATTAGGAGCCCAGATTGTTCCTATTGGTGATAATCCTAATGGTGAAAATATTAACTTGAATTGTGGCGCTGTAGAGCCCCAGCTCCTGTCACAGACGGTTAAAGCCCACAAAGCAGACATCGGCATAGGGCTAGATGGCGACGCAGATCGCTTGGTCGTTTGCGATGAAAACGGGGAAATCATCGAAGGGGATCTGTTGATTGGTTTGATTGCGTCCTTGGGGCACAAAAAGGGCACCTTAAAAGGGAATACAGTGGTGTCTACCATCATGGCAAATATGGCGCTAGAAACATTCCTGTCCAAAGAAGGCCTTCATCTTTTACGCACTCCCGTCGGAGACCGCTACGTCACCGAGGCCATGAAAAAAGGGGGATTCAATGTGGGGGGAGAACCTTCGGGTCACATCGTTCTCAGCGATTATGGCACAAGCGGAGATGGCTTGGTGGCGGCCCTTCAGGTTTTATCCATCTTGGTTCAATCTAAGAAATTGGCCAGTGAAATTTTGCATCCCTTTAAACTTTCGCCCCAAAAGACCCGTAATATAAAGCTTAAAAATAAAAAAATCCTTCAGAATGCTGGTCTTATGAAAGAAATCGACAGCCTCACATTATCTTTCCAGCAAGCAGGTGGCCGATTGGTTATACGTCCCTCGGGGACCGAACCCGTCATTCGCATCATGGCGGAAGCTCCCAAACTTCAACAGGTGGAAGACATGCTAAGCACCATTGAAACCCTATTGAAAAATGCAGATCTCTCGGGATCTTAAAATAAAGCAAGCCCCCTTGTCCCTTTTTCCCCAAGGGAAAGGAGCGACTTTATTTGTGTTTCAAGGGCAGTCTCCCTGGGGGGAGTATGTGGCGCTCGCCCGTGAACAAAGTTTGGTGGGCCTGGGCTTTATAGGCGATCGATTTTCCCTAGAAGAAATGATAGAAGACCTATGTGATCGACCAGCATGGCGCCAGGCTCGATTTGAAAATCACCCAATCTCTTTTAAGGATATAACGTCTATTGAACTATGGGGCACCCCTTTTCAGATAAAAGTTTGGGAAGCTTTATATGCATTGGACCGCCATCAAACCGTGACTTATAAAGATATTGCCGAAAAATCTTGCTATCAAAAAGGCTTCCAGGCGATTGGCCAAGCCGTTTCCAGAAACCCCATTTCATTTGTAATCCCCTGCCATCTTGTGATAAAAAGTTCAGGAGAGATGGGAGAGTATTATTGGGGAAGTGCGATTAAGAAAACTTTGTTAGACAATTTTCTTTCTAAGCATCCCTAAAACTTTCCCCAAATCGTTCATAACCTTTTACGGAGAAAGACGATGCCCTATAAAACAATCCACGATCTTCCAAATAGCGTTCAACATGTTCTACCCAGCCATGCCCAGGAAATCTATTTAGCCACTTATAATAGTGCCCATTCCGACTATTTCAGAATAAAAGATCGACGTCACCCTGATGATACTTTAGAAGAAATATGCCATAGGGTGGCATGGTCTGCCGTAAAGAAAAAATATAAAAAAGGTAAAGACGGAAGATGGGTAGAAAAAGACACCTAATTTTGACACATCAGGGAGATTTTAATAAGGTAAGCTTTACTTGGTAGGCTTAATATTAAGGCCGCCGAAGCGATTTTTGAACTTACCAACCTGACCACCTGTGTTCACCAGACGTTGTACGCCTGTCCATGCAGGGTGGTTTTTTGGATCCATTTGCAAACGCATAACATCACCCTCTTTGCCCCAGGTAGAGCGAGTTTCATATTCAGTTCCATCGGTCATTACAACTTTAATGGTATGATAATTTGGGTGTATGTTCTTTTTCATCGTTGAATCCTACTTATTTAGATCACCATTACATACTGGAAAAATTCTATTCAATCAAGAAAAAAGTTATCATATGGCCTTTGTTTGCTATGTTAATTACAAATAATAGGGTTTATTTAAGATATTTTTATAAAATTTCTTTACCTTCAGGGGAACTGGTCCTAGAATACACGTGCGTTTTAAACGAATGAATTTTTTATAAGGAGATGCAGAAATGGCTGCCCCATTAATGCCAAAAGCAACGGCTTCTTGGCTTTTAGATAATACAACCTTAACATTTGAACAGATTGCCGACTTTTGTGGTTTGCATATCCTGGAAATACAAGCCCTGGCAGACGGTGAAGCGTTTGTTGTGGGCGTTGATCCTATTGCCACGGAACAATTAACCTTGGAAGAAATCGAAGAAGGCGTAAAAAATCCAGCTCATAAATTAAGATTGAAGCAAGAGCTGACCGCAAAGCAACGTCGCACCAGTGGTCCCCGTTATACACCGTTGAATAAAAGACAAGACAAGCCCGATGCCGTATCTTGGCTGTTACGCCAACATGGAAACCTAAGTGATAACCAAATCATTAAGTTGATTGGAACAACCAAAAGTACCATCGATAAAATTCGTGACAGATCTCATTGGAACCTTAAGAATTTAAAACCCCGCAACCCTGTGGAATTGGGCCTGTGCACCGAGAGAGATTTAGAAGAGGCCCTGGCGCCCCTAGAAAAAAAAGACGCCAAAAAAGAAACGGTATCGCCTAAGGTTCGTGCTAAAAGTTCCAAACCTGCCAATAAAAAGTCAGCCTCTCCCAAAAAAGCTGCTCCTAAAGTAAAGAAAACAGGTTCTTCCAAAAACGAGAAGAAACCAAAAAAAGAGACCCCAAAAAAGGCTCCCTCCAAAAAAGCAGCCAAGGCTAAAAAATAAGCTTTGCTCCCCTAAACCAAAATTTTTTATGTTATGAATTCTTTGTGTTTGGGGGAGGTCTCATCCCCCTTTCTCTATGGATTGCATACCAAGACCTAAAACGTGGCAAAATTCCCAATAGAGCCCTTCTGCTTTTTTCTCTTTTGGTAGGCGTACAACTCTATTTAGAAAAAAATCCCTATCCTTTCTTGTACTCAGGGTTAATGGGCCTTGTACTGGTGGGAGGCACTCTCTGTACCCCTTTCGCTCAAAAGATCGGCGCAGGAGATCTTAAGCTTTTTATCCTTTCCTGTTTTTGCATAGATATATTCCATTTTCCTTTTTTTATGATAATGACAGGCAGCATAGGAGTACTATGGGCACTTGTTTATAGACTTATGCTCAAGCAGCCATCCTTTCCATTTGGGCCCAGCTTATTAATGGGATTATGGGCCACTCTTTTGAAGACTTATTTCTTTTTAAGATTTTGAAAACTCTTTTTTCTTTCTCGTTTATCTTTTTTCTCCTATGATGCCCTTCAAAAAGTGGAGAGTATAAAATAATGAGCAGCCTTTCAAAGGCCCCAAATGTTGTATCTTTTGAAGATTTTTTAATAGAACACGGGCTAATCACGCCCAAGTTTCTGCAAATTGCCCAACGTGAAGCAAAAAAAAACCAGACATCTCTGGATAAGTCATTGGTTGAACTTGGTTTTATGGATGAAAGGAAGATAAGCCACCTTTTGTCTCAATTTTGGAACCTTCCTTTTATTGACTTAGAAACAGCCCAAGCCCTGGAAGAAACCCTAAAAAACTTAGATAATAATCTTTTGACTGGTTTAACTGATGCAGTTCTTCCTTTTAATCAAGAAAAGAAAAAAATACATATTGCCCTAGGGCAGCCCACCACTTCGTGCATGCACAAAATCCAAACTCTATTTGCAGGGTGGGAGTGTATATTCTATGTGGCTTCTTCCTTTCAAATTAAAAATCTTCAAGCAACCTATCTGCCGTGTAGACCTTCTTTAGATCATCTATTTACCCAACTTAACAACCTTTCCCTCATCCCCTCCCCCTTATCAGCCGAGATCATCCCATCGATTCTGGATAAATGCCTAGAAGATGCCCTATTAGAAAGGGCCTCAGATATTCATTTAGAACCCGATCATAAAGTTGTTCGCCTTCGTCTGCGCATCGATGGGCACCTATCCACTCATCATGTATTTCACAAAGATTTTTGGGATAGTTTGTGCGTACATTTGAAAGTATGTGCCCATATGAATATTGCAGAAAATCGCCTTCCCCAGAACGGTAGATTTTCACGGTTCATCCATGGAAGAGAAATGGATTTTCGGGTCTCAACCCATCCCACAAAACAAGGAGAAAGTATTGTTATTCGGGTTTTAGATAGGGCGTCTGCTCTTGTCCCATTAGAAGAGCTTGGATTTCCAACTAAAATATTTCAGCAAATTTTAAAAGCTGTTCATACAAAAGAAGGCTTATTTATTTTATGTGGCCCCAGGGGTCGGGCAAAACTACCACCTTATATGCCTTATTAAACACATTAAAAAATGAAGCTCGGAACATCATGACGCTCGAACAGCCCATTGAATATGACCTTTCTTTTGTGCGTCAAACAGAAGTACAAGAGCATTCTACTTTCACTTTTGCCCAAGGAATCCGATCTATTTTACGTCAAGATCCCGACATCATATTAATTGGGGAAATTCGCGACGCGGATACCGCCCAAATGGCCCTCCGTGCCGCCATGACAGGACACCAGGTCTACAGCACCCTTCATGCCCCCAACGCCTTGGGTGTACTTCAAAGACTGAAGGATCTGGGCATTTCATCAACCACCTTGGCCTCGAACTTACGAGGACTTTTATCCCAACGTTTAATTCGAAAATTATGCCCCCATTGCCGTTCCAAGGGTCCCGTGCCCCCCATAGACAAAGAAAAACTTCCCACTTCTGTGGATTTTATTTACCAAGCGTCGGGCTGCCCTTCCTGCAGACACACGGGCTATAAAGGGCGATTCCCCTTGGTAGAGTTTATTCTGTGTAGTCCCCATTTTAATCATCTTGTTTTACAAAATCCCTCGTTAAAAGAGCTAGAAGATGAAGCCCGCCAAGAAGGATATATTTCCATAAAAGATCAGGCCCTCCAGGCCATAAAAGAGGGTCTCACCTCACCCCAGGAAATATTCTCAGTCATGCCAGAAATAGATTTGAAAAATCATGCCTGTCTATAAATACAAAGGATTTCAAAAAAACCAGACGGTGGAGGGGATCCTAGAAGCCCCGAACATCCATAGTTTTATAAAACAAGCCATCCAAAAAAACATTCATCTTCTCTGGTTCTATCCCCAGTCCTTTTTACTTTTTAGAAAACTATCTTTTCAGGACTCCCTTTCCCTATGCATGAATTTAGAATACCTTTTAAAAGCAGGCCTCTCCCTTCCCCAATCTTTAAGCCACATCCAACGGGTTTCTTCCTCCCGTTTGAAGTCAGTCTGTGCTGATCTTCATCAAAAAATTGAAGGGGGATTTAGCCTCTCGGATGCCTTTCAAAGCAATAAAAGATATTTTGATCCTATTTTCGTCGAAATGATCAAAGTGGGCGAATCTCACGGAAGTCTCAGCCAATCTTTTCAGCAAATTAGGACATACCTGATTTGGAAGAATACTTTTCAGAAAAGCATTCTTCAAGCCCTTCGTTATCCCATGATTTTATTCTGCTTTCTGATTGTCTTAATCTTCTCCCTCACAATTTTCTTAGTCCCACCCTTAAAATCTTTCTTGGCCACCACCTCAATGGGGACTCAAAGTTTTGCTACCCAGACTTTATTAGGATTTACAGATTTTTTTGAGTCATATGGTCTTCTTTTTGGTATTTCGTTTCTACTAGTGATGATTGGGGGGTATTTTTTGGTAAAATTACCGGCTCTAAAAATTAAATGGCACACTTTTATTTTACGCCTTCCTTTTATGGGATCTTTTCTCATTAAAGTCTGGGTTATTAAAGCAAGCATGAATTTATTTTTATTACTCCAATCTAATGTATTTCTTTTAAACGCTTTAGAAGTGGCCATATCAGAAACCTCTAATATGGCTCTCAAAAATTCTTTAGAAACACTGAAACACAATATTGAAAGGGGTCAATCCCTGTCTTCTGCACTAGAATCCATATCTTTTTTTTCCCCTTTATTGGCCCAATTTATTAAAGCTGGGGAAAATTCAAATAACTTAGCCGACAGCTTCTTAACAATCCGCGACTATTATAGTGAAACTGTTCAATATCAGATTGATTTTCTAAAAGACGCCCTTCCTACTGTTGGTTTGTTGGCCATAGGTGGTTTTTTAATGTGGATTGTCCTGGGACTCTTTTATCCTTTGTATTCGCTCACAGGTTTTTAAAATGACTATAGTTCTTGTGTTGATATCCGATCATTCTTTTATTCTAGGATCTTTTACAGATCATAAATTAGAGAAAGCTCAGGAATTTTTGTCCATAGACGACTTTTTGTCATCGTCCTTATGGAAAGAGTCACAATCCCGGCCTAGACTGATTTACAGCGAGAGAGAAAAAGATCGGGTCTTCCTAAACTTAGAACCTCTCTCGCCCTTTGAAAAATTCCTATTACAGATTCAAAAGAAAATCTTTCCTGGTTTTTCCTATCGACTACAAAACCAATTATTTTTGTTTAATCCTGAAATTCCCCATCCTCTTTTAAAAGATGGTCAGGTTATAAAAGTTACTTGCTTTCTGCAAGAACTCCTTACAGATAGGAAATTTACTTCGAATCAGTCAGGATTTTTTTATTATACCTGCCCTTTTTTAGGTTTATGGCAAATCATATTAACCACACATGGGGTGTCTTTTTATCATTTTTCTTCGCTCAAGACAGCAGATCAGATACAAGATGCGATCAGCCTTACGCTCAACCATTTTAAAGAAGAAAACCCTGATGTGGAGATGCCCATTGATTTGTACCCCACAAAGGAAACCCCGCCCTTGGTCCCCATAAAATCAACCGGACTTTATTATCAAAAAATAAATTTTCCTTCGGATATTTATAAAGCCATAGCTGCTGGGTTGTTGTTGGTGGCATGCCTTATTTATAATACAATCTCTTTTCAGAAATGGGACGAACAATTGCACCACTCTCGGCAAACATTGGCTGAGCTCAAAACCAGCCTCAATACCGTTTCCTTGAAAAATTCAAACCCTATATCCCTTAGAGTACACCATGACTAATTCCCATTTCTCCCATTCTTATCCCCGCATCTTTTTTATGGTCATGGGCAGCTTACTGATGGGGTGCCTGCTCTATCGTTATTACATCTTTGCAGTCTTTGCCTACCACCACCATCATATTCTAAATGAAATAAAAGAGGTCTCTTCCCAACTGGAAGAGACCCTTTTAAAAGCCGAGCAATCTTTAAAGGAGCCTAGTTACGGCGATCCCCTAAAAATCGTAATAAGTGTAGAAAAAGATTAATAAAGTCTAAATAAAGAGCCAAGGCCCCCATAACTGCTTTTTTAGACTGGACCTCTCCCGAATCATTCTCATAGTAAATTTCTTTGATTCTTTGGGTATCATAAGCGGTCAACCCTGTAAAAATAAGAACTCCTAAAACAGATACGATAAAATCCATCATCGAGCTCTTCAGGAAAATATTCACCAAAGAGGCCAGAACAATTCCTATTAAGCCCATGAATAAAAAGGAACCGAACCCTGTAAGATCACGTTTTGTTACATAACCATAAAGGGTCATGGCTCCAAAGACCGAGGAAGTAATAAAAAACACACGGCTTAAGCTGGCTCCTGTATAAACCAGGAACACCGATGATAAACTGAGTCCCATTAACAATGCATAGGCAAAAAATATAAGTCTGGCCGTGTTTGACTGCAAATGGTTAATCCGCAAAGAAAGGAATAGAACGGCACCAACCTGGGCGAATAATAGAAACCAGGTGAAACCACTGGGAACATAGCGACCCGTGGCATCGATCGCAAATAAAAGTTGTTGCAATTCAGGAATACGGGTTACCGCAAACGCCATGAAACCCGTAAAGCTAAGCCCCATGAACATATACCCATATACTTTCATCATATACGAGCGCAGACCCAGATCCATTTCTGAGGCCTGAGAACCCGTTTGATTAATAACTCTATATCGAAGATCAGACATAATAATTCTCCATATTTTCTCTATATTCTAGATGGCTCAACTTTACCACAGCACCTAGGGAAAAACAACTGGGCCCCACCAGGTAATCTTGTCCAAGTAATTATTATTTTAATTAATCCTTTTATTGGTGAATCTTTTTATCTATACTGTGCCTTAAACATTTTGCTTGCTTTAAGGTGGCAAATTACGCTAATTACCAGATTACATTGAAATATAAAGGAGATAGCTTCCCATGGAACGATTGCCGTTAACCGCTCAAGGCCTTGCAAAACTAGAAGCTGAATTACATCATCTAAAATCGTCCGAACGCCCTGCGGTTATCAAGGCCATAGAAGAAGCACGCGCCCATGGTGACTTATCTGAAAATGCAGAATATCATGCGGCTCGGGAACGCCAATCCTTTGTGGAAGGCCGGATTAATGAACTGGAAGACAAAATCAGCCGCGCCGAGGTAATCGACGTACAGAAGTTATCCGGAGACACCATAAAGTTCGGTGCGACCGTTCGGGTTATGGATGACTCTTCTGGTGAGGAATCCCAGTACCAAATTGTGGGCGTTGATGAAGCTGATATCAAAAAGGGTTTGCTTCCCGTGAACTCACCCTTAGCCCGCGGACTTATTGGTAAAAAAGTTCATGATGTGGTGGAAGTAAAAACCCCCCGTGGAGAAAAATTTTATAAAATTATAAAAATCGATTTTATATAAAATTTTTATACCCTACGGGGTTTTGTGGATTATAAAAAGCCTACATAGGTAGTTATACTTTTCCCTACCAATTTATTTTGCGTTTTTCCATTAAAATAGCCTCCTTTTCAGTGGCATATTTTAGAAAAATACCTTAAATTGGGCATATGATTCACAAACCTGCCACCGTAGCAAGCCCGGTTCTTTCCAGAAAGATATTTATCGGCCTTATGGCTGGAATCGTTCTTTTGGGAACTGCTTTAGGCTTTTACCTGGGCCACACATGGCATCCCACACCCTCTGCAGATACCACCCACACCCTAAAGCAACTGGCCGCCGCCCAACAAGAAATTGAGTCCCTTCGCAATCAACTTTCTAAAGCCTCTGCCGCTGGAGGGAATATGCCCTCGCCCTTGGCGAAACATATATCAGACAACTTTCAAAAAATATTCCTTTACTTTAAGCTAGAGCAACAGGTCCTAGCCGGCAAAAACTTTTCCGTAACATTCCATCGACTGCAAGACCTCATGGGCCGCGCTCTGGACGATCCCCAATTTGATGTGCTCAGGAACAACACCCATGGATTTGCTTCTCCTGCAGCCCTTGAATCCTCTTTTCGGTCTTATAAAATATATTCTCAGAACTCGCCCAAGGACTTTTGGTGCACGGTTGAATCTTTCTTTGGCAGCTTTCTAAAAGTTAGAAACTTCCGCGAAAAGGAAAAGATGGACAGCCTTTGTGCCTTGCTTCGCAGCGACCAAAACAAACAAGCTCTAGACTTTATTGAGATTCATTTTCCCGAATACAAAGAATGGAGCCAAACTTTAAAAAACAAAATTGAAGCAAAAAAAGCCCTGGCTGAATTGGATAATATTTTATTGGCGAGCTTAAGGATTAAGGAATAATGTCATTAAAGAAAATTGGTTTTTTATTCAGAATAGTTATTGTTTTTGGCATATTCTTATGGCTCGCCCAAAATCCTGGTAGTTTAGTTCTGACATGGTTGGGATATGAAATAGAAACAACCGTATCTTTTGTATTATTTTTACTGTTTGTGTTGTTTTTAATTGGGGCCATCATTTCATCAGGGTGGCTGGGGCTAGTCTGGATGTTCAAGGGCATTTTAAATGTGGGATCCCAATTTAAAAGTGATCCCCACAAAGTATTAGCCCAAGCCTTTTCGGCCCTAGAGTTTGGAAATATTAAAGAAGCTCAGATACTCTCAAAAGAAGCCCTGAATCTGTCTCCGGATTCAGCCTTGCCTGCTATTGCCCTTCTGAAGTCCTCCCAACTTCTACAAGATAAAAAAACAGAAAACCTGGCCATATCGCATTTGAAAAAATTCGAAGAATTCACAGCTATGGCTTGGTATGATGAAATTGAAGCGGCCTTAAAAAGCAACCGCCACGACTCGGCAAAAAAATTAATTCTATCAGCTTCTAAGGCTCATGCAGAACAAGGGTGGTTTTTAAAACAGTCCCTTAAGGTTGCAATTGCCAGCCAAGAATGGCAGGAAGCCCTGGATCTACTGAAGAAATCCCAGAAGAAAGGCAGCTTCACCAAAGAAGAATCTGACGAAATTTATGGTTTCCTGTGGAATAGACTAGCTTTTCAACCCAATATTTCTGAAGAAGAAAAAATGGATCGTTTGAAAAAATCATATGACCATAATCCTTATTTCTTAGATAACTTACTGGAACTGGCCCAGTTGTTGGCCCTGAAGAAAGATCGTAGGGCCACCCAAACCTTGTTAGAAAAAGCATGGTCCGAGAAACCATCCTGGCCCATCGCAGACGCTTATTGTCATTTACTAGCTGAAAGTGATAAGCCTCTCGCCAAAGCCCAACAAGCCAGAAATCTATATGATTTGTTGCCAGACCATCCCGTCAGCCAACTGATCTTAATTACTTATTTTATTCAAGCCAAGCTTTGGGGCGAAGCCAAGCGTGTATTGGCTTTAATCCCGAAAGGGGTTCCCGAAGCCCATGTATTGCGCGCAGCCCTCATAAAAAAAGAAAAAAACAATATGCCCGATGCGCTAGAGCATTTGAAAAAAGCCATGCGCCAAATCTCTTATCCTTACAAATGTAATAAGTGTCGTAAGTCCTTAGAAAAGTGGCAAATTTCTTGCAATCATTGTGGGTCTTTCTTAAGCGTACAGATGAAGCATCCCATTACCTATGCCCATTGCTTGGATGCTTTGGAATAATTTTGATTAAGAAGCAAAGGTTCTTTTTGTTTTTCTTTTAGAGGATAGTCTCGAAGAGTTATCTTTTTTCTTCCCAGTCCCTATCCCTTTATTCCCCCCATGATTTTTGCGCACCACTCCACAAAACCCTAGAATGTCATGGGCATGGCTCATGGCAAAGATCAATGCAAGGATAGTAAAAAGCGCAATAAAGAACTCTGATACAAACGGCATGATAAAGTCTCCCTTTAAAAAAGGATATCATTAAGTTCATAAAATTCAAAAGATTAAACTTTTACTCTAGGAATCGTCCCGCTTAAGGGCCGCCAAGAACGCACTTTGAGGAATTTCCACGTTCCCTACTTGGCGCATACGTTTTTTACCTTTTTTCTGTTTGTCTAACAGTTTCCGCTTACGGGACACATCTCCCCCATAACACTTGGCAGTTACATCTTTGCGCAAAGCCGAAACGGTTTCACGGGCAATAATTTTGCCCCCAATGGCCGCCTGAATGGCAATTTTGAATAATTGTCGGGGGATCAAGTCTTTTAAACGCTCGCAGATTTCCCGCCCCCTTGAATCGGCCCGGTCTCGGTGGCACATAAAAGATAGGGCATCCACAGGCTCTCCATTCACCATGATGCCTACTTTTACAAGATCTCCTTCACGATAGGAATCAAGCTGATAATCAAAGCTGGCATAACCCTTGCTTATGGACTTTAAACGGTCATAGAAATCAAATACAATCTCGTTTAAAGGCAAGTTATAAACCACCATAACCCGATTGCCTACATAGTTCATATCCACTTGTTCTCCACGCCTTTCGGTACATAGGGCAAGAATGGACCCCAAATATTCATCGGGCACCATGATGGTCGCTTTAATCCAGGGCTCTTCAATATGATCAATGCGCACCACATCTGGCATGTCTGCTGGGTTGTGAAGCTCGACCACAGTACCATCTGTTTTATGGATTTTATAAATTACGCTTGGGGCTGTGGTAATAAGGTCTAGATCAAATTCACGTTCAAGACGTTCTTGAATAATCTCCAGATGCAGTAATCCTAAGAATCCACACCGGAACCCAAAGCCCAAAGCGGCTGAACTTTCTGTTTCGAAATGGAAGCTGGCGTCATTCAACCTTAATTTGGAAAGGCTTTCTTTTAATACGTCAAACTCTGAGGCATCTGATGGGAACATGCCACAAAAAACCACAGGAACCGAAGGCTTGAATCCTTTTAAGGGTTCCAGGCATCCCCCCTTCTCGGTGGTAATCGTATCCCCCACTTGGCAATCCGCCACTTGTTTAATGTTGGCAGAAATATAGCCAATCTCGCCCGGATACAAGGCTTCAGTCTTATGAATTTTAGGTGTAAAACAGCCCACCTGGTCCACTGTATAGATGGCGTCAGTGGCCATCATTTTTATTCTCATTCCCGGTTTTAGTAGGCCTTCTTTGATACGTACCAACGTCACTACACCTAGATAGGTATCATACCAGCTGTCCACCAATAGGGCCTGTAGGGGGGCTGTCTCATCGCCTGTGGGGGATGGTAACTTTTGTACGATGGCCTCTAAAATTTCTGTAACACCCTGTCCTGTTTTGGCCGACGTTAAAATGGCTTCACTGGCATCAATGCCAATTACTTCTTCAATTTGGGCTCGGATACGTTCGGGTTCAGCCGCGGGCAGGTCAATCTTATTTAAAACGGGGATAATTTCATGATTATTATCAATGGCCTGATAAACGTTGGCCAAGGTTTGGGCTTCCACCCCTTGCGAGGCATCTACAATCAGCAAAGACCCTTCGCAAGCTGCTAAAGAGCGGCTCACTTCATAGGCAAAATCCACGTGGCCTGGCGTGTCCATCAGGTTCAACTGATACGTTTCCCCATTCTGGGCCGTATACATCAGGCGCACGGTCTGAGCCTTAATGGTAATCCCCCGTTCCCGTTCAATATCCATAGAATCCAGAACTTGGTCTCGCAGTTCGCGTTCAGTTAATCCTTGGCATTCTTGAATTAAGCGGTCCGCAAGGGTTGATTTTCCATGGTCAATGTGGGCGATAATAGAAAAGTTACGAATATGAGATAGGGGAGTTTTTGACATGATTTATAATCTTAAAGAGCCTTTCAGCTGAGTTTCGACTGTTTGCACCACACGGTCATAGAGGGTTTTAATTTCTGTATCCGAAAAACTATGATCCATGGGCTCGAACGTCATATGAATAGAGATGGATTTTAATCCTTCCGGCACCCCTGGGCCTTCATACAAATCAAAAATTTGTACGTCTCGTACGGAGGGGTCTATCTTTTTCAAAGCCGAGATAATTTGATCGGCCTTCACGGATTGATCAAATAAAAATGAAAAATCCCTTTCTACTTTTTGGAAGGGGGATAAGACCAGCGGATGATTACTTTTCTTCTTGGAAGTTAGGGCTGTTAAATCCAATTCGAAGGCCACAACCCTCTCTTTAATTCCAAATTCTTTTAATAGGGCAGGATGAATTTCGCCAAAAATACCCAGCTTTTTTTTCGGACCCCGTTGAACCCAAGCGGAACGGCCAGGGTGATACCACACCGGCAAATCTTCTGTGGAAATTTGAACCGTATCGGCCCCCATTCCACAAGCCTCTAGAATGGCCAAAACATCCGATTTTATATCAAAAACATCCAAGGTTCGTTCTTGTTTTGACCAATGGTATTCTTTTTCTTTCCCCACACGCAGGGCCGCAATGGTGGGCACTTGCTCCACCACATCTGCGGGGCTATGGGCAGGCTGATACCGGGGTCCCATTTCGAAAAAAGACAGGGGAGAAATACCGCGATCCAGGTTCTGCTGGGCTGCCTTTAATAAATGAACCAACGCCGATGGACGCAAATATTCCAAATCCACCGTAATGGGGTTAATGATGCGCAAATTATCATCGGTCCCACCAAAAAGGGTGAATTGTTTTTCACTTACCATAGACCAGGTGATCACTTCCATAAAAGAACGGGATGCCAATACATGTCGCAGTCGGTAGGGTAAACTTTGGCTCTCAGTCAAACATAACGGCGCAACCGCAGGTAAATCTACCTCGGGCAGGTGATCATACCCATAAATGCGGATCACTTCTTCCACCACATCTTCAGATAGCGTGATGTCTGGCCGCCACGAGGGGGGCACCATAATACCGGGGGAGGGAAAAGAAAACCCTAAATCTGTCAAAATTTTATGGGCCACCGATTCCGACAAAACCACCCCTGTCCGTCGTGTCACTTGATCCACATGGAAAGGAATACGCGGCGCGGGAGCCACAGCCGTTCCCATTTCTATTATGTTGCTGGCGTCCCCTCCACAAATCTCAAGAATCAGCTGGGTGGCCTTTTCAATTCCAAGGTGGGTACTTAAAGGGTCAATTCCCCGTTCGAATCGGGCCCGTGAATCGCTGTGCAGGTTCAGTTTGCGTCCTGCCCGAGCCACGGTCAAAGGGTCAAAATAAGCCGATTCTAAAAGAATGCTATCCGTATCCAGGGCACATCCCGAGTGTAATCCCCCCATCACCCCAGCCAGGGCCAATACCTTCTGATCATCGGCAATCACCAACATTTGGGGATCAAGGCCATATTCTTTTTCGTCCAAAGCCAACAGGGACTCCGAGCTCTGGGCAAATCGCACGGACACATTCCCCTGGATCTTGTTCAAATCAAACGCATGCAAGGGGCGGCACAAATCCAAGGACACATAATTAGTTATATCCACCACCGCCGAAATGGTCTTAAGACCCACAGCCTTCAGGCGTTGTTGCACCCATTCGGGGCTGGGTTTATTTTTTAGTCCCCGAATCACCCGTCCCATATAATGAGGGCAGGCTTGTTGGGCATCTTGGGCCCGTGTTATCGAAAGGGAGGCCTTAAAATTCCCGTCTTTTTGGGCTACATCCAGGTCTTTTAACTTTCCAGCGCCCACGGCGGCCAGATCTCGGGCAATACCGCGCACACCCAGGCAATCGGGTCGGTTAGGGGTAATACTTACTTCAATCACAGGGTCATCCATCCCCGCATATTGGGCAAAGGCCATACCCACAGGGGCATTCGGGTCCAGCTCCATAATGCCATCATTCCCTTGGCCCAATCCCAGCTCGGTCGCGGAACACAGCATCCCAAAGCTATCCACCCCCCGGATTTTGGTTTCCTTCAGGGTCACATCGATACCGGGCACATGGGTTCCCGGCAACCCCAGCACCACCCTTAATCCTTTGCGCGCATTGGGGGCACCACACACCACCTGTAAGGGGGCCGATTGGCCACAATCCACCGTGCACACCTGCAGGCGATCGGCCTGGGGGTGGGGTTGGGCATTTATAATATGGGCCACTTTAAAACCCTTCAGGGCCTGGGCCGGATTCACCACCGATTCCACCTCTAACCCCAATTGGGTCAGCCGATCGGTCAGCTGTTCTAAAGATTCATGGGTATCCAGGTGGTCCTTTAACCACGACAAGGTAAACTTCATTATTGAGCTCCCTTTAACAAGGAAGAGGGGATCGACAAGGGATCAAACCCATAGTGGGCCAACCATCGTTTGTCCGATTCATAAAACTGCCGTAAATCGGGGATCCCATATTTCAACATGGCCAGCCGTTCCAATCCCACCCCAAAGGCAAACCCCTGATAAACATCGGGATCCAGCCCCACGTTCCTTAATACATTCGGATGCACCATGCCACAGCCCAAAATTTCCAACCAATCGGCCCCTGCCCCAATTTTCAGTTGGTTATGGGCGCGGCTACAGCCCATATCCACTTCGGCCGAGGGTTCGGTAAAGGGGAAAAAGCTGGGCCGAAACCGCAAGGGTAAATCCTGCACGTCAAAGAAGGATTCCAAAAAATCCTTTAAGCATTTTTTCAAATGCCCCATATGGATGGCCTTATCAATCACCAACCCTTCGCATTGATGAAACATGGGCGTATGGGTGATGTCGTAATCCGACCGGAACACACGGCCCATGGCAATCATGCGAAACGGGGGGGTACCCTGCTGCATGGCCCGAATCTGCACGGGCGAGGTATGGGTACGCATGACCCCAGCGCTGCCCTTCAGCTGACCTTTTATATAAAAGGTATCATGTTCTTGGCGGGCGGGGTGGTCAGCCGGAATATTCAAGGCCGTGAAGTTATGGAAATCATCTTCCACATCGGGCCCCTCTTCCACCGAAAATCCCCGTGCCAAAAAATAGGCTGTCACTTCTTCCATGGTTTGGGCCAGGGGATGAATGCGCCCCTTTTCTGCGGGCACACAGGGCAAGGTCATATCCACACGTTCGGTGGCCAGCCGCGCCGCCAGGGCCTTTTGTTCCAAAACTGTTTTTTGGTGGGCAAAGGCCGATAGAATTTCTTCCTTCACCACATTCAGCAAGGCGCCCGCCTGGCTGCGGTCTTCGGGCGACATTTGTCCCAAGGCCTTCATTTCTTCTGAAAGCAGGCCTTTTTTGCCCAAAAAAGTCAGGCGCACGTTTTCCAACGCCTCTAACGATTCACTGGCCCCAATCTGGTGTAACGCCTGGGATTGAATGGATTCATAATTTTTCATGGCCCTACTTTATGCCAAATGGGCGCCAACATCAACAGTTTCGCGGAAACCAAATAAAATTAAATAAATTTAAATTATAAATTTGTAAAAATTAATTTTGTTTAAATAAAATAAAATATTTGTCATTGTTTTTATAATTAGATAACATGAAAAATATAAATAAATAAAACTATAAATAATAAACAGGGAGACATAAATGAAACAACACCTTTTAAAAACCAGCCTTGTGGCCCTAAGCCTTAGCTGCTTTTCAAACTTTGCACTGGCCTCACTGGCAGAAGACCTTACCACCACAGGAGGAACTATTACATCCTACTTAACCGCCGTTCATGAACGCTTCGCCCCCGAAACTGACGATGTGAGACCTGACCTTGTCACAGCGCTCAACACCGTAGCAGTCACCCAATTAGCCGTCACAACAGGCACAGGAGGTCAAGAGCACATAAAAGCCGCTCTCGACCACATAAAAACAACCTATGCAGATGGAGAAGAAACTGATGGAATATTAACTACTGTGGAAACAGCCCTTAAGCTAGACGGAACAAACTTAAGCACAACCTATTCGACCCTTGACGATCTTAAAACTGGCATTAATGCTGCCTTAACCACAATAGGCACAACCCCACTCACTCTCACCACCGATACAAATGCTATTTTAGCCAAAATCAGCGATCCCGCCCCAGCCAATCTTAATAACCTAAGCACATGGTTTGGAAACTCAGGCACCACCGGTTACACAACAGTAAAAGGGATGGTGGATGATTTTAACGCAACATATACTGTTATTGGTGGGACAGATACCATTGATACCAACATTTCCAACGCCAAAACCGAAATCGGCAGCACAGGCACACTTAAGGCACAAATCGAGAGTATCACCGCCCAGGTAGACGCCGCTGACGGGGCAAACATGATGGCCGATCTTTATTCAATCGGTAATCTTATTAAAGGTGACACCTATTCAGACACAGACGGATCCCTGATTAACCTATTCAACACAAATCTAAGCTCTACCGAACATCCAACAGCGTTCGAAAGTGTGCAGGATATGAAGAACTATCTCGATGGACTCAACGTATTTACCATCGATACGGCGATTGATGCTTTGCTAGGCGTAGGAGCCCATTCAGATGTGCGGTATACTGGAATAGCAGATGAATCCGCTCGGTTTAGTGAGGCGGCAACGGTGTATTTAACAAACGAGCTTATGGGTATCTCATATCAACTTGCCACCGATTTCACTCAACCAAACACTAATACTGCTGTTACAAACCTGGTTGATGCTTTCACTGAACTGAATAAGTTGATTGGATCCCCAATAGATACAAATGGTGACCCAGTGTTAGAGGGAGAAAAAGGACTATATGCCCGCCTTCTACTTCTTTGTAACGCTATTGGCGGCACAGGCACCTTATCAGAACGAATCACAGCTCTTGTGAACCGCACCGTCCCCCGCCCACCAGAAGTATAATTAATAATAAGTTCTATAAAAACCCGCCGATTGTCGGGTTTTTCTTTATGTAAATAAAATTATCTGTATCAGGCAATAAATTATTTGTTAATATTTCAATAATTATATAATATTAAAATATAAATAAATAAAAGATAAATAATAAACAGGGAGACATAAATGAAACAACACCTTTTAAAAACCAGCATTCTGGCCTTAAGCCTGACCTGCCTTTCCACATTTTCAGCCCCCACAATAGTGAGTAATATTAATGCAGACTCACGGGATGTTTACGGCAACGTTACAAAAATTCGGCAAAGATTAGATAATACAGGTCAGAAACTTGTAGTTGCCACGAATACAATATCGGGTCTTATAGGCGTCAAAAGCGGCTCGACTATTATCGAATCTTTAACTGATTTAAGTGGAAAAATCGCCACAGGCACAGTGTCCATTCAGTCTAAATTTAGCGATCTATTGGATACCAATTTTGTATCGGTGACAGACCTTCGATCAAAGGCAGATTCTGTCTATACACTTCTTCAAGGTAGCACAACAGATACCAATCTTGCCGGGCTTGCGACCAACAAAAAAAGCCTGATCACGGATGAGGTAGCAACAATCAAAGGATACCTTACAGATACAAATAATTTGGGAGGAACCAACAAACCCGCAACTGTCAGCGATTTAGTAAGTGCTGTTACAGGAGAAGGGGGTACACAAGAAAACCTAGACAGATCAGGAAATGCAGGAACCGGAATGGAAACCGACGCTAGCACCTTACGGACTAGTTTATCTAATGCAAGTGGCGCCACTATAACGTCCCAACTTGCGGCACTTAAAAGCACTCTAGGTTTCCAAACAGGTGGGGCCATAAGCTCGATCGTAACACGCCTAGAGGACTTACGGACAAAATCAAATGGTATCCCAGGCGACGATGTGTATATGGCTCTTAATACAAAGTTAGCAGAGATTCAGTTTGCCAGCGTAAAAGCCCTGAAAGATGCGGTTGAATCAGCCGAGCAAGGCTTTACAGAAGCCGAAGCTTTGACAATTTTAGGATTTAATGGTACTGTACCCCCCGAAGCTGAGACCCTGACTGACGCTACAGCGTATGTTCTAAGAGAATTGGTTGGCACGGATAAAACAATCAGCAACTCATCCGGTGTAATCAGTAAAAGTACAACCAACTTAACCACCATAAAAGGGGGACTGGATGAAATCCTAACTCTTATTGGTGAACCTGGCATCATTGAGGGCAGTGGGCGAGAACTTTTAACCTCTGAGTCTTCCATTTATAAACGTATATACGAGCTCATGCAACAAGTGGGCGCAACAGAGACAGGATCCCTTTGGAATCGCGTAAAGGACATTTCAACCCAAATCGTATAAGCGGTATTGAAAATTGCCAAAAAACCCACCGCTTGTCGGTGGGTTTTTTTATGGGCCCAGAGCCCTTTTTTCATCTGCGCAACACGGACACAAAACCAGTATGAGCCTAATAACATTTTTCAAGAAACGACACAAAGTAAATAATAATTCAGTGAATACATTTTTATAAAAATGTTATTGGATATTTTATATTTAAAAGTATTTCATCTTAAAAATAAAAGCATTAGTATTTTTATATAAACATGGAGGAAAAAATGAAATCCTATTATAAAATACTAACACTGATGCTGGGTCTTTGGGCCCCCATCCAGGGATGGGCAACCTACCCCTATCTCACCGATGTAGGCAATATCAAGACCAACACTGTAAATCTACGCTCCCGCCTGGGGGGCCAACTCGAAGAACATGTTAACACCGCACGTATAAATAGCATTTGCAGCTATTTAGGCGTAACCGCCCAAAGCGTGGCGGGAACTTTTGACACTGATGATCCTGCCACCATATATGGTACCATTTTGGCCATAAGAACCTCGATTGGTGACAGCCCAAACAGTGTGAAGGCTGTAATAGACACTGTTTTAAGTAATTTGGATGACATTACCACCCTTACAGGCTTGCGCAGCGCCTATGATACGGCAAAAGCAGCCTTAGAAAATGCAGATACCGTTTATACCGCCACAGATGTGGCAAATACATTTCTGGGTACGGATCATGGTCTGACGCTTAACCCCGATGATATCGACCAGGTTCAAGATGACCTTATTACCAATCAAATAGGGTTTTCCAAAACAGGGAATGTGTACAAAGAAGTAGATCTTACGCCCGATTGGGGTTCCGCACCCGCATTTACAGGCACAACTATCACGACCAGCAAGCAAGCCTTATATCACCTAAGGGAAATCATCGGAGGCACCAGTATATCGACCACCGCACCACTCGCCTTGCTGCGGACGGTGGGTGACCTGGCGGGTGGTGCTGACACCAGCATTTATGCTCGCCTTAACACCTTAAGCACCGAGGTAGGGGGTACAGCAGATACTCTTTACGCCAACATTACTGCCGCTCAAAGCGATTTGGGGGGCACGGGAACACTTACAGCCCGCATTTCAGATATCCTGGTAACTATCGGCGGAACTTCCGACACTGTCGCATCGGCCATCAACGATATAGCCACCCAATTGGGAAGCGCGGGAGGCAATATCATAGGCCAAATAGATAGCATAAAAACCTCGATAGGTGGGGATCCCGCAAATGTGGCCGCAGGCATCACGGCAATATCAACCTCTTTGGGGGGCACGGGAGCAACCCTTACCGAAAAAACAGCTGACATTCTAACCTTGGTTGGGACAGGCCCTAATATACACGCTGGATTAACAGACTCTCTATCAGAACTCCCGCCGGAGATTACAAACGTTTTGGAACTGCGCCAAGCCTATGATGACGCCATTGCCAACCCTGGTGGTGGGGGTGGGGGGGGAGACACCAACCTATCGGATGTGGCCAATAGATTCTTGGGCGAGGATTATATGGGAGACATAAGTTCATTAGAGGCCATCCATGGCGTTTTGCAAAATACTTTGCTAGGGCTTGGAGATTCCTATGACCTAGTAGATGATAGTAATGATTGGGCAACTACTAACGCCGACACAGATAGCCAACTTGTAACTGCAAAACAATCTCTCGAGTTTTTAAAGCAGGTGATTGGGGCCCCTGAAGGGACAAATCTTTCCACAAAAACCGTTTGGGAATTGTGCCAAGGTGTGGCCAGTATCCTAGGCGGCACTTCGGGCAGTTTATACACACGGGCGTACGCCTCCCTGTCTATCATGGCAGACCAAACCCTACCCACACCCCCTTCTTGAAGCCCATATCCATAAAAACCCTGCTTTTTCTTATAACCCATCGAAAGATGGGTTTTCTTTTTTCTTTTCGCCATGCCAGCCCTAGGCTATAATCGAAAAAATAATAAAAGGTATAACAAAAAAAATCGCACCACATTTACCATGCATTCATGGAAAGGGGTTTTTATAACCTCTGATGGGCACCTTTTATTGTTTTCTAACAGGAAAGGTATCTTTGATGGTGAAAAAAATAATTCCTTTATTTATGTTTTTATTCATATGTATCGAAGGACCTTTTCAATCCAGCCATGCGGCCGCCAACCCCCGCCAGCAACATGAATTTGTGTTGGATAATGCCACTGCTGCTTTGTTTCGTCGTATGGCCACCGAGATATTAGGGATTACTTATGAAAACCCTGCGCAGGTTCTAAGGGATGCTGAGGCTTTGCTTCGTAGATTAGGCCGTCAGGGCAACATTAAGGCGAATATCGAACATCTGCAGACCATGTTGATGCCCGTTTATAATCATGCAGATGCGCTGGATGCCCTTGGTGAGCCCCTGGATACAGCTTTGGGGACCCTATCCGGCGCACTAGGCACCTCACACACTTTGTTGCAAAATATTAACGCCACCAAGGCCCTGATTGGGGTGGGAGGGGGATCAGTGGTAGCCGAATTAACCGCCCTAAAAACTTCCCTCGGCGAGGGGGAGTCACTGGCACAGTCAGTACAAAATGTCACAACGCTGGTGGGCACAGACGAGGGCTCCCTTATCACCAAACTCACCAACCTGAACATAAGTATGGGCCCCGAGGCTTCCTTACAAGAAAACTTAACACGCGCCAGGTCAGTGGCGGGCGCTGCATCAGGGGACACGTTGGTTGAAACCCTAGATGAAATAAACGGACTATAGGCACAAACCGCTAAAAATTTATATTATTCAATTATTTTAAGAGGTTTACACAAAAAAATCCGCCATCATTTTGTTTGCCAAAATCTTTAATGAATGATTAAATTAATAATAAAATAAATAAATTCAAGGGAGGATCAAGTCATAGCTTGGCCCACACACATTCAAAAAAATGGGGCGCATCCCTATCCTGGGGTTTGCTTGCCCTTTTTGCTTTTGGGGGGACTGGTTTTATCCTGCTTGATCGGCACTAGCTATTCTACAAAAGATTTTCAAACCAGTGTGGGGATTCATGTGGGGGGGGGATTTCTAAAAAACGAATCAAACTCTACCACTGACATTATTGACGGAGGAGGACAGATTGTCCGACTAGGCAACAAAGTCAACTCGTTGGGGCAAGCTTTTTTGTTTGGCATGTCCTTTGAAATGGATCGCATTTCAGAGCCCGGCCTGTGGACCCTGGGGGCCAGCGTGGCCGCCACCCATAACTTAAACAGTGGGGGGGGATCCTTTGTCAGTACAGCCCTAAACCAAACCGATGAAAAACATCATCGTGCTTTTCTGGATCACAGCTTCGAACTAGCCCTGCGAGTTGGGCGATTATTGGCCGATGGGGACCATCTTTTTGTAAAAGCAGGGGGTGTCTTGAGTCAGTGGATTTTCAAAAGCTATTATATGGATCGATTCGTGGCGCAGAAAAAATATTTGGCCGGCATCATGGCAGGGGCTGGTTTAGACATGCAAATCTCGCCCAAGATTGCGGCTGGCCTTTCCCTGCAATACGAATGGTATCCCCGACAAAAGGGTGACTACCATGGGAATGATCCGGCCCCCGCCACCCGATTTGTGTGGTGGGAAGCCAAACCATCCGTATTTTCGGCAAACGCCCATCTAAAATATCGTTTTGGGCACAAGGAACCCACCTCTCAGCCACAAGGGTCCCCGATGCCCCAACCTAGCCCATCCCAAACCACCATGGCGCTGGCCACGGGCCAAAACATGAACATCCATACGATTGTATTCAAGAAAAAACCCCAAACGTATGTGATTGGGTAATTTTGCGAATTTTTGTTTATAAGAACATAGAAACATATGTTTCCTGGATCTATTCTAATTCGAGAAGTATGTTTTCCATTTCAAGTTTTTGAAAAAAATCAGCATTCGTATAACCACAATCTCATTAGTCTTTTTGGGCAACCACATGGAAAATATGCCAATGAACCATTTCCCCAGAGGCAGCTTCTGAGTCTTTTTCTTCCTCTTTAATCGTTACTTGAAATCCTTTAAGTTTTTCCAGAATATTTTTTTTAGAGAAAAAGCTTTTCTGTTTCTGGGAGGCCCATCCATGATTCAGCGCAAAGAATTGACCCGCAAATATACCTTGCGATCTTAAAGATTTTTTTATATTTTGCCATAATCTCTCAAAATTTTTTGGAGAACAAAAAGGAAGAGAAAAAGAAGCATTTATGAAGAGATACTTCTCTGGTTCCCAAAAAGAAGCTGATTCTGCCATTTGTTCAAAACTTTCTTCTACAAGACGGAGCCTCTCACCCAAAATATGATGGGCCTTCTCCATATGATTTTTTATGAGCTCGAGTCCCTCTTTCTGTTGGTCTACCGCCACTACTTTCATCTTTTTAAGAATTTCAAAAGTATCTCTCCCAGCCCCACACCCCAAATCTAGGGCCCACTCCGAAGAAAGATCCCTCTTAAGTTCTGAAAGTTTATTCAAGGCATCGAGAGTCGTGCCTTCTGCCGGCTGGGTACTATCTAATAGCTTGACCAAGAGTATGAAAAAGGAGTCTTTTCTGCTTCAACCTCCAAAGTCGTTGGCCACATTCAAGAATGAAGTGGGACACGGCGTAGATTTTTGTTAAAGGCCTCAGCTGGGGGGAGCCAATTGAGGGATTTTCTAGGGGTAGAATTATAATTGTCTATGGTTTCATTGAAGTCCTCCTGAGACATAGCATGGATATTAGAGTTTCTGGGAAGATCTCGTCTGAGTCTTCCATTGGTATTTTCAACACCTCCCTTTTGCCAAGAGGCGTAGGGATCGCAAAAGAAAGAAGGAAGCCCAAGAGCCTCAAGCCATGTTTCGTGCTCGGCAAACTCTCCTCCATTATCAAGAGTTAAAGACTTTCTGGCACAAAGCGGGATCATCTCCATAAGTTTGATGAGCTCTCTGGCAGTGGAGATGGCATGTTTGCTCATCAGAGGAATACTTTTGGTCAGCATGGTTTTGCGCTCTCTGAGCACCAAGATATGTTGAGAGTTCTTAAGGAAACTCATAAGATCTCCCTCCCAATGACCAAAGACCTTTTTGGTTTCTATCTCTTTGGGCCTTTCATGAATAGAGACGCGGTTAGGGATTCTGTTAATCCCAGCCCCTCGGCTTTTACGGAGCCCTCGTTTGGCCTTATGTCGAGGCAAGAACTTCCAGAGTTTCTCCCTCTTTTGAAGAGGCTTATAGAGCCACGTATAAATAGTTTCATGGCTGACAGAGGGAAGCTTTGATTGTCGATATTTAAGCCATCCAGCGATCTGTTCTGGAGTCCAATAATCGCATTCGAGGCGATTGAGAATGAACTCTCTAAGGGGCTTTACCTGATCAATGCGGGAAAACCCTTTGACGCCGATCTAGTGCCAGTCTCTCAGCCGTATCTGGCCAATACTGCCCACGAGGTGCGGCATTCCGCCTAAATTCTCGATAAATTGTAGACTTTGACCTTCCTAGAGATGTAGCTATCTCCGTTATTGATGACTTCGATTGCCTCATCTCTGCCATCTTTGTTCTTTCCTCTTTCTTTATTTGTCGGTACCTTCTCACTTGCAACTCCGTTCTCTGTCTTGTTTCTCACAAAACACTTTTCGGTGTTGCACTTCATTTTAGAACAGGCCTTGTGCTTTCTAAAGGGAAAGAAAAAAAGGAGCTAGAAGAAAGATTTTATTATTGTATCCATTCCTTTATGTTCTTAATTTTTATGGGATTATTTTTCTTTATACACACCTCGAACTAGAAAGGCTACATTTTAATTAGAAAGATAAGGGGGTTAGACATCATATTTTGAAGTACAATAGGCAAGGAATTTATGCGAGAAGTACAGCCGGGGGAAAAGTGATTAGGATGATTTATTAAAAGCTTTATGCAAATTAGTCTATCAAAGTACTTAAAATAAAAAAGTGTCGGCCCCAAGTTAAGTAAAGAAATTCAGAAAAGGTTAATAGAGCATTTTATAGCATAAACAACTCAGAGATATTCTGCAGAGTGGAAATCTTTTTTATTTGCTGTTGAATTAGGGCATAGAATTTTTTGGGTACCTAAAATAAAAACATAACTGTTTAAATAGGGAGAAGAAAACACATAAGGAAAATTTATTTCCTCAAATAAATAATACCGCATTCAGTAGGGGATAAAAAAAGCCCCTAGAAAACCTGGCGGCGACCTACTTTCCCACACGTCGAGGTGTAGTATCATTGGCGCAGAGGACTTTCACGGTCGAGTTCGGGATGGGATCGGGTGTAGATTCCTCGCTATAACCACCAGGTTATCTAGGGGCTTCCTTTATTGAAAAGGAAACAAAAGAGCAACACTTGGAAAACGTTAGCTTAAGTTTTATTAAGGATGTGTTTTAAAAAACGACTTTTAATAAGACCCAAAATACAGATCACTGTACATGAAGATCAATAAAGCCGATGGAGATATTAGTACTGGTTAGCTTCACGTGTTACCACGCTTCCACACCCAGCCTATCAACGTCGTGGTCTACAACGTCTCTCATAGGAAGAACTAGTTTTTAGGTGGGTTTCCCGCTTAGATGCTTTCAGCGGTTATCCCGTCCGTACATAGCTACCCGGCGATGCTCCTGGCGGAACAACCGGTACACCAGAGGTACGTTCATCCCGGTCCTCTCGTACTAGGGACAAATCCTATCAATTCTTCAACACCCATGGTAGATAGGGACCGAACTGTCTCACGACGTTCTGAACCCAGCTCACGTACCACTTTAAATGGCGAACAGCCATACCCTTGGGACCTGCTTCAGCCCCAGGATGTGATGAGCCGACATCGAGGTGCCAAACCTCCCCGTCGATGTGGACTCTTGGGGGAGATCAGCCTGTTATCCCCGGCGTACCTTTTATTCGTTGAGCGATGGCCCTTCCATACAGAACCACCGGATCACTATGACCGACTTTCGTCTCTGCTTGACTTGTCAGTCTCGCAGTTAAGCAGGCTTATGCCATTGCACTCTACAGCTGATTTCCGACCAGCCTGAGCCTACCTTCGCGCGCCTCCGTTACTCTTTGGGAGGCGACCGCCCCAGTCAAACTACCCACCATACAGGGTCCCAAAGCCCGATTCAGGGCTTGTGGTTAGATATCAAAGCATTCAAGGGTGGTATTTCAAGGACGCCTCCACTCTGACTTGCGTCAAAGCTTCATCGGCTCCCACCTATCCTACACATGAACACCCTAATACCACTGTAAAGTTGCAGTAAAGGTGCACGGGGTCTTTCCGTCTAGCCACGGGTACTCCGCATCTTCACGGAGAATTCAATTTCACTGAGTTTATGTTGGAGACAGTGGGGAGATCGTTACGCCATTCGTGCGGGTCAGAACTTACCTGACAAGGAATTTCGCTACCTTAGGACCGTTATAGTTACGGCCGCCGTTTACTGGGGCTTCAATTCAGAGCTTGCACCCCTCCTCTTAACCTTCCAGCACCGGGCAGGCGTCAGACCATATACATCGTCTTTCGACTTAGCATAGTCCTGTGTTTTAGATAAACAGTCGCCACCCCCTATTCTGTGCCACCCATCTCTGGTTGCCCAAAAATGGGTACCCTTTCTTCCGAAGTTACAGGGTCAATTTGCCGAGTTCCTTCAACATAATTCTCTCAAGCGCCTTAGTATATTCTACTCATCCACCTGTGTCGGTTTCGGGTACGGTCATATGTCTGAGCTATTTCCTGGAAGTTCTTCAATGCATCCCAAATCCATTAATGGAATACACCTTACGACCTTCGTCACTTCAGACTGGTCAAGGAATATTAACCTTGTTCCCATCGATTACGGCTTTCGCCCTCACCTTAGGGGCCGACTAACCCTGCGCGGATTAACCTTGCGCAGGAAACCTTGGACTTTCGGCGAGCATGTTTCTCACATGCTTTGTCGTTACTTATGTCAGCATTCTCACTTCTGATATCTCCAGAGCACGTCACCGTGCTCCTTCGCAGATTTACAGAACGCTCCGCTACCACTTTAGAAGTCACGATAAACTTCTAAAGTCCGCATCTTCGGTGCATCATTTTAGCCCCGGTACATTTTCGGCGCAGGACGGCTTAACTAGACTAGTGAGCTGTTACGCTTTCTTTAAAGGATGGCTGCTTCTAAGCCAACCTCCTAGCTGTCTTGGCCTTCCCACATCCTTTCCCACTTAATGATGACTTGGGGACCTTAGATGGCGGTCTGGGCTGTTTCCCTTTCGACCACGGACCTTAGCACCCGTAGTCTGTCTGCCAGAGTATACTTATCGGTATTCGGAGTTTGGTTAGGTTTGGTAGAGATTGCTCCCCCCTAGCCTATCCAGTGCTCTACCCCCGATGGTAACCCTCTGACGCTATACCTAAATATATTTCGCGGAGAACCAGATATTTCCGAGTTTGATTAGCCTTTCACTCCTACCCACAGATCATCCACAGCTATTGCAACAGCATATGGTTCGGTCCTCCATTACGTGTTACCGCAACTTCAACCTGTCCATGGGTAGATCACCCGGTTTCGGGTCTAATCCCTGTAACTTAATCGCCCTATTCAGACTCGCTTTCGCTACGCCTACACCTATCGGCTTAAGCTTGCTACAGAGACTAACTCGCTGACCCATTATGCAAGAGGTACGCCATTACACCTTAATGGTGCTCTGACTGCTTGTAAGCATTTGGTTTCAGGATCTATTTCACTCCCCTACTTGGGGTTCTTTTCACCTTTCCCTCACGGTACTTGTTCACTATCGGTCATTAAGGAGTACTTAGGCTTAGAGGATGGTCCCCCTATCTTCAGACAGAATTTCACGTGTTCCGCCCTACTCAAGCTCTAAAAAAAGACATTACTTCTACGGGACTATCACCCTCTTTAGTTCACCTTTCCAGATGATTCAAAGTGTTCTTCTTATAGAGACTGGCCTGGTCCGTGTTCGCTCGCCACTACTAACGGAGTCTCGTTTGATTTCCTTTCCTCCGGCTACTTAGATGTTTCAATTCGCCGGGTTTGCTTCCTGGTCCTATGTATTCAGAACAGGATACTGCGTAATGCAGTGGGTTCCCCCATTCAGAGATCGACGGATCAAAGGTTGTTCGCACCTCCCCGTCGCTTATCGCAGCGTACCACGTCTTTCATCGCCTCTTAATGCCAAGGCATCCACCAAATGCTCTTAAAACGCTTTATTGAGACTTCATATACAGTGATATGTATTCTCACGCTTCTACATGTGAATTAATCATGTAGAGATACGTTTCGTGTGTTTCGTTATTTTTCTTTTCAGAAAAACTTGGAAAAACTTAGTGTTTACTCTTTTGTTTACGATTTCAATCAACAGTCCCACCGAAGTGGGGGTAACCATGTGTATAGAGAATCTTCACCCCCACGTCAAGGGGTTTCTTTAAACTTTTTTTAAAATCTCTACTGTTTTATTTTTGTTTCTGGTTGCATCGTACAAGAATGGTTCTTAGGCTTATAACAACTTTATTTCTTTGGCCCAAGGTTGGAATCGAACACACAAATAACAATTCCCTGCCATATTTTTGATTTTCATGATTTTTTTTAATGGTCGCATATTTGATGATCGAGCCATTCTACACCCCCGCCTATCATGCTCACTTCCCCAGATATATTGCACATAAAACTATTGTTTCCAGGAAACACCCTGTCAGCCATAGAGGAAGCAGGCTTGTTTTGGTATGAAAAATGTAATTCTCAAGTTCAACCGCACAATACTTTGAAAGAATCTTTGGTAGCATGGAAGCGAGGCATCTTTCGACTATCCCAATATATTCCTTTGGGCAAAACTATTCGGTGGATGGCAGAAAAACTTTATTCCCTTTATTCAACCTCACGCCCCGCTATTTCACGAAATATGGCCATGACCACAGATATCCACACCCTGTGGCCCCTAGACCAAGAAAGAACGGATATTTTGCAAGAGTACTTTATACCACCGCCCCATACATCCAAATTTATCAGGATTCTAAAAAAATCCATTTAAAAGAATAAAGTTAATTTATTGAACATCACCATGCGCCAAGTCAAAAAAGATTCTATTTCCCTTTTGCCTTATGCACCCCAAGATATGTTTGCTTTTGTTTTGCTGTTGTCCTAACCCTTAGGAATAACAGAAGAAGAAAAAATGAAACGATTTACCCAAGATCTTATTAATCAAACCCTTGGCCTGAAGGGTACATT
This sequence comes from Alphaproteobacteria bacterium, assembly GCA_046317875.1. GTDB lineage: Bacteria > Pseudomonadota > Alphaproteobacteria > UBA7879 > UBA5542 > 2-01-FULL-41-14. The sequence goes on along the minus strand of JBKCVN010000025.1, from coordinate 17,051 downwards.
CTATTTGCCCTACCGCCTTCATTTTTCGAAAGACCAACTTTTGAAGATTTACCCTAATCTTCATGAATGGTTACGCATCAAAGAAAAATGGGATCCGCATACTTTATTCAGTAATAATTTATATAAGTTTATGAGGGTAATAAAAAATTAAAGCCTTTGTGCCCACAAAGATATTATAAAGAAGCAGGCATAATGCCTGCTTTTTATTACCAACTTATGGCCTACTTTATCAGTTTAGCCTTAACATTTCTGTATTAAGCCGAGCCAGCTGAGTTTGGCCTTGGGATAAATGCAAGCGTGCTTGTTTTAAAAGATTTTCAGCTGCCTGTATTTGAGCCCAATCGTGTGGAGATAAGTTACGAGCATAGGGTTTCAAATAATCAAAAAGTTTCACGAAATATTCCTCCCCTTCTAAACCAGAGTGTTCTTTCTGGAATTTTTGAAAATGCCCCTGGCTCTTAAATGGCTGTCTATTGAAACCAAATTCGGCATCAGGTAGATCTTTTTTAAGAACACTGATAATAACAAGCAAGTTATCATAATTCTCTTTTGCTTCATCTATGTCTTTCTGAACCTTCTTTATTTGGGATTCAAGATCTTTTCGTTTCTCTTTAGCCAAGAGTTTCCTCTGCATCTCTTCTTTGATTTCGCTTAAACCTTTTGCAAGAGAAGACATCGTACTGGTTACTTTAATCTCTTCAGGCACTGGGTCTGCAGTCATATCAGATACATGCGACGAGTTTGCCCCTCCCCCGGCATGAGTCATTCTTTGCGGACTAGGAGACCGAGATGTTCTTACGGAAGTTGCCCCCGGCGCAGGAGGAGTATCTGATCGAACCCAAGGTGTACGATCCACCTGCACAACAGGCTCAGGAGAAGGGGACCTACCACGCGTTAAGGGAACAGGAGAGGGAGAGCGACCCCTAGAAGGAGGGTCAAGCCGCACAACAGTGCGCTTTTTCAAATTAATTTTTTCCCTATCGGGTGAAGCAGACCTGGAACGTTGGATGAACTTTCCTTGAGCAGCTATTTCTGGAGCATACCCCTGACATAAACTCACAAGGCGTGCTCGTTTTAATGTTCCCAACGCCTGAGCCTTCAAATAAAAATCAGGCTCTAAAACACAGACACAAAGCTTCTTACGCAGACCATCATTCTCTAACCCTTTAAAGCCCTGCTCTATATTTTGAGCATGCTTGGAGATGAATTCATTTAAGATTTCCCAATCAGGGCCTCTGTCAGGGCTAGGGTTGCGATTTCGGCCTCTTGGTTGATCATACTTCTTCAAAGAAGGCGTCCTGTCTTCCCCTTCTATTTCTTCCCTATGTCGATCATAATCTTTTAAATCATCTACTAAAGGCATTCCTCGAGCAGTCAAGATCTTGCTCATCTCTCCGTTTTCAGAATACTCTTTTAAATCCTCATCTTTTTCATCAATTGTCCTAAAAGTGCCTTCATAAAATTTTGCCTTGGCTTCGTTATAGAGTTTTTTGTCACGCTGATAACGTTTCTTCAAGTCATAAACATCTTTTCTCAAAGATTTTATTTCAGAATCGGACTCATAATCCCCCTGCGCCTTTTTATCTCGGACCCGATGCCCTCTCCAGGCAGATTGAAGGCGTACAGCTGCTTGGTCAGGGCTAAGGCCATCCCTAGCCTGCACATCGATAGGATTAAATTGCACTGAAGATGCTGCTGCAGGCGCTGTCACAGCCTGAACCTTTACTTTTTTCGCAGGTTTAGGGGGTTGAGGTTTAGCAGCCGGCTGATTAACAGTGACCATGTTGGAAGTAAAGTCTAGGCTCACACCCGGCAGATTTTTTATCTGATCTTTATTTTGCACTAAGACTGAAAGCCGATCAGCATCAGAAGGGGCAGAGAAAAGTTTCTCGATTATATTTTTATTGTTCACTCCCCACACTTTTAATAAATCTTGTTTGGACCGATAGGCACCCGCTTGGGACAAAGAACCGTCTGCAAAAATCTTTCCAGAAGAAAAAGTGATTAAGACCTGTTTTGAAGCAGAGATCCCCTCTGTGCCCCAAATAAAAAGCATGGAAAATAAAATGGCAAAAAAAGTACGATGCTGCATTTGAACCCCCTCTGTTTTTTTATTAAGATACCATAAAGACTATATCCTTTCCATAATTTTTAGTGCGCAAGCCCTTAAAGTTTGACGACCCCGTGTTTTTCGGTATCATGTCCCCATGAATATTATGGATAAAAAACCTAAAACAAAATTTGTTAAAAAGCTAATTGGGCTTCTACTTGCCCTTTCCCTTTTATTAGCCCTCGTCAATCGTTACCAATATTTTTTATGGGCGACTTTTAATGAATGTTGCACCAAGTGGGATTTTAAAATGCCATTACCCAAAGGTCAGTTCATTATCAGAAATGAAGGCGTTGGGCTACCTCGTGCCCTGAAGCGTATTCTTGTTTTTGCTTTTCCAGACTATAAAATTATTTACGATGACCAGGCTACGTCTCCCCACCTTATTATAACGGGATACTATGGACAGCCCGAAGAAGCGATTGACCAACAACACATACGCGCCCCTTATTTTGCCCTGTCTATAGAGAACAAAAGCCTGCGGTGGCGCCGATTCCGAGCCACGGGCTATCCCTTTGCCGAGCTGGCAAGCCGGAGAAAAGCTTCTGAAAATTTTATTTTCTTTCCGTTTTTTACCTATGCTTATTCAACTTTAAAAAACATGCTCGAGAGCGCCGACCAAATCAGGAAAAATGCCAAGATCCGTCGCAAGCAGGTGGCTTACATTGCCAGCGATTGCACCCCTGAGCGTGAAGGAATCTTTCATGCCCTTAAGAAAAAACTGGGGAATGATCAAGCAATTGGAATGGGTAAATGCTCTACAACCCCAGGACATAAGGCACCAGGGGGATATGGGGATTTAGACAATCTTCTAAAAGACTATAATTTTGTGATGGCCATAGAGAACAGAAATCACAAAGGCTATGTAACAGAAAAAATTATCAATGCGTATAAAGTAGGGGCCATTCCCATTTACTGGGGCGACGCTGAAACCGTACGAGAGTTTTTCAACCCCGATTCATTTATTGATGCCACCGCATACAAATCATTTGAAGAACTGGCAGATGCTGTGGATTTCTTGGTTCGCCACCCCGAGTCCTTACAAAAAAAGTTAAGGGAGCCCCTTTTTAAGGATAATAAAATTCATCCCCTTATGCTGATTGAGGAGGAGAACCTAACCCCCGAAGCAGAAAAGGTTTTAAGGGAAATGGCAGTCCAATTTAGAAGTCTTTATAACAACTATGTGGATAAGAAAAGAAAAAGATCACCGTATTGGAAAGCCCTAGATTGGACCTGGGAATCATTGTCTTAAACAGCAGAATTTAGACTTATATTTTTTCTGATTTCTTTTTTCAATACAAGGTGGGAAAATTAAAATAGAAAAAGAAATGAAACGTAACGTGCCTATAACCGCTAATCTGGGATAGCTTCCTTCTTGTGTACATAGTTTTTTGTATGGCTTTTCTAGAAGTTTGAAATATATTTTCTGCTCACCCCCCCTAAACAAGACCGACCCTAGCAAATTTATGATGTAAAAAACCAGGCGGACTTAGAAAAAAACTAAAGGCATCATCATGAAAAAAGAAAAGAACGAAAACGTATATTCTAAGTCGGCTGACCATTTTTATAGTGATCATTCAATTCTTCACAGTATCTAGGAACATCACTTTAATTAGTTTTGGGAAACTTGTATTATTGGCTAGACCTAAAAATGAGGAACTTAAGGTATAACTTGGAGAAGATAGTGTTTTTATCTATTACTATTTTTTGTTTTTTTATTTAACAAATAAGTGGTGGAGGTGAACGGGATCGAACCGATGACCTCCTGCGTGCAAAGCAGGCGCTCTCCCAGCTGAGCTACACCCCCACAAAAGGAATCTGGGATCAAAGGGCTATGGTGGGCCTGGGAAGACTTGAACTTCCGACCTCACGCTTATCAAGCGCGCGCTCTAACCAACTGAGCTACAAGCCCATAACCATATCACCAAAAAGCTGGTGGAGCTAAGCGGGATCGAACCGCTGACCTCTACAATGCCATTGTAGCGCTCTCCCAGCTGAGCTATAGCCCCATGACTGTTCACAAAATAATGACAAGTTTCATAACTTGCAAGCATTTTTTAACATCTGCTTTATTATATAAATAACTTCGCCCACATAAGCATGATAATCCTTAGGGTAAAGCCATCATTTAAAGGAGGTAAACTGAATAAAAATCTTCAATATCCCTCATAAGGCTTGTTTGATGAAACAACCTAAGATATCTTTGAGGAACCTATGGAAATGTATAACCGTAAATGAAACAGTCCCCTTCTACCAAAAACACCAAAATCATTGCCACTTTGGGCCCCGCCAGCAGCAATCCGCAGATGATTGAGAGTTTGATCACCGCAGGTGTGAATATCTTCAGATTAAATTTCTCTCACGGAACCCACGAAACCCATGGAACCAACTTAAAGACTATTCGTTCTATTGAAAAAAGACTAGGCGTTACGGTGGGGGTCTTGGCAGACCTACAAGGCCCCAAATTTCGGATTGGATCTTTTTCAGCCGAGTCGGTGGTATTATCAAAAGGTCAAACTTTTTCTTTAGATCTTTTGTCCTCTCCCGGATCACAGAAACGGGTTTCATTCCCACACCCCGAAGTTTATAGCCATATCCGCAAAGGCAGCAAAATTTTATTGGATGATGGAAAGATTAATTTGAAGGTTAATCAAGTCACCTCTAAAGCCATCGAAACCATTGTAGAACGGGGGGGAACGCTCTCAAATCATAAGGGCGTAAATATTCCCGAGGATTTTATTCCGTCGTCCACCCTCACGCCCAAAGACTTAGAAGATTTGAAATTCATTCTTCAACGTGACTTTGATTTTATTGCGCTTTCTTTTGTTCAACACCCGGATGATATCAGGCAGCTAAAAACCTATGTAGAAGACTCGGCAAAAATTATTGCAAAAATTGAAAAGCCTCAAGCGATCTATCACTTGGACGAAATTATAAAAGAAGCCGATGGAATTATGGTGGCACGCGGAGATTTAGGGGTAGAATTCCCACCCGAAAATGTGCCCGCCCTCCAAAAGAAAATCGTTCGTTTATCCCGGGCCCAGGGCAAACCCGTCATTGTGGCCACACAAATGCTGGAATCCATGGTTCATGCCCCCACACCCACGCGTGCCGAGGCGTCAGATGTAGCAACCGCAGTATATGATGGGGCAGATGCTGTTATGCTATCTGCCGAATCTGCCACAGGCAAATACCCCTTAGAATCAGTTCACATCATGACTAAAATAATTCTGAATGTGGAACAAGATTCCTTTTATGGCCGTATGCTAAAAGCAACCTTGCCTCGGTTAGAGAATACAATTTCAGACGCCATTACATCGGCCAGTCAACAAATAGTCTATGATACGGATGCCAAACTAATTGTCACCTTTACCACCACGGGGGGAACGGCTTTGCGAGAATCGCACAAACGCCCCCCTTGTTCTATTGTGGCATTAACAGAGTCTGCCTTGGTGGCTAGAAGTTTAACCTTGGCATGGGGTGTCGTTCCTATCGTTCTGAACGAAAAGATAAAATATTTTGAAGAGCTCACAGCAAAAGCCTTATCTATTGTAAAAAGCCATAAATTAGCTAATAAAGGGGATCGTGTTGTTATCACCTTTGGTGTCCCCTTTGGGCAACCAGGCACCACCAACATTATCAACGTGGAAGAGCTTGCATGAGTAAACAAATTTTGTTTGGGCTTCATGCCGTAAAGGCAGCCCTGAATAACCCTCGACGACGTCATAAGGTTCTGTATCTGACCCCTAAAAGCCAAATCTTGGCAAAAGAGCTTCCCTCAGCCTCTTTGCCCCCTGTCAAAGTAATCTCAGTATCAGAATTGGAACAAAAAATACCCCCCCATAGCGTTCACCAACAAATCGTTCTTGAAACCAGCGCATTACCCAGTTTATCTATTGAAGAAATCTGTGAGAATGCGTCTGATAATTCCACATTAGTTATTCTTGATCAGATTACCGATCCTCATAATGTGGGGTCCATTCTGCGATCCTGCGCTGCTTTTTATGTAGAGGGTCTTATTATAACCAGCGATCATAGTTCAAATGTGGATAGCAGTATCATAGCAAAAACGGCCTCTGGGGCCTTAGAGGTAGTACCGATTATAGAAGTCACCAACCTGGCCAGCACATTAAATTTTTTAAAGACCCAAGGTTTCTGGTGTTACGGCCTAGACGAAGCAGGGGCTTCTACAATCCGGGAAGCCCAACTCTCTGGAAAGGTGGCCTTGATAATGGGGGCCGAAGGAAAAGGATTACGCCGGCTTACCAAGGAACGCTGTGACGAGCTGATCAAACTCCCTACAAATCCCTCTTTCCCTACCCTGAATGTATCAAATGCCCTGGCCATTTCCTTATACGAAAAGCAAGCCCAATCCCCCAAAGCCTAGCCGGCAGGGGTTTCCACTAAGGTGGGTTTTGGTTTTTTCTTACCTGCCAGATCTCCAAATAAAGATTTAACGATATTAGGGGCCACTACCCCTAAGGGGTTGCTGATGATCTCGGGGTCTTTAAAGGGTCCCTTTGCGGCATAGGAAACAGAGAACAGCCCTTGGTCTTTCCCTCCCGTCAAAAACCTTCCAATTAAGGGCACTTTGCCAATCAACTGATTCAAAAAATTAGCTGGAACCAATACCCCCTCTAAGTCTAATGTTTTTTTCTTGAAATCCACATATCCTTTGGCCGTAATGCCAATGGCACTATTCATAATCCGTGAACGGCGCAAGGCTATTTTCTGATCCTTGTATTCAAATTTGGCATAGTTATCGTTAAAGATAAGCCCTTTTTTACTTAAAGCCCCGATCAACCCTTCGATCGAAATTAAGTTCAGAAGCTTTGCAAATGCCGGGGCATTCAAAATTTTTAATTCCTCGATAAAAAGTTTTCCTTTTAGGGGATAATCTAAATTGGAAAGGGGTTTAGAAGCTTGAATTTGTACTTTTTTGGATTTGACATGCTCGGAAATTTCTAATCCTTCTAAAAGAGTATCTAACCGAGGGATCTGAAGATCTAAAACCATATTTTCATTCTGGGGCTTATATAAAATAGAGATCTTTTGGTCTTCTTCTATCCCTGTAAGTTCTAAAAAATGAACATCTCCTTTTCGAATTTTACTAAAGATACTTAAATTTTTATATTTATAAGGAAATTTAAAGGTTAATTGACCAATCTTTATATCTAAGTTTAAAGAGGGTCTTTCTTGACGTTTACCAGATGATGAACCTACTTTCATGGCGTCAAGAAGTGCGGCACAGTTTATAGAAGGAACATGAAACACAATATTCCATATTCCATTTTTAAGTGCACCCTTACCCGTGGCCTTTGCCCCTTTGATGACTAGGGGTGCAAAATAAATTTCTGAAATTTGGCCCTGATCATCAAGCTTCACATTCCCTTGAAACTTCAGATCTTTGCTATTAAAGGAAGTTTTCTTAAATTGATGAATCCTATGATCTTTGGTGACCAAATCCACTTCTATTTTAGCAGACTCACCCTTACGCTTATCCCAATTCACAACAGGCACGGAAAGGCTCGATTGGGTCAAGTCTAAATCGACTTCTATTTTATTAAAACCATCCTTATCCTCGACTGAGGTAAAATCAAGGATAGCCTCTCCCCCTTGGGGGCTTTTAAGGTATCCCCTAAGCCAAGATGGAAAAAGAGAGAGAAGACCTTTAAAATCTCCTGACCCCTTTAGTTTTTTTTGACTCTTCACTAGCGAGTCAGGTGCATAATAGTCCTCAAGCATAAAGTCTGATTTGAACCCATCAATCGACCCATTGCCTTTTATTCGCAATTTTTGTTGATCTTTTTCAAAAGACAGGTTCGTATCTTTAAAAGATATGTTACGATTCTCTGTATTCAGAACAAAATCACCGCTTTTAAGATTCGATTTTACCTGTAGTTGGATTTCTTGGGGTTTAAGGTCTTTTTTTACAGGCATAGCAAGCCCCACACTTCCGCCTATCTTGCCACCTTTAGCCATAATTTTTACATCCAAGCTTTTGCGCAGCACAGGATGATTGAGACACCATACAACGGTGCGGAAAGAGCTGGTAAAAGGTAGGGTGGTTTTAAGATTAAACACCGGTTTTCTTAAATTAGATAAAAGAACTTTTCCTTTTTTGATTTCTAAATCTTTTATAGCACCCTCATCTATATCGATCTCGGCTTTATCCCTTGAAAAATTCAAATGACCTTTTATTTTTTCCAGGACAGGCAACTGTTTTAAATAAAGAACTTTTCCATCTTTAACTCCCATTGTTCCAGAAAAATTTTTCAATTCCAGATCCTGTCCCACCGAAGCAAAATGAAACTTTAAATCCACATCCTTTAAAATACCCTCACGTACTGATTCTATAATCCACTTTCGCAAATCAATCGCCACAGGCAACCAAATGTTCGGTAAAGAAGCTATATTTACTTCAGGAGACCCCATATTCAGAATAAATTCGGCAGGTTTTTTGATTCCCTTCATGCGAACACTTGTTGGTGAGGATGTATTTGTATTAAACAAGCACTCACCTTCAAAAGATGTTTCTTTCTGAGTGGGTGCATCATTAACCAAAATATCCACATCAATCGGGCGATCATAAAAGCGTGTATAGGCTTGTAAAGCTTTTGATATGGGAACATCCGCCAAAATAATTTGTTTTAAGTTAGATTGGATTTTTACAGACAAAGTTTCATTTTCAAGGCTTCCTTTTAATGAAAACTCAAACCCCTGGGGCATCCCCCTTTTAAGCCGTCCCGAAGCTTGGAAATTTGTTAGTCTCGGCAGTTTTAAAACATAAGAATCTAAATTCTCTATCTGAATTTTTTTATGCTCATAATCAAAAGACAGATTGGCTCGGGTCATTTCCAGATACTTCACGGGAATACCATTGAAAATATCCCTCAGCTGGCTCCCCAAAGAGGAATTAGGATCTTCCGGTCTTTCCGAGGGCAAAATATAAAGATCTGGTTGTTCAAATCGGATGGCTGAGATATTAAAATCACCTTTCAAAAGGTGTGCTAAATTCCAGCTTGCAAAAAGCCGGGGTGCTTTAATCTCTATTTTATTTGTTTTAAACCGTACATTCCTAAAATCTAGTTCGGGAATGGTGTAAAATTGGCCCACACTTAAAAAGATTTCTGAAAATTGAATATTAGACGGGATATAACGAAGGATGGGGGAATGTGCCTCAAACCTAAGGGGACGAGAGGCTAAACGCCACAATCCCCCCAACCCCAATAACACCAGAGTAGAAAGAAGAGCTAATAAAATTCTAAAAATATTTTTAATTTTTCTTTCCATCTGCCTAATAATGGGTCATATTTTATCTAAAAAATAGCATATTTTTAAACAAAAACATAGGATAATATATGGACTTACAGCCTGGATCCCCTGCTCCTCAGTTTAGCATTCCCACAGACAATGACCGTGTTTTTTCCTTAAAAGAACATCTGGGAAAAAAGATTGTTCTGTATTTTTATCCTAAAGATAATACATCTGGATGCACACAACAGGCCTTAGACTTTAAGGAACAGTTGGCCAAGTTTCAGCATCACAACTGCCTAGTTTTAGGAATCTCAAAAGATTCTTTGGCATCTCATAATCGTTTTTCCACCAAATATGAGTTGCCTTTTGATTTAGGATCCGACCCCGATAAAAAAGCATGTCAACTATATAATGTGCTGGTCCAAAAGACACTCTATGGACGGGCCTACGAAGGTATTGATCGCTCGACTTTTCTCATTAATGAAAAAGGTCAGATTGAAAAAGTATGGCGGTCCGTTAAAGTTAACAATCATGTGAATGAAGTATTAAAATGTCTCAAATCCCTCCCATAAAAGTTATATTTTACGAACTCAACGAAGTTCCTTGGCAAGTAATTGACTATTTCATGGAAGAAACCCCCAATTCTACATTTGCTGAAATTCTAAGACATGCCCATCAATACACAACGGAAACACATGATTCAGGAGAGCTTCACCCCTGGAGCACCTGGCCCACTGTACACCGAGGGGTTTATAATGACACACACAATATCCGATTTTTAAACCAGGACATAAAAAACACCTATCCCCCTATTTGGGAGCTGTTAACAAAATCTAAAAAATCTGTAGGTTTATTTGGAAGCTTGCAATCTTGGCCCGTTCCCAAACAAAAGAAACAATATAAATTTTATATTCCCGATACGTTTGCACCCAGCCCTGAGACATACCCCGAAAGCCTTGAAGCTTTTCAAAGGGTTAATTTGCTTCAAACGAAAAAAGATGGGGGTCAAACACCTGCACGAATCAAAATTTCTTGGGACAGTATCAAAGACTTTCTGTCTTTTTTCGATCAGGGCTTCTCTATCAAAACAGCCCTTATGCTCGCGGGTCATCTGATTAATGAGCAGTTAAATCCTTTGTATAAAAATCTACGCCCTGTTATGCAGGCCCCCGTTACGTTTGATTTTTATTATCACTTGTTACAAGAAACCCATCCTGATTTTTCTTCGTACTTTACGAACCATGTGGCTGGCATGATGCATCGATACTGGAAATACACCTTTCCAGAAGAGTTTAATTATGAAGGCACCACAGACGAAGATCAGTTTAAATCACGCAATATTATTCGAGCTTTAAAAATAGCTGATCAACAATTAAAAAAACTCAAGCAATTCGCAGACGCTCAGGGGTATACTCTTATGATTGCATCCAGCATGGGCCAAGAAGCCGTAGAACGGGGGGAATATAAAGGTGAACTGCGTATCACCGACTTTGACCACTTTTATAAAGGGATAGGATATGAAGGCCCCGTTAAAAATAATCTCGCCATGCAACCTGATTTCGCGTTTTCTTTCAAAACCAAGCAAGACTGCGAACATTTTTCCCAACTGATTAAAGCCATTACAACACCAGATAACGAACCTCTTTTTACCCTCAAACAAGCAGGTAATACCTTAAACTGCAATTTAAAAGGAACGACCCTTACCCTTGAAAAACAGTTTATTTATAAAGATGCGTTACCCCTTGGGCTCGATCAGTTGGGTATTTCCCTCATCGAACGGGATCCGGGAACAGGCTATCATCAACCAAAGGGCGTATGGATTGTGTATAAGAAGGGACTAACCCCCGTTTCTTATCGAGAAAAAATAGAATCGATTCAGATTGCACCCACTCTATTAGATTTATGGGATATTAAAATACCTTCTTATATGAAAAAGCCCCTTTCATTAAAAGAGGCTATTCTGCAGACCTCTTCCCCCCAAGCAGAACCCGAACTTGACTTTGAGTCTGCGCATTAAAACCAGCTTTAGCCTTTAAAGGATTATGATTCAAAACCAGCGTTTGGCCTGTTTTGCGATCCATGGTGGCATAATCCCCTTTTAAGTGGTTATTTTTCTCAGTCACCCGTACATCACCCTGGAAAAAAATCATATCCTTTTGCACATCATATGTTCCTTCACGGGCCCTTAGAACCTTATCAGGCATTGTAATTTTCACATTCCCCAGAGCATCGACTTTGCTTAAGCTTAATTTGCCCTTTGAATCTTGTTTGTAATATCCATAAATTACATCACCAAAAACGGTAGAGGTTCCACGTTTTACATACGCATTTTTGAAAGCCCGGATTTCTTGACGTTCTCGATCTATCTCGATCCCATTTTCTCCAAAGATGTGAATGGGTTCACTTTTATCTTGATCAGTTTTTCCCATTACTCCCCAGGACATCAGGCTTATGCACATAAAAACTAAACGAATCATGCTCATGCGGGATCCTTTTGAATGCGATTAATGGTTAAATGGGACGGCCCCTTCAATTTATAGAATTGCTTATCCTGATGAATATAAATACCCTGGGGTGCATTAAATGACCCATATAAACTTAGCCCTTCTACCGGTTCCGTTGTATCCAAAAATCCTTCTTTCATATCAACAAATAATTTTTGAGTCGAAATCTCAGTCTCACCCTTTTCATAAATAATATTTACATTTCCATAAAGGTTGGCATGACGTTGATTTTTTAGCTGTATATCTCCCCCTTCTGCGAGAACTGATAAAATCGTTCCGTTTTTTAACGTAATTCTAGCCTGCACATGTTCCAAAACAACCCTATCTTCCCCCACCTGCTGGGCTCGATCCGCCATCAAAACATAGGGTCGATCACCCCCTCCAATATACTTAGCTGATTCAATAAATTTTTTCTTCAGATCTATGTTTTTGATCTCTAGCCTGCCTTTTAAGAGTTTTTGGTTAAGGAAAAGAAGAGGAATTTCTTCTACATACGGCCACAGCCACACCCCTACGATAGACAAACCTATCAATAACAAAACAGCATATTTAAAATATTTTTTATACTTCTTTATCCGATAAATATCGTGAATCGTTTTATCTAAAGAGGGACCAGAATCAAAAGACATTAAAATAAACCTATTCTTAATAAATCATGAATGTGCAACACACCTACGGGGGCTTGTGTTTCATCTAGAACAAACAAAACAGTTACCTTACCTTCCATGATGTGTAGTGCTTCTTCCAAAAGCACAGAAGAAAGAATGGTTTTAGGTTCAGAATTCATGATATGGTCGACTTTTTCTTCTAATAGGTTCGAAGACATATGGCGCCTCAAGTCCCCATCAGTGATGATTCCTGTTAATGAACCTTTTTTATTCACCACACCTACACACCCTAAACTTTTTGAGGTCATTTCTAAAAGAGCATCCGCCATGGATGTTCCCTCGGGAACCAAAGGCATTTTGGCTCCCGCATGCATAATATCACCAACTCTCCGTAACCGTGCGCCTAACCGACCCCCGGGATGCAAAGATTTAAAATCATCTTTAGAGAAAGACCGCTTCTTCAATAACACGACAGCGAGGGCATCTCCCAAGGCCATCATCATGGTAGTAGAGGTGGTGGGGGCTAACCCGTTAGGACAGGCTTCAGGTAAAGAAGGAAGCAATAGGGTAATATCAGATTCCTGGGCTAAGGCACTTTTGGCCCCCTGTGTGATACACACCAGCTTAAGCCCCGAACGACGACTATAGGCAATTACATCCGATAGTTCTTGAGTCTCACCCGAGTTAGAAAGGGCCAGGATAGCATCTTTCTGGGTAATCATACCTAAATCCCCATGACTTGCCTCGCCGGGATGAAGAAAAAAAGAAGGTGATCCTGTGGATGCCAAAGTGGACGCAATCTTACGACCCACCAGACCGCTTTTGCCCATACCGGTTATAATAATTCGGCCCTCAATTTCGGAAAAAAGATCAATAGCCTCAGAAAAAGAAGCAGGCAAACCATCTCTTAAAGCTTCTAAGCCTTTCTTTTCCAGCTCGAAGACTAAACGAGCCGCTTCCTCGTAAGAAAAGGGATTAATAGATATCTGGGTCTTCTTCATTAATCATTCCTGGTATTTTTAAGTTTTTGGGATTTGCCAACCATTGTAGCTTGCGTTCTTTCTTCCACCGACGATAATAATCGATGGTCTCAGGATTTTTTGCACTCAGGGAATTCAACATCCTGTACATCAAAATTTTATTTGAAACTTTACTGTCTTTGTTAGCTAAATCCATGTCTGAGCTTTGATTGGTCGCGTCCACAGGAAGATTACTGTCTACAATGTCTTCTGAGTCTTGAGCTGAAAATGTATCTGGTACCCCCACTAGAAAAAGCAACAAAGACAAAATCCAAATTATATTGCGCATCCTAATTTTCCTTTCCATTTGACTTTGCATAATCTCGTCCTTATTTTATCTATGTATTTTCTACATCTTATTGAGGATCAAAGTATGACACAAGTGATTAATATTTCGGTATACAAATTTGTAGCGCTAGATGATTTAGACACACTACGCAGGCGCTTAAAAGAAAAATGCCTCAAGCTCGGGTTAAAAGGCACGATCCTACTAAGCCCCGAAGGAATCAATTTAATGCTGGCCGGATCCCGACCCTCGATTGATTCTATTATGTCCTACTTTGAAGCAGACCCTTTATTTCAAAATTTGCCCATAAAAGAAAGCATATCTGATCGTCAACCTTTTAACCGCATGCTCGTTCGCCTTAAAAAAGAAGCTATTGCTTTTGGTATTAACGATATTCAACCCCAGACTTATACTTCACCCCACCTAAAACCTGCTATTTTAAAAGAATGGCTGGAAAGCGGTAAAGAGGTTGTTCTATTAGATACACGCAACGAGTATGAAATTAAATTGGGGACTTTTAAAAATGCGATCAATCCCCATATTGATACATTCCGTGAATTTCCTGAGGCTGTAAAAAAATTAGACCCATCTTTAAAAGACAAACCAGTCGTTACCTTTTGTACGGGGGGAATTCGTTGTGAAAAAGCTGCCCCTTACCTGGAAAAAGAAGGATTTAAAGAGGTTTATCAAATTGATGGTGGTATTTTAAAATACTTTGAAGAATGCGGTGGTGCCTTTTGGGAAGGTGATTGCTTTGTTTTTGACCATCGCGTAGCGGTTAATCCAAATCTTTGCCCAACTGATGCACGTTTGTGCTTCAGATGTCGGTCTCCGTTGAGCGAGGAAGAATATTCAAGCCCTGATTACGTGATTGATGTTTCATGCCCATACTGTATTAGAACGGATTCAAGAAAAAATCCATGTTTCACAAGTCCTTTATCTTAGAGGCACATGTTCAAGGTGCGTAGAATTATTATTACTATATAATCTTCACGGTTATGGTTGGACGATAAAGGGAATATCAGTTAAGAAGTATAATTTAGTACAGATTAAAACATTTTAGTTTGAATTTTTATGGAAAAAATCAATTATAACTATATGATATTCTATTCTGCGCGATTAGTTAGCTCTGCTTCAAAATCATGTGCCACGTGTTTCAAGTTTTTGTATTCATTTTCGGTGGCCATTAGCTCGTACTTTAATCGACCAACCTCAGATTCTAGCTGTTGAATCATGCTACTTGCGCGGCGAATGGACTCGGATGTTCTTTCCAAAAAAAATGTTAGGTTCTTATAGTCGGCACAAGGTGTGGGAGAAAAAGTGGGATCAACTGTAGGTTGACCTAAGTTATGATTATCAAGGTTATTTTTATCAAAGTATTTACTTTTAACTGACATTTTAATTTCCACCTTAAATACTATCTATGAGTTCAAGTGTTTTTTTGCAAGGGGAAATGTGAGAATATTTTCTAATGTCTTCCTCGAGATAGGCTTTTTAGAAAAATTTTCGATGTACATTTCGGTTCGCTTCCCTGTTATTAAATAATTAAAAAAATCCAAAGAAATGGCTTGGAACCAACTGGTTTTTGACTGAAGCCTGGAGGGATTTTTTTCAATAATATTTTTCAGTCGTAGAGCTATTTCTTTTTCTTGGGGCCACATTTGGCCGATACGCTCCAAAAGATAAAATATACTTTCCTGACCAAACTCAGAGAAACTTTGTTGAAAATAAAATTTTAAATCAGAAGATTTAAGAATGGTGGAAATTAAGACATCTAAGGATAAATCGGTTTCTTTCTTTAACGACAACAAAAAACCTTCGGTATATCGTACATATTCTTCTTTTGGGAGGTTTCTTAATATACTAAAGAAAGAAACCCAAGTCTGAACACATCTGTTTTCAGATCTTAGGCTACTATTCTTTTTTAGTGGAATGCTATACTCAACCATAACTTAAATATCGATAAAAAATATCAATTTATTAAATATAAAATAACATAATTTATAAAAAGGTCAAATATATTTTTGAAAAAAGAAGAAAATTAATTTTCTATTTTGGAATTAGTTTGTGAATTTGTTTAATAACTACATCTGTTTAGAAAATTTAGCCTTTGTTTTGCTAGTAGTTCCACCAACATTAATTCAGAAAAAGCGCAACCAGAAATCACGCTATGCAATAGGTTTCCAACCTCTTCTCGCGGCTTTTCTTTAATTGTTCGGGTGACATTGAGAGTTCGATCGTTTAAGAAGGCCAAGCAACGATGATAAAAATTAATAAATGTGCGGTTATGGGCCAATCGAGAGGCAATTTGATACCATTTTCTTGCAAGGCATCACAATGAGTTCTGGAATTCAGGGGGCACTTTATGGGCATATCTGAGCATGTTAGCCACATCCCAAAGGTAAGATCGAGAAAAAGCAAATTCCCAGTCCAAAAGCTGGTCACAAGGCAAGAACCGTTAATTTTATCTACAAAAATATTGGGGGGATCAAAATCGCCATGAATGCGATGCTTGTCATCGTTAGTGGGGAATGAAGAAAGGATCTAGTGCAGATACTACTTTTTTCTCATTCAAACAATCCTGTACAAATTTTATAACATCAAAGAATTCCTGTGGAAGCATCTATAATTTAATGAATAATCTGTAATTTTTTAGAGAATTGTATCCACCTGATACATGATCGCGCTCAGATCATACGGAGCATCACCCACTAAAAGATCTCGAATTGAAGGGCCTGGCATAAAAGTGATACTCTTCAGCTACGACTATATAATTCGTTAAGGGTACAGGACGGTTTCCTCTATTAATGCTGCAAATTTTTGTTCTCGATCAGCATCATCTTTATCAGGCAAATAAATACACAAAATCAGTGGCTGGTTTTGATTTTCCAACTGTATTTTATAATTAAGATTAGGGCATCCAACAGAAATCAGTTCACACAAAATAAGGGTTTGATTAGGATAAGGGATGCTTGCCATTTTCTCTACCATGTCTTCTGGTAGATGATATGCGACACTTGTTGTCTCCCAATCAACTTAAACATTACAAGCTGCGCTTTAAAAAGATGCAGCTAGAACTGTTTGTATAGCCTGCCGTTTCAAAATCGCTTACGTATCCTAACTTTTCATGAAATAATTTAGCCCCTTGAAAACTCATCGTGGCAACGGTTGCCATAGAACATCCTGACCTGCGTCCATAATCATGAACAGCTTCCATCAGTTGGTTCCCCAAACCTCTCCTGCGATGATCTGGATGTACCTACAATC
>JBKCVN010000024.1:0-36895 GCA_046317875.1 Alphaproteobacteria bacterium | reverse complement strand
CTTCGGTGTAAACGCCAGGGAGTTCGGTGTTATGAAGTTCCAGGGTTGAGACCTGATCCCAGTTTAAATTATTCTTTAAAGAGAGGGGTATGAACCGTGGCTGAGTTTTGGCTTTCTTGAAAATGTTATTTTTTTCGGTTGGCGTAAGGTTCAAAAGAGGTGTAACGATCTCAAGCGCTTTTTCTAAATTTCCACATTCCTGCGGCACAATAATAGCGTTATAGCTTTTAATATTTTTGACAATAGAATCTCCCCATCGGTCAAGGATATGGCCCCGGGGGGCAAAGTTTACACGAACCCGAGTACGATTCTCTTCGGCTAGGTTTTTATATTCTTCTGAATACAATACCTGTAAAATAAAAAGACGAATTATAATAATTAAGGCCGTAAAAGCCTGAATCCAGCCTAAATAGGTCAATCTTTGGAAAAAAGATGAATGACCGGCTGGAATCATTAGTCATTCTCCTTTGTCCAATTTATCAGCAAGGATTTCAACCCCGGATAGAACAAAACGTTAATTAAGTTGTTCCCTAGATGCCCCCAGGAAAAGATTATTCTTTGATAGATTAATGAAAGAATAACAATTTGAAGGATTGTAAAAGCCGTAATAGATATCCATAGAACCCCCCATTCAAAGTCTCGATTGAGACCATAGTATTCTCTGTAGAAAGAAAGAGATCCATATAAAATAATAAAACTAAGGGTGTTTTCACCCATAACGGATCCGCTCAGTAAATCAAACAGAAGGCCAAACATGAAAACTAATAATAAGGAAAGTTGATGAGCAAAAAAGAACCACCAAAAGAATAGTGTTAAAAAAGAAATATTGGGTTGAAGGGGGAGAAATTGAAACAGGTTAAATTGATCGATACATAGGGCCAAGCCCAGGGAGCTTATGATCTTGAACTTTAGCCATAATATTTTTTTGGTAATATCTGAAATGATCATAATTATTTAAATTTCGAGGAAAATTGGCCCAATTCATAACTAAGAACTTGCACAAAGGATAAAGAGTTTAAGGCAACATGAGGTTTAACGGTGGCATCTGACCCCGAAACGGATTCCACAATGCCTATGGGGACACCCGCTGGGAATACTCCCCCCCTGCCTGATGTTTCCACCGTTTCACCTGCTTTAATGGATGTATTGTAAGGAAGATATTTTAGGACAGGTTTATTGGTATTGTCCCCCACCAAAATGGCATGCTGGTTACTGGGTTTTATAATAACAGGAATACGGGAGTTTAAGTCCGTAATAAGGATCCCTCGTGTAAGAGAGGTGGATGATTCTACGGTACGACCCACCAGGCCTTCGGTGGTGACCAGGGCCTTTTGTGCTTCGATACCTTGATTTTGTCCCGCACCCAATAAAATGCCACGCACAAAGGGCTTTCCAGGATAGGCAATAACCGGGACTGTTTTGAATTGATGATGATTGCTTTGGGCTACATGCAAGATTCTTCTGAGTTGCTCGTTTTGCGTTTTAAGGGAGGCATAATATGCCTCCCGGTCTTTCAGGGATTGAACCTGTTTTTTCAAATCTTGAAGGGACTCGTAGGCAAAAATCCAGTCTTCTACTTTCGTGCGGGCGTCCTTTAATCCTTCGGTAGGTTTATGGCTTAGCCGGGCAATAGGGTGGATCATTTCCATGATAAATAACCGGGCCCGCTGGGCAAAGAAACTGTTAGATAAAGATATAACCAGGATGAAAATAGAAAACAAACACAAAAAAATAAAAAGGATAAGCTGGCGATAAGCGTGAAAAGTTGAATTAACCTGTTTTAGAAAAGGTTTTCGAACGTAAAACTTAGGTCCACCATTTTTCTCTAAACTCAAGAGGCTCCCCTCCTCTAGGTTTTAGTGTTAGACTTGAGAAACTAACACATCCTTTAATACATCCATATGCTCTAAGGCATACCCTGTTCCTAATACTACACAGGATAAGGGGTCTTCGGCAATAGACACAGGCAAATGAGTTTCTTTTCTAAGAACCTTATCCAAGTCTTTTAATAATGCCCCTCCTCCGGTAAGCATGATACCTTTGTCCACGATGTCGGCAGATAGTTCCGGAGGTGTGTTTTCAAGGGCCACTTTCACAGCTTCCACAATGGCGGCAACAGGTTCAGCCAAGCTTTCTGCAACATCTTTTGAACGAATGGTGATTTCCTTGGGAATACCATTCATTAAGTCACGCCCTTTTACCTTCATTTCTTTTTCTTGCGAGGGTTTTGCCGAAGCGGAGCCGATTTCTTTTTTAATACGCTCGGCGCTGGATTCACCAATTAAAAGGTTATAGTTCCGACGCACATAAGAAATGATGGCTTGGTCCATTTTGTCTCCGCCTACGCGAATGGATCGGGCATAAACAATTCCACCTAAGGAAATAATGGCCACTTCAGTGGTGCCCCCCCCAATGTCTACCACCATGGAACCTGTGGGTTCGGTTACCGGCAAACCCGATCCTATGGCAGCAGCCATGCTTTCTTCAATGAGGAAAACTGATCGAGCACCTGCACTTTCTGCAGATTCTTGGATCGCCCGTCGTTCAACGGCTGTGGAGCCTGAGGGTACGCAAATAATAATTTGGGGACGGGCTAACATAATTCGATTATGAATTTTGCGAATAAAATGCTTAATCATTTCTTCAGCCACATCAAAGTCGGCAATTACACCATCTTGAAGGGGGCGTATGGCCTGGATATGACCAGGGGTGCGCCCCACCATCATTTTAGCTTCTTCACCTACGGCTAATACTTGTTTTTTTCCCGCTACAGTCGAAACTGCTACTACGGAAGGCTCATCGAGAACCACACCTTTGCCTTTTACATAAACCAGTGTGTTGGCTGTGCCTAGGTCAATAGCCATATCCGAGGACATAAAACGGAAAAATCTTGAAATAAGCGACATGATATACTCTGAACGTTTTTAAAAATTAGCTTTAACTAATCTATACTTAATACAGGGAAAAAGGAAGGGGGATTTTTAGTGAATCTTGAAAAGAATATGTTCAAACTAGAGGAATGTTTGAGGGAGATTAGGCTGATTAGATATGAGTTAGAAAAGTCTGCTTCTGTTAGATTGAGAGAAAGCCACTTCCCTTATTTTGCAAAAAAAAGGAAGTGGGTCCCTTGGGTATAAAGAAATTAACGTTTCGAGAATTGGAAACGACGACGAGCTTTAGCCCGACCATATTTTTTACGCTCTACTACACGACTATCACGTGTTAGGAATCCATTGGATTTTAGAACAGTGCGCAATGCGGGTTCGTATTCGGCCAAAGCCCGGCTAATGCCATGACGAAGGGCGCCTGCTTGCCCAGATAAACCGCCACCTACGATGGTGCAGATAATGTCATATTGACCTGCGCGTTGGGCTACCGCTAATGGCTGATTGATGATCATACGCAAAGCCGGACGGGCAAAGTAAGATTCCCAGTCGCGATTATTTACGGATACTTTTCCAGAACCGGGTTGAATCCATACGCGGGCTACGGCATCTTTACGGCGACCAGTTGCGTATGTCTTCAGGCTTTTCTGAGCCTGAGTCGAGGTGTTTTTTGTTTCTGTTGTCTTTTTTACAGTGATTGCCATAGTTTAAGCCCTTTTATTTTTTCTATTCATGGACGCCACATCTAAAATTTGAGGCTGTTGAGCATCATGGGGATGTGCGGAACCAGCATAAACGTACAGATTCCCCATCTGACGACGACCTAGGGGCCCACGGGTAATCATGCGTTCTACTGCTTTAATTAAAACGCGTTCAGGTTTTTTGCCATTTAATATTTTTTCCATAGAGCGCTCTTTGATACCGCCTGGATGATTGGTGTGCCAATAAAAGATTTTATCTTTTAACTTGTTTCCTGTGAACGCTACCTTTTCAGCGTTAATCACAACAATATTGTCACCACAATCCATATGGGGGGTGAATTCTGGTTTATGCTTGCCGCGAAGACGGTTTGCAATAATGCTGGCTAATCGACCTACAACCAAATCGGTTGCATCAATCAAATGCCACTCTTTTTTGATTTCTGATTCTTTAATAGAAAATGTTTTCATTTGTTTACGCCTAAAAATTAAAATATATTGAATCAGTTTTTATTTTAATTTTCATAAAAAAGCAAGCTTTAATTAAAGAAAACCAAAGCGGTATTATGTTACCTCTCCCGATAAGCCAATAGCCCATTGAAGAAATGAGGTATTTGAATTCTTGATATCCCATTCCAGAATGCAGGGACATTCATAGGGGTGAAGCCGCGCAATTTGTTCCTTAATTTTTTGAAAAAAATCAGACCGAGCTTTGATAATTAAGATATGTTCGCCGGTTATTTCAAGTTTTCCCTGCCATATATATAGAGATTCCCCAGCTGGCAGTATATGGGCACATGCAATCAGTTTTTGTTCAAGAAGGTGTTTAGATATGGCTCGTCCTATGTGCAAGGATGGGACGGTGGTGTAGATAATGGAGAGCATTGGGAAAATAATCTAACAATAAAATGGTCGGAGCGGCGGGATTTGAACCCACGACCCCTACACCCCCAGCGTAGTGCGCTACCGGGCTGCGCCACGCTCCGACTTAGACCAAAACTATACACGCAAATTCTTGTATAATTCAAGGTTATTTATATTGTTGTGTGTTTCTTTTTTTCAAAGACATATCTACGCGGTCTTTCATCAGGCGGGATAACCGGAATCCTGTAACGCGTCGCGCTGTAATTTTGGCTTCTTCCAGTGTTTTAGGATTGCGCCCTACCCGTTCTTTCTTTTGACGGGAAAAGAACACACCAAACAAAGGCAGCTTCACCTCTTTGTCTTCTTTTAATACTTCCGTGATCCCATCCAGTACGCAATCAATAGAATTTAAAGATTCAGCACGTGTTAGGCCTAGCCTTTTTCTAAGGGCTTCACTAATCTGGGCCCGGGTTACCGTTTCATTTTTCATGTTAACTCCCTCTATTTTCTGTTAATCATCGGCGGATTTTCCCATCAAATTACAGCGGTATGCGATTAAGGTCAATACCTCCTTGCAATTTTTGCATAACATGTGAATTGCTCCTTATTTGGTGAATTATAAAAAAATATGCTATATAGTTTATAAGTCGTTAATTTACATGTTTTTTTAAAAAATAAAATGAGAGAAAGTAGCCATGTCCATACTTAAATATTCAAGTTTGATTCTAGTTTTAGGTTTAAATGTTTCCTTAGCTGCAAGTGATGAGGAACGAAATGGATACTATTTTCCATCCATTAAACCAGAAAAAGTAGCCCTAGTTGAGACAGCCTTAGAAAAAGAGGTGCCTGAATCTTTGGGGGATCTATTCAACAAAGAGTATTTGCCGTATGTGAGCTTTTTGCCGTTAGAAAAGCAGCCAAAGTTTGATTCTTTGAGAAAATTCTTGATTCTTCAAAGTTTCTACGAAGTACGTGATCAAAAAATAGATAGTGTTAAAAAAGAATCTCTGCCTGGTTGGGAAAAAGAACGAGGATTACTTTTATCTCGCCACGAGAATCATAAATCGTTTGAAGGCTCATTCGAGGCTTATGAGGTTTATTTGCTTGATGAAGCAGAAAAAAGAGGCTTAGAATTAAAGCAACCTAAGCTTAGAGAAAAGCTTGAAATTTTTTTCAAAAGGTATCAATCCACTATTGAAACCTTAGGTTTCCAAAACAATACTTGGTTACGTCATTTTGTGAATGCTCATCTCCTATTTCCTGTGCCTCAGAAGGACAGGGGATTTGA
This sequence comes from Alphaproteobacteria bacterium, assembly GCA_046317875.1. Lineage (GTDB taxonomy): Bacteria > Pseudomonadota > Alphaproteobacteria > UBA7879 > UBA5542 > 2-01-FULL-41-14. The sequence continues at coordinate 31,160 of JBKCVN010000024.1, read as the reverse complement.
GCAGAGAAATAGACTATGGAAAATCTTAAAAGATAGTGGACTTATCGAGACACAAATTCCCGATAATTTAGAAGAATGGACCTATGATTCATCTGTGGCAATCCGTCAAGCAGTTGATAAATTGAAGCCCAAAGTTTTGACGTTGGGATGTGGTACGACCACCTTATTTAATCACGATGATATTGATGTAAAAATAAATGATTCGTTTGGACGGTTTGATGGATTAGTTTGGAATTGTGTGTCTTGTGGCGATTTACATAAAGATGAACTGTCAGTGGCGTATCAAGAACCCATAAAAAGTGAATGGGATATGGGCCCATCTACAGGGTATGATGCCACTTCCCATGCCACAGTTCGAGGAGATATGGTTGACCCAAAGCTTTGGGCTGCTTTGGAAGGTCCAATGTTTGAGACTATTAAATAACACACAAAATTTTTGGCCAGTCCAAACGTTTCGTCCGAGCAGCTAGGTGTTCTCTTGGGCGGGATTGATCGTCATTTGATATCTGGAGGCACAGCTGAATTCTTAGTTTCTTCCTGGTCAAAAGAAAAATATGTAGGTGAGATTCTAAAGCCTTTACTAGATAAGGGGTATGTAATGGGTGTCGAAGAAAAATGCCAGGCAGAAGAGACGCTAAAGATTAGGCTGTCTAAACCCGAAGAAAGGTGAAATCTTTTAAAGCCTGCTCTCTCGGTTTGATTTGATTAAGGCAGGCTTTTTTAAAGATAGGGATCGTCTTTCATCAGAAAAGATTGAACATACTCTTTAATCCCCTCTTCCAAATCATAAGAAGGGGTAAACCCTGCCTTAGAGAGTTTGGTTTGAGCTGACTGGGTAAAGTTTTGGTATGTTTTTTTTAGATTCTCAGGCATATCGATGTAATTGATCCGAGCTGGCTTCCCCAGGGCCGCATACACAGCATGGGCCAGATCTTGAAATGATCGCGCCTTTCCTGTGCCCAAGTTATAGAGTCCATTCAGATGAGGGTTTTCATAGAACCACATGGTTGCTTCTGCGCAATCTTTTACATAAATAAAATCACGCAACTGTCCCCCGTCCTGATACTTTGGATTGTTGGACTTAAATAAATGAACGGCATTTCCTTTTTGAATGGTATCGAAGGCTTGGGATACAACGCTTCGTTGGCCTTCTTTATGGTATTCATTAGGTCCGTAAACATTAAAAAATTTTAATCCAACACACTGGGCTGGTTTTTCAATATTAGACTGATTGATCCGCGCCACCCATCGATCAAATAGGTGCTTGCTCCACCCATAGGCATTCAGAGGGCGTAGGGTGGATAAAAATTCAGGCGTTTCATTATCTATGAAGCCCTGCTCCCCTGCCCCATAAGTTGCCGCAGATGATGCATAAATAAACCTTTTTTTGTGAATACCGCACCATGACCATAACGATTGTGAGAGCCTTAAGTTATTCGCCACAATGGCATCTGCATCCGTTTCTGTGGTGGTGGAAATAGCCCCCATATGAAAAATAGTGCTAATACGGCTGCTGTGTTGATTTAAAAAATTGAAGAGCTCGTGGGGAAGAATAATGGTGCCCAATTCCCGTTTCGAAATGTTTTTCCATTTGTGGCCTGTGCCTAAGGTGTCACATACGACAGTATCTGTGTAACCCTTTTTTTCAAGGGCATGAACGATATGAGATCCAATAAATCCGGCGCCGCCAGTTACGATATGCATATTTTAATTCCTAATAATCTTATACTTCTATCACACTCTTCCTGCGGGGGGGAGATTGAATTTTAAAAATATTTGTGCCAGGATGCAGAATATTTTTTATTATATGTTGAGGGGTTAAATGATTAAAACTGTTGCTTCTTTTTTCGATAAGTTAATGAGAAAATATACGCCAGATCCTTTTATTTTGGCCCTATTTTTGTCTGGAATGACCTTTATCCTAGGTTATTTTCTAACCCCCACTTCGTTCCCCGATATGTTGGTATACTGGGGCGATGGTTTTTGGTCACTGATGCCTTTTACCATGCAAATGGCTATGGTTTTTGTAGGGGGCTATATTCTGGCTACCACACCTGTGGTCAGCAAGCTTCTTAAAAAAGTAGCTCTTGGTTTGAAATCACCCCATCAAGCTGTGTTTGTGGTGTCTGCCATTTCATGTGTTGGGTGCTTGATTAACTGGGGTTTTGGCCTGGTGATTGCCAGCCTTTTGTGTCGTGAAATTATTAAGGTAATGCCCCGGGCGAATTTTCGGTTGATGGTGGCCAGTGCGTACGGGGGCTTTCTTTTGTTTCATGGGGGTCTTTCTGCGTCCATTCCCTTGATTGTGGCCACACCAGGGAATTTCAGTGAACCTTTGATTGGACGATTGGTTTCGATTCATGAAACGCTTCTTTCACCTTTAAACCTCTTTTTGTCAGGGACCCTGTTGGTTCTTATGCCGTTGGTAAACTGGTATATTAGTCGCGCAGAGGGGATCCAGAAAAAAGAATACAAGGTTCAAAAGGAAGATGATTACATCGAAGAATTGGAAGATGTGGAACATCAAGGACCTGCAGAAAAACTGGAACTAAGCCGTTGGGTGGGCTTTATTGCAGGTGGTGTGGGACTTCTTTATGTGGCCACAAAGGTTATGAAGGGGCAGTTCTCTTTAGAGCTAAATAACGTGTGCTTCATTCTTCTGTTCTTAGCCTTGTTTTTGCATAAAAATATTAAGATCTTTTTGGGGGCAGTGAATGATGCCGCAAAGAGGGTAGGCCCTATCTTGCTTCAATTTCCCTTTTATGCGGGTATTACGGGCATTTTAAAAGGAACTAATTTGGCAAGTGTTATTGCAGAATTTTTTGCCAGTGTGGCGACTCCTGCAACCTTCGACATTATCAGCTTTTATGTGGCCGGTATTTTAACCCTCTTTGTACCTTCAGGTGGAGGGCTTTGGGTCATTGAAGCCCCCATCGTTATAGAAGCTGCTAAGACGTTGGGAACCAGTATACCTAAGGCTTGTATGGCCGTGGCTTGGGGTGATGCGTGGACACATATGATCCAACCCTTCTGGGCGTTGCCCGTACTGGCCATCGCAGGGTTAAAATTGCGCGATATTATGGGTTATTGTGTTATTACCCTGTTGGTTTCTGGTATTGTCATCTCAACAGCTTTTCTGATTTTTTAACATTTTTTAGGAGAGTAAAAGATGGATAGTATCTTTTCAGTTGGCTTACAAAACTTCCTTTCACCCCCTGTGTTATGCTTCATTTTGGGATTATTAGCAGGTTTCTCAAAATCTGACCTATATGTCCCAGACCAGCTAACAAAAGGTCTTTCCATGTTTTTAATGTTTTCTATAGGATTACATGGAGGAATGGGAGCGAGCTCTGCAGGATGGTCTTTTCAGTTGCTGATTAGTATGGTCACGGCCATATTATTAAGTTTCACTGTGCCTTTTATTTGCCAATATTTTTTACGCATCACAACTAACCATTCAAATGAAAAAATAGCGTCCATTTCTGCGCATTATGGGTCTATCAGTATTGTCACATTTGCCACCGCTATGGAATTGTTAAAGTTGTCTTCCATTTCTTTTGAAAGTTTACTGATCCCCATGGCGGCCCTGATGGAAACACCAGCCATATTAGCAGGCTTCTTTCTTATCCATAAAGCCATCAAATCAAAGAAAACGATGGAGAAAAATTCTGCCGTATTGCATGAGGTTTTTTTGAATGGGGCCATATTCTTGCTGTTGGGAGGTTTCTTTATTGGGTGTGTGGCCAGCACAAAAGGTCTTCAAGATATTAAGCCATTTTTCTTTTCTCCTTTTAAAGGTGTTTTGTGTTTCTTCCTATTGGAATTAGGGTTAAATGCTTCGCGCAATTTTATTGGTTTTAAAAAGCTAGGCTGGTCCTTAACATTATTTGGAATTTATATGCCCTTGATAGGGGCGACCTTTGGGGCTTTGTCAGGAGCTATAATTGGTCTCAGTTTGGGTGGGACCATTCTTTTAGCCGTTTTAACAGCGAGCGCATCATATATTGCTGTTCCTGCGGCCATGAAAGCCGCCTTCCCCCATATCGATAACTCTCTGGCTGTTTCTTTATCGTTGGGGATTACATTTCCTTTTAATATTTTTATTGGTATCCCTTTATATATTAACCTCATTTCACATTTTTATTCGGTGTTTATAAGTTAAGGAATAAGTCATAATGAAAAAAATTCGGAAAGCCGTATTTCCTGCCGCAGGGCTAGGTACCCGGTTTTTACCAGCCACAAAATCTATTCCTAAGGAAATGCTAACGGTCATCGACCGGCCCCTTATTCAATATGCAGTAGAAGAAGCCAAAGAAGCTGGGATCGAGGAATTTATTTTTATTACGGGGCGGGGTAAAAGCGCTTTAGAGGACTTTTTTGATTACTCTTACGAGCTTAATGCCACCCTTATGAGGCGAGGAAATAAGGAAGATTTAGAGCTGGTAAACAGTGTGGTGCTGGATCCGGGTAATGTGGTGTACACCCGTCAACAGGATCCTTTGGGCCTGGGGCATGCCGTTTGGTGCGCGCGGAATCTTATTAAAGATGAGCCATTTGCCGTATTATTGGCGGATGACTTGATTTTATCGAAAAAACCTTGTTTGCAACAAATGATCGAGTTTTATCAAGACCAACCTGCTAATATGGTGGCCTTGATGGAGGTATCCCCACAAGATTCGATTCATTATGGTATGGTTAAGGCAGGCGACGTGAAAGATTGTCATGTTTCCATCCAAGGATTTGTGGAAAAACCCGCACCCGAGCAAGCCCCCTCGAATCTTGCAGTTATTGGGCGATATTTGTTGAACCCTGAAATTTTTACAGAGCTAGAATCTGTTAAAGCTGGCAAAAATGGAGAAATCCAACTAACGGATGCTTTGTCTGGCTTATTAAAAAAACAGCCCTTTACAGGATTAAAGTTTGAAGGGAGTCGTTTTGATTGTGGTTCTAAAAATGGGCTATTAAAGGCCAGTGTTTCCCTAGCCTTGGCCCGAGAAGATATGTGTGAAGCCACATGCCAGATGTTAAAGGAAGTTATGAAATCATGAAAATTTGTATGATTGGAACGGGGTATGTGGGGCTTGTGACGGGGACATGCTTTGCAGAATTGGGATTTGATGTAACTTGTGTGGATGTGGATCGACCAAAAATTGACCGGTTAAGGGAGGGTATTATCCCTATTTACGAGCCTGGCTTGGAAAGCTTGGTCAGAAAAAACACCTCGGCGGGACGATTAAAATTTTCCTATAGCTTAAAAGAGGCGGTCCCAAGTTGTAATGTTGTGTTTATTGCGGTGGGTACCCCCCCTTCTGAGGATGATGGACAGGCTGATTTAAAATATGTTTTTGCAGCAGCTGAGGAAATTGCTGAAGCTATTCAGGGATACACGGTCATTGTAACAAAATCCACGGTTCCTGTGGATACTGCCAAGAAATTAGAAGCCTATATCCGCCAAGTTAATCCGGGTGCTGAGTTTGATGTGGTTTCAAATCCCGAATTTTTGCGCGAAGGCTCGGCAATCGAAGACTTTATGAACCCAGATCGTGTGGTGATTGGGTGCCGCACCCCTCAGGCTGAGGCGGTTATGCGAAAGCTTTATAATCCTTTTTTCCTCTTGGGTACGCCGATTGTTTTCACGTCTCCTGAATCATCGGAGCTTATTAAGTATGCCGCTAACAGCTTTTTGGCGGCTAAAATTACCTTTATTAACCAAGTAGCCGATTTGTGTGAACAATGCGGGGCCGATGTGCATCATGTGGCCCATGGGATTGGACTTGATAGCCGTATTGGAAAAAAATTCTTGAATGCGGGCCCTGGATACGGAGGTTCATGTTTTCCAAAGGATACGATGGCCATGGCCTATACGGCCCAGAAATATGGAACACCCTTAAGTATTGTTGAGGCTGTGATCGAGGCCAATGAAAAAAGAAAAATTCAAATGGCCTCTAAAATAAAAGAAGCAGCCCAAAATGACCTGAGCAACAAAAAAGTGGCGATCTTGGGCGTGACCTTTAAGCCCGATACGGATGATATGCGGGACAGCCCCAGTCTGACCATTTTGCCACTGTTGCAAAAAATGGGGGCAACTCTTTATGCGTATGACCCGGTGGGAATGAAAAATGCCTCAGAAATGATCCCTGGGATTCATTGGAAGCAAAATGCGTATGACACGTTGCAAGACGCAGATGTTTTGGTTCTTTTAACCGAATGGAACGAGTTCCGTCACCTGGACCTAGAGGAAGTCAAAAAACGTATGAAAACACCGTTGGTTGTAGACCTTAGGAATATTTATCGTCCTGAAGAAATGGTTAAAGCGGGCTTTGTTTATTATTCAATTGGTCGCCAAGCGGTAGGGTCTTAAGACCATGATGCTTTCCAGTCATCATTTCCATCCTTCTGTTTTACGGGAATATGATATTCGGGGCATTTACCCAGAAACTTTAAAAGAAGAAGATGCCTGGGCGATTGGGTATTGTTTCTCTAAATTTTTATCATCCTCCCCTGCCTCGGTTGTTGTGGCTCGGGATGGGCGTCTTAGTTCGCCATCCTTAGAAGATCATTTGGTTCAGGGATTAAGTGCGGCTGGAATAAATATAATACGTATTGGTTTGGGCCCCACCCCCCTCCTTTACTATGCGGTGCACGCTTTAAAAGCAGATGGTGGAATTATGATTACCGGGTCCCACAATCCGGCTGATTATAATGGGTTTAAAATAAGCCTTAACGATCGACCTTTCTTTGGTGAGGATATTCGCCAGTTTCAACATATTGCCCAGAATATTACCCTATCCCACTCGGCTGGAACGGTGATGGAAAAAGATATAAAGCAAGAATATGTGGATCAACTGATATCGGCTTATAACAATAGGCGGCCTTTAAAAGTTGTTTGGGATGCGGGGAATGGGGCCACTGGTGAAATTTTAGAATCTTTAATTGAAAAATTACCCGGCGATCATGTGCTTTTGTATGGCCAAATTGATGGAACTTTTCCGCACCACCATCCCGATCCTTCGGACGAACATACCCTGGAAGATTTAAAAAAGGCCGTCATTGAACATCGGGCGGATGTGGGCATTGCCTTTGATGGGGATGGAGATCGACTGGGTGTGGTGGATCATTTAGGTTACTCTTTAAGTCCCGACCACCTTCTTATGTTATTTTCACAAGATGTTCTTGCCCATAGTCCGGGTGCCAGTATTATTTTGGATGTAAAAACCAGTGATGCGGTGTTCGACCACATCACGGCCCATGGAGGCAAACCCCTGATGTGGAAGACGGGGCATTCATTGATTAAGAAAAAGATGAAAGAAACGGGGTCTCTGTTTGCAGGAGAGATGAGCGGCCATCTTTTCTTTGCGGACCAATATTATGGATTTGATGATGCTCTTTATGCAGCTGTGAGATTATTAAATATTATCAATTCAAAACCCGAGCCCCTTTCAGAGCGCGTTAATTTATTACCCTCTTATTTTTCAACCCCCGAGTTTCGTATCCCCTGTGAGGAAGAGCGTAAATTTAAAGTAATTGAAGAAATACAAGGCCGCCTAACCCAAGAGCGTGATGTAGAAGTTTCCACCATAGATGGTGTTCGTGTCAGCACCCCCAAAGGATGGTGGTTGATACGGGCATCGAATACCCAAGATGTATTGGTGGGACGGTGTGAATCTCGGAACCCCCATAACTTGGGGGATTTGTTGAATATAATGAAACATAATCTAAAATTGTCCGGCATTTCTTTTTAAATCACGCTGCATACCCATTTTAAAATGAAAATAGATATCAAAACAATTGATATTTATGTTTATTTTTAATATTTTCATCTCAACTAATTTATTTAAAAAAATATGAAGGACGCAATATGAACAGATCAAGCCTTTTGGTTTTGGTGTGCTGTATTTTTAATGCTTTTATGGCTTTATCTTCCATTGTGGAGGTAGACAAATTTAGAATGATTTATGGCCGGATTTCAGAAAACCCCCGGTTGCCTACCATTGGTGAAAAGGTAAAAGCTCTGGGATCTGTGCTGAAAATAAACTCCTTCCCAGCTTCTTTTTTTAAAATTTTTATCCAGAACAATTCCTCTTTAGAAAAGGATTTAGACCAAGCTTTTTTTGACTTTCAGCTTTGTTTGTTTAAAAGAAAAATAAGTATAGTCAATCAGAATCTTGCCCATTTTTCAATGGGTGGAAAAGCAAAAGCCTTGATGTCGCTCTTGTGGATCGACACCCTTAGAATGCCTTTAGATTACGTATTTGCGTTTCCTCTCTTTTCTAATTCTTTTGAAAAACTGAAAGAGGGTGAAAAAGATGAGATTCTGAAAACAGCTTTTACGGCCTATCTAGATCACCTTCGTGAATTAAGGCAAAATCAAGATAGTTCAGACCAACAGCGCAGACCTTTTTCATTGTTGTCTGATCTTGTACGCCCTTGTGACGACTATACAAAAATTCTTTTCCATACTTTAAAAAGCGCTCAAAACTTTATGATTCATCGATGCCCTTATGTGTCATCGAATAAATTGGGATATGTTTTTCCACATGGATTTATAATTAACCCCTTATCGAATTCAAGAATTCAAAGTCCCGGCATGTTAACGGATTTTGAAACACTTTTTGTAGTGGACGAAACAAGACATCCTTTGGATATTGGGGTTATGTATCTTCAGCATTATAAACAGACACCAGCTGTTTTGTATGCGGATTCGCCTTTTGTACCAGAGTCACAAAAAGGCCCCTTAGAACGGGAAACTTTAAGGCGATCAACGTTATGTTTAACTTTGGATTCTGTTTTTAAAATATCAAAACAGGAAACAGGTAGTTTTATACCCACGACAGGGGCTGTGTATCATCAAACCATGGTATTTCGAAGTGATTGCCATTCTTGGCATCAATATCTTTCTGTGCCGTTTCAGGTAGGATTGATTATTTCCGAGCCTTATTCGACAAAAGAATCGTATCCTGTAGCATATAAAAAGGATACAAAAGAAAAAATTCGCACCCAGTTAGATGCTGCTTTAATCAATAACCATATAGATATTATTTTAAGCCCCTTTGGATGTGGGGATTTTTTTGAAAATGATCCGTTAATAGTTGCAGATCTATATAAGCAAGTTTTTTTAGAACCTCGATTTAAGAATAAGTTTAGGTCGGTTATTTTCTCAACGTTGTATATGTTACCGGAGGTTACTAGTGTTTTTAAGGACAATATCGAATGCCTTAACGGTCGGTTCAAAAGATTTTTGCCTGAAGGGTTCAAGACAGAGTGGCGAGCAGAAAGTCATTTCTAGAGATTTGGGGGATCTATAAGAAATTTTAGAGAATATTAAAAAAATAGCTAGAATTTTAGGTGGTGCCCCCAGGGAGAATCGAACTCCCACGTCCTTGCGGACAGTAGATTTTGAGTCTACCGCGTCTACCAATTCCACCACAGGGGCATATGATATGTCCACATATTACAGTTCTTATGATGTACGTCAACGAATTTGTTGAAAATTAAATTGTAAAATTGAACCTTTGTGTCACAATTATAAAATAAAATGTTTGGGAGGCATGCATGGTTTGTAAGTTTTTTTCAGCACTCGTATTATTAACCATATTTACACCTTTTTTGGCCTGTGCAGAGGATGAGAAAAGAACCGTAAAGAGCATTATATCTCAATTTGAAAAACAGGGACTCTCCTATCCATCGTCTAACAGTTCTGGCTTTAGCGATAAAAAATCAGAAATGACTGACTTGATCCGTCGGTTTGGGCCCATTGTGTACTTCCATCCCCAAGAAAGATACTTCCCTGATTCCATTGAAAGTTTTGCTAATAAGGCATATGTGGAATGTTTTACTGAGGAAAAACGCGGCAAAAAAGTTAAGCAGACTTCTGTACTTCGCCATGATAATGATATCCCGAGTACCTTAAAAGGCTTGTCTCAAAGTGAATCATGTATTTTTGCATTAAAAGAAGAAGAGATTAAGAAAAAAGCTTATCGAGGTCAGAGTCCAGCTTCTGATGGATCCATTACGGCACCATGCTATGTGCATGTTTTTAAGCTAAGGCCAAACTACTATATTCTACAGTTTATATATTTTTATCCCTATAACGGGCCCACTGTTGGGATTGGCAAGTTAACCCTGGGTACACACGAAGGTGACTGGGAACATATGGATGTTCATATTGAAAAAAGAAACGGTGACTGGACTATTGCCCGTGTTCACTATGCTGCTCATCAACAATTTAAGGGAGGTATGTATGAGCCAGGCAAATTCCCTGAAGAAAACGGTCATCCCCTTGCTTATGCGGCAAAGTATGGTCATGCAAGTTTACCTAGGCAAGTGTGGTTAGATGGGAATTTAGATACGACGAAAAAAAGTAAATATCGTTGGAATTGCAGTGAAAATTACAAAATATTTGCTGTAAACGGACGCCCTTGGCCCGATGATGCCTGGTGGGCTAATTTCAAAGGGCGGTGGGGGAAAACTCGTGAAGGCTTGAATAGCTCTTGTTGTAATTCCCCGACAGGACCTTTAGAAGCAAAATGGTTTCGTCGCCATGGTGAAAAAGAAAGATCTAAATTCAAAACGTATGATTTAATTGATAAGCCAGATAAATCTACTGGTGGTGTGTTTATGTTGAGCCGTCCTAAAAAAGGAACTCGATCTTTTGTGTATGAGGCCCCTAGCCGGTTAAATGAGAATTTCTGTGTGGAGTTTTTTGAAGAAGAGGGAGATGAAGAAGGTATTTCGAAGGTTTTAGAGCCATCAAAAAAACCTATCCCCAACTTTAAAATAATTCAGAAACAAGCACTTGGCTTGAGAAGCAAAGCTCTGTATCGTTCAGAAGAGGCATTTCCTATTAACGATACTGAAAAATATGGCAGAAATTTTAATTATTGTTTTAAAAGACCTAAGAGGAATCGTGTAAAAAACATGTCTATCGTATGGAGAGATGAACCAGCCTCTGTTCCTTTGGTTGTTAAATTAACAGGGTTCGAATTTTAAGAGTTTTTCTTTTAAAGAAAACGAAAGATTTCTAATTCAGTTTAACAAATAAAAAAAGCTGTGGATTTTTTAATAAGTCCCCAGCTTTTTCATTTACAGTGCTTTTTTCTCGAGTTTCAATATTTCGTCGCGTAGTTTGGCCGCGCTTTCAAAATTTAGCTCGCTGGCTGCGGCAAGCATTTCTTTTTCAAGTTTTTTAATGCGAAGTTGCAAAGCTTTGCCTGTGAGTGTTATGTCTTCTTCCACATTCACGGTGACATGGTCTTTTTCATAAACGCTATCTAGGATATTGGTTATATTTTTTTTCACACTTTCGGGGGTAATACCATTCACCAGATTATATTGGGCCTGTTTTTCCCGCCGTCTGTTATTTTCACTGATGGCTGCTTGCATGGATTTGGTCATCTTATCTGCATACAAAATGGCCCTGCCTTCAACATTTCGGGCAGCCCGACCAATGGTTTGAATAAGGGAGGTTCTGGACCTTAGATATCCTTCTTTATCCGCGTCCAGGATGGCAACCAGCGCACATTCAGGAATATCCAGCCCTTCTCGCAAAAGGTTAATCCCTACCAACACATCAAAAACACCAAGGCGCAAGTCACGGATAATTTCAATCCGTTCGATGGTATCCACATCCGAATGGATATAGCGAACTTTAAGCCCCACCTCGGATAAATACCCTGTCAGTGCTTCCGACATTTTTTTGGTTAGGGTGGTGACCAATACCCGTTGGTTTTTCTTGGCCAAAGCCAAGCATTCGCCAATTAAATCATCTACTTGGTTTTCGGTGGGCCGAACGATGCATATGGGATCTAGAAGGCCTGTTGGTCGAATCACCTGTTCGATGAATTCTCTCTGGGTTTGGTCCATTTCCCAAGGGCCAGGAGTTGCCGAGACAAAAACTGTTTGGGGGCGAATTTCGTCCCATTCCTCAAACTTTAGGGGGCGGTTATCCATACAGGCCGGTAAACGGAATCCGTATTCTGATAAATTGGATTTGCGCGCCCGGTCCCCCCTGTACATGCCTTGAATCTGGGGTACACTGATGTGGCTTTCGTCTACAATCAACAGGGCATCCCGGGGAAGGTATTCAAATAAGGTGGGAGGTGGTTGTCCAGGTAGACGTCCTGTCAGGTACCGGGAATAGTTTTCAATACCCGGGCACATCCCGGTGGTGTCTAGAAGTTCGATATCAAAAGTAACCCTCTCTCTTAGGCGTTGGGCTTCTAACAACTTGCCCTGTGCTTCAAATTCCTTAAGACGGAGTTGGAGGTCTGATTGTATTTGCTTAACGGCCTGCCGAACAGTGGGCTTGGGGGTTACATAATGGCTGTTGGGAAACAGTCGAATATGTTCTAGAACGGCTATTTTTTCCCCTGTTAAGGGGTCTGTTTCATGAATACTTTCCAAATGATCATCGAAGAAAGATAACCTCCAGGCCCGATCCTCATAGTGGGCAGGAAAAATCTCGATGGTATCCCCCCTGACTCTAAACATGCCTCGCTGAAAATTAATGTCATTTCGATGATACTGAAGCTCCGTGAAGCTGCGGAAAAGATCTTGCCGATTGATGATATCATTAATCGTAAGTGTGATAGACATGGCGCTGTAGGCCTCTACATCCCCCAGGCCATAAATACACGACACACTGGCCACAATAATAACATCGAGGCGCTCTAACAGGGCCCGTGTAGCACTGTGGCGCATGCGATCAATTTGTTCGTTAATGGTGGCTTCTTTTTCAATGTACAGGTCGCGCCGTGGCACATAGGCCTCGGGTTGATAATAATCATAATAGGACACAAAGTATTCCACCGCATTATCGGGAAAAAACTCCTTCATTTCCCCATAAAGCTGAGCTGCCAGTGTCTTGTTAGGCGCAAGAATTAAGGCAGGTTTTTGGAATTTTTGAATAACATGGGCCATGGTAAATGTTTTACCTGACCCCGTGACCCCTAATAAAACTTGGTTTTGTTGGCCTGAGACCAGGTTCGAAAAAATCTTTTCGATGGCAGCAGGTTGATCCCCTGCGGGCGTGAAAGAAGATTTAAGCTTGAAGGTCATATGTCATTTATATCCTTCTTCCTAGGCTTAAGAAAGGGATAATTTCTGTTTATGGCTGCAGGCTTAAATATAAGGCCATATCAGAATGCCCACAATGGTGGCACTAAGGCACGAGGCCAAGGTACCCACAATAAGGGCTTTGAAACTGAGGGATAAAATATCTTGGCGCTTTTCGGGCACAATGCTGCCTAGGCCCCCTATCATGATGCCAATGCTGCTGATATTTGCAAACCCACAAAGGGCATAGGCCATAACGGTACGGGCATGGGCGCTTAGGCCCGTGGTGCCAATTTGGGCGAGTTGTGTATAGGCGTAGAATTCATTCAGAATTGTTTTAATTCCCAGAAGGCTGCCGGCTGTTTTGGCTTCTTGCCAAGAAATACCCATCAACCATGCCACCGGTGACATTACTACGCCCAATAAGCGTTGAAGCGTGACAGGCTCGCCCAGAAAGTTAGGGAAAAGACCCAGCATCCGATTACAAAGAGAAACCAAGGCCACAAACACAATCAACATGGCAATAATGTTAATAAAGAGACGAACACCATCGCTGGTCCCCTTTGCCACCGCATCCATGGACCCTGAAAATTCATAGGGTACAACCATACTACCTTCCGTACCCAGAGAAGTGGGTGGCACCACAATCCGAGATAAAGTAAGTGCTGCAGGGATGCTGATAATAGAGGCTGTGATTAAGTGAACCATAGAATGAGGCAAAGTGGCATCTAATATCATGGCATAAAGGCCAATAATTAGGGCTGAAGTGGTGGCAAACCCCATGCACATGATGCTGAAAATTTCGCTACGTGACATGTCCTTAAGATAAGGGCGAATAAGAAGCGGGGCCTCGGTTTGGCCTAAAAACACTTTTGCGGCGCTGTATACGCCTAAGGCGCCCCCTACCCCCAAAGATTTTTTCATAATCCATGAAATGCCCCGAACGATAAAGGGTAGGATCTTCCAATGAAACAACAGCATGGAAAGGGCACTGATAACAATCACCATAGGCAATGTTTGGAAGGCAAATACAAAGGTATTCCCTTTAACTTCGAATGGAAGGGCCCCGCCCCCCAGAAAACCAAATACAAAGCTAGTTCCCTCAATGGTGGCGTTTTTTAGGGCCATCACGCCGTCGGTCATATATCCAATCAGTTTGCGCGCAAAAGGAATATGAAGAATGATGGCGGCAATGGCTGTTTGGACAATCAACCCTGCCCCAATTCGGCGATAATTAACTTTTTTTCGATTTTCACTGATAATCCAGCAAAAAACTACAAAAACGAGAATCCCTAATATAGCTTGTAAGATTGATTGGGTCATGTGTCCTCTGTAAACTTTTTATTGTGACACAGTATCCATTTTTTCAGTATAGTACAACTAAAAAGGTAGGAATTAAATGGACCCTTTATTCAGTGCGACCCTATTTGGAAGTATTTGTTTTGTATCGTTTGTGTTGATTTTTTGGTTGGTGCGCAACAATTTTGCGCTGCGCCGCTATCAAGAACACGAATTGAAAGAGAGTATTGGAAAGCAAGCGATTGCCGAAGAGCGTATGCGTCATCTGCAAGATTTGACATTTCAATGTGAATCTTATCAAAAAAAGATACAGGATTTGTCTCAAGAAAATACACACCTTAGAATATTAATAGAACAAAACCAGAAAACTTTCCGAGAAAAGGAACTTTTGCTAGAAAAAGCCGAGGACAACTTGAGAAACACCTTCAAGGCTTTATCGGCTGAAGCGTTGAATGCTAATAATTCATCTTTTTTAAAACTCGCAGAAGCCGCACTTGGTAAATTTCAAGAACACGCGAAGGGAGATCTAGAGGGTCGCCATAAGGCAATTGAAAACTTGCTAAAGCCTGTGCATGAAGCCTTATCAGGGGTGGATACGAAGGTTCAAGAGCTGGAAAAAGTACGGGTGGGTGCTTACGAAACATTACGCCATCAAATTTCTGAAATGGTGGCAAGTCACAAAGAGTTGAAGGCAGAAACAAGAAATTTGGTGCAGGCCTTAAAAGCCCCAAATGTGCGTGGTCGCTGGGGAGAGATTCAATTAAGACGTGTGGTTGAGATGGCGGGTATGATCGCACATTGTGATTTTATGGAGCAGGTTCATACCGACCGCGAAGAGAGTCGTTTGCGACCCGATATGGTGATTAATTTACCCGGAGGCAAGCGAATTATTGTGGATGCAAAGGCCCCCCTGAATGGATACCTAGAGGCCCTAGAGGCCACAGATCCCCAGGTAAGGTTGTTGAAACTGAAACTACATGCAAAGCAAGTGAGGCAGCATATGAACCAGCTGTCGGCTAAAAGCTATTGGGATTCTTTTAGCCCTAGCCCCGAGTTTGTGGTGTTGTTTTTGCCTGGGGAAACTTTCTTCAGTGCCGCCCTTGAACAGGATCCGTCTTTAATTGAATTGGGTGCTGAACAAAAGGTGATTTTGGCCACCCCTACGACACTGATTGCATTACTAAGGGCCGTATCCTATGGCTGGCGTCAAGAAGTTTTGGCCAAGAATGCAAAGGAAATTAGTGAGCTGGGTCAAGAAATGCATAAACGCATTTCGGATATGGCGGGCCATTTTGCACGGGTGGGTAAGAATCTGGGCGGTGCCGTGGATGCTTATAATCAAACGCTTGGTACCTTGGAACGACGTGTGATGGTCAGCGCGCGCAAGTTTAAAGAGTTAGGGGCCACCCCCCAGAAAGAGGAAATAGAGGTTGCTGAGCCTATTGAGAAAGCGCCCCGTGTTCTAGAGAATATTTCTTAGACTTAATCTTCTAACAATCTCACCACATCCAAAGCGGCCATGCACCCCTGGCCTGCTGCGGTTACGGCCTGACGGTACACTTTGTCTTGCACATCGCCTGCGGCAAAAACGCCGGGAATATTGGTACGTGTGGTGCCGGGGTTGGTTTTCAAATAACCTTCTTCGTCCATGTCAAGCTGACCTTTAAATATGTCTGTCTGGGGCTTGTGTCCAATGGCAATAAAGAGACCGTCTATGGAAAGTTCGGATTTCATTCCAGTTTGGGTGTTTTGCAATTTAAGTCCCGTTACAGACTTGGGGTTCTCATTGCCCACCACCTCTTCCAATACGGTGTTCCAAAGAACCGTGATTTGGGGATGATTCAAAAGTTTCTCTTCTAATACTTTTTCGCAGCGCAGTTTATCCCGACGATGAATCAGTGTAACCTTTTTGGCGTGCATGGTCAGATAGAGGGCTTCTTCTACGGCGGTGTTTCCGCCCCCGATGACAGCCACATCTTTACCTTTATAGAAAAAGCCGTCGCACGTGGCACAGCCTGATACTCCATATCCCCGAAACTTTGTTTCACTTTCCAGGCCCAGCCATTTGGCTTGGGCACCCGTAGCCACAATAACGGTTTCTGCTTCATACGTTGTGCCGCTGTCCCCTATGGCAATAAAAGGCTTTTTAGAGAAATCCACACTGTTGATATAGTCGCCTATAATTTCAGTGCCTACTTTCTGGGCCTGTTTTTCCATTTGATCCATTAACCATGGTCCTTGGATCACATCTTCAAACCCAGGCCAGTTCTCCACATCTGTGGTAACGGTTAGCTGCCCGCCAGGTTCATAGCCCTGGACCAGAACAGGTTTTAAGGCTGCGCGCGCAGCATAAATGGCGGCTGTGTAGCCAGCTGGGCCACTGCCAATGATAAGAAGTTTAGATTTTTTTACGGTCATAGTTACTCTTTATTAATTTATGGATACGATTGTTACCATATCCAACTTAAACAGAAAGTTTAAGGGAAAACTTAATTCTTTTTATGAATAATTTACTTATATAGTTTAATTATCAAATCTATTTTTGAACTTTTACTTTTGTCTTAATATCGCGCGGATTTACCAGTACTAATTTCGAAAGTCGCTTAGAGGGGCAGTTGTGGAAATCCCAAAATCTTTTCTCTGCTTCTGCCGAGTAGATTTTATTAGATGGGTTTCCCCGAATCCAAGACCTTAGTTTGCTTGCAATACCATTGTAAACCATTTGACGCTCTTTGCCTGGTTTGAGTGATCGAAATGAGTGAATGTTTTTTGGCAGAGAGGCATCGGTAACCTGATTAATAAACGTTAACCATTTCTTGGCCAAACGATATTCCCCACTTTTCTCATATGTTTTGTAATGTTTTTTTCTTTTAGAAGGTTTGTTTCTATGAACAGAATAAAAGCCTGTAACGTTTAAAGGTTGGAACACGTGCGGGGGCAAAGAAATAAGATCATTACAATCTAAATCTACAGATTTGTTTGGGATACGATGTGCGTCACAGAAAGATTGCTGATGAGCATTATCTTCAAAGGGCTCTTCTGCATCCTCATATGATCCAAAAAGGTCTTGGAAAGAGTCTGTTGATAAGCGACGGAGGGAGGGTTGTGTGAGTGCCTTTTCTGCCTCCGCTCCACAACTTCCAATTTCTTTAAAAAACAAGCAGCAAAAAAATGTTAAAATAAAAAAGAACATAAAATATACCTCTTCCTGTTACTCTAAACGTTTTTTATTTTATGATTTGCGGCGCGAGCGAGCCCCTGGGTCTTCGTAACGACCTATGTTATTAATGAATTCTCCTAGGAATGATGGATCGCGTCCATAGGTTTGTGTTTTTGCCCCATCGGGTGTAATTTCAATGCCTTTTTCATCGAACTTTTTCAATGACATAAGAACAGCCTTGTCATCGAATTCCAATAAATAAAAGCGACGCTTGATGACTTTTGGTTTAAGGAATGCAGTGGTTTCTGTTTTTTCGCCCATGTAGTACCAGCCTTTTCCAATAAACAGTTCTTGGTTCGAGGGTGGGCCAAGAATTTCTTGAACTTCTTGGGCCGTTGTTTTTCCTAAAGTTAACTTTTTAAGTTGGTCATCCTCCAAAAAATTTCCCCGAATATGGGAAGTTGGGGTACACCCAATTAACATGAGACATAAACAAAAAGAGGAAAATAAAATTTTTAACATGATTTACCTTATATGCAAACTACGGTTACATGGAGTGTAAAATGATGTCAATGGAAAAAGGGGCGTAGGTGTGATAAACAAGAAAGATAATGTTACACACTGATACTTTCTTTCTAAATTTATATTGGGCGATACCGTTTGTTGGACTTTTGTTGTCTCTAGCTTTTTGGCCATTGTTTTCTCTAAGTTTTTGGCACAAACATTACGGAAAAATCATTTTTCTTTGGTCGGCCTCTTTTTTGTTACCTTCCTTTTTGTTGGGGGGATACCCAACAGCAAGGGAGGTCGTTCATATTCTTCTGCTGGAATACACGCCCTTTATGATTTTAATTGCATCTTTGTTTATTATTACCAGTGGCATTCGTATTCATGTTAGCTGGGCCGGGAACCCCCTAAGTAATATTGGCATTTTATTCCTGGGGACTTTGCTATCCAGCTGTATTGGTACAACCGGCGCCAGCATGCTTCTTGTAAGGCCCTTACTGCGGGCGAATGCTTGGCGCCGATATCAAGCCCATGTTTTTATCTTTTTTATTTTTTTGGTGGCCAATATTGGCGGGGCGTTAACGCCCTTGGGGGACCCGCCCCTTTTTATAGGGTTCTTAGAAGGAGTTCCTTTCTTCTGGCCGATTAAGCATTTAATGGGACCCACTTTCCTGGTTGTAACCTTGATTCTATGTGTTTTCTTCGCCATAGATCTTTTTTTTCATAAAAAAGAAGATCTAGCCCCTCCTTCAATAGACATTAAGAATCCTTTTAAAATAAATGGGACAATTAATTTGGTTCTTCTGGGTGGGGTTGTTGTGGCTGTTTTGGCTAGTGGTCAAATTAAAACAGGTATTTCTTACAATGTGGCAGGCAGTACGCTAACCTTAGAAAACATTGCTCGAGATTTCTTTTTATTGGGTATTTGTTTTTTATCTTTAAAATTAACCCCCAAAAGAATTCGAGACGAAAACCATTTCACTTGGGACCCTTTATTGGAAGTTAGCAAGGTGTTTCTAGGTATTTTTATCACAGTGGTGCCTGTCATTATTATGTTAAAAGCGGGGGCATCTGGGCCCTTTAAAGGGATTCTTTCTATTGTAAATGCAGGTGGAACCCCTAATAATGCCTTGTATTTTTGGCTGAGCGGTATTTGCTCAAGCTTCCTGGATAATGCCCCGACCTACCTGGTTTTCTTCTTTACCGCAGGCGGAGATGTTGGGCAATTAACCACTACTTTGTATAAAACCCTAATGGCCATTTCTATGGGCTCGGTTTATTTGGGGGCTTTGACGTACATAGGTAATGCCCCTAACTTCATGGTCCGATCTATTGTGGAGCATCAAGGGGTTAAGATGCCCAATTTCTTTTTATATATGCTTATAGCTTGTGTTATTTTAGTCCCTATTTTCCTTATTTCTACATACATTTACTTGTAAATTTAAGTATATAAAAATAAATTCACAGAAAATAATAACATATTTTTTATTTTTTTTTGTTGAAATACTTGAAGTCTCCGATTAGGCTACTTATATCAGTGGTGTCCAGGTGCAATACCTGGATTTCATGTTATACCTCCATAACTTAATCCGAGGCGAGAATCTTCTCCCTCGGATCTTTTTTTTTCTAGGGATTTCATGTATAAAAAGCCTATGAAAGTTGATCTTAAGATATCAACCGAGCTTCAGGACTATCTTGGTTCATTAAAGGATATGGAGGCACGCGTTTATGATATCCAGAATAAAAAAGCCCCTACTCTGTTATGGTTTTTAGAGTATCCCCCTCTTTTTACTGAGGGCCGCAATAGTGGCTCAAGCCTCAAGTTTGATTGTATGAAAGATATTCCCACATGGGTGGCTCCGCGGGGCGGCAAAACCACTTACCATGGCCCGGGCCAACGGGTTGTGTATGTGTTGTTGAATTTAGAGAATCATGAAAAAGATATAAAGAAATTCGTTTTTTTTTTAGAAGAATGGATTTTAGAAACTTTGTCTTTGTTAGGGGTGAAAGGCAAAAGGTGCTATGATAGAATTGGTGTTTGGGTGGATACGCCTCAGGGGGAAAAGAAAATCGCAGCTTTGGGTGTGCGGCTTCAGAAATGGGTTGCCTCCCATGGATTTTCTCTGAATGTTCATCCCGACTTGGGGGCATATAGAAAAATTGTTCCTTGTGGTTTAGAGAATTATGGTGTTACCTCCCTTCATGACCTAGGTGTTCTGGTTTCGATGGAAGACGTTGATCAGATATTGTTGGAAACATTCCCAAAAGTTTTTCAGGATGTTTTGAAAGGAACTATCGATGGCTATTACTAAAATAGAAGACTTACCCCCCCTTTTAAAAAAAAATCAACGAATTGTGGGTATAGACTTTGGCGATAAAATGATTGGGGTGGCTTTATCCGATACGCGGCGTAAAATTGCCTCGCCTTTTAAAACAATCATTTCAAAACGGTCTTCGGTGAATGCCAACGAGATTATCAACCTCATCGAAGAGTTTGATGTGGGCGCTTTAATTGTGGGCATGCCCTACCATATGAATGGTACCGAGGGAGAAAGGTGCCAAAAAACAAAAAACTTTATTTATGAATTTCTTTCATTGTATGAGTTTCCGATCGTGACATGGGACGAACGACTTTCAACAAAAGCAGCAGATGCCAGCATGATTGAGGGTAATTTGTCGCGAAAAAAGAGATCAAAAGTGATAGACCGAGTGGCTGCCTCTTATGTTTTGCAAGGGGCATTAGACTGTTTATCCCTTTATGAATCTTTTGATGGAGTTTAAACTGGGGGGGAATTTTCTCTGGACAGTTTTTCCTTTAGAAACTAGACTGCGGAGAATTTACAATACCCCGCGTTTTTCTAAACAACGTAACATTATACAAGGGAATTTTTTATGTTTAATAGAACTAAAACCTTATTAGCCAGCATTGTTGGTACGGCCTTGGAATTTTATGATTTTATGCTTTATGCCGTTTTCCTAGAGGTAATTGGGCATGAATATTTTCCTGGCAACGACCATGAAACGGACCAAATTTTTGGATATGTGGGATTCTTGGCCGCCTTTATTATGCGCCCTTTTGGAGCCACCGTATTTGGATATATTGGCGATAGGTGGGGCAGAAGAAAGGCCCTAATCCTTTCCATCTCTTTGATGGGAATTCCTACTTGTCTGATTGGTATATTGCCCTCTTATGCGTCTTGGGGGGTTGTATCCTCGGTGATCCTTATACTCTGCCGTTTATTGCAAGGATTGTGCACGGGCGGAGAATATAATGGTTCTGCCATTTTTGCCCTAGAACATGTGGGTAAAAGATTTCCTGGTTTTGTAGGTGGATTGGTTACGGGAGCAAGTGTTATTGGGGCATTTATGGCCACCAGTGCCGGCATTTTGTGTAAGCAACCCTGGATGCCCATTTGGGGATGGCGTGCCGCTTTTTGTTTTGGCGGATTGGTGAGCTTGGTGGGGCTTTATATTCGCCTTTATACAAAAGAAAGTCCTGAATTCCAAAAAATGAAGAAGTCTAAAAACCCACAGAAGGCTCCTTTGCTGAAGGCGATCACCCGAGATTGGCCTTCTTCCGTTACCACCATTATTATTGGTGTTCTGAATGGGGTTCTTTCTTATACTCTGTTTAAATTTTTAGACATTTACCTCTCCGAATTCCTGAATATAGGCGTTATTCGCACCCTTGAATATACATTGGTGGGGGTTCTAACGTATATCTTTGTGGCGCCACTCATGGGGTTTGTGCTGGATAAAGTGGGAAGTAAGCGCATGATGCTTATGGCCTGTTCTTTTGTATTTGCCATGTCCTTACCTTTGTACTTTTTATTGCAAACCCAAGATTCTTCTTCCCTTATTTTGGCTCAGGTTCTTCTCGCCTTCATGGTGGGCAGTATTGCAGGACCCCAACATGCGTTTGTTCAAACCTTGTTCCCAGTTGAAGATCGATACAGCGGTGTTTCCTTTAACTATAGTGTGGGGATGGCCATTGGGGGTGGCGCCGGCCCCCTATTGATGAAGGCGATTACGCTCTGGTCAGCAAACCTGTATGCGCCAGCATTTGTATTGATGACAGTAGCATCTATTTGTTTTGGTGTTTTATACTTGCGAATCAAAAACCGACGCTTTTATTAATTTTTAATCGTCTTCTTCCAGATAATTAGCGCTATAGGTTCGATTATTTGATCCTGATCCATACCCATTGAAAAAGCGGCTAACCGTTCTGGTCGCCAACATGTTGGAAAAGTTATTCGAGCCCCCAAGGGGTATTCCATAAGCACCTGACATGCCCATGCTTAATCCGTATGGTGGAGGAGCTGGGACACTCCAGCCTATTTTTGCGGGGTCTGTGTTCACTGGGACCGGTTGGCTATTGACTCCTGCCATGAAAGCCCCAGATGTTCCGCCCCATGGTCCCATCATTTGGCCCATTCCCGATACGGTGGCACAGTAAGGGTCCATTGTGGCTTGGGGATTTGACAGGCGGACCTGTTGGCATACAAATGTCATGTTGCCACACTGGCGCTGATACTCCAGAGTATTAACCCCCCCTGGCACAGCCGCAATATTCCGGCAATAATCCAGCTGGGCGGCAGCCTCTAGGCTGACCCCAGAGGTGAGGGAGGTATTGACCGCATTGACTGTTTCTGAACCAATGTCTTTAACTGATTTTATGGCTGTTGATCCGACGGACTTAAGGGCACTTCCTACACTGCTAATCCACCCTGCATGGGGTACGGATAATGTCACAATGCTTAAGACAATATAGATGGGAATAATTTTTTTTAACACGTACCGCTCCCTGAATGCATCCTCCCGTATATCAGATGGTCTATAAGCCGGGTTCTGTATTCTTTTTCAAGAACGAGCACCATTCATCTAGGTCATGCATTACTGCAAAACTCATGCAACCTACCCGAACAACAGCCTAAAGGCGGGCTATGCGCTGTTCCTATTTGGTCTTGCTCCGGATGGGGTTTGCCCTGCCATTCTTGTCACCAAGAACGCGGTGCGCTCTTACCGCACCATTTCACCCTTACCTTGCGGCGGTATATTTTCTGTGGCACTTTCCCTAGGGTCACCCCCGCTGGCCGTTAACCAGCATCCTGCCTTTATGGAGCCCGGACTTTCCTCTATGTTTATATTCATAAGCACAGCGGTGCTCCAACCATCTGATATAGGTATATCTTTGCATTAAATAGGCACCTTTGACAAGAAATGTTTTGAAAATATATTGCATTCCATAGGGAATTCTATTAAAAGCGAAAGAATGAGAAAAGAAACAACAGGTTCTGGCTTTTGGGGGAAAAGTGCACTTTCTTTTCTGTGCTTCTTTCTGCTTTTAGGCTGTAAAAAAAAGGATGATGACAAAGTATCTTCTGGTTCGGAAAATGCTGTAGTTATTACCTGTGGTATGGTGGCCCATGAATATGAGGCCTGTAAAAAAGGGGTTTCCCGATGGATGGAAAAAACAGGCAAAAAAGCCCATGTTGTTCCCGCCCCTAATGGATCGAACGAACGTTTGACCCTTTTTCAACAACATCTAGCAGCCGAATCTTCGGATATTGACATCTATCAAGTAGATGTGATTTGGCCTGGACTTTTAGCGCGCCATCTTATTGATTTGTATCCCCATCTTTCTAAAGAGCGTCAATCCCAATACTTGCCCCAGTTGTTGAAAAATAACACGGTGGGGGGGCGATTGGTTTCCATCCCTTGGTTCTTGAATGTTGGGTTCCTTTATTATCGGAAAGATCTGTTGGATCGTTATGGTTTGCGTGCGCCCCAAACCTGGGAAGAGCTAGAAAAAATTGCCCGTTATGTGGTAAAAGAAGAAAAAAAACGGGGGAATGAGGAGTTGTGGGGTTATGTTTTCCAAGGAAAAGCCTATGAAGGTTTAACCTGTAATGCCATTGAATGGATTGCTTCCTATCCAAATGGGGGCAGTATTGTGGAATTAGATGGCCGGGTCAGCATTTATAATCCTGAGGCCATCTATATTGTTCAAAAAATTGCTGACTGGATAGGCGTTTTGTCTCCCCCAGGGGTTTTGAATTATGAACAAGAAGATTGCCGCGGTATTTTTCAATTAGGTAAAGCGCTTTTTATGAGAAATTGGCCTTATGCTTGGAGCGCCCTGAACAGTCCTGAAAGTGCTGTGGCTGGTAAGGTTGGTATTACTATTCTGCCCAAGGGGGGTAAGAATGGTCAGTCTTCTAGTGTGCTTGGTGGGTGGAACTTAGGAGTTTCTCGGTATTCTAAACGTCAAAAAGATGCCATAGATTTGGTCTTGTTTTTAACCAGCGAAGAAGAACTGCGTCGTCGGGCCTTGGAAGATGGGTACTATCCCCCCATGCAGGCCCTTTATGCAGAGGATTCTATTCGCTCTCTAAACCCCATTACGGGCCTTATGTTGGATGTTCTAAAGCGTGCGGTTCCCCGCCCAGCGGGGCAAACCGGAACAAAATATAGCCAAGTGAGTGCAATTTTCTGGAATATGATTTATTCTACTTTGGCACACAAAGGAACGGCAGATAAAAACCTGAAGACCATAGAGAAAAAGCTGAATTTTATCAGTAAAAATGGTACAAGGTGGATCAAGAATTATAAATAAACACGAGGTACGATTGTCTAAGGGCATTTCATCACAACTAACACGATATAGGGTTCGAAGCGCGTGGCTTTTTGTTCTGCCTACCCTTTTAGTGTTAACTTTAGCGGCTGGATGGCCTTTATTACGCACTGTGTGGTTTTCTTTTACGGATGCTTCTCTTTCTGCCATGGGGGAGAAAGAGTTTATTGGCTTAGAAAATTTTTATTTTTTGATGCAAGATGAGGGGTGGTGGCAATCTTTGCGGAATACCGTCTTTTTTGCCCTTTCATCCGTGGCTCTTGAAACTTTGTTTGGCTTAGGGATCGCCTTGGTTCTGCATGCGAATTTCAAAGGACGCCCTTGGGTTCGTACAGCTGTTTTGATTCCCTGGGCCATTCCTACCATTGTCTCGGCAAAAATGTGGCGGTGGATGTTTAACGATGTGTACGGGGTTATTAATGCGATTCTTGTAAAATTTGGAATTATTGCAAAGCCCCTGGCGTGGACTGCAGATCCTGCGTTATCCATGGCGGCTGTTATTATTGTGGATGTTTGGAAAACAACTCCGTTTATGGCCTTATTGATGCTGGCGGGCCTTCAAATGCTGCCCCAGGAATGCTTTGAGGCGGCAAAAGTAGATGGTATACATCCTTTGCGGGTGTTTTGGAGGGTTACATTACCCTTGATGAAGCCCACTATTGTGGTGGCTGTTATTTTTAGAATGTTAGATGCGTTAAGGGTATTTGATTTGTTCTACATTCTAACGAGCGGCAGCACAGACACCATGTCCATGTCCGTTTTTGCCCGTCAACAACTTTTTGATTTCCAGAGTGTGGGTTTGGGATCCGCAGCGTCCACAGTTCTTTTCCTTTTAATTGGGCTCACAACCCTGTTCTTCTTGAAAATAAGCCGGGAAAAATCGAACACCGAGGAAAAAAATTAATGCAAACTAAGAAACAAAAATTCTTCCTTTACAGCAGTTCTTTGTTGATCGTTTTAGTATCCCTTTTCCCTTTTTATTGGGCCGTTGTTTCATCGTTAAAATCGGGATCTGACCTTTTTAAGACAGATTTCTTACCCCCCTCATGGGCGTGGGAAAATTATGTGGAAATTTTTAAGGAACAGCCCTTTGGCCACAATATCTTAAACTCGGTTATTGTGGCTTTGGGTACTGTGACCATTTGTTTAATCTTAGCGGTTAGTGCTTCCTATGCTTTGGGACGTGTGGAATTTAAGGGACGATCTGCGTTATTGTTGACCATATTATCGGTTTCAATGTTTCCCCAGGTGGCAGTTTTATCGGGGATGTTTGAACTGATTCGTACCTTGGGTCTTTATAACAACCTTCTGGGTTTGATTCTGTCCTATATGGTGTTTACCCTGCCCTTTACGGTGTGGATCCTTACCACCTTTATGAAACAATTGCCCCGTGAAATTGAGGAGGCTGCCATTCTGGATGGCGCTAGCACCCTGACCATTTGTTTCCGTATTTTCTTACCCCTCTTGTGGCCTGCTTTGGTAACTACAGGCCTTTTGGCCTTTATTGCGGCTTGGAATGAATTCTTATTTGCTTTGACGTTTACCGTAGAAAGCCAGGCGCGCACCGTTCCCGTGGCTATTGCCCTCATGACCGGGGCCTCAGAATACGAATTACCCTGGGGGAAAATCATGGCCGCTTCAGTGGTTGTCACCCTGCCCTTGATTGCACTGGTGATGATTTTTCAGCGACGTATTGTTTCGGGCCTTACGGCTGGGGCTGTTAAGGGCTAATAATAGTTAACTTAAGAAAAGGACCATTATGGGAAGAGTTGTTTTATCGAACCTAAAGAAAACTTTTGGAAAAGTTGAAATTCTCCATAACATTAATTTAGACATTAAAAAAAATGAATTCACCGTATTTGTGGGTCCTTCAGGGTGCGGAAAGTCGACCCTTTTACGTTTAATTGCTGGGTTGGAAGATGTAACCGAAGGTCAAATTTTAATTGATAACGAAGACGTTACCCTTTTGCGTCCCGCAAAACGAGGCGTAGCCATGGTCTTTCAAAGTTATGCCCTTTATCCCCATATGACGGTTTACGAAAATATGTCCTTTGCCCTGAGACGTACAAAATATGCCAAGGAAGAAATTCATCGCCGCGTAATGGATGTAGCGGAAGTATTGCAAGTCACCCATCTTTTGGACCGTCAACCAAAACAATTATCGGGGGGGCAACGGCAACGTGTGGCCATTGGTCGTGCTATCATTCGTGATCCTAGGGTTTTTCTATTTGACGAGCCTCTGTCTAACCTGGATGCCTCGTTGCGTGTTCAAATGAGAATGCGGATTGGAAAGCTGAAAGAAAAACTGCACACCACCATGATTTATGTAACCCATGATCAGGTGGAAGCTATGACGTTGGCTGATAAGATCGTGGTTCTTAATGCGGGAAATATTGAACAAGTGGGCACACCATTAGAACTTTACCACCATCCTTGCAATAAATTTGTGGCTGGATTTATTGGATCCCCCAAAATGAATTTTATCAAGGTGGATATTGCCACCTTGGAAGATGATGTGGTGACCCTAAGGTTGCCACACCATAAATCCCTAAAAATGCCCGTTTCTCTTACCAGTCTTATGAAGGATTTGGGCCCCGGAAAAACGGTAGAATTGGGCATTCGGCCCGAGCATTTGAAAGAATGCGACTCTTCTTCGGCTTTGTTTTCAGGAAGTGTTCAAACGATTGAAAATTTAGGCAGTGAAATTTATGTTTATATAAAAATTGCAGAAGATCAAACTATTCTTATGCGCACTGGGGGGGATAAAGTGTTTAAAATCGGTGACCAAGTATCTGTTACTGTAGAAGCGCCTGAGTGTCATTTGTTCCATCTAGAATCTGGTGTGGCTTTCGAACGTGTTTCTTCACTTAAAGGCGGGGCGTGACCCTGCCGTTAGGCTTCATTCATGGCCAAGCTGCTTTATTTGGTAACTGAATCGGGATACTTCTTCTCCCATCGCTATGCTCTGGCTAAAGCCGCATGGATGCAGGGGTATGACGTTGTGGTGGCAACCACGTTGGCGGGTCAAGATAAGGCTCGGTTGCAAGCGGCAGGTTTTAAAGTCTGCCCCTTGGTTCGGATGAATCGCACAAGCCTTAACCCCTGGAAACAGTTACTTAGTTTAATCGAAATTTATTCTCTGTATCGTACTGAAAAGCCTGATGTGGTGCATCATGTGGCCATGAAGCCGGTTTTGTATGGGACCATTGCTGCGTTAATGGTGGGCAAATCGTCCATAGTGAATGCTTTGACGGGATTGGGGTATGTTTTTATCTCACCCTCTTTAAAAGCAAAAACATTGCGATGGGCTTTGTGGCACTTGTTTAAACTATTGTTTAAGGGAAAAAATCGTATCCTTATTGTTCAGAATGGCGATGATTTTAAGTTATTCTCAAAAATTCTTCCTCCAACAAATGTGACCCTTATTCGGGGATCAGGTGTTGATACAAAAGCTTTTTGCACCGCAAAAAAAACAAAGGATCGTAAAAAACTGAAAGTTGTTTTGCTGGCCAGAATGCTGTGGGATAAGGGCATTCAAGAAGCGATTGATGCGGTGACGGTTTTGAAGAAAAATCAATTTTATAAAAAACTAGCGCCTTTTGAATTTATTTTAGCTGGGGGCCTGGATTTGCAGAACCCAAGTGGTATCCCCCAAAAATTTATTGAATCTTGGCAAGAGCTGGGTATCTGTAAATGGGTAGGTAAGGTCGACGATGTGGCAGATTTTTATCAAAAAAGCGACATTGTTGTATTGCCTTCCTATCGTGAAGGGCTACCCAAGTCTTTGCTAGAAGCCGCGGCCTGTGGATTGCCCATTGTTACCACCAATGTGCCTGGGTGCCGAGAAGTGGTACAGCATAATAAAACAGGGTTGTTAGTTCCGGTCAAAACGGTTCTTCCCTTGGCCCAGGCCCTTGAAAGATTGCTTAAAGATAAAACATTGCGGATAAAATTAGGCAAAAATGCCCGAACCTCCGTTGTAAAACATTTCTCAGAAGAATTAGTTATTCAACAAACTTTAAAATGTTATCAAAGTCTTATACCCAATCGATAGGGGGTAAAAACTATCAGTAATAAACCTTGCAATATGGGCAGTACTGGGGTGGATAACCTCTGTATGGGGCAAAGTAAGTTGGTTGGCTGAAATAGTTTGTGGTACGGGGGACATATGAAAACGGAGTCGAAAAATAAGGAGGTTGTGCTGCATAGGTTGTAGGAATGTATGAGAGCTGACTTGTCTGGTGTGTAGGATTATAAGCATAGGGAGGCTGAACCAGAGAGTGTGATGCCGGTTTAACAATAGACTTGACTGGTGCAGTCTGAGAATTTATGATTTCTGGGATGGCACAAATCTCTTTGTTTTTAATCTGAAAAAACCTTTTTCCAATTTTATATCCCGAATTGTCCCCATTCTGTATTGCAATCTTATCAAGCTTTTCTAAGGCTCTTTTATTTAAAATGGGATTTTTTATCTCTTGATCTGTTTCTGTGGAGACACTTTCCCAAAAATATGCGTCTAAATCAACAAAATCAACTTCCTTGACTTCTTCCATTTTTGACTTTTTTTGGCAAGTTTCTTTCGAAGAAGTTTTTCTTTTGATGGCAGCGGCATTTTTTCTGTTGTCATTAGCCTCTGAGTTTGAAATAACCCTCTGACTCCGTATTTTAGGTGTCTGTTCTTCCTGCAAACTGGCGAAAGAATGTGGGATGTTAAACGCAAAAAAGCCCAAAAGGGCTAGGGACCAATAGATCATCATGTTTTCCTCTTTAGTAATTTTTATTTGATATAAACCATCAAAACAAAATTTAATCAATACAATGTTTTAAAATAAAATAGTTGGGGCCAATTTGAAGATTTTCACAACGTTTAATCTTTTTATTATTCAAAATATAAGCCCTATTATTTTTAATAAAAAAATAATTTTTTTGTGGAAAGTATTATAATCAAATTAATAAATTGATAATCGGAGGCAGAATGAGCGCATATTTAAAAAAACATTGGACTTCAATTTTGAAGTGGGTTTCTTTTTTTCAAATTATTTCTTTCTCGATTGGTTATTTCACCAAAGGGGGAGATTTGCCTTGGTATCAGCTTTTGGTAAAACCTCAGTTAACTCCTCCCCCTATTTTGTTTCCGATTATTTGGGGATTTTTTTACACAGTGTTGGGATATTTTGCTTTTTTAATTATGGAACAAAGGGTTAAGCATAGTGTGAAAGCGCTATTTTGGTTTCATATGGTGGCGAACTGGGTTTGGTCTTTTCTATTTTTCAAACTGAATCTCACTTTCTTGGCTTTTCTAGACATTGTATTTTTAATAGGTTCTTTGGGGGGATTTATTTTTTACGTACAAAAAATGTCTCGTCTTGCACCCTTGCTTTATTTTTATTTGGCATGGCTTGTTTTTGCAGCGTATCTAAGCTTTGAGATTTGGCGACTTAATTAGGTGGCCCTGGAAAGCTCGATCCACTCTTGCTCTGTCAAAACGGTAACACCTAAATCCTGCGCTTTTGCAAGCTTGCTTCCGGCATCGATTCCGCACACAACATAGTCTGTTTTGGCAGAAACTGAGTTGGTTACTTTTGCCCCTAAGTGGCGGGCTTTTTCTTGGGCCTCTTCACGGGACATTTGGGATAAGGTTCCTGTAAATACCATTGTTTTCCCTGCTAAAGGATGTGCTGAGGGTGCTGTTTTAGAAACAGGGGTGATGCGCAAGTGGGGCAAGAGATTTTCGATTTGTTGATTGTTCTGAGGTTCTTCCACAAAATTAATAATCGAGGTCGCCACAATTTCTCCTATGCCATTTAGGGTGACGAGCTCGTCATAGGCAGACGAGCCAGTGTGGCAAGCTTCTTTCATGGAGACCCACCAGTTTTCAAAGGTGCTGTAATGCTGGGCCAAAAGATGGGCTGTAACGCGACCGATATGTCGAATACCCAAGGCATAAATAAAACGATCTAAGTCGATTGTACGACGCAGATTTATGGATTCAAATAGGTTGTGGGTTGATCGCTTTCCCCACCCTTCGTGATGCTGAAGGGGGGTGAGAGAGTCCTTATTTCGGGATTCAAGTGTAAACAGATCTGCCGCATTTGTAACAAGCCCCTTTTCCCATAAATAATCAATACTTTTACCGCCTAGGCCATCTATATTAAAGGCATGTTTTGAAACAAAATGTTTCAAATTTTCCAGCACCTGGGCATGGCATGTTAATCCACCGCTACACCTTAAGGCCACTTCGTCTATTTCTTGCACTACATGACTGCCACATACGGGGCATTGTGTGGGAAATTTAAAGGTTGGCCCTCGGGGGTGGCCCAACGCACCTAGTGACTCGATAATTTGAGGAATCACATCCCCTGCCCTTTGCACGATCACCCGGTCACCTTCTCGGATGTCTTTGCGCGTTAATTCATCTTTATTGTGAAGGGTGGCACGGGACACCATTACCCCCCCAATTCCAATGGGTTCCAGCTCGGCAACCGGCGTTAAGACACCTGTACGACC
>JBKCVN010000023.1:0-155869 GCA_046317875.1 Alphaproteobacteria bacterium | reverse complement strand
TTCATAGGACTGTTCCGAAAGACGCCGCACCAAAATAGGCTGAAGAACTCCGTTCTGAAGAATGGAGTCACCCAAAGCTTCTATTTCTTCTTCATTAAAAACGCGTCGTGGCTGATTTTCACCAGGAACAAGTTGGCTGGTATAGACCTCTTTTAGCCCCTCGGTGCCCGTTTTAACAACGGCTTCCGCACCCAAAAGAGAGGACAACCCCTGCCCCAAACCTCGTCTTTTCATACTTTTACCTTTTCTTCTTTCTTTAATATTTCTGATGCTAAACGAATATAGGCCTGAGCTCCGGCACACCTGAAATCATAAATCATGGCCGGCTTTCCAAACGAAGGGGCCTCGGAAACGCGAACATTTCTAGGTATTACTGACTCATAGACCCTATCTCCAAGATGTTGACGCACATCTGAGGCAACCTGAAGGTTTAGACGACTGCGGCTATCAAACATGGTCAACACAACACCCTCGAGAACCAACTGGGGGTTTAGACTTTTTTTCACGATTTCTATGGTGCACAAAAGCTGGCTAAGCCCCTCTAGCGCGTAATATTCGCACTGCAGCGGAACCAAAACACCACTTGAGGCAACCAACGAATTAAGGGTCAAGAGACCCAGGGCTGGGGGACAATCGATATAAACGAAGTCGAAACCATGGTTGTTCAAGGCCTTTTTCAAAACTTGCTCCCTTTCAAGAGCAGAAACAAGCTCTACTTCTGCCCCAGCAAGCCCCTCAGAAGAGGGAACAAGAAAAAGATTTGGGATAAGTGTGGGGTGACAACAGTCAAACAAAGACTTCCCCCTACGAAGCAAATCGTAAACACCAAAATCCGAGGGGTTTTTTCGATATCCAACACCAGTTCCCGCATTACCCTGGGGATCCAGATCTATTAATAAAACCTTTTTCCTGGTGGCAGCCATGGCCGTTGCAAGATTCACCGCCGTGGTGGTTTTTCCAACCCCGCCCTTCTGATTTGCAATTGAAATAATTTTTCCCATGTCTTTTTTTACCTCGATCAGAAAAAAAAGACAATCTCTATTTAGGCTTGATGTGGGAAATTTCTAAAATCCGAGCATTTTGATGTGTAACACTGGGAAAAAGAGCAAGATCGAAATGAAAAAGGGTTCTGGCACGAGAAACCTCTTCCTCGTATCTCTCGCCCTTTAAAAAAACACACCTGCCCGCGGGAGACAAAAGAGGACTAGACCACAACAAAAGGCGATCCAGGGGCGCTGCCGCCCTAGAAACGACACGCTCAAATCTCTTGCCTCGCACACTTTCTGCTCTCAAATTTAAAACCTCAAAGCTCGCACCTGTTTCACGTGAAACGCCCACTAAGAAACTACACTTTTTTTCAGAGGATTCCACAAGGACGCCACCTGTACACCCCAGGATCGACAAAACCACACCAGGGAACCCGGCCCCCGACCCAATATCAACAAAAGATCCCGAAGAAAAAACGAAAGGACAAAGTTGAGCACTATCAAGAACGTGGCGCTCCCAAAAACGAGAGATCTCTTGGGGGCCAATCAAATTATATTTGGCGCTTTCTGACTCAAGATATAAAAAATACTCCTCCAGTGCCTGGACTGTTTCACGTGAAACACGAAACCCAACCACCTGGGAAAGGACCTCAACCACACCGGGGGGACAAGGGATCATAGCCTTAGCTATTCATGGATTCAAAAAAGTCTTTGTTGGTTTTGGTTTCACGCAGCTTTCCAACCAAAAACTCCATGGCCTCAACTGTACCCATTGGGGAGAGAACGCGGCGCAAGACCCACATTTTACTGAGGGTTGCCTTGTCAATCAGAAGGTCCTCTTTTCTTGTTCCAGACTTGGCGATATCAATCGCAGGGAACAGCCTCTTGTCGGCAAGGCGCCGATCGAGAACGATTTCCGAGTTGCCCGTTCCCTTGAACTCCTCAAAGATCACCTCGTCCATCCGAGAGCCAGTATCAATCAGGGCCGTTGCCAGGATCGTTAAGGACCCACCATGCTCGATGTTCCGAGCCGCACCAAAAAACCGTTTAGGCCTTTGAAGCGCGTTCGCATCCACCCCGCCCGTTAACACCTTACCAGAAGAGGGAACAACAGTGTTATAGGCTCTTGCCAACCGTGTAATATTGTCTAGCAGGATCACCACGTCCCTTTTTTGTTCAACCAAGCGCTTCGCTTTTTCGATAACCATCTCGGCAACTTGAATGTGACGTTGTGCGGGCTCGTCAAACGTAGAGCTCACCACCTCGCCCTTAACGCAACGCGCCATGTCGGTCACTTCCTCTGGTCGCTCATCTAT
This sequence comes from Alphaproteobacteria bacterium, assembly GCA_046317875.1. GTDB lineage: Bacteria > Pseudomonadota > Alphaproteobacteria > UBA7879 > UBA5542 > 2-01-FULL-41-14. Next base: position 153,567 of record JBKCVN010000023.1, on the reverse strand, counting down.
AAGCAAAACAATCAGATAAACATCGGGTTGGTTTTTGGTGATAGCATGCGCAATGGATTGAAGCATCATGGTTTTACCAGATCGAGGGGGGGCCACAATCAAAGCTCGCTGTCCCTTTCCAAGGGGTGCCACCAAGTCAATAACGCGGGTTGTAAGCGCTTCTGTGGGATCATCAAGATCCAGAACCAGTTTTTCGTCAGGATACAAAGGAACCAGGTTGTCAAAATTAATGCGCTGCTTAAGTTTGTCTGGTGCTTCAAAGTTTATTGTATTAACCTTGACCAGGGCAAAGTAGCGCTCACCTTCTTTGGGCGCCCGGATCTCTCCTTCCACCGTATCTCCTGTGCGAACACCTAAGCGTCTTACTTGACTGGGAGAAATATAAATATCATCTGGCCCGGGAAGGTAGTTCGCCTGAGGAGACCTTAGAAAAGCAAACCCATCAGGAAGAATTTCTACTACTCCCCCCCCGTAAATTGCCGCCTTATTGTCAGCAGACTTTTTTAAAAGTGCATAAACAAGGTCTTGCTTCTTCATGGTGCTGGCATTTTCAATATCTAGCTGTTCTGCTAACTCTAGAAGTTGTTGCGGATTTTTAGCCTTTAGATCATTTAAATTCATTTTCTTGTCCTTAATTTTCACGGGAGACCCCTGAAAGGGATTCCTTTTGGTCTGATCGCTATTTTATGAGAAAAACAGAATACAAAAATAAGTATATATTATTGTTGTATATTATTATTCCCTTTTTTGTAAAGATAAAAATTTATCCCCACTTTTTTACAGGCCAAAACACCCGCTTTTCTTTTGTTTTTGTTGTGTTTTTTTATTTTTCCACAGGCTGTGAAGAACCCCACACACAGGAAAGAAATCTGTGGATAAAACGGAAGAGAAAAAGAACAACTCTTCTTGACTCAAAAGACTCACAAGCTATCCCCAGGCTTTCCTAGGCATCGAAATACACCAAACAAGGTGTTAACATCGTGAACAGAAAGCGGGCGGCGTAAAAAAATGTCGCGCAAGTTCTGTTTCATTTTGTCTCTTTTCTCTTCCGGAGAAAAAAAACCATTTTTTTCAAGGGATAGCTCTAGGTAACTCAAAAGAGAAAAAACCTCTCTCATTTCTGCGGAGCTTTCTTGGATAGGGTGAGTGTTTGTTACTCGGGCGAGCTCGTACATACACAATAATACCGCATGGGACAAATTTAATGAGGGGCAGTCTGGCGATGTCTCAATATATATGGATCCATTACACAATGAGATTTCTTCATTGGTAAGTCCCGCTTGTTCCGGCCCAAATACAAACCCTATTTTTTTGAAGGGATGGGCTTGGAAAAGGCTGGGTGTGTCTTTTAGAGCATATACGCTCTTTTTTAAATATCTGGGTCGGGCCGTGGTACAAAGGGCCCACTCTAAATCTGCGATAGCCTCTTTCAAAGAACAAAAAACACCAGCCTTGTCTACAATTTCCCGTGCGGACACGCTGGCATGAATAGCGTTGGTGTTGGGCCAGGGGTCTCTAGGACAAACAATTCTTAGGTCTTTTATACCAAAGTTGCCCATGGCTCGCGCCGCTAAGCCAATATTTTCTCCCAGCTGGGGCCGACACAAAATAACAGCGATATCAGTATTCATGATGTGGATGCCCGGCGAAGTCGATCATTAATGGCCACCCCGACACCCATGTTTGGGATTGGGGAGACAGCGATACCCTTGTACTTTGTGGGGTCATCTAGCGTGTGTAAGAAAGAAAAAAGGTTGTGGGCCGCTTCTACCACACACCCTTCCGGACTTAAGTTTAAAACAGGTTTATGCTTTGTTTGGCCAAACCCTAAAAAGACCTCACCTTCCAGGGGGGACAAAACATTGATACGAACAGGAAGAGTAGGAGAATAGTGTTGTAGAGTTTGTCCGGGAGATTCAATCACCGGCGTTTCTGTGACGACAAAAACAGGAATCCCCAGGGACGTTTCTATGTGCTCTTTTGTTATGGCTCCCGGGCGTAAAATAACAACCCTGTCTTCATAAGATCGTATGACTGTTGATTCAAGGCCTTTTTCTGTTTCTCCTCCCTCTAAAATAAACATAGATGGAAAGCACTTTTCAACATGTTGGGCTTTTGTGGGAGAGAGAAAGCCTGACGCGTTTGCGCTGGGTGCCACGATGGGCTCTCCCACTAGGTTTAGTAAAGATAAGAGGACGGGATGATTAGAAAGGCGAATAGCCACCGTAGCAAGGCCAGCTGTGGCACCCATAGAAACCAATGAAGGCTGTTTTAGTGGTACGACAACCGTAAGGGGGCCTGGCCAAAATTTTTCTATAACCCGCAATGTGATTCGATCAAAGGTTCCAAGCGATAGGGCCTGATCTAAAGACTCTACGTGCACAATAAGGGGATTATAGGATGGCCGCCCTTTGGTTTGATAAATTTTTTTGACAGCCTTGTCTGATCTGGCTAGCCCTCCTAGGCCGTATACTGTTTCCGTAGGAAACGCAACAACATCTTCATTCTTTAACAAAACAGAAGCTTTTTCTAGGTTTTTGGAGGTAGAAGGAAAAATCATGGCTATAAAAGAGTGGTGCCCAAGGGCGGAATCGAACCGCCGACACACGGATTTTCAGTCCGTTGCTCTACCGACTGAGCTACCTGGGCTTAAAACAAACTGATTTCTTGTATAATCCAAAAAAAATAATATGTCTATTCCGGAAACACAAAAGAGCTCATATTCCTGTAAAAATATTCAGCTCGAAAACCATTTCCTGCCCGAAATACAAGAAAGACCCTTAATGGTTGGCTTAATAACAAAAAAAACCTTTCCTAATTTACGCTTTTGTAAAAAAAACGTATAGTATGGAAAAATATAGATTAATTTCGAGGAAATGATAGTGAGAAAAGTCTTAAAAATTATTCACAAAGAAGGGTATGTTTTTTCCTTTCTTTTTTTAATGACATCTGTGGGGCTGTGGCATGTACATCCCATTTTTGGGAAAGCTGGACTTTTGTTAACAGCTTGGTGTCTTTATTTTTTCAGAGATCCAAACCGATTTGTGCCTACGAAGAAGGGCTTAATAATTAGTCCCGCAGATGGCGTGGTCCAGATGATCAAAAAAGTTAAGCCCCCAAAGGAAATTGCGTTGGGCAGTGAGCCATTGACTCGGGTTAGTGTGTTTATGAACGTCTTTAATGTGCACGTAAACCGCATTCCGATCGCGGGCACCATTCGTAAAATCCACTACCATAAAGGAAAATTTTTAAATGCCGAGCTAGACAAGGCCAGCGATCACAACGAAAGACAATTGTTTTGTGTGGAAACGAAAGAAGGCCACAAGATTGGATTTGTCCAAATTGCAGGACTCATTGCACGACGCATTCGATGTGATATTAGGGAAGAGCAAGAAGTGAAAACAGGACAGCGTTTTGGTTTGATTCGCTTTGGAAGCCGAGTTGATGTCTTCTTGCCTAAGGGGGTCTTTCCTCTGGTAGTTGTGGGACAAAAAATGGTTGCCGGAGAAACCATATTGGGTGACTTTTCTTCAAAAGAGTCGGCACGCGAGGGGGAAGAAATATAGAAATGAAGAAAGTTCGAAAAACACTGTTGGTTAAGCGGTTAAATCCTTCTTTTTCTCCCTCTCTAAAAGAGCTTCCTTTTTATAAATTTATTCCTAACTTGTTAACACTGATAGCCTTAAGTGCAGGATTAAGTGCTCTGCGCTTTGCTTTTGTGAATGAATGGGAAACGGCCATTGGGTTGGTTTTTGTGGCCATGCTATTGGATGGTATGGATGGACGGGTTGCTCGCCTATTAAAAAGCTCAAGTCGCTTTGGGGCCGAGCTAGATTCACTAGCGGATTTTTGTAACTTTGGTGTGGTACCTGGGGTTTTGGTTTATTTGTTTTCTTTGCGCGACTTGGGTAAAATAGGTTGGCCTGTGGCAATCTTTTATACTATTTGTATGGTGTTGCGCCTAGCGAGGTTTAACACTTTGCTGGACCAGCCTATGACCAACTACTTTACGGGGGTTTCCGCTCCTTTTGGGGCTCTGCTGGCGCTGACGCCTATTATGATTTCCTTTCAGTTTGATTTTGTGTTGTGCTCGCAAATGTATGCCGCTTGGCTATTTTTTGTAGCAGGAATGTTGGTGAGTCGTTTCCCCACATTTTCTTTGAAAAAGGGCACGATTCCTAGGCCATGGATTTTACCTCTTTTTATAGGGGTAGGCGTGGCTGTGGCTTTCTTTATTTCCGCTCCCTGGCTCATGTTGTCACTGGGTAGTATTTTTTATCTTTTTTCTATACCGGTGAGCGTTTATTGGGCTCGACGGGAACAAAAGATGCGCTCTCTTTCTTAAAATAGTCACATACAGAAGACACGGGGCAAAGGTGACACAGGGGCTGGCGGGCTTTACAGGTATATCTCCCGTGTAAAATAAGCCAATGGTGCGCTTTTTTTCGATAGGGGGTCGGAACTATTTTTTCTAACTTTTCTTCAACCCCAGAAGGATTTTTTCCTTTTGCCAGCCCCGTTCTGTTACAGACTCTAAATACATGGGTGTCTACCGGAAATGATTCGCGATCAAATACCACATTTAATAGCACATTTGCCGTTTTTGATCCCACACCCGCCAGCGACTCAAGTCCTGACTTGGTGGAAGGCACCTGGCCCTTAAACTTTTCTATCAGTTGCTGACTACACTTAATGATATTTTTGGCTTTTGACTTATATAAGCCAATCGTTTTGATGTAGTCTTTTAAATTATCTTCGCCCAGTAAAAGCATATCTTCTGGGGTTTTTATTTTTTTAAACAGGCTTTCTGTCGCTTTGTTAACACCCTTGTCCGTTGATTGAGCAGATAAAATAACCGCGACCAAAAGGGTATAGGGGTTCGTATATACAAGCTCACTTTCAGGGTTAGGATTAAGAGATTCTAGGGTGTGAAAAAAAGAAAAAATATCAGCTTTTTTCATCAAAAGAAAACATTGAAATAATACAAGATAAAAAGACCCAGCAAAATTCTATACAAACCCCAGACAAGCAGTGTTCTTTTTTTTAGCCACCACATAAAAAAATACAAAGTAAAAAAGCCTGTGGCAAAGCAAATCACACTTACAATAAAAAAGTCGAATCGGATTTGTAGAAATGAACTGTGGGCCCAATCTTTTATCATAAGGGTTACTGCTCCAATTCCAATAGGAATGGATGTCAGGAAAGAAAACTTAGCTGCATCGGCAGATTTATAACCTAAAATTCGGCCGATGGTTAAGGAGGTTCCCAGCCGGCTTGCTCCTGGTATAAATGCCAGGGTTTGGGCGCATCCCATCAAAAAAGCATCTTTATAAGAAATTGAAGAATAAGTTTTAGAAGACATACTTGTTTTGTCTACAACAATCATGAGAATCCCAAATAAAATGGATCCTAGACCAAACAAAACAAAAGAATGAGTTAGGTGGTCTAGGTAACGATGAACCAAAAAACCCACACAAACCACAGGAATAGTCGCCACACATATTTTTAATGCATCATGAAAACTTGAGGAAACCTTTCCTGATATGGCTTTGAACGCACCAATTATTTGGTTCTTCAGCTCGGCTCTGAAAAAAACGATGGTTACTGCAAGTGTGGCTAAATTTAATGTTACTTCGGTAGATCGACTAACAGATTGAAGGGAAAAAAGATTTGAAAAAATAAATAAATGACCCGAGGAGCTAACCGGTAAGAACTCGGTAATGCCTTGAATAAAAGAAAACCAAACGACGTCTATCATTTTCTTTAACTCCTACGGTTTTTCACTTTGATCATATTTCTCTAAAAAAAATAATACAAAAATCGATGAACATAAAGCTAGATGACAGATCCTACTTTGCATTATGTTTTTTCAAGACTTCGTCAATGGATCCCACCATATAGAAGTCTGATTCGGAAATATGATCGTATTTTCCTTCTACAATACCCTTAAACCCGCGAATGGTTTCTTCTAGGGGAACGAGAGCCCCCTTTATACCTGTAAACACTTCTGCAACATGGAAGGGTTGGGAGAAGAATCTTTGAATCTTTCGGGCCCGTGCTACAGTTAGTTTGTCTTCTTCGGAGAGTTCGTCCATACCTAAAATGGCAATAATATCTTGCAGAGATTTATACGTTTGTAAAATAGCCTGAACCTGGCGTGCTAAATTATAGTGTTCTTCCCCTACAATCCGGGGATCCAAAATACGAGATGTAGAGTCAAGCGGATCCACAGCTGGATAAATCCCGAGCTCTGCAATTTTTCGGCTTAATACTGTCGTGGCATCCAAGTGTGTGAAAGAGGCAGCAGGCGCTGGATCGGTGAGGTCGTCAGCCGGCACATAAACGGCCTGAACGCTGGTAATCGAACCTTGATCCGTAGAGGTAATTCGTTCTTGTAGTTCACCCATTTCGGTTCCTAGGGTAGGTTGATAGCCTACAGCAGAAGGAATTCTCCCCAAGAGAGCCGATATTTCAGCCCCGGCTTGGGTAAATCGGAAAATATTGTCTATAAACAATAGAACATCCTGATGGGCGGCATCTCTAAAATGCTCGGCAACAGTGAGCCCTGTAAGGGCAACTCGAGCGCGGGCACCTGGAGATTCGTTCATTTGACCGTATACCAAGCTGGCTTTTGACCCTTTGCCGTCGACATTGATTACACCCGATGTGATCATTTCATTATAGAGGTCATTTCCTTCACGGGTGCGCTCACCCACCCCTGCAAAAACAGAATATCCACCATGGGCTTTAGCGACGTTATTAATCAATTCCATAATCAATACTGTCTTTCCAACACCAGCACCGCCAAATAGACCAATTTTCCCTCCCCGGGGATAGGGGGCCAAAAGATCCAAAACCTTAATACCCGTAACCAAAATCTCGGTTTTTGTAGACTGTTCGGCAAATGAAGGCGCAGGCCTATGAATAGGGAGGGTTTCGTTAGATTTTATGGGGCCCCTTTCATCAATAGGGTCACCCAACACATTCATGATTCGTCCCAAAGTGGCCTCACCCACAGGAACCGAAATGGGCTTACCGGTATCAAGTACTTCCTGGCCACGAAACAAACCTTCCGTGGGTCCCATTGAAATGGTCCGAACCTTGCCGTCGCCTAAATGAAGGGTTGTCTCCAGCACAACCTTTTTCTCCCCTATCCATATTTCAAGAGCATTTAAAATATCGGGAAGTTTCTTATCAAATTGCACATCTACTACGGGTCCGATAATTTGGCACACTAGGCCAGTATTTTTTAATGAGGACATTTTAAACGCTTTCTGCTCCTGCGATAATTTCAACCAGCTCGCGCGTGATGGTTGCTTGGCGGTTTCTGTTATAGAATAGTTTCAATTTCCGCAACATCTCGTCCGAATTTTTGGTAGCCCCGTCCATGGCAATCATGCGAGCACTTTGTTCGCTGGTTTGGGTTTCTAGAATAGAAAAATAAACTTGAGATTTCAAGTTACTGATGGCCGCTTTTCTAAGTACAGATCGGAAGGTGGGCTCAATTGCGAACAAAAAACCGTTAGACAGGGATGAGGGTGTCTGAAAATTTTTATTCCGCACAGTTATATCCCCAGAATAGGGGATCAAAGAATGAATTAGGTTTTCTGAAAACAACAAAGATCGGAAGGAGGCATAAATAATAGAACAACTGTCAATCTCGCTCCCATGGGCCCATAAATTAATTTCTTCCACCAAGTTTGAAACCATCATCCAGGCTTCTTTATCTTTGGGGTGCAAGTTTTTTATAACGTACGATCGATATAAGGGGTCCAGTATGGAAAACGCCTTACTTCCGATACAGATTATTTTAACTGTCTTGCCCTCATTTATCAGTCGGCCTACTTCCATGTTTGCACACCGACCCAGATTCATATTGAATCCACCACATAACCCTCTGTTCCCAGACGTTATAATCAAAAGGTGGACATTGCCTTTGCCACCCTGAATAAGGGGACTGTCTGTGTTTTTTTTCAGCGTCAACAGATCATCTAAAACTCTAGATAGACCAGCTGTATATGGAACAGCTGCATGTAACTTTTTTTCTGCTTTCTTAAAATAGGAAGAGGACACCAATTTCATGGCAGCAGTTATTTTTCGGGTAGATTCAATTGTTTGAATTCTTTTTTTAAGGGTTTTTAGTTGGGACACCGAAGATTAATCCTGTACATTTTTATCTAGATAATCCGTAATCTTATTAAGAAGCAAAGACAGCTTGCCTGTATAAAAGTGATCTGCCCCTTCTATCTTTTCAAAGGCTACTTGAACCCCCTTAGGATTCGATAGTTTTCTTGCTAGATTTTCCACCGATTCTATGGGGACGATATCGTCCGAGGTGCCTTGAACCATAAGACCCGAAACGGGACAGGGGGCCAGAAAATGGAAATCATACATATTAGCCGGGGGAGATACTGCCACAAATCCTTCGATTTCAGGCCGACGCATTAACAGTTGCATCGCAATCCATGCTCCAAAGGAAAAGCCACTGACCCAAAAACTGGTTGCATTTCTGTTTTCACTTTGCAACCAATCTAGTGCAGCTGCTGCATCGCTTAATTCCCCTTCCCCGTTATCAAAAGTTCCTTGTGATTTTCCGACGCCCCTAAAGTTAAAGCGCAGTACGTTAAAGCCTTTTTGAACAAAAGCTTGGTAGGTGGTATACGTTACCTTGTTGTTCATGGTGCCCCCATGTAGGGGGTGGGGGTGAAGAATCAAGGCAACAGGGGCATCTTTCTTGTAGCTTTTATGGTATTTTGCCTCGATGCGTCCTTCTGGTCCCGTAAGAACAATTTCTGCCATTTGATCTCCTTAAAATGCTTTTAATAACTGTTTTTTTATTTCTGCTCTATCTCAATGATGTTCTATAGAGAAATATACTTATTTTCCCTGGATTTTATAAATAAATTATGCGATCTAAGCATTCTTGCTACAAAATAAGATAGTTTTCATAAATTTAATCTTTAATCTAAAACGAATATTGAACATTATATTAATTTTTAAGGATTTAAACAAGGAACACATGTGAATGAAAATGGGTACTAAGGGCCATTATGCGGTTTCCGCCTTACTAGAGTTGGCTAAGCAATCAAGCAACAACAAGCCCGTTTCCATCAATTTTTTGGCCGAGAAACAAGGGATTTCTGCCCCTTATCTTGAATCTTTGTTTTTCAAACTCAGGCAGCGTCAGTTGGTCACAAGTGTCCGAGGAGCCCAGGGTGGATATATTTTGGTACGCCCTGCAGATCAGATTTCCTTGTGGGAAGTCATAACGGCTGTGGGGGAGGGCATGAGAGTTAATCGTTGCAAAAAACAGAACACAGGGGATTCTTGTTTTAAGAGATCGACGTTATGTGACTTGCATGGTGTATGGGACGATTTAAGCAAAAAAATTTGTTCATATTTAAGCAATATCTCATTGCAAAATATGATAGATACAGCCCATTCAAATCCATCATTTCCCTTGAACTTAGACAATCACAACACCACATATAAACATAAAGACCCTACTGGTTTTTAAATCAAAGGAATAATGCACAAGATGCTTGGAAAAGATTATGTTTATTTAGATCATAATGCTACCAGTGTTATACGACCGCAAGTTGTGGCTAAAATGATGGACTGTTATGGTGCAAGCTATAACCCTTCTTCTATTCATGAAGGGGGTCGGAAAGCGCGTGCTATGATTGACGACAGCCGGTCTATCATAGCCCAGTATATTGATTGTAAAAAAGACTATGTTTTTTTTACAAGTGGAGGTACCGAAAGCAACAACATAGTTTTGCAAGGAGGGGGCTGGGATCATGTTTTTTGTTCTACGACCGAACATGACTCTGTGTATAGGGGGCCTGTTACTGATTATATTCCTGTTTTATCTTCGGGGTTATTAAATCTTGATTGCTTGGAACAGTTATTGAGGTCCACGGACGGCAAAAAAACACTAGTATCTGTGCATTGGGCCAATAATGAAACTGGCATAATTCAGCCCATAGCTGAAATCGGTCGACTCGTGCATCTTTGTGGGGCTTTTTTACATGTAGATGGGGTTCAGGCCTTGGGCAAAATCCCTGTTTCGTTTTCGAAAAACCAGATCGATTTCCTATCCTTGTCGGCGCATAAAATAGGGGGCCCCCAAGGTACAGGAGCCTTAGTTGTAAAGGCTGATAAAATTTTGTCCCCTTTGTTCTTTGGCGGGGGCCAAGAAAAATTTTTAAGACCTGGAACGGAAAATGTAGCGGGCATACTTGGGTTTGCAGAAGCAATTAAACATGTAGATTTTTCTTTTTTTTCCCACCTTAGGTCTTTGCATGACAGATTAGAAGATGAGCTGTTTGTGCTTGGAGAACAACACAACAGGGTTCCTATTATTGTGGGAAAAGGCCAGGATCGTTTGCCTAATACCACATGCCTAAGCATGCCTAGTGTTTCAAATCAATCCCAACTAATTTACTTTGATTTAAAAAAAATTGGTGTTAGTATCGGCTCCGCCTGTGCCTCTGCCACTGTAAAACCATCCCATGTTTTACAAAATATGGGATTCGGTCAGGATGTTATAGGATCGTCAGTGCGCATAAGTTCAGGATGGACAACTACCGAAAACGATTTAGAAAAATTTAAAAATGCTTGGAAAGAGATGTTTTTAAAAAATTTATGAAAAAGGCAAAAGATGATGGAAAAATTAATTTATTTAGATCACCAATCCACTACCCCCTGTGATCCCCGGGTGGTGGAGAAAATGATCCCATTTTTTTCGGAAAAGTTTGGAAACCCCCATTCCCGAAATCATGCGCTGGGGTGGGAAGCCGAAGAAGCCGTGGAAAAAGCACGCTCTCAAGTAGCGTCTATAATCGGTGCAGATCCTAAAGAAATTGTATTTACGTCAGGTGCAACGGAAGCGAATAACCTTGCCCTTAAGGGTGTGACCCAGTTTTATCAAGATCAGAAAAAACACATTATCACCTGTGCCACGGAACACAAATGTGTTTTGGATACGTGTCGTCATTTGGAACAACAGGGATTCAAAGTAACTTATTTGCCCGTACAAAAAAATGGTCTCATAGATTTACAACAGCTGGCAGATGGCATCAGACCCGATACCCTTATGGTTTCTATTATGGCTGTTAATAATGAAATAGGCGTAATTCAGCCTTTAAAGGAAATAGGGGCGTTATGTCGGTCAAGGGGCGTATTTTTTCATACGGATGCGGCCCAAGCTGTTGGGAAAATCCCCTTAGATGTGGAAGAGATGAACATTGATCTTCTCAGTTTATCGGGTCATAAAATTTATGGTCCCAAAGGAATTGGGGCTTTGTTCGTAAGACGTCGACCCCGGGTAAGGCTCACCGCCCAGATCAATGGTGGGGGTCAAGAACGAGGAATGCGGTCAGGAACCCTTTCCCCTGCGTTGTGTGTGGGCCTTGGCGGCGCTTGTAGTATTGCTGCTCAAGAAATGAGTTCAGAAAACGAACGCCTAAAAAAATTAGGCCAACTTTTCTACGACAAAATAATGGAGTCTTTACCCGAGGTCTATTTAAACGGAGATTTAGAAAAGCGGGCCCCCGGTACCCTTAACTTAAGCTTTGCTTATGTAGAAGGAGAGGGGTTGATGATGGGGATTAAGAACTTGTGCGTGTCCTCGGGATCCGCGTGTACGTCAGCTTCCCTGGAGCCTTCCTATGTATTACGGGCTCTGGGCGTAGGGGAAGAGCTAGCACACACTTCCTTGCGTATTGGGCTGGGTAGGTTTACAACCGAAGAGGAAGTGCACATGGCTACCCATGAGATTATTCAGGCTGTTCGTCGTTTACGAGAGATGAGCCCTTTGTGGGAAATGGCACGTGCAGGGGTTGATATTACAAATTTGAAATGGGCATCCCATTAATAAAACGAGGTTAAAATGTCATATAGTAAAAAAGTAATTGATCATTATGAAAACCCACGGAACGTAGGCTCTTTTGATACAAATGAAAAAAACATAGGGACAGGAATGGTGGGAGCCCCGGCCTGTGGGGATGTTATGAAACTGCAAATTAAGGTGAATGCAGAAGATATTATTGAAGATGTGAAGTTTAAAACCTTTGGATGTGGATCTGCCATTGCTGCCAGTTCCTTTGTGACTGAGCTTTTGAAAGGAAAAACTTTAGCCGAGGCCGAAGCCATTCGTAACACTCACATTGTCAGCGAGCTTGAACTTCCCCCGGTTAAAATTCATTGTTCCGTATTGGCAGAAGATGCCATTAGAGCCGCTATCGAAGACTTTAAACGCCAAAAATCATGAATCAGTTTCCGTTAACCATTACCCCTGGGGCGTTGTGTCAAATTAAAAACCTGCTTACCCAACGAAACAAACCATCCAAGGGTATTCGTATTGGAGTTAAAACACGCGGCTGTTCTGGGTATGCTTATACCCTAGAGTTTGTGGATGTTGAGAATCCACAAGATGAGAAAATACAATTCGAAGATATTAAGGTTTTCGTTGATCCCAAAGCCACCATCTTTATTTTAGGTACCGAAATGGACTATGTTGAAAAAAACTTCGAATCGGGTTTCACATTTAAAAATCCCAATGAAAAAGGTCGTTGTGGATGCGGCGAATCATTCCATATCTAAACTTATGTGTTATTGTAATGCACCTTTAGATTTTTTTGCCCTATGCACCCAATGTGGGGCATTGAATGAAGTTATTCTTCCCAACCCTTTTGAGTTATTTGGATTAGATGAAAAATTCGATTTAATCTTGCCCGATTTAACCCGCACTTATTTGCAATTACAGAACAAACTCCATCCCGATCGATTTCCTGTGGGTAGCCCAAGCCAACGTTTAGCCCAACAATATGCAAGCCATATTAACAATGCCTATAATTTTCTTAAAAACCCTTTGAAAAGGGCAGAACTTCTTTTACACAAATATAGCCCTGTGTTGTCTCCGAATGAGTTAACGGAACAATGGGACCTGAGAGAGCGGTTAGCAACCATTTCCACCCAGGAAGAGATGACATCTTTTGAAAGACAAACCCTAGACTCGATTTTAAAAACTCATCAGTCAATGGCCCAGTTCTTTGAAACAAGAGATTATCCTCAAGCCTCTATTTGTCTTGCGCGGCTAAAGTTTCTGCATCGATTGCAGGATGAAATTCAAATTAAGAAAAGGTCTTCCGAATGTTGATACAGATTCAAGAACCAGGACAATCCACAGAAGTTGAAAAAAAGGGAAAAGTTTTAGGGATTGATTTTGGAACAACTCATTCGGTTGTCGCGTATTCTGAAAAATCTCAAGCTCATATTGTGCCGATAGAAACCGAACGGTTGGTACCCTCTGTGGTGCACTATGAATCAGATCAAGTGTGGGTGGGTCATAAAGCAGAATCTTTTTCTGCCTCTATTCGATCTATTAAACGATACATGAGCCCCGAATTTCCTAATCCTTATGACCATAATCCTATCGATGTAGCATGTGATATTTTTACGTATATAAAGCATAAAGCAGAAAATGTCCTTCGCGAGCCAGTGACAGGGGCTGTTATCACCGTTCCTGCCTACTATGGAGAAGCAGCCAGAGAAGCCACGCGTAAAGCGGCCCATATGGCGGGTATCCCCGTTTTGCGGCTTTTAAGTGAACCCACTGCAGCGGCCCTGGCCTATCGCTTAGACGAACAAAAAGAAGGAATTTATTTAGTCTATGATCTAGGGGGCGGTACTTTTGATGTGTCTGTATTACAAATGAAAAAAGGCATTTTCCAAGTTTTGGCCGTTCAAGGAAAGCTGGCTTTAGGGGGGGATGATTTCGATGAGGCCATATGGGAACACTTTCTAAAACCTAAGTATACAGGTTCAAAGATCGAGGGGGTTCTGCAAGCTCGCACCATAAAGGAGCACTTAAGTTTTGCTGCGAGGTGGGAGGGCAAAATAGGGGGGCAAACACTTTTTATCACCCAAGAGATGATAAGTGCAATTCTACAGCCTTGGGTTTCTAAGACCATTTTATTATGTGAAGAAGCGTTAAAGGATGCCGGTGTTAATAAAAATCAACTTCAAGGGGTAGTATTGGTGGGGGGGTCCAGTCGCATTCCCTGTGTACAAAATGAAGTCGAGAACTTCTTTAATCAAAAACCCTTGGGATATTTAAATCCCGATGAAGTGGTCGCACTAGGTGCGGCCCTCCATGCGGAGGCTTTGGTTACAGGAAAAGGAAAACTTCTTTTAGATGTTACCCCCTTTGCACTGGGCATGGAAACACTAGGGGGGGCTGTTGAGGTTTTAATTCCACGAAATGCTTCTTTACCCTGTGCTATATCCCAACAATTCACCACCTCATATGATGGTCAAACCAAAATCAAAATCCATGTGGTGCAAGGAGAGGGACCTCGTGTGGAAAATGCAATCTCTTTAGCCACTTTTGTATTGTCGGATATTCCACCGATGCATGCCGGCTTGCCCCAAATAAAGGTAACTTTTACCTTGGATGCTGATGGTATTTTATCTGTGACAGCCGAAGAACAAATTAGTCATCAAAAACAATCTATTCAGGTTAAACCTTCTTACAGTTTTTAAGCTCTTTCCCCGATTAGTGTTTTTATGAAATACTAAAAAGAGGGAGCTATAAAATGACATTAAAAAATTGGATTTTTTTTCTAGCATGCATCCTTTCTCTGGGATATCAGACTTTTTCTCTGCCAGAGGATGAAATAACCCGTTCTACCCCATCTTTGATCACAACCATCCACTCCGACCAGCCCGAGATCCCTTTTAATCCTGAAGACTTACCTCCCCCCCTGGGATTAACGCCTGCTCAAAAAGGATGTTTAGGGTTGTTTTGTTGTGGGCCCTGTGTTTGTGGCGCCCACGTTTTATTGCAGGCGATTAATAAGGCTAGCTGTGGCGGGCTCTTTTACTGTTTTCCTTTTTTGAACTTAAAAAGACGATATTAAAATTGCACTAGCTTTTGTGAGACCATTTCATTAGATTCAATTTTATGAAAATATCCCTCATGCTCATATTAAGTGGGTTCATCTTTTGCTCTCTTGCCACTCTAAACACACCCCTACTTAAAAGGATTGAAGAAGAACTAAACAATGTTTCTTCCCTTGAGACACGTTTTGTTCATGAAGACAGCACGGGAAAGCATTATGCAGGCACTTTATATTTAAAAAGGTCCTGGAAGATGAGAATGGCCTATGATACCCCCAGTCCTTTTTTGATTGTTTCAGATGGCCAATCTCTTATTTATGAAGATCAGACTACCCATGAAGCTGTTTATTTGCCCCTCGAAACATCTCCCTTATCCTTTATTTTGGATACACATACTGACTTTCAGAAAGTGCTCCATATCGACAAAATAGTCCGGAACGGAGACGAAATCCTAATTTATGCAAAAGATAAAAAAAATTATTTTTCTTTGATTCTTCAATATTCTTTAAAAGAAAAAAGCATCCTTGGATGGATCTCCAAGGATGCTCAAGGAAACGAGGTAACAATAAAACTGCAAAATATCCGCAAAAATATTGTTTTGGAGGATAAACTATTCGTCTTTCAACAAAAACCACGCTGGCTTAATAAAGCCCGAGACAAAAAATAATTAAAGTTCTTCTTCTCGGTAGGTCTTTTCTTTCAGCTCGTGCCGTTCTTGGGCTGAAATGCTGAGGGTTGCGATGGGGCGGGCATCTAAGCGTCGAACACCGATGGGCTCTCCCGTTTCTTCACAATAACCATAAGTTCCATCTTCAATCCGCCTGAGGGCTGCTTCAATTTTATTGAGCAGTTTTCTTTCCCGATCCCGTGTTCTTAATTCTAGGGACCGATCAAGTTCTACCGAGGCGCGATCGTTTAAATCCGATTCAAGACCGCTATCTTCTTTTAAATGAAATAAAGTTTCTTCAGAACCTTGAAATATTTCTTGTTTCCATTTCAGAATTTTTTGACGAAAGTATTCCCTTTGCAAAGGGCTCATGAATACTTCATCTTCTGAAGGCCTATATCCGTTGGGTAATGAAATCTTATCCTTCATTTTTTCCTCCGCTGTTATAGTATTTTTTCTTTAAATACTACGCCGAAAAAAGAAAGAGAACAAGTATTTTTTGACCTTCACAAAGGCTAGAGATTCTAAGGCTTTTCGCGATTAAAAGAAGGCGAATAACTTGTAAAAATTATTTTTGTTTTTCCATATATTTTTTCTTTTATGGTCGCAAAATCAGAGTTTATTTTTACAGACTCTTCTTTGGAAATTTCAATAATTACAATGGTTTTTTCTTTTAGGTAATCCCCAGCTATTAGGTTGCTTAGGGTAGGCTCTATATATCCTTTTTTATAAGGAGGATCTAAAAAAACAACCTCAAAAGGCGGCCCTGAATTTCTTTTCAAAGAAAGAATATCGCATGGCAAAAGGTCATATTTAAAAATATCCGGAACATTTTTTTTGATCGTTTTTAAGGCCAAAGGGTGATTATCAATAAAACAGCAATAGGTGGCTCCTCGAGACAAGGCTTCTATTCCCAAGGCTCCCGTTCCTGCATACAAATCCAACACCTGTAAACCGTCCCATTTGATATTGAGTCCATTTTCCAAAACATTAAATAGAGATTCTCGAGCACGATCAGACGTGGGACGCGTTAACAGATCTTGCGGACCATGTAATAGTCGTCCCCTAAATTTTCCACTAATAATTCTCATAGGTGTTTTTAATTTTTAATTCTTCTAGGGCAATGGCGTAACTGCAAATCAATATGATACAGGCTCCATAGAAAGTGGCTGGCTCTATGCTTTCTTTAAAAAATAAAAAACCTAATAAACTGGCAAATAAAAATTTTAAATAATCAAATCCGGCCAAAAAATTAAGACGGCTTTTACCATAGGCTTGCACATATGTGAATTGGCCCATAAAAGACAAAGCCCCAATTCCCAAAAATATCCACCAATCATTCTGAGCCATGGGAACCCATGAAGTATCTAGGCCCTTAAATTCAAAACAATGGATGCACAAAAAATAAGCCCCCAATAACAAGGACGTGGCCACGCTGGAATAAAAAACAACGACCAAACTTTCATCTGTGCGGGTTAATTTTTTTACGAATAAACTAGAAAAGGCTAATAATAACACCCCTATTAAGGCCAATAGTTCTCCTTGTTCAAACTTTTCAAACGCAGGATCAATAATCATAAAAATACCCACATATCCCAATAAAAGAAAAGCCCAGCGCTGAAAGGATACTTTTTCCTTTAAGAAAAAGGCTGCAAGAAGTGGCACCATTAAAGCATATGAAAAATTAATTGCACTGGCTTTGGCCAGGGGTAATAAGCGATACCCATAAAAAAAACAAATCATGGATGTGGAAGAAAGAACCATGCGAATAAATTGATTAAGGGGTTGTTTTGTTTTAAATGCACCCTTACCACGCGTGATCCATATATAAGGGGTAACGGTACTGAGCACAATAAAACTACGAATAAAATTAAGTTGTAAGGGGGAGTAAGTATGCAAATATTTGGAAAGAGCCATGACCACTACAAATGAAATCTTAGAAGTCGTAATCAGTAAAATACTTTGAATTTTAGAATTACTAAGCCATGATGACAGGTGCATTAAGCTGTTCCTTTAGTTGGTAGAGCTTTTCTAGGGCTTCACGGGGCGAGAGGGTGTTGGGATCAATAGATTCCAAAGCAGAGATGATAGTGGGAGAAATCGTCGATAGGGGGGTTCTGACGGTTAGGGGCAACTCTCCCTGGCACAATTTTTTAGATTCTAAACCTTTTAAAATAGCATCTGCTCTCTTCACGATATCTTGAGGCATTCCAGCTAAGGCTGCCACATGAATACCGTAAGATTGATTCGCTTTACCGGGCAAAATAGTATGCATAAAAACCACCCGACCTTCCCATTCTTTCACTGACACAGTATAACATTTTAAATGTTCCAGTTTTTCTTCTAAAACGGTCA
The DNA here is from genome assembly GCA_046317875.1 of Alphaproteobacteria bacterium. Classification (GTDB taxonomy): domain Bacteria; phylum Pseudomonadota; class Alphaproteobacteria; order UBA7879; family UBA5542; genus 2-01-FULL-41-14. Next base: position 135,641 of record JBKCVN010000023.1, on the reverse strand, counting down.
TTTCATGATAGTGGGTGGCAAACAGAGTGCGACACTGGTTGATATTATGTAAATACTCGGCTGTCGCCTGTGCGATGGACAGCCCATCATAGGTGGAAGTCCCCCGACCGATTTCATCCAGAATCACAAATGACCTGGATGTGGCTTGATTGACGATCGAGGCAGTCTCGATCATCTCCATCATAAAAGTGGATCGTCCCTTGGTTAGATCATCTCCTGCACCTACGCGACTAAACAATCGATCTACGATTCCGATATGGGCTTCTTCCGCTGGGACATAACTTCCCATTTGGGCTAAAATAATAATAAGGGCATTTTGCCGCAAATAAGTACTTTTCCCTGCCATATTTGGTCCCGTCAACAGTAATAGATTCTGGGATGAATCCATCTGACAGTCGTTGGAAATAAAGGGTGAGTTTCTGCCTTTAAGCATAGATTCCACGGTGGGGTGACGACCTCTTTTTATTTTGAATACTCTGTCTTCTGTCAGCGTAGGTCGACAATACCCCTCGACCGAGGCAAGTGTTGCAAAAGAAGAAATGAGATCCATATATGAAATGCTGCTTATTATTTGGCTAATGGCACCATCTTGATCTAAAACATCTTGAACAAGCTCATTAAAAAGAGCCTGTTCAAAGTTAAGAGCTTTTTCTGCAGCACCCATCACCTTTTCTTGGATTTCCATAAGCTCGGGGGTGGAAAATCTCATATTGTTGGCCAAGGTTTGTCTATGAATAAAGGTTGATGGAATTTTATCCTTATGAAGACTTGTGACCTCAATATAATATCCCAAAATATTATTGTATTTGATTTTTAAAGAAGAAATATTCGTATCCGTGGCATATTTGGCTTGTAAAGCCGCCATCGTCTTTTGGCTTTCTTCGGAAAACCTTTTTATTTCGTCTAGTTCAGGTAAATATCCAGCACGAATAAAACCACCTTCCCGTGCCAAAAAGGGGGCTGACTCGTTAAGGGCTCGTTCCAATTTATTCCTCAATGGCAAAACCGATAACACAGCAGAGGAGGGTAAGGAAAACGGGCATGCAGTATTTTTCATTACCTCATCCAACCTTTGCACCGCATTTAATAAAAGCTGAATACCTAATAAGTCACGCGGCCCTCCCCGATTTGAAGAGAGGCGGGCTAGTAAGCGCTCTCCATCGGGTATCTCTTTCAATAGTTTTCTGATGCTTTGATGGTGTGAGTCCTCTTTCAAAAACCAGGATGTGTGGTCCAGCCTTTTATTGATGGCATCTACTGAAACCAAGGGAAAAGAAAGGCAGTGGAACAAATGGCGCCGTCCCATAGAGGTCGCGGTATGATCAATCACTGAAAAGAAACTTCTCTTTCGTTCCCCAGTGTTAGTGGCCTCAAGTTCTAAACTTCGACGGGTTGTTGCATCAATTTGCAAAAAATGATGGGCATATACTTTTTTAGGGGGGGTTAATCGAGGCAAGCACTCCTTTTGGGTCAGATAAATGTACTCTAGGGCTCCCCCGGCCGAGGCTGTTTCTGTGATGGAAAAATCCCCAAAAGAAGACAGTGTTTCTGTATTCAGAAAACTGCAAAGCCGTCTTTCGCCGTTTTCGAAATCGAATCGAGTATCGGGTTGTCGGGTTATTTTATTTTTATAAAGCTGAAAGCAGTCATAGAGATCTTTAACACGTAATGTGGACTCGGATACAAGAATTTCTGTAGGGGTAAAACGGGACAACGCAGACTCAAGCTGGGAGATGGGAATTTCTTGGACCCAAAATTCCCCCGTTGAAATATCAATGGCAGATAAGCCAATCGTGTTTTTATGATGGTGTACAGAGAGAAGAAAATTATTTTGATCCGAACTTAATAAATTTTCTTCCACCAAAGTCCCAGGGGTAATGATGCGCACCACATCACGTTTTACGATGCCTTTATAACCTCGTTTCTTGGCGTCTTCTGGTGTTTCTAATTGTTCACAAATAGCGACCTTAAAGCCTTGTCGTATCAATCGTCCAATATAGGCCTCTGCGCTGTGGAAGGGAATGCCACACATGGGAATCGCGTCTTTGTCTTTGCCCCGTTTTGTCAAAACAATATCTAGGGCAGCCGATGCCTTTTGAGCATCTTCATAAAAAAGCTCGTAAAAATCCCCCAACCTGAAAAATAACAAGCAGTCTTGATGTTGTTCCTTTAGGCTTAGGTATTGTCTAACCATAGGGGTAAGGGAAGAGTCTTCGATCATGGATTAAAGTCCCGTAGAGCCAAAGCCAGCTGTGCCTCGTTCGCTGATGTGTTCTTCTAAATCGGGAACTTTGTTCCAGGAGATTTGTACATATTCTGCAATCACTAATTGGGCAATACGCATCCCAGGTTCAATCGTAAAAGAACTTTGTCCCAAGTTAATAAGAATAACTTTAATTTCCCCCCGATAGTCTGCATCGATAGTTCCAGGAGCATTCAAAACCACCACACCATGTTTGGCAGACAGCCCTGAGCGCGACCTAATTTGGGCTTCATATCCCACACTCAAGGCGCAACTAATTCCTGTAGGTATAACAATGCGTGCTCCAGCCTCTAGAACGATAGGCTCAGAAACAGCAGCCGCTAGATCCATACCCGCACTGTGCAATGTTTCATATTTAGGGAGAGGAAGATTTTCCCCATGGGGTAAAATACAAATTGGTACATTTAGATTATTTTTCATTTCCAACCTCGGTGTATCGCCACAATTCCTTTGCTGAGCGTTTTATAAGTGACAGACTTAAAGCCTTCCTTTTCTATCATATTTTTTAGTGGTTCGACACCAGGAAATTGTTGAATACTTTTTACCAAATAGGTATAGGCCTCTTCGTTGTTGCCTACTAATTTCCCCGCTTTAGGAATGATGGTTGATAAATACAAATTATATAAGGAAGAAATGGAGTGTTCAGGCTGGCTGAATTCCAGACATAGAAATGTGCCTCCGGGTTTAAGGATACGATAGATTTCAGCTAAAGCCCTAGAACGATTTACAAAGTTTCGAAGCCCAAACGCCACAGTACACACGTGAAAACAATCATCTGGAAAATCCAAGGATTCAGCAGGGCTCTCTTTCCAAAGGAAATAATTTTTTATGTTCTGGTTAATCGCCTTTTCTTTGGAGAGCTTCAACATTTCAGGGCTCACATCACAAAGGGTAATGGATGGGTTTAGGCAAAATGATTTTTTTAAATAACCAAATCCTATGTCTCCTGTTCCACAAGCCAGATCTAAAACGCATATCTGGGGAAGTTGGGGAATCATATTCACAAACACTCTTTTCCAGTATCTCTGGATGCCTATGCTCATCACATCATTCATAAGATTGTATCGAGGCGCCACTTGATCAAATAAATCTTTGATGGAAGAAAACGAGGGGTGGTTTGCAGAGGGAGGAACCATTTGTTACTCTGGGTTTAGAAGATAATTTATGTATTATCACAAACAGGGAAAAGATGAAATGCGATTAAGACTCTTTCTAACATTTTTGGGACTGTTTCATTTGTGTACAGAATCTCAAAGTAATGGGGCGTTTGATGCTGCCCCTTCTGTGCCCTCTCGTCACAGCTGGAATACGCCTGACAGCCCACACCATGTTCAATTAAAAAATAGCATAGATTTGATGTATGGTACCCTATTTCAAAACTTAACATTCTTGGACCAAGTCAGATTAGAAAAATTTAAACAGGAGGTTTTTCAACAGTCTTTGTTCTTGCGTCGTTTGTATCTTTTTTTGGGTCTTGGAGAACTAGAGTATAGATCTGAAACGGGGGAAACGAGTCCCTGGCCCTTCCCCTTGGCTACTTGCTTAACGCAAGGGCAGCGTGTGGCCATCACTTTAAATGGGGTCCCAGCCAGAGAATTTTTAGAGTTTGTGGCGGACAATAATTTAAAATTGTTTTATAAGCGCAAATATTCTTCTCATGGCGTTACATTTGAAGAAAGCACAGAAGAAGTTAGAGAAGTTAAAATAAAAAGCCCTTTTAGAAGGGTTAAATCAACAGAAAAACTGTTGGGGATGGACTTTCCTTTTGGGGGGGTTGGAAATTTATTGCCTGACGGATCCAGGATAGGTCCCAGAGGATATGAAATTCGAGATACTAGAATTAGAAAAAAAAGACAGTTAGGACATTTGCACGTTTATGTTCATGAATTTCCGGAACAAAACAAAACGGTTGTTTTAATTGGGATTGAAGGGTGTGCCCCAGGCACCCAGAATCAATTAGGATGTAATCATACCATGTGGTCGGGTATTAAAAATCAACGGGTCAATCGCTCAGTTTCAGGGGGCGCTAAGTGGTCTCGTTTGGGTGAAGAAATACCAGCCCCGGCTGAATACATGGGAAAATATATCGAGATGAATGTAGATAAGTTTCAGGAAATTAAGAAAAAAATAAATGTTTTTCTTAATATGCCAGAAGACATGCAAAAAAAGATATTTAAAAGAGTGTTGTCAGGAGATGCTTTCTACGTTACAGGGTTTTTATGGACGTACCAAAATGGTTGGATGACTGAATGATCTTTTTTTATTTCGTATTTTTATTTTTCATATCAAAGTCTTTTACCGCCTCTTATGTTCCAGGGACAGAAGATGTGCCCTTGATGAACGGGATGCAACCATCAACTGATAGTCCCACTGCTTTTGACTCCGTGCAGGGGAGAATTGTTAGTGCTAAGACATTTGTGTCTGAACCCAGGGAAATCATAGAAAATTTTTATGATCAGACATTGCAAAATTTAGGATGGGCCATAAAAATTTCAGGGAAAGAGTACATACGAGATAAACAGATTTTAAAAATACAGATAAATAAAAAATCCAATAAAAATTTGGAAGTTAGCTTTGAGCTTACAGAATCAAAGTAATTTTATATAGATGGTGTTGGTTTTTTATACAGTGTGAGAGGAAATGAGAGAATAGAACAAATATATTCATTTCTTCTCCCATTCCCCCTTACAGCATGGTTATGGCATTACGAAAAACATTTATTCCTCCTTTAGTGACAGCTTACTATTAAAGGTGATCTTTCTATGTATGTCATTTTGATATAAAATGTCAATAAATTAAATCTCTAATATTTCTGATGATTATTTCAATAATTAAGAAAAAATAGAGGCTTTGATCTAAAAATGATTTTATCTTGAATTTAACCCCAACAATGATTGGTATGTTTTTCTTTGTGGCCCCAAAAAAATATGATAGTTTTATAGATAGAAATTAAAATATTTCAAAGTGTACAGGGGTGATTAAACGGTTTTTAAAGATAATCTTATTAACAAGTCTTTCGCTAAAAATTGTATGGGCAAAAGACCCCTATACCCCATATTCAAATGTTCCCTATAAAACAGTTATTTTTGGATTGGATCATGCCGATATCCGCGAGGCTGTTTTTCAAAATTCCATCTTAATGACAAAATCTAATCAGCCCCCAGAGTCTGTCTCTATACTCCGGAAACGTGCGGAACAAGATTTGGTGAACATTCAAAAAGTAGTTGCTTCTTTTGGATATTATGATGCGGATTTTGATTATTTTGTGGATGTGCGAACCAATCCGGTGCGGGTCTATATAAAAATTCAATTAAATACCCAATATAAGATTGGAGCATTTAAGCTTAAGTCTGATCCCCCTAACAACAATCTAATAGATGTTTTGGGAGAGGACATAAAAAAAGTGGGAATTTCTCTAGAAGAGCCCGCCTTGAAAACAAGTGTACAAAAAGCTGTGGTTAACACAATTAATTACCTGCAAAAACACGGGTATCCTTTTGCAAAGCTAAAAGAAGATCGGATTGTTATTGATCGATCGACTAAAAAAATGCAGGTGGCTTTATTGGTAAGCCCTGGGCCATTGACACGATTTGGAAACACTATTTTAGAAGAAAACGGCGAGGTTACGGGAGAATTCATTAAGTCTCACATGCGCTGGAAAAAAGGTGAAGTTTATAGTGAACAAAAAGTATTAGATACCATTCAAAGCTTAAATAATACCCGACTTTTTAATGAAGTTAAAATAACCCATGATGATCGTATTGATGAAAATGGGTTTATGAACATATACCTAAAATTAGAAGCTGCTGGAAAAAATAAAATTTCTCCTGAAAAAGACTATGTTTCCGGATTGGGGCTAGAGTTGGGAGGTTCATGGGAGAAACGTAATTTGAATGGAACAAAACATATTTTAAAATCCACAGTACGCGCGGGAAAACACAGACAACATCTTTCTTTGAATCTTACGACCCCAGATGCAGGTCTTTTAAACCTTAATTTAAATACCACCCTTAGTGGTGTTAAAGAAGACTTAAAACCCTATGATAAGCGGGGCGGGGCTTTGAAAGTAAAGGCAGATTACCCGATCGATGAACACTGGCATGTATATGGGGGCGCTGAAGCAGAAGTATACAGTTTGAAAACAGGAAATGAGCCATTTGATCATCATCGGTTACTTAGCCTGCCTGTGGGGTTTATTTGGGATTACACTGATAACGTGATGCGTCCTAAAAAGGGTGGACGTTTCAAGTTTGATTTTATTCCTTATGCCTTTTTGTTTGAAAAATTCTCTGCCTTTGCGCACTTGAAAATTAAACCCGAATTTTTTGTGCCCTTACTGAACAACCATAGTCTATATATGCGAGGATGGGCAGATATTGGGTTTGCACCCGGAGCTGGAAAAAATGTTATACCCAAAGATAAAAAGTTTTATGGCGGTGGGGGAACACATGAACCTATTCGGGGATACGCCTTTCAAATGGCGGGGCCCCTTTCTGGAAAAGTACCTGTGGGCGGGCGTTCTTTTGCTACATTTGGGGGTGAACTTTATTATGATCTTAACGAGGATTTCTCGATTCTTTCCTTTATGGATTGGGGGACCACATATGATCGTCAATTCCCAGACTTTAGAACTAAAATGCTGTGGGGTGTGGGGGGGGGTGTGCGCTATCATACGAAATATGGGATATTCTATTTAGACGTGGCATCTCCTATTGAACGTCGAAGTGGCAACATAGATAACCCAGTAGAGATTTACGCTGGGATCAAAAAATCTACTTAATAAAGACTTAGACTATCTGACTATATAACTATCCACATAACGATTTTGCATCTTTTGATCAAAGGCTAGTAATTTTTGCCATACTTTTCCAAACACAGTGTTCTTGCCATTTGGCGAATCAAATTCAGAGAGACCACTTTCCATATTGCTTAAAATTTCCACAGCCTCGAAAACTTCTGAAATAGCCCAAATATGAAATTTATCTTCTTTTACCGCATCAGATATTTCTTCCAATAAAACCAGGTCAAGTATATTACTTTTCGGAATAATAACCCCCTGTTCCCCAGTTAATCCTTGACGCTTGCAGGTATAATAGAAACCCTCTATTTTTTCATTCACTCCGCCTATGGGCTGTACGTTCCCCATTTGGTTCATTGAGCCAGTAATGGCTATGTCTTGTCGAAAAGGAATTTCTGCAAGGGAGGATAAAAGCGCCATTAATTCAGCCAAGGATGCACTGTCTCCTTCTACACCAGCATAATTTTGTTCAAATGTAATGGTACCCGAAAAAGAAATGGGGAACTGCTGCCCAAACAATCCCCTTAGAAACCCTTCCAAGGACAAAACACCTTTGTGTTGAATGGGACCACTAAGCTCGACCATATGTTCTATATTGATAACCCCAGTTCGTCCCATATAGGTTTGTGCTGTTATCTTGATGGGACTTCCAAATGTTTCGGCCCCAATTGTTTGCACTGTTAGTCCATTTACTTGTCCGATCGCAGTTCCTTTGGTTTGAATAAGGATCAGATCTTCTTCTAAAGATTGCTGCTCTAGATCTTGAAAATGGGAGTTTCGATAGTGTCTGGATTCAATAGCTTGAATCACATGGGATTTTTTAATTGTTTTTAATTTTTTTTGTCGTGCAAAAACCGACGCTTCTTTCATGATATCCATCAAAATATCAATCTGAACTGATATTTTTTTTCTATGAGAAGCCAGACGACACCCATATCCCATTACATATGATAGCGCTTCTTGATCACATTTCATTTCTAATTTTCTGACACATGATTCATGTAAATAAAGACCAATAACATCGATGTTTTGGGCACTTAGAGGAATGGTATCGTCCATATCTGCTTTGATCTTAAAATAATTTTGGAAATCTTCATCATTATAGAAAAACGAGCAATACCAATGGGAAGATCCGACTAATATGATTTGAATATCCAAGGGAATGGGGGTAGGGGCAGGAGCGGCCAAAAGAGGTATTCCAGAAATACGATGCATTTCTTCAATACGAATCTCGCGATCCCTGAGGGCGGCTTTTAAAAATCTCCATGAATGTTCGTGGGTAACTAAATCTTCTGCCCTTAGGATCAAAACACCTCCATTGGAGCGATGAAGGGCCCCTTCCTCAATCATGGTGAAATCCGTTTCAAAACCGCCCATAGGGGTTGTGTAATATTTAATCGACCCAAAAAGATTTTCATAAGTGGGGTTTGATTCCACGATTACACGTGGCCCCTTAGACGGATCGTTTGAGACTAATAAATTGGCTGAATAGCGTCTCATAAATGATTCCGTCACCTCTTTATATTCGGGATTAACATTCGTAAGAATCCCCAGATTTTCTAGAATATCTTCCTGCAGCTCTTGCAGCCACTCTCTAATCCCTGGCACCTTGCCAAAAGACCGATCCAATCGTTTAATGAAAGGGTTTATGCACGAAAAGGCCCGCTCCTTCTTCATGTCTTCTAACCGATCCATTAATTTTTCTTCTTCTAGAATGGCGGCTTCATTTAAAATAGAGAGGCTTTCTTGTAGCCGAGACAAAATGGGAGAAAGTTCTTTTGCTTCTTCTAAGGACAGTTCCTCTACAAGGCGATTCTGACCATTTTTTTTAGAGATAATAAGAATAGTCCCATCTTCTGCTTGCTGTAGATCTAGATGAGCAGCCTTTCCAATTTTTCGAATTTCTAATAAGTTTTTATCAATAAATTCATTGATGATTTTTTCTTCTTTTGAAATGGCTTTTGAAAAAGATTCACCCAGAAAAAGTGTTAATAAAGCATTTCTGATTTTATGAATACTAGATATTAATTTCAGTTGAAATTCTTTGCCCATCCCCGCTGGAAATCGATAGTGACAAGGTTTGTTTTTTTGTTGAAAATTATGTAAATAAACCCAATCAGGGGGGGGAGGTAGGCGATCTAAATAGGTTTGCACATATTGTGAGGTTCCCAAAATGCGACGTGTTCGACTTTTTCCAATAATAAAAATATTAAAATCGGGGGCTCGCATTTTCATGCCTAAATCAATCGCTTCACGGGCTCGCTTATGGGAGGAAAGGTCAAAAGGTGTAATTCGCTTCTTCGGTTTAAGCTTCGGAAGGCTCACAGATAATTCGGGAATGCCACATTCTTTTATTTTTATATGATTTTTCATCTTATGCCTCCCTTATCAGGGTCAGGCTAAACCATGAAAAAGTCAAGAATATGTCTTAAAATGTTGAAATCATTAAAAAATTAATTACTTGAATTTTAATGCCTTAACCTGGGCTTGGATGAAACGAGTGTGTGTTAAGAAATCGTGGTACTGAGATCCCCTTAAGTTGCGCTGAGATGGCATTTGTATTTTATGTGGATTAACCGGTTTTCCTTTGTAATGGACCTCGTAATGAAGATGGGGACCGGTGGCACGTCCGGTGCGGCCAATATATCCAATAATTTGGCCTTGGCTGACTCTGGACCCCGTGCTCAGACCCTTTGCAAATTTACTAAGATGGGCATAGGCCGATGCATAATTTTTGTTATGCTGGATTAAAATATAATTCCCATAGGATCCCAGGTATCCTCGTTTTTTAATGGATCCATTACCTGCTGCCAAAATGGGTGTGCCCATGGGGGCTGCGAAATCAACCCCTTGGTGCATTTTTGTATAGCCTAAAATAGGGTGCTTTCTCATGGCAAAAGGTGATGATAGTCTGGCGCCACGAACAGGCGTTTTCAAAAGGGCTTTACGAACCCCTTCGCCTTGTTCATTGAAGTACTCAATTTGGGTGTCTTTTAAAGCAAATCTATAGAGCTTCTGAGGACCCATTTTGGTGGTTAGGCTGGCATACAAAATACTGCCTGGATCGATAAACCCGGTTTCTTTGTCGTATGCTCTTTCGACCAAAACCTCAAAGGTGTCATTACGGCGCAGGGCACGCTGCATATCCAGTGAATAACTGAATTGTTGTGTCAAAACCTTAATAGCCCCTTTTGATAGCCCCGCTTTAAGACCATCGATGTACAGGCTATCTTGGATTTTCCCCCTAAGGTATTGGAATTTTTTAGGTAGAATGTCTGGTTTTTTTTCCAAAACTAATCCTTCTCCTTTGGATACTAGAGAGATCTTTTTACCGGGGGGAAGAAGGAAAATAACTTTTTTAATTTGGAAAGGCTTATTGTTCTCTTTTTCCATTTGAATATAAAAACGTTGGCCTCTTTTTAATGTGGCTTCTTTGTAGTAGGGTTTTAGGGCTTGTTGAATTTTTTTTGTATTGCTGCTGCTCAGGCCATGTCGTTGTAATAAACCCGAGAAGGAACCATCTTTTTTAATAATAATTTCTTTAACCATGGTTTTAGGTTTAAAGGGAGCAAGAAGAAGGTCCTGATCAATTTTAAAAGAAGATGAGGAAGAAGACTCTGCACCTATTTGCAGGGTGATTTTTTTGGGTTCTTCCGAGGGAGAGTTTTGAAAAAAGTCATAAACGATTAGTGACAGACCGCCCACAAAACAAACAATTCCAGCAATTAATTCAAATCGTCTCAGTCTCATGTTTTACTTTCCTGGTACTCCTTGAGAGGTAGAATATTGGAAATGAAACACTTCTCCGGGGTAGACAATCGATCTAATTTGATGGGCAGCACCCGCTGCTTCGGCAAAGCCTGTAAGGATCAATTTTTGTTTGTATGTGTAGGTGGCCACATCCCCAATCGCAAAAATACCCGGTATGGATGTTTGATAAGTGCCAATATCAACGGTGATATGAGACTTATCTAAATTTAATCCCCATTCGGCCAATGGGCCCAAATTCATAGAAAGGCCAAAGAAGGCCAATAACGCATCAGCCTCAATAATTTTTTCTTCGCCCTCTAATGTTTTTAATCCTATTTTTTTCAAAACCCCATTTTCCCCTTCCAAGGAATCCAGTTGGTAGGGAATTGCCAGATCGATTTTGCCTTCCTGTCCAAGGGCGAAAAGTTTATCTACGCTATCTAAGGCCGCACGAAATTTAGGTCGCCGATGAACCACGGTGATGCGTTTAGCCACATCATAAAGATTCAGGGCCCAGTCTACAGCTGAATCCCCCCCTCCGGCGATCACCACATTTTTGCCCCTGAAAAGTTCTTTGTTTTTAACAAAATAAAAAACACTTTTATTTTCGTATTCTTCGATGGTGGGAAGGGGAGGGCGATTTGGTCCAAATGCCCCTACACCTGCCGCAATAATAATGGCTTTGCACGTAATCGAGGTGTTTTCAGAAGTTGTCACCTTCCATCCATCGTCTATTTTTTCAACATGGGTGACCTGTTGATTCAAATGATAAACGGGATTAAAGGGCTCGGCCTGCTTTTTTAGATTCTCTATCAAATCTGCAGCCAAAATATTGGGGTGGGCAGGAATATCATAGATTGGTTTTTCAGGATACAGGGCAATACACTGCCCTCCGACTTCGGCTAATGTATCAATCACATGTGTTTTTAATTTCATCATACCGCATTCAAAGACGGCAAAAATACCCACAGGGCCTGCACCAATAATAACAACATCGGTGGCATGTGATTTAGAAGCTTTCATTTTCCTTGTCCAAAATAAAATGATATAAGTATTAAATTAATAACAATAATGTGCATGTATGTCGGGATTTTGTAAAACATACCCTCTTATAACAGAGAACCATACCAAATTATTAGCTGAGTCCCTAGCTAAAATCGCACAAAAAGGGGATATTTTTCTTTTAAAAGGCGATCTTGGGACTGGAAAAACAACTTTTTCTAGGTTTTTCATACGTTCTTTAATTGGCGAATCAGAACAGGTCCCCAGTCCAACTTTTAATATAGTGCAAACTTATGAGGGGCTAAATTTTGACATATGGCATTTTGATCTTTATCGTTTAGAATCGTCTAGAGAGTTAGAGGAAATAGGGTTAGAAGACTCTTTTTATGGCGGAGTGTCTTTAATAGAGTGGCCCGAAAGACTAGGAAATTATGCCCCCAAAAAATATATTTCTCTATCATTTGAGGGTGACGGGGGAAAAAAGACACTTACAATGACTGTAGTTGGAGACTGGAAAGAAAGAATACATCATGTCAGAGAGATATAAACAGTTTTTAAAACAATATGGTTGGGCCGACAAGCCTTGTGTCTTTCTGGCCGGAGACTGTTCTGAACGTAAATATTATCGACTGGGGTCAGAAGTGACCGGATTTATATTACTGATGGATGCCCCCCCCCCTGCAGAAAAATTAGAGGATTTTATCAAGATAGGGTCACTTCTTTCTGATCTGGGTCTTTCGGTTCCTGAAGTCATAGCTTATGATTTAGATCAAGGGCTGGCCTTGATAGAAGATTTTGGAGATACGTCTTATTCCCGGTCTTTGACTTCTAGGGCAGCTTCAAGTGAAGAGTTATATACGTTGGCTACTCAGGTTTTAATCGATATTCACAAGAAATTCGATCCCCAAAAACCAGGATTTTCTTTTCCATCCTATTCATTAGAACTATATTTGAAAGAAATCAATTTATGCCTGGAATGGTATTATCCCAGCGCTTATTCTATTCCCCTTCCTTCAGAAGCTGTGGAAAAATGGGATTCGATCTGGATCCGACTTTTAAAACCCCAGATTAAAGTGGATACACTTGTGCTGCGAGATTTTATGGTGGATAATTTGATGTATTTAAAAAAAAGGGATGGTATCCAAAGGTGTGGGTTACTGGACTTTCAAGACGCAGTTTTGGCTTCTAAGGCTTATGATTTGGTCTCTTTATTAGAAGATGCTCGATACGATGTGCCTAAAAACATACAAGACAAAATGATCAATTTGTACATGGATGCATTTCCAGGTTTGAACAAAGAGCAATTTTTAGAAAGTTATTATGTTTTAGGTGTTCAGCGCAGCACCAAAATTTTGGGTATTTTTACCCGTATGTATAAAAGATATAACAAGGCGCGCTATTTAGCCCATTTGCCCCGTGTATGGAAATGGATTGAACAAGATCTGAATCATCCCTCTTTGACGGAGTTAAAAGAATGGTTCCATGTTTATATGCCAATCACTGAAAGGAAGGTTTTAAATGCAAATTAAAACAGCAATGGTTTTGGCCGCCGGCAAAGGCGAAAGAATGCGCCCCCTAACGGACGCTTGTCCTAAGCCCATGATTGTGGTGGCAGGCAAGCCCATGATGGATTATTCTATTGACCAACTAGAAAAAGAAAAAGTTCAAAAAATAGTGGTGAACGTATGTCACCATGGATCCATGATTGTGGAGCATTTAGAAAACAGAAAACACCCAGATATAATTTTCTCTCCTGAAGTTGAGCGTCTCGAGACAGGCGGGGGCGTATTAAAAGCTCTTCCCCATCTAGGCAGAAAACCTTTTTTTGTAATTAATGGAGATATATTGTGGTCCAACAAGAATGGGAACACATTGAGAATGTTACAGGAGGCGTGGACCGATGAAATGGACGCGCTGCTTTTGGTTGTACCTCTGAAATCGGCCAGGGGATATGATGGAAGCGGAGATTACAATCTAACATCATCTGGTAAATTGAAGCGACGGACGGATGAAAAAGCAAACTATGTTTATGGGGGCGTACAGATTCTCCACCCTCGATTGTTTGCAGGCGAAGAGACCCGTGCTTTTTCTTTGAATAAGCTTTATGATAAAGCCGAAGAAAGAGGAACTTTGTTTGGCTTTGAACATAAAAGTTTATGGTTTCATGTGGGGACGCCCGAGTCATTAATGGAAACACGTGCCTGGTTTGAAGAACACTCGCTTATCGAGGCCTGATCTTAACCTTTTCAAAGGTAACGTTATTAAGGAATGATTTATTCTGTTTCTTTTTCCCAACCTTTTTTAGGGTCAATTGCTGACTACCTTTTAAGCCGAACATCTGATTTTGCCCTGTCTGAGTGGACTGTTTACTTGCCTACTCGTCGATCCTGCCTAGTTTTAGAGGAAACTCTCTTTCAGAAAAATCCTCAAACATCTTTTATTCTTCCCCGTATTGTGGCCCTAGGTGAAACAACTCCTGAAGAACTAATTTTAATGTCATCTGAGCTGGTGGAAGAGCTAAGTCCTTTGCCCGCCGTTATTCGGCCGTCTCGACGCAGACTATTACTTGCTACCCTGATAGAAAAATTTCGATACTCTGAGCGCGGAATGGGTGCTGATTTAGCTTTAAAATGGGCTGACAAATTGACAGCCATTCTGGATGAAATGAGAACGCATGATGTGAATCTAACAACACTGAAAGAAATCGCACCTGTCAGTGGGCATGCAGAGCATTGGGAAAAAATACATACGTTTCTTAGTTTGGTGAGTAACCATTGGGACAGTATCTTAGAAGAAGAACAAGCCGTTGAAAGTATTATCTGGCAAAAAAGAATTTTGGATGCCTATGCCCATTTCTTAAAAACCCAAGGCACTAACAAACCTATTATGATTGCGGGTTCATTAGGGACCATCCCCTCTACAGCCAATCTTATACAAGCTATATCAAAACTTCCGAATGGTGTAGTGGTTTTGCCAGGATTGGAAAAAATAAAGCAAAAGGAATCTGTTTCTTCTCGCCATCCCCAGTTCTTTCTTTTTGCACTTTTAGAAAAACTGGACATTAATCCTTGTCACGTAGAATATCTTACTGATACCCAAAATTTCGATACAGACACTTCTTGCCCCCAAAAATCTGAGTTTCAGGGGATAGAGATTCAATGTGAAAATCTGTCTTATCTGGAGGCATCGGATCAAACAGAAGAAGCCCGATTAGTAGCTATTTCTATACGAAAAGCATTAGAAGAAGGTAAGAAAAAAATTGTATGTGTTGCCACTGATCAAGCTTTGTTAAAACGCATCAATACCGAGCTTGAGGTTTGGGATATTATTCCCCTGTCTCCTCAATCACAGTCTTTAATCGATACAAATTTAGGATCATTGTTACATCTTGTAACCCTTGGTTTATCAAACCCTTTACCTGTAGTGGCTTTGGCCTCTTTATGTAAGCATGCCCTCTCTAAAAAAACCCAAGCTTGGAATCTTTTTGAACGATATATTTTAAGAAAATGGACAGGATCCTATTCTTTACAAGCCCTAGATTATGCGGTACAGCGTGCAGAAAACCAAATGGATCTAGATACCTGGAATCAGGTGTCCGATTTTTATAATCAGCTTAAAAAATTGCTTATGGATACGGATGGGACCCATTCTTTAAAATATTACTTAAAAAAAATAGATATCTTTTTAAGGTGGTTAGCCGAGCACGATGAGCCTGCAGAAGGTTTATTTCTTATTTTGTGCCCCGAAGAAGCAGAATCCTTTCAAACTTTATGGGAAGATTTACATAAAAGTGGCGATTTAGAGATAGTGCATCCCCAAAATCTCTCAGATGTTTTTTTTACATTGCTCCAACAGCCTTACCAAGCCTTGGTAGGCGGACACACCCAAGAAGTTTTATTGTTACCCCCTGCTGATGCGCGGTTTATAGATGCGGATCTTAAAATTCTGGCAGGATTAAACGAAGGTGTGTGGCCCTTAGAGCCCCCTAAAGATCCCTTTCTTACTTCCGATATGAGGCAAAATTTGAAGTTGCCCCCACTGGAGTCAAAAATTGGACAAAGTGCACATGATTTTTTGTCTTGTTTGTGTGGCCCAGGTGATAAATTAATAACTAGATCTCTGCGAATAGGGGGAGTGGCCTCAATTCCGTCTCGATTCTTATCTTATTTGGAGTTAGGCCTTAAAAGAAAAGGATTAAAACTTCATTCCACTAACGAATTAAAACAGTGGTCAAGGGGTCTTTATCTCCCTGCCAAAAAAATAACCCTTGGAATTCCGGCCCCCTGCCCCCCCGTAAATCTTAGGCCTAACCGTCTTTCTGTGACAGAGATAGAGCTTCTTTTAAAAGACCCTTACAGTATTTATGCCAAGCATATTTTAAAACTAACTGAGCTTAATTTTTCTTCAAATCAAAACCAATATCGCTCATTTGGAATTTTTGTGCACGAATGTTTACATCAATGGAATCAAAATTTTAACAAGACAGAAGCTCCATCCTTTTTGAACCGTGCCAAATTTTTATTTGGGTTGCATTTTGGGTCATGGGAAGAAAACCGTTTTTGGTGGGAAAAATTCTTAAACATCTTAAAGTGGATTTCTCTGCAAGCTCCCTGGTCTAATACGGTAACTGAAATTAGGGGCGAAATAATCTTTCCTCTAGGTGATCATCTGTTTACCTTGTTTGGAAAGGCTGATCGTATTGATTGGAATGAGCAGTCACTGCGGATTATTGATTATAAGACGGGTGGTGTTCCTTCTGGATCATCGGTAAAAAGCGGCGAGTCCCCCCAACTTTTATTAGAGGCTTTGATTTTTTATAAGAATGGATTTCCAGTTCTTCCAATAGCTCCTTTAACATCTTTAGAGTATTGGGGGGTTTTGACTGAAGAAAAAGTTATTCTTAAGGATGATTTAAATTTATTTGTTTCGAACATAGAGCAGCGTCTTCAAAAATTAATGACATCTTTTTTGAATAACTCGACCCCTTATTTGTCACACCCCAAAGGAAAATTATCAGATTATTCCTATGATCATTTGTGCCGTTTCCAAGAATGGCACATGGCGGGGGGACATTAAATGAAATTATCGCCTGCCCAAAAACAAGCATTAGATCCGTATACGTCCTGCTGGGTAGAAGCGTCGGCTGGATCGGGAAAGACAAAAGTTTTAACGGATCGGGTATTAAGCTTGTTGCTGGTAGGTGTAGAGGTTGAGGATATTTTATGTCTGACCTTTACGAAAGCGGCAGGGGCTGAAATGTCGAACAGGGTCAGAGAACGGCTTCAAGAGTGGGCCTGCATGGATCAGTCTTTATTACGGATTGAGCTTCACGATTTTTTGGCAGGGGTTGTTACCCCAGACATTTTAAAAAAAGCCCAAACTTTATTTCTTGACGTTCTGAATAAAACGGGAGGCATAAAAATCCAAACTATCCATGGTTTTTGCCAATCCTTATTGCGTATATTCCCTTTGGAAGCAGGCCTTTTACCCCATTTTAAAGTGATGAATGACATAGAGAAAAAACAAATTTTGGACCAGTGTTACAAGCAGTTTTGTTATGAATTAAGTGAGCAAGAAATAAAATTCCTTTCTTCTCATCTTTCAGAAAATCAGTTGTTCCAATTTTGTGACTTTTTTCTAGATCACAAAGAACAGTTATCTACTATTTCAAACGAGCAATTTCTAGAAAACCTTTCTAAGACTTTAGGTGTAAAATCCGTTTTTACGGATAGCAACCCTTCGTTTTCTTTTTTCACCATGGACCCATCTATTTTATCCTGTCAAAAAATAACCTCTGCAGATTGCAAATTGTGTGAATCGTTAGTTGCTTTCGAGGGGTACACAGATCTAGAAAAACTAGAACGACTACAAGAATATAAATCATTTTTCTTAACAGCCGAAGGGACTATACGAAAAAGAATTATCTCTAAAGCATTCCAAAATCATTTTCCTCAGGTGGCTTCAGGTTTAGAGGAGCATGCCCTATATGTCTTTGATCACGAAGAACAAGTGATAAAGAATAAAACATTCGAACGATCAGCTATTTTAATTGGAATTGCGAAAAAATTTATAAAAATTTATGAGCAGCTTAAAATGCATCGTGCTCTTTTAGATTACGATGATCTGATTATTTGTGCCCGAAACCTGCTAAAAAAAAGCCACATCAAACCTTGGATTTTAGAAAAATTAGATTATAAATTGAAACACATTTTAATCGATGAAGCGCAAGACACCAGCCAAATTCAGTGGGATCTTATTTTAACTCTGATCGAAGAGTTTTATGCTGATACAGCCTCGCATTCATCCCGCACGTTGTTTGTGGTAGGAGATCTCAAACAGTCCATTTATAGTTTTCAAGGTGCATCCCCCACTGCCTTTCAAAAAGCCAAAACCGCTTTTCAAAAATTGCCGTCTTGTAAAACAATAAGTCTATCTACCTCCTATCGTTCGACACCAGCTGTTTTACAGTTTGTAGATCAGGTGTTCCAATCCCCCTTGTTGGGTGCAGATGCTGTGTCGTGCCATCATGGGGCCCGTCAAGATGCGGCAGGTATCGTAGAGCTTTGGCCCCTGCTGGAGGGTGAAGAAAAAGAATCTGTTGAAGACACTTGGGCAAGTATGGACTCTGTTTATACAAAAAAAGAAAGCAGATATATTCTGGCTGAAAAGATTGGGACCCAATTAGAAGATTGGTTTGAGCGTGGTGCCTTTTTAACTTCAAAAAATCGATTGCTGGAACCCCGTGATATTATGATTTTGGTACGTCGACGAGATTCGTTTATTCAAGAACTGATCAGAACCTTGAAAGTTAAAAAAATACCGGTGACTGGATTGGATCGAATGGTCTTAAACGACCAGTTGGTTGTTAAGGATTTATTGTGTTTATGTGATGTTCTGCTTCTACCAGAAAATGATTTGAGTTTGGCTATTCTTTTAAAAAGCCCGTTTTTTGGGATATCTGAAGAAGATCTTTTTTTAGTATGCTCACAAAGAGGGGATAGTACGTTATGGGAGTATCTCCAATCTCAATCAACCTATAGTGATCTTGTTGGTCGTTTAAAGCATTGGCAAGAGAATAGCCGGACCCAATCCCCTTATAAGTTTTTCAAATGGGTCCTGGAGGTTGAAGGTGGACGGGTAAAGTTATTGTCTCGTTTGGGTGCCGAAGTACAGGATGTGTTAGATGAGTTTCTGATGACTTGTGAAGAGTATGAGGCGCATTACGGGGTAAGCTTGCAATGCTTTGTCGAATGGGTACGGCAGCAAAATATTGAAATCAAAAGAAGTTTAGAACAAACGGAAGAAAACAAAGTACGCGTCCTGACGGTGCATGGTGCAAAAGGACTTCAAGCACCCATAGTTTTTTTGCCTGACACAACGCAAATCCCGGTTTCTAAGGCCCCTTTGTATTGGAGTGACGATCAACCCTGCTTGTTGTGGATGGATAAAGATGTGCGTAAAACTCCTGTTTTTAGTGCATTTTCGAATAAGGAAAAAGAGCTTCAAGAGTACTATAGGTTACTTTATGTAGCTTTAACACGGGCTGAAGATAGCTTGTACATATCTGGATGGCAGACTAAAAAAGAAACCTCTTACCCCTCATGGTATCAGCTTGTAGAAAGCTCTTTAAAAAAAATAGGATCTGCTGTTTCTATTCGAGAGGGGGAAATGGGCTGGCAGTATGGGCACCCTAATCTTACCTTCGTGAAGGATAGGCATTCTGAACCAGAAGGAAAAAACCTTTTTTCTTCACCGTCATGGCTTAAAGAAAAATGGAAGGGTTCTTTGCAGAACAAGATTACCCCTTCGAAGAACGACTCTACCACTTTATCTGTTTATCAAAAAAACAAAGGTGTTTTGATCCATAAAATTTTAGAATGGATTATTTATGCTATCCCCCACCGACGTTCCTTTTTGGTTGATCGTTATTTGAGCAATCTTTCTTTAACCGAAGATCAAAACCAGGCCATTAAAAAATCGATAGATAATGTATTGTCACATCCCGATTTTAAAGTGTTTTTCAATCAATCCACCCGAACTGAGGTTCCTATTCAGGGACGGATAGGGGATAATTGTGTGCGGGGAACTTTAGATGCGCTAACGGTATGGGACGATCAAAAAAAAGTTTATATTCTGGATTATAAGACAGGTGAGTTTTTAACCTCTTATAAAGAGTCTCCTCCTTTGGACTATGTTAGGCAAATGAACCTTTATGCTAGGATGGTGCAGGATATTTATCCCACCTATGAAGTGACGCCAGTATTGTTATGGACGGATATAGGATGGTTTCAAAAGGTTTAATAGTTTTATCGATTTTTTTGTTCTTCTTTCTTCCTCTGTCAGGCCAAGGGATAGAATGGAAACTGTATCCTGTGCTTCAGGATTATTTTGAAAAGAATCACGTTCAAGAAATAGAACCCTTAACCGGAGGAAAAAGCTTTGATCAACTTTTTGTAATCAAAACTGCTAACCAAAAACATGTACTGCGCATCATCAATAAAAAACGGTCCTGGAGCAAAAGAAACCTTATTTTTGAAGCAACTCGTTTGATTGGAGAAAAGGGATTGGGGCCCAAGGTTATTTGGTACGACCACGATCGTGAATTTTTAATTACAGAGTTTATAGAGGGGGAACCCTTAAAGAAACATGATTTGCAAGATCATAGGGTGTTAAAGAATCTTGCTCATGGTCTGAGACACGCCCATGATTCTCTCCGCTCATTAGGCTCGAGTAATAAAGTTTATTCTTTGAAAGAGCGTACGCTACAACGTTTAAAAGAATGTGCCACATATTCTCGGAGTGAGTGGATGACGCCATTATCAGAAAAAATCAATAGTATCTTTGTGCCCACACCTTCTTTTGTGGTTCATAGCGACCTTAAGGCTGACAATATTTTAATAAAGGACAAAAAATTATTCATCATTGATTGGGGAGAAGCAGACCATGGAAATGTTTATGATGATCTGGGAAGCATAGCGTTTCACTTTGAATTGGACCCCCCTCAACAACGAGAGCTGTTATACCTTTATTTTGGATTATCTCCAACCAAACAGGATATGGAGCTGCTTGCTCTGTATTCGTGGTTGGCCAGAATAAATGATAAGTTACTGAACTTGAGAGAAAAATTAAAACAATCTTTGTTGGCGATAAAAAAATAGAAAATGTTAATTATCTAGACATTTTCTGTAGATATTTGTAGGATCTTTGAATTGTTTTATCAAATTCAGGAGTCTTCATGTCAGATAATTTGATCCTCTCCTCTGGAAAAAAACCAAACGTCGCTAGCGAGCCGTATATTTCTCCATCCAAGAACCTACCTGAAATCACGGTTAAAGCGTTTGTGTTAAGTATTATCCTGACGATTATTATGTCGGCTGCGAATGCTTATTTAGGTTTAAAAGTGGGAATTACGGTGGCGGCCACCATTCCTGCCGCCGTTATTTCCATGGCTATTTTGAAGTTATTTCGTCATTCGAATATTTTAGAAAATAATATTGTTCAAACCACCGTATCAGCTGGGGAAGGGCTGGCTGCAGCCGCTGTCTTCACATTGCCTGCGTTGATCATGATGAAGTTTTGGACCCACTTTCCCTTTTGGCATGTAACGATTCTTTTGGGTCTAGGTGGAATTATGGGGGTCTTGTTTTCCATTCCCTTACGTCGGGTGTTTTTGGTGGATGGAAATCTTAAGTTCCCTGAAGGCATTGCGGCAGCCGAAGTTTTAAAAGCTGGAGATGGTTCGTCAAAAGGGGGGCTTAGGGATTTGATGATGGGAAGTCTTTTGGCTTCCGCTTTAAAATTTGGGCAGTCAGGCCTTGCAATATTTGGCGAAAGTTTAAATTGGTGGCACCGCGTGGGAGGGTCTGTTTTTGGTTTTGGTACGGGCCTGTCCGGTATCCTTGTGGGAGCGGGTTATATTGTGGGTATCCAGGTGGGCGTAAGCATCATATTGGGATCTGCCGTTGCTTGGGGCATTTGTGTACCTATTTATGCTTCAATTGGCCACTTTGCTCTAGATATGGATCCTTATGCTGTGGTGATGCAAATTTGGAAAGAAAAATTACGGATTATTGGGGTAGGGTGCATGGTCACAGGGGGCCTGTGGACCACCTTTACTTTGATGGGTTCCATGAAGTCCGCCATGTTGTCATCTTGGGCGGTGATTAAAAAAGCTAAACTTAATAAGAAGCTGGGTATCTTGGCTCTGCGTACCGAACAAGATATTCCTATTAACTATGTGGGAATGGGGTTGTTGGTAACCTTAGGTTGTTTAGGAGTCTTGCTGTACCACTTGTTGGGAGATACGGGACTTGCGCAATTTAAAAACATGTATTGGTTAGCCATAGGTCTTATGGTTTTAGTTTGCATGATGTTAGGGTTTTTGGCGGCAGTGATTAGTGCCTATATTGCAGGTATTATTGGATCTTCTAACTCGCCGTTATCAGGTATTGCCATTATGGCTATCCTATCTATCTCATTGGTCTTGTCAGCCTTGGTCTCTTCGGTCATGGGCTCTGGGGTTGAAATGTTGGCTATGGCGTCTGTGACAGTTTTATTAGGGTCCCTTATTGCTGGAACGGCTGTTATCAGTTTGGATAACTTACAAGACTTAAAGGCAGGTCAGCTGGTGGGGGCAACACCTTGGAAACAACAAATCATGTTATTGGTGGGATTGTTGGTATCGGCTTGCTTTATGGCGCCCGTTTTAAACGTTCTTTTAGAGGCCTATGGTATTGGCGATGTTTTCCCGCGTGAAGGGATGGATCCAGCCCAGGCCTTAAGTGCCCCGAAAGCCGCCCTCATGGCAGGTTTGGCCCAAAGTGTCTTTGATCTTTCTTTGGATTGGACCCTGATGTCTATTGGGGCAGGGATCGGCGTGATCTTTATTCTAATTGATGAGATTCTGAAAAGAACCAGCACATGGCGTATCCCTGTGTTAGCTGTGGCGGTGGGGATTTATATGCCCCTAGAAATTACCGTGCCTGTTTTGTTAGGAGGTATCATTTCTCATTTTGCGGAAAAACGATTCAAAAAGTCTAAAAAAACAAAAGAAAAGGATCTTGTGGGTTCCGAACATGTAAGCCAAAGAGGCCTTTTGATGGCATCAGGAATTGTGGCAGGTGAGGCTTTGGTTGGAATATTAATAGCGGTACTCATCGTCTTTTTCCCATCTGTAAAAGAAGCTATTTCAGGCTTAACGATCCCCGAAAATATTAAACTTCTAGGGGGATTGTCTCTTTTTGGGTTATTATGTTTTTATCTGTTTAAAGTCTCTAGCTCACCACAAAGCGAGAAATAGAATATGGTTTCAAAAAAACAACCCACTGGTCCCCGTGTTCTGAAGGTGGCCGAAGAAATGAGACGTATTTTATCGTCCATATTTCAAGAGAATACGTTTTGGGAAGAAGGTCTGGAGTCCTTATCTTTTTCTATTACTGAGGTTCGCGTTTCCCCCGACCTAAGAAACGCCAGGGTTTTTGTGTTGCCCTTAAGTGGGGGGAAATCCAATCCGCATTTTATCAAAGATTTGGCGAAAGCTACTCCCCGTGTTCGTAAAATTTTGGCCCAGAAATTAAGATTCAGAGTGGTTCCTGAATTAGTTTTTCAAATAGATAACTCCTTCGATAATTTTAGCCAGATCGATTCTTTACTTAATAATCCGAAAGTTTTAAAAGATATTGCCCCCTCCGAATCCGACTAGTTACCATGGATGGCTTTTCTTAGACAAGCCCTTTGGTCTTTCTTCCAATAGCGCCTTACAAAAAATTAGACATATTTTTAATCGGGTTAAGGCAGGTCATGTGGGAACATTGGATCCTTTGGCCAGTGGTGTTCTGCCTATTGCCTTAGGTGAGGCTACCAAATTGATTCCCCTGGTCGAGAAAACAGAGAAAGTCTATGAATTCGAAGTAACCTGGGGGGAAAGACGTTCAACGGATGATGCAGAAGGAGAGGTTCTTTCCGTCTCATCTGCGCGCCCCTTAGCGGATCGAATCGAAAAAGCTTTGCCTTGTTTTGTTGGTGAAGTTGATCAAGTGCCTCCCCTGTATTCTGCCATCAAAGTTGACGGTAGGGCCGCTTATGCGTATGCCAGGTCTCAGCAAGATGTAATTCTTAAATCTAGGAAGGTTTTTATTAAAAAACTAACCCTTATGAAAATAATAAGCCAGGATAGGGCCCTTTTTCAGATGGAATGCGGCAGTGGTGTTTATGTCAGAAGCCTAGCACGAGATTTGGCGATTTTCTTAGGCACAGAGGGTTATGTTTCTTATCTCAGGCGCCTAAAAGTGGGAATGTTTGATATCCAAGATTGCCTGCCTTTTCAAAAAATACTTGAATTCCATGCTGATTCTAAGTTAAAAGAGTGCGTGCACTCTATGGATGTTGTGCTGGACGACATCCCGGTAGTAGTCTTTGCTGAAGACATTTGTGATCGTTTTTATAAAGGACAATCATTATCTTTTAGTATTCCAACTCTACCAACATCCGTAGAAACCATTGTTGTGTGCAAAAGTGTCAACGGTCTTTGTGGGCTTCTTACTTACAAAGATGGTGCATTGGCACCCAAGCGCATGTTTAATCACTTAAACTTAAGGAGATAATGATGTCGAGTCTAAAACAGACCAAACAAACTATTATTAAAGAATTTAAAACTTCAGAAAAAGATACAGGCTCACCCGAGGTTCAGGTTGCACTTTTAACCAGCCGTATCAATCTTCTGAGTAATCACATGAAAAAAAATCCCAAAGATAAACACTCTCAACGCGGACTATTGATTATGGTAGGTCGCCGCCGCCGCTTGTTGGACTATCTGAAATCTAATTCAGTGGACAGATACAAATCTTTGATCCAAGAACTAGGACTCCGTCGTTAATTTTTTTAGGAAAGATCGCCAAATGGGAACAGTGTTTACAAAACAAATGAATTGGGGCGGGCGTGCGCTGGTTCTTGAAACGGGCCGAATGGCTCGACAATCAGATGGAGCTGTCGTCGTAAAATATGGAGATACTGTTGTTTTATGTACGGTCGTTGCCCATAAAAAAGCAGCACCTGATGCCAGCTTTTTCCCATTAGGCGTTCATTACCAAGAAAAATATTATGCAGCAGGCCGTATTCCGGGTGGATTCTTGAAGCGTGAAAGTCGCCCGTCTGAGCGAGAAACTCTTGTGTCTCGTTTAATCGATCGCCCTTTGCGACCACTTTTCCCCGAACGTTTCAAAAATGACACACAGGTTATTTGTACTGTTCTCAGTCATGATTTGGAAAACAATCCAGATATTCCTGCCATGATTGGGGCCTCTGCGGCCTTGACCATTTCAGGCATACCCTTTTTCGGCCCGATTGGTGGTGCTCGAGTAGGGTACAAAGATGGGGAATATATTCTAAACCCTTGTTTAGAGGATATGCCTTCCTCTCAGCTTGATTTGATCGTCGCAGGAACGCGCGAAGGCGTTTTGATGGTGGAATCCGAAGCCCACGAACTTTCTGAAGAAATTATGTTGGGTGCCCTAGAGTTTGGCCACAAAGCATTTTTGCCTGTGATTGATTTGATTGTAGATTTAGCAGAAGAAGCAGCCAAGGACCCTTGGGAACTACCTGATATGGAAGAATCCGAAAAGGTTCTCCGGAATAAAGTTGAAGAACTATGTAAGGATGCCCTAGAGAAAGCCTATAAAATCAGAGAAAAGTCCGAAAGAAGGGCAGAATTAGAACACCTTCGGAATCATGTATTGAGTTATATTGAGGAAGATGGGACTTCTCATCATGTGGCTTTGGATGCATTTAATGCAACCGAGTACAAAGTCATGCGTTCCATGGTGTTAAAAACACATCAACGGATTGATGGTCGAGATACGGTAACCGTGCGCCCCATCTCTTGTGATGTTGGTATTTTACCCCGAGCCCATGGGAGTGCCCTTTTTACGCGTGGAGAAACTCAGGTTCTGTCTGTCAGCACCTTGGGAACGGGTGAAGATGAACAGCTTATCGACCTGATTGAAGGGGAAACAAAAGAATCCTTTATGCTTCATTATAACTTCCCCCCTTTTTCCGTGGGGGAAACGGGACGCTTGGGGTCTCCCGGTCGTCGTGAAGTGGGGCATGGTAAGCTTGCATGGCGGGCTATTCATCCTTTGTTGCCTACAAAAGAACAGTTCCCATATACCCTTCGGGCTGTATCCGAAGTTCTTGAATCCAACGGATCGTCCTCTATGGCCACTGTTTGTGCTACTTCTTTGGCCCTGATGGATGCAGGCGTTCCTTTAAAGGGACATATCGCCGGTATTGCCATGGGACTTATAAAGGAAGACAATGACTATGTGGTTTTGACAGACATCCTGGGTGATGAAGATGCTTTGGGGGATATGGACTTTAAAGTTGCAGGAACCAAGTCTGGAATCACTGCTCTTCAGATGGATATTAAAATTACCAGCATTACCCATGAAATTATGACTGTGGCCTTGCATCAGGCGTTAGAAGCCCGGCTTCATATACTGTCCATAATGGAAAAAGCTATTGGTGGCTCTCGTTCCAGTGTAAACGACAACGCCCCCCAAATTAAAACCATCAAAATCCCTAAGGACAAAATCCGTGAGGTGATTGGCACGGGTGGTAAAGTTATTCGTGATATTTGTGAAACCACAGGGGTGAAAATTGATATCGAGGATGATGGAACCGTGCGTGTGGCAGCATTAGATGGTAAATCGATTGAACAAGCCCTAAAACGTATATTTGACATTACAGCTGAAGCTGAGGTGGGCAAAATTTACACTGGTAAGGTTGTAAAGATCGTTGAATTCGGGGCCTTTATTGATTTCTTGAATATGTCAGGATTAGTGCACATCAGTGAAATAGATTCAAAAAGAATCGAAAAAGTAGAAGATGCACTGGCCTTGGGCGATGAAGTTCAAGTAAAAGTTATCGGTATTGATGATCGTGGAAAAGTAAGGCTTAGTATAAAAGCTGTTGCCCAGTCTGACCAAAGCAGCGATCAAGAGTAGGCCTTTTGAGTAAAATTAGGGAGGATATATGAAGCCTTTAAACCCCATTTTGCTGGGGGGGAAAGAAGTTCTTCCTTTAATTGAAGGAGGAAAAGGGATTTCTGTCTCGAACGGTGAAAGTTCGGGTGCCTGGGCGGCGGCCGGTGGTGTGGGGACCTTTTCTGCTGTTAACGCGGATGCTTACGATCAAAATGGGAACCTTATCCCTGTTGTCTATCATGGTCGTACCCGCCGAGAGCGTCATGAAGAATTGATTGCTTATGCGATTCAGGGGGGTATCAGCCAAGCACGCGCTGCCCATGATTTGCGCCAAGGTAATGGGCTACTTAACATGAATGTGCTTTGGGAGATGGGTGCTGTAGAGCCCATTTTGCATGGAATACTTGAAAAAGTAGGACCTTTGGTTAATGGCATCACATGTGGGGCCGGTATGCCTTATAAAATTGCCGAGATTGCCTCTTATTACCAAGCCTATTATTATCCTATCGTTTCTTCAGCACGAGCTTTCTGGGTCCTGTGGCGTCGAGCTTATCATAAATTTGCGGATTGGCTAGGGGCTGTGGTCTATGAAGACCCTTGGCGTGCTGGAGGCCACAATGGATTAAGTCGGGCAGAAGATCCCCTAAAACCCGAATCTCCCTTCGAGCGTGTTTTAGAACTTCGCAAGACTATGAGAGAATTGGGATTGGGTCACGTTCCCATTATTATGGCTGGGGGGGTGTGGTTCCTAAGGGAGTGGGCCGATTGGATTGATAATCCAGAACTGGGGCCTATAGGGTTTCAGTTTGGTACTCGTCCTCTTTTAACCCAGGAAAGCCCCATTTCTGACGCGTGGAAGAAAAAACTGATGACCTTAAAAGAGGGTGATATCTATTTAAATAAATTCAGTCCCACGGGCTTTTATTCCTCGGCTGTGAGCAATGATTTTTTGAAAAACTTAAAAGAGCGTTCTGAACGCCAAGTAGCCTATACCACATCACCCGTTAGCGAACACGATCAACCTTTCCCCATAGGGCCTAGGAAGCGGTTGGTATACCTTACGCAGAAAGACTTTTTGAATGCTACTAAATGGGTTGCAGAAGGTTTTATAGAGGCCTTAAGAACCCCGGATTCTACGTTAGTGTTTGTAACGCCCGATGAAGCGCAGCAAATTCACGAAGACCAAGTTAATTGCATGGGGTGTTTAAGTGCTTGTAATTTCAGTAATTGGTCCCAAGGTCCAGAAGGTACAACAGGACGCAAAGCGGACCCACGGTCTTTTTGTATTCAGAAAACCCTGCAAACTATTTCCCACACGGATGATGTGGAGAACCAACTGATGTTCTCGGGGCATAATGGATATAAATTTGCTCTAGATCCCTTTTATTCTAATGGTTTTATTCCAACCGTAAAACAGCTGGTGGAAAGAATCCAAACAGGGGATTAAAATGATATTTTTTCGCCTATCTCTTGTTCTGTTCTCGATAGGAAGTGGGACAGTGTGCGCGAAAAGTGATGGTACTTTTCTTTTTTACAATTTAAGGTATGGGGAAACCAATGTTCGTTTTGGTCCCAGTAACAACTCTCCTATCAAATTTTCTTTTAAACAATCAAAGCTCCCGGTGAAAGTGTTGAAATCACATCAGGAATGGTATTTGATCCGTGATATGGAAGGGGAAAGAGGGTGGGTTCTTCAAAGAATGGTTTCCCCTGCAGGCTTTGTTTTGGTTATCAATAATTCTTTTTTAAGAAAAGACAAAAATATTAAATCTCGACCTATTGCTCACTTGACGAAGGGAGTGATTGTTAAATTAGAAAAATGTCACAGTCAGTTGTGTCGCGTTCAAATCCCTGGGCCATCCTCACAACTTATGGGGTGGATGCCTGAAAAACACTTGTGGGGGATTAATCCTAATAAACCATAATTTTTTGCTTATTTTTTAAGCACAAAGGTGCGAATCGAATCAGTCTTTCTGGTTCGCTGCCCAAAATTCCGTTTTATTCTCAAACTTATCCACAGAAGATGTGGATGATTTTACTCCAAGCTGATTTTTGCAATAAAAATACAGAAATTTCAACTTTTTAAATCTTTTCTAATTAAATTTTCACAAAAAACATAAGGATAGAGTGTGGGGTTTTTAGGGGCATGTTTTTAATGGTTTCTTTGTTCTCCTCAAAAAAAGAAGAGAATGGTATGGTAGGCAAAGTACAACAAAAAGCTATTCATAAAAATAGGAGATAATATGTCTGTTGGTGATCGTATCCAAAGTTTACAAAGTCGTCACGAGCGATTGGATGCAAGAATAAGCAGAGAACAAAATCGTCCTCTGCCTGATGTTGAACTCTTAAGAGAGATGAAGATCGGTAAGCTTCGACTTAAAGAAGAGTTGTTTAGTCTCTTATCCAAGTAGTTTTTGTACTCTCCCTAAATTATATAATTGAAGCCGTTTACTTTGTGTAAACGGTTTTTTCTTTATCTTTTCATAAAAAATTTGATCCCGTCAATAGAAAAGCCTATGATGGACCTGTATTAATCAGCCTAACTTTTAAGAATTGCGATGAAAATTTTAATGTGTGGGGATGTGGTGGGTCGCACGGGCCGAGATGCCATAACCTCTTATATCCCGATCCTCAGAAAACAATGGTCACTGGATTTAGTGGTGGTGAATGGAGAAAATGCAGCCCATGGATTTGGTATCACACAAAGCATCTGTGAAAGTTTTTACAAAGCTGGTGTTGATGTGATTACCACAGGAAATCATGTCTGGGATCAAAAAGAAATTCTGCCTATTCTGGATAAAGACAAGCGTATCCTGAGGCCTCTAAATTACCCAGAACAATCACCTGGTCGTGGGATGATCACTGTTGAAACTTCTAATGGAAAAAAAACAGTTATTATTAATGTAATGGGGCGTCTTTTTATGGATCCTTTAGACGATCCGTTTGCTGCCCTGGATAAGGCTTTAGCACCCCATCGGCGAGGTATCACAGCCTCTGCAATTTTGATAGATTTTCATGGTGAAGCGTCCTCTGAAAAGATGGCGGCGGCCCATTATGTTGCGGATCGTGCCACAGCTTTAGTGGGAACACATACACATGTTCCCACCAGCGACACTCGCATTTTGAAGGGGGGCTTGGCCTATCAAACAGATTTAGGGATGGTAGGGGATTATGATTCGGTGGTTGGAATGCAAAAGTCGGTTCCTATTCAACGGTTTACCCGTAAATATGCCATGGATCGTTTGATGCCGGCCGAAGGAGAAGCAACCCTTTGTGGACTTTATATTGAAACCGATGATAAAACAGGGGAAGCCTTAACAGTGCGACCGGTTCGCTTGGGGGGATTGTTGTCTCCTACTGATGATATAACTTTAAAATAACATAGAGGAAAGAATGGCAGGTCATTCGCAGTTTAAAAACATTATGTACAGAAAAGGGGCTCAGGATGCTAAGCGAGCCAAAGTCTTCACCAAACTCATTCGGGAACTGACGGTGGCTGCCCGCCACAGCCCTGATCCTGAATCCAATCCTCGTTTGAGGGCGGCAATTATTGCAGCACGTCAAGCGAATATGCCCAAAGATACCATGGACCGGGCGATTGCTCGCGGTTCTGGACCCTCGGCCACTGATAATTATGAATCCATTCGGTATGAAGGTTATGCTCCAGGAGGGGTGGCTGTGATTCTGGAGGCCCTAACAGATAACCGCAATCGTACAGCCCCCGAGATACGTACCGCTTTTTCTAAATTTGGTGGAAGTTTAGGTGAAACCAACAGCGTTAGTTTCCAGTTCCAACATGTGGGTCTCATTGAATATGGGGATGTGGCCTTATCTGAAGATGAGCTTTTTGAGCTGGCTATTGATGCGGGTGCCCAAGATATGGTGAAAGAAGATGGGGTTTACCAAATTTTTACCGAGATTATTGATCTTCACCGTATTAGGGATCTTTTGTCTAGCAAGCTAGGGGATGCTCAGACATGTAAATTTATTTGGAAACCGTTGAATCTTATTAAAGTAGAAGGAGATTTGGTCCCTTCTTTATTGAAATTAATCGATTTATTAGAAGATAATGACGATGTGCAGGCAGTTTTTGCCAACTTTGATATTGATCCCACGGCTTTGGAGGGATTGCTCTGATAAAAGACAGTGTACGTATTTTAGGGATTGATCCGGGACTCAGAAAAACAGGTTGGGGGATTATTGAGACCCAAGGTTCTGCCCTACGTCACATTGCCCATGGAATAGTCCATTCGGAAGACACCCTTTCTTTGGCAGAGCGTCTGAATCAATTATATGAAGGCCTTGTGTCTGTCATTCATCTCCATGCTCCCCATGAAGCGGCCATTGAAGAAGTCTTCGTTAATAAAAACCCTGAATCCACCTTGAAATTAGGAATGGCTCGGGGTGTAGCTATGCTGGCCCCTTCTCATCAAGGGTTATATGTGTCAGAATACAGTGCAAATAAAGTTAAAAAGGCAGTAGTTGGGGTGGGTCACGCGGATAAAAACCAAATGGAAGTTATGGTTAATATTCTTCTGCCCCAATGTGGGGCTACCCAAGATGCAGCCGATGCTTTAGGGGTTGCCATTTGCCATAACCACTTAAGAATGATGAGAGAGTTAAACCTACTGTGATCGCAAAATTAACAGGGAAGCTAGACAGTCGATTTGATGGCTCGGTGGTGATCGATGTAAATGGCGTAGGGTATGCTGTTTTGTGTTCCCACCACACTCTGAATGATATGCCTGAAGTAGGGCAGGCCTGTTCCCTTTTTATAGAGCCTTTGATTAGGGCAGAAAACATAACTCTTTTCGGGTTTATGACAGAATCAGAACGATCTGTTTTTCGCATCCTTCTGACCGTTCAGGGTGTGGGTGGTAAAGTATGTATGGCCATATTATCGGTACTCTCACCTGTACAAATTCAACAGAGCATCCAGGTGCAAGATCATGTTCCCTTTACACAGGCAGACGGTGTGGGGCCTAAGGTTGCACAGCGGATTGTGCGTGAGTTAACAGATAAAGTGAATCTTAGTTTTGATCAAACCTTCAAATCTTTTGTAGGTGTTCCCCAGTCATCCTTAGGGCTTCATCCAGAAGCCCTGTCGGCTTTGATGAATTTAGGGTATAAAAAACAAGAAGCCATGGAGGCGCTCTGTGCTGTATTGGCGGCGGAAGATAATCTCTCTTTAAATCAGATCATTCCTTTGGCTTTAAAACAATTGGCAAGGGCTTAAATGGAGCGTTTGGTTTCTTTAGAAAGTACATTTGAAGAAGAGAGTGGGTTACCCCCTTCTTTAAGACCCCTTAGAATGGTTGATTTTGTGGGTCAAGCTCAGTTACGTAAAAATCTTGAGATATTCATTCAGGCAGCCAAAGGACGATCAGAAGCTTTGGACCATGTTTTATTTTATGGTCCGCCGGGGTTAGGCAAAACAACCTTAGCCCAGATTGTGGCCCATGAGTTGGGTGTGGGGTTTCGATCCACATCGGGTCCCATCATCAGCCGTGCGGGGGATTTAGCTGCCATTCTAACTAATTTACAACCCCATGATGTGCTGTTTATTGATGAGATTCATCGACTTAATCCTGTAGTGGAAGAGGTTCTCTATCCCGCTATGGAAGATGGCAAACTGGATTTGATGATTGGCGAAGGACCATCGGCACGGTCGGTTCAAATTGATCTGCCTCCGTTTACTTTAATTGGCGCTACAACCCGATCTGGCCTTCTAACCCGTCCGTTGCGGGAACGGTTTGGTATTCCCCTAGCCTTGGCCTTCTACGAGCCCCATGAATTAGCCCAGATTCTGATTCAGGCTGCCCAGAAGATAGGGTTTCATATCTCGGAAATAGAGGCTCATGAAATTGGAAGTCGCTCTCGGGGAACCCCCAGAGTAGCCTTGCGTCTTTTGAAGCGGGTCCGTGATATCACGTCTGTTTGGGGTACGGGGATTGATCGTGAGAAAATAAACCATGCTTTGCTTCAATTAGAAATCGATCAAGAAGGTTTTGATTCGGCAGACCGACGATATATCAAAGTGATTGCTGATCATTATCAAGGGGGGCCTGTAGGTATTGAAACGCTGGCGGCTATTTTGTCTGAACAACGGGATGTATTAGAAGAAGTGATCGAACCGTACTTAATTCAGAAAGGCTTCATACAACGTACCCCAAGGGGTAGAATGTTAACGAAGACAGCCTTTTCTTTTTTGGGTATTAATCCCCCCTCATCTTTTGTGAATGATGTATCTTTATTTGCTGAAGAAAATACGGAGGAATGATGGTCTCCGCCTCCTTGGGATATCACTCTTGGGAAGTACGGGTTTATTATGAAGATACGGATGCAGGGGGTGTTGTTTACCATTCGAATTATTTGAAATTTGCTGAACGTGCGCGTACCGAATTTTTACGAAGCCATGGTATTAGTCAGCATGATCTCAACTCTCTTTATGCTTGTGTCTTGGTGGTAAGCCAGTTAAATATTAAATATGAGCAACCGGCACGATTAGATGATACAATTCAGATACGTACGGGGGTGGAAAAGTGGTCTAATGTTTCTTTTTATTTGGATCAATCCTTATGGAAAGCAGAAGAAAAAATAGCCCACTTAAAAGTAACCGTCGTGGCGGTAGATTCAAAAACATGGAGGATCAAGAGATTGCCTCCAGAAGTTACAAAAAAACTTAAGGAAGGGTTGCATGGTTGATACAAGTTCAGGAAAAGTTTTGATATCGGGCCTAGAAATGGCCTCCCAGTCCCAGGGTGTGTGGGATTTGTTTTGGCAAGCTGATTTTTTTGTAAAGCTTATTATGTTGGCTTTATTGATTAGCTCTTTTCTCAGCTGGTCCATTATCATTTCCAAAATAAGACAATTACTGCCCGTGCATAAAAATCTAAAGAAAATAGATCTTCTGATCGAAGAGTCTTCCTCGTTAAATCAGCTTGTCGAGGGATTAAAGCATGCCCCTTTGCCTGGTGTTAAAAATATTTTGGAAAAGGTTCTTCGAGAACTGAAGAGTGGTGGATCCAAGGATGATAAATTAAACCAGATTGATCGGGTGATGCAGGCTGGTATTAGATCCGAGATGGATGAATTGGAAAAAAATACGGGTTTTTTGGCGACGGTCGGATCGGTCACGCCTTTTATCGGTTTGTTGGGAACGGTATGGGGTATTATGAATAGTTTTCAATCTATTGCAGCCTCTAAGAATACCAGCCTAGATGTTGTGGCCCCCGGTATCGCAGAAGCATTGGCTGCCACAGCTTTGGGTCTTTTAGCTGCCATTCCTGCTGTGATTGCCTATAATAAGATTTCCATATTCCTGGGACACTATACCGTGCGTTTAGAAGGCTTATGTGATCGTATTTATACTCTGTATGGTCGGGGGGGTCATTAATGGGGGGCATGGGGGGACGTTCAAAAAGCAAAAGCCGTTACAAGGGAACCTATCGTCCCGTTAGTGAAATCAATGTCACACCTTTGGTGGACGTTATGTTGGTACTGTTGATTGTGTTCATGATTTCGGCCCCTTTGTTAACGGCAGGGGTTCAGGTAACCCTTCCAAAAACCCGTGCTTCCAGCCTAAAAGCCAAAGCCGACCCTTTGGTTTTAACTCTTACAGCTAAGCGCGAACTTTATATTCAAGAAACGCCAGTTAAATTAGGTCAGCTGGTGACTAAGTTAAATGCTATTACGCGTCGCAATTATGAATCTCCTTTATATATTCGGGCTGATCAGAGCATTCCCTATGGCCATGTGATGGAAGTCATGGGGCTTGTTAATGAAGCAGGATATACAAAGGTCTCTTTAGTATCGAATGCATTACGGGATACCATTAAAAAATAATGATTGATCGACAATCTTTTTTAATTTCGGGTGGGTTTCACCTTTTATTGATTCTAGTTCTTCTAGTAGGGCTTCCCACATTCAAAAAAGAAATACCCCCTAGTAGGGTAATTGCCGTTTCCATGGTTCCGATCGATAGCATTACCCAATCACCCCAGCGGATTCAAAAAAAGCTTCCCTCCTTAAGTGAGTATAAAAAACCCACCTATAAAGTGGGAAAACCCATTGTTGCTCCTGTGGTACAAAAAAAAATTATTGAAGAAAAACCAGTACCACTTTCCCCCAAACCTGCACGTTCAAAGACGCCCAGTCCTGTTATGGAAAAAACGCCTATTTCTGAAGACAAACCCAAAAAAATATCCGAAATTTCCCGGACAGAAACCCCTAAAGCTGAGAAAAAATCATCGGATCCTTTCGAGTCAGTTTTGCAATCTGTTCAGCAATTTGAAACGTCTTCTACACCCTCTGAGCACAAGACCACAGATCCCCGGGCCTTTGAGGCTGATCTTATTTCCAGTAAAATCAGCTTGTCCGAACTGGATGCCCTGCGGCAGCAACTGAAAAGATGTTGGTTGGTGCCTCCAGCCGTTCTCTCGGAGAAAGAAATGACCATAGAAGCTGAAGTGGATATAGATTCTCGGGGATACGTTACCAATCTTCATATTCTCAACCAAAAAGATGACCAAAAATTTCGGTCTTTTCGAGAGGGGGTTCAAAGTGTACGCCAAGCTTTAAAAGCACCCGAATGTTCCCCTTTAAAACTGCCCGCAGATAAGCATTATTTGTGGAAAAAATGCATATTGCGATTCAGCCCCCGAGGAATTGGTTAAATGAAAAAAATATTCTTTTTCCTAGCAAGTATACTGTTCTCAAGCGTGTATGGGGGTGTGGTTGTTGATATTGATCAAGGCCAAGTTAAACCCTTTCCTCTCTCCATTCTTTTGTTTCAGGGAAACTCTCAAATGGAAGACAAGCTGCGCACAGTTTTGGTGAATGATTTAGAGCGAACAGGGTTTGTAGAGGTCTTAGATTCTAAGGCCTATATGCAGCCCCAGGTGGGCTTAGAGGAGACCCCACGTTTCCAAGATTGGAAATTAATTAATAGCCGGGGACTGGTGGTGGCACAAGCCCAGCTGGAAGGACAATTTTTGAATGTTCATTTCAAATTTTGGGATGTATATGAACAGACAGTTTTGGTGGATTTCCAGTTTAAAACCGAAGCCAAGAACTGGCGTCGGCTTTCCCACTTGATGGCTAATAAAATTTATAAAGCGATTACGGGTGAAGAGGGTTATTTTGATACTCGGATCGTATATGTGTCCGAAAAAGGCCCCCAAAAGAACCGCATCAAGCGATTGGCCATCATGGATCAAGATGGGGCGAACCATCATTATCTGACCTCAGGCGATGTACCTGTTATTACACCTCGTTTTTCTCCGAACTCGCAAAAAATTGTTTATATGTCCTATGGAGCCCACACTAAACAAGCCAAAGTTTTTCAGTTGGATTTAGAAAACGGAAAATCCACCGTGGTGGGATCTTTTGAGGGGATTACCTATGCTCCAAGATTCTCGCCAGATGGTAAAAAAATTATTATGAGTCAGGCGTATAAAGGAACCTCAAGTTTGTATGAGGTGGATTTGCAAACCCAAAAATCAAAACGCCTGACCCATGAGAATGTGATCGATACATCTCCCTCGTATTCTCCAGATGGGAGTCAGATTGTTTTTAACTCGGATCGCGGGGGGAAAAAGCAAATTTATACGATGAATACTTTTGGGAACAATATAAAGCGGATCAGTTTTGGGGGCGGTGTTTATGCTACGCCCGTATGGTCGCCGGATGGAGAGTGGATTGCATTTACCAAAGTAGAGGGGGGACAATTTTTTATTGGGGTTATGAAACCGGATGGAACGGAAGAAAGATTAATAGCGGCAGGTTTCTTGGTAGAAGGCCCCACGTGGGCCCCCAATAGTCGTATGCTGCTTTTCTATAATCAAGAGAGATGGGGTAAGGATGGTAAGGGAGGGAAAGCCCGCCTGTATACCATTCATATAAGTGGCCGCCATAAAAAATTAATCCCTACACCCGAGGATGGTACGGATCCTGCGTGGTCTCCACCATTGCCTTTTAATCAAAATTAAATTCACACTTGTATAAGTGTAAAAATCATATAATCATAAGAATATGAAAGATTTTTTTTCTTCAATTATCGAAAAAATTATTTATTTCAACGATGAAATATTGTGGGGATATATTGGTTTTTGGTTAATATTTTTATCTATTATTTATTTGACCGTTAAATCTAATTTTCTTCAACTCTCCCAATTCAGAAAAATCATTAAATACTTTATTGCGTCTTCCAAAGAAAACAAAACCGGCGAGCCTGGCACGTCGTCCTTAAAGGTGTTTTTTGCCTCATTAAGTGGATGCATCGGAATTGGAAATCTGGCGACTGTAGCAGTGGCCATCAAGGTAGGGGGACCAGGGGCTCTATTCTGGGTATGTGTGGTCTCATTTTTCGGGTCGATTATCAAATATGGTGAAATATTTTTAGGCTTAAAATATCGTATCCCTAATGGACGCCAAGGATATGAAGGAGGGCCCATGTATTACCTAGGTAAGGCCTTTCCGAAGCTACCCATTCTTGCCACACTCAGTGCCTTGTTTTTATGTGTTTATGGCACTGATATTTATATGTTTAGTGTCATCAAAACTTCTATCGTTTCTAATTTTTCTTTCCCCGATACAGCGGTTGTATTGGGGCTTTTGGTTTTGGTGGTTATCAGTGTGGTAGGTGGCATTCATCGAGTAGGCTTTGTTGCCACGGTATTTTTACCTGTTTTTATGGTGCTCTATACGGGAATGAGTTTGTGGGTGTTTATAGAAAATTCGGCTGCTTTCTCTTCCCTATTAAAAACGGTGATTATTTCCGCTTTTTCGGGTCATGCAGCTGTAGGGGGCTTTGCAGGCAGCACCGTTTTATTGACCATCTCAAAGGGGCTTTCTAGTGCTGCCTATGCCAGTGATTTGGGTACAGGACTGGCCTCTGTTTTACAAACCGAGGTTTCTAGCAATGAAAAACAACAACAGGCTGGCCTTTCCGTTTTGGTGGTTTTCTTAAACACGTTTGTTGTGTGTTTGTGCAGCATGCTTTTAGTATTGGTGACGGGGGTGTGGACACTGCCTATCACGGATGGGGGATTATTAATTCAAGAAGCCCTAACCCGTAGCTTCAGCAACTTAAATTACTTTATGCCCTTCTTTTTGTTTGCGGTGGGTTACCCAAGTTTAATCTCTAGTTTATTGGTGGGAGTAAAGGCTGCCCGTTTCATCCACCCCTATTGGGGGGATCGTGTGTATTATATTTATGCCACCACTGTCTTTATTTTCTTCTCATACTTTGATTCTTACTATGCGCTTATCTTTTTAACCTTGGCGGCTGGATTCTTAAATGTTATGAACATTTTTGGTATTCTCAAGTTACGCAAAGAAATTGATTTTACGCTATAGGGTATGATGCAA
This sequence comes from Alphaproteobacteria bacterium, assembly GCA_046317875.1. GTDB lineage: Bacteria > Pseudomonadota > Alphaproteobacteria > UBA7879 > UBA5542 > 2-01-FULL-41-14. The sequence continues at coordinate 97,480 of JBKCVN010000023.1, read as the reverse complement.
AAAAAATTAGGATTTTGGTCTGTTCTGGCCCTGGTGGTAGGGAACATGGTGGGTGTGGGCATTTTTGTCATGCCCTCCTTATTGGCTCCATATGGCAGCCTTAGTCTATTGGGGTGGTTAGTCTCCCTAGGCGCAGCCTTACTAATTGCGTTGGTTTTTTCCAAATTGTCGTCCATTTTACCCTCAGCAGGGGGGCCCTATGCCTATGCACGGGTGGGGTTTGGGGATTTTATTGGATTCCAGGCAGCCTGGACCTATTGGATATCCTTATGGGTTGGTAGTACGGCTACCATTGTAAGTACCTTGGGGTATATCTCTATTCTATACCCTTCTCTAGTGATTAACCCCTTCTTAAATTTTATGGTGGGACTAGGGGTGATTTGGGGATTGACCCTTATTAATTTAATCAGTGTTTCCTTCGCAGGAAGATTTCATTTGATTATTACGATTTTGAAAATTTTGCCTTTGGCCTTGTTATTTGTATTCGCTGTTCCCCATGTGAATATGGAAAACTACGCAGTTATTAATCCCAGTGGTAAGCCTTTATTTATGGTTTTAATGGAAGTGGGCATGTTAACCATGTGGGGCTTTGTGGGCCTTGAGTGTGCTACGGTTCCAGCAGATCACGTGGAAAACCCCAAAAGAACAATTCCTCTTGCCACCATAGTGGGGACCCTAATTGTTGGTGTTATTTGCATTTCAATCTCGGCTTTGGTTATTGGGTTGGTGCCGAACGATGTGTTGCAGAAAACACCGGCTTCATTTGCTGTGGCAGCTGAAAATATTTTTGGCCCCATCGGGGCGATTCTGGTGGCAGGGACGGCTGCTTTAGGGGGTATTGGATCTCTGAATGGTTGGTTTTTGATTCAAGCCCAAATACCCCTGGCTGCTGCCCGTGATAAATTGTTTCCTGCCCGATTTGGCCGCACAACGTCTTCAGGAACTCCTGTCTTTGGGCTCATAATCACTGCTGTTCTAATGTCTGTTTTATTAGGGATGAATTATAGTAAGAACTTAATTCAGACTTTTAATTTTATGGTGACCCTCGCCACCCTTTCTATTTTAATTACGTATTTATTTTCTGTGCTCTCAGAACTTATGCTGTTTTTAGAACAGCCTCAAAAGTTTCGCAAACGAGATTTGGCAAAGGCGTTGGCCATTAGTGTACCGGCCACCCTTTATATTTTAATGGCCATGATCGGGGCAGGTCCCGAAATTATGATGTGGGGATGTTTTCTGTTTTTTGCAAGTACCCCCATTTATATTTTGGTGAAATGGCAGCAAAAACAGTCTAAAGGTTAGGCTTCTTTATATGGCCTAGGTTTATTTAATCCCTTGAATAAGGGCGTGATTTTTTTTGCCTGCCGAAAGCCTAATCACATTATGCGTTTGAAGGTATTGTTCCGTGACTTTGCAATCTTCCTGAACAACTTTTTCACCATTTACGGCGCATCCATTCCCCCGAACCAATCGCCGGGCTTCGCCATTACTGGTGGCTAGTCCAGACTGAACAAGAAGTTGAATTAAAGAAACACCTTCTTTTATGGCGGTCAGACCAATAGGGAAAATGGGAAGGGAAGATTTTAGAATAGGGTTTCCTTTTTCATCGTACCCAGAAACTTCAACCTCGAACGCATCGCTTTGGAACAGTTTTTGAACAGTCGCATGAATATCGGCAAGAACGGCAGGACCGTGGGCCAGGGTCGTTGCCTCATCGGCCAGACGAATTTTTAGTTTATTTAGATCACTACCGGATAACCCTTTGTAAGATTCTATTTCTGTTACCGGAACATCTGTATAGATTTTTATTAATTTTAATACATCAGCATCTTCCACATTACGCCAAAATTGCCAATAGTCATAAGCCGAGAGGCTTTCTGCATTAAGCCACACGGCCCCCTTTTCTGTTTTGCCCATCTTTTGACCGCCCGCTGTGGTTAAAAGAGGGGAAGTCAAACCAAAGGCTTCCTTTTGATTAATCCGTCGAATCAGGTCCACACCGCTGACAATATTACCCCATTGGTCAGATCCGCCACACTGTAAAACACAATCGAATTTTTTATTCAGATGCAGGAAATCATAGGATTGAAAAACCATATAATTAAATTCTAAAAATGTCAGGGGTTGCTCGCGCTCAAGACGCATACGCACGCTATCAAATGTCATCATGCGATTCACGGAAATAAATCGACCTACTTCACGCAGCATATCCAAATATTTTATTTCGGCAAACCAATCGTCATTATTCAACAAAAGAGCCTTATTGGATCCATCCTGGAAATTTAAATATTTTTTAAAAACACCTTTAATCGTAGAAATGTTTTTCTTAATCGTGCCTTCTTCCAACAAGGGGCGTTCCGTGTCTTTCCAAGTGGGGTCTCCTAACCGCGTAGTGGCCCCCCCCATGATCACGATGGGTGTGTGCCCATGTCTTTGGCCAATTCGCAACAACATAATCGACATCAAATTTCCCACATGAAGGCTGGGGGCTGTCGCATCATAGCCTACATAAAAGCTAATAGATTTTTGGGCTGTTAAAGTATCCAAACCTTCAAGGTTCGTGCATTGATGAAGAAAGCCGCGGTGATGAAGCTCTTGTAAAAAGGGGGATTTAAATTGCATGAAAAACTTTCCAAAATATTGTTTTATATGTATCCGAGATACCTAAAGGAATCAAGGATCAATATACCAGGAAAGCCCCAGCTTGAATTCATTGTTAATAATATTGATCGTTTCTTTAATGCTGCCATCGTTGGCATCTTTAATCTTAATGCCTGGCAAATAATCTAGAATATAATCGGTGCGCAAGGCCAAGTGATTATTCACAAAAGTCTCAAGCCCTGCACCTACTCGAATACCCCATGCTTGGGTTTTGGGGCGTCCCCCTGTGGTAAAGGTGCGTTGATTATTAGAATGCTGGGCGGAATGGGCAAAATTGCCCCCCACCACACCTATACGACCATACCCGATGGTACCGTGGTTGAAAATATAACCAGGCCGGGCTGTTAACGCCCACATCCATTGTAGCTTATTTGTATACGTTTCGGTGGGGGTGCCAGCTTGACTGATGGATTCATTTATAAAAGGTTTTGTTAAAGATAGCTGGCCTTCAGCGGCCATAAAAAATTTGTCTTTATGATAACTATACCCTGCAAAGATTCCCCAGGCGGGGTCAACGGTAGATCCCTCTCCATCATAAGATGTAAGGGCGTTCGCATTATTAACACCTTTTACTTGGCGACGATTCTGAAGGGTAGAAAGGCCTCCATCTGCGCCAAAATAAAATCCTGTGCCCACACTTTCTTCATACACATCCCCCATGGCGGGGCCAGACATGGGACTTAGCTTATAACCGATTCCCATATTAATTTCATTTAATAAGGGCCGATCCTTTTTGTGGGACGTTCCATTTTGATAGGAAAATGTTTGATAGTTTATTTGGGCCCCCTCAAGACGGACAGATAGCCGATCACTTAAGGCCGATTCCATTCCCAGACCATACAAGAATCCCGTACGACTTTGGCGGCTATAGCTGCCCGGAAAAATGAATTCGCCGGAAGATCCAGAACTTCCTCCATAACTAAAGCTGGTGCTTTGTACACCTACGCGTCCGTATAGAAGACTGGTGGGTGAAATATAGTACCCTAAACGACCAAGCATACCCCAGGATGTTTTAATATCGGAAGAAGAGTTAACTTCAGCTGTGTTTAATGTGGTACTGGCTTTGTTATCGGCACCGTAAATACCCACATTGGCTTCGACTCCCGTATAGACCTTATCAAAATTCATTCCATATCCCCCCAATAAGTGTATGCCTCCTCCAAAATTTGAAGGGCTGAGATGGGTAGAATATCCTCCGTGGGCAGAATCGGACTTCTGTTGTCCGCTGAGGGCTGAGGCTTTGACACCAATATAAAAACCAGTGCCTACATCCGAATAGGGCGCAATACCTCCCTCATAAATAAGCTGTGAGATTTCACCGTCTTCTTTTTCTAGGTCGTCATATGAAAGCTCCGAGGCGGCGGCATCAATCAGCCATGTGGGGGTTCTTTTTTCTTTTTGGTTTAAATAAATAACAAAGCGCCCATTACCCTTTTCCCCAAAAGATTTTTTACCCACAACCGATGACCCTTTTTGTAATTTAAAAATAATCTTTGTATGATTGGGATCTGTCTGGTCCACTTGGTACTTCTGGACCAAGCCCGCTTTTTCTTCGGTTACTTTCACCGTGTCCCACAAAATTTTCGGCAGGAAAAGGGTGGCTTCTTGGGTGGCTTTATTTTCTTGGACATCAAAATTTTTGACATCTGAGGTGATGAGGCGAATGATCGTATCATTATTTTGCACCATCATGTTCATTTCTTTAATGGGGCTGACTTCAGGTATAACGGAAAAAGAATCACCTTTACTTAACAGGGTATTATTTTGGGCCTTAAGTTCTGTATAAAGATCATCAATTTTTTCTGTGCTAATTTCATTATTAATGGTGGGGACTAGGGATGAAGGACCTAAATCGATGACCAACTTTGGGGCATTGATTTTTTCATCCCGAAGGGCGGCTTGAATAATACGGGTTCCCTTTTGAAGGGAAACTTCAATTCCAATATCTTCATTCAATTTAACAAGACTGTATCCCTTAAACGCTTTGAAAGATTGGGTTGAAGAGGGTGCGGGAATCCATTGGGTAATTTCTGTGGGTAAAATATGGATTTTGGAAAAATCGTCATTTTCTTTAATTATAAATTTAGTGGAACGACTTAAATCTAACACCAATCGGGTATTTTTATTTTTTTGTCCTACGCGTATTCCTTTAATGGTTAAGGGGCCTTGTATTTGGGAGGAAGGTGAGGGCGTTAGTTGAGTAGATTTAGAAGGTTGTACTGCTGTATTTGTAAAATAAAGTTTATAATTAAAAGATCCTTCTTTCTTCAGGTCACCCACTTTAAAATTAGGGGGTTTTTTTATGATTAAATCACCAGCCCCATCTTGATAAGGAATGTAGGAATAGCTGAGACCCGATGGGGAACTGTAAGAAAGGGGAGCTTCCCACCGGGTGTCTTCTGGGAACTCAAAAAGTAACGTTTCATCATCTTCTTGGTCAGGTTCGGGCGGAAAATCTTCATCAAACGAAAAAAGTATATAGGGGCTCCCTTGATTGTCTTCAATTTTTATCTGTTTTACTGTTAATGACCATGCCTGAAGACTGGCAAAAATCCCCAACAATAAATAAAAATATAGAATCGATATAATTCTCATTACCAGCCCTGTTATTTTTATTTTATATAAAAAAAGTTTTATGATCTACATAAACTTCAGATATACTTAATTTTATAAAAACACAAAACAGGGATTAATATGAAAAAAACAACCATCATTTTTTTGGGTCTTTTCTTTACGATGGCTTTCGATGGCTTTAGCGTATCCATTAACCTATCCTCTTTAGGACCATCACCCTATGAGCGTCTTCGATATAATTCGCGATTTTGTAAAACAGATCTGAATCGGGTTGTGTCCGCTTTATCCAAATCTTATACCCACAAGGGATGTCTGAAAACGGCCTTAAAAAAACTGCAGGATCCCAAATCAAAGTTATACCGTCAGTTCGACTATCCGATGCCTGGGTCAAAAGAAATAAAAGTAAATAATATTATTTTAATTCAAAAACATAGGGGAGAAACTCGAGACATTTTAATAGGTGCAATTGAAAGAAGGTTAAATCCAAAAACCCTCTACACAGAAAATACCAAACTCTTAAAGCAGGCAGATTTTCGGGAGGACCTATTGCGTGAGGAGATGGGGGAATTTTGTGCTAGACAAGGGAATTTTAAAGTCTTCCCTGGAATGGTGAATTGGGAACAAGAGGGAGAATGGACAGGAGATCACAAACCTGATTTCGAATCCATGAACGTGGGTTTAATTTTGCTTAAAATACACGAAATAAATCCTTACCATTTAATAGAAGAATATCGGCACTTATTAAATTCTTTGGAAAGATTGAAAAATATTGATCCTCAAAAGAAAAAAAACATGGTGAGCCGCCTGAAAAAGATAAGATTACGCCTATTATTTATATTAGATAATCTGGTGGTATTGAAAAAACGGGCTAGCCTAGAGAAGTACAAGGGAGGAAGGAAAGCAGAGCTGCTTAAAGAAAGAAAGCCCTCCATAGAAGCATTTGTAAATCTGCGATCAACTTTTGATCATGTACAGACCATAGATGAGGCTTTCAAGGCACTTCAATCTAAGAAAGATGTTACAAAGATATATCCCCATCTTTTTAATTTGTATGTGTTTGTTTGGCACCTCAATGATATAAACAACCAGTGCTTAGGGGTTCAGAAAAAACCTAGTGGGAAATAGCAAATTGTGCTATTTCTAGGGTGTGTCAGTATTACGCCATCTTGATAAAAAAACTTTATTTTTAATTGATGGGTCTGGATTTATTTTCCGGGCCTATCATGCCTTGCCACCCTTAAGCCGATCCGATGGAACCCCCGTAGGCGCTGTGTTGGGATTCACCAACATGTTGGTCAAAATCTTATCCGATATGAATGCCCACTACGTGGCTGTCATTTTTGATGCGGGGCGGCGCACCTTTCGGAATGATTTATATGACCAGTATAAAGCTAATCGCCGTGAAACACCCGAGGATTTAATCCCCCAATTTCCCCTGATTCGTGAAGCCTGTACCGCCTTTGGGGTGCCCATTTTTGAAACGGTGGGTTTCGAGGCCGATGATATTATCGCTACCTATGCGGCGCAGCAAAAAGACCGCGATGTGATTATTGTATCATCCGATAAGGATCTAATGCAGTTGGTTTCAGATCGGGTTAAGCTTTATGATCCCCTGAAAAATAAATTGATTGATAAAGAAGGGGTGCTTGAAAAGTTTGAAGTGGCTCCGGATCAAGTGGTGGATGTACAAGCTTTGGCAGGCGACAGTTCTGATAATATTCCTGGGGTGCCAGGAATTGGAATTAAAACAGCCTCGGCCCTGATTCAAGAGTTTGGAACCCTAGAATCTTTATTAGAAAAAGCCAGCACCATCAAACAACAAAAAAGACGTGAGTCATTAATAGAGTTTGCAGATCAGGCTCGGTTATCAAAAAAGCTTGTGACTTTGTGTGGTGATGTGCCCAATCTTTTACCCCTAGACCAGTTAAAAATCACCCATATGCCTTTGGAGAGGATTATCCCCTTTTTGGATACTCAAGGCTTTCGATCCCTTAAAAAAAGACTGATGGAACAGGCCTCTGATTCTGGGCCCCTAGACCCCATACCGGCCACGCCATCTTCCAGTCATCAGTATTCATTAATTCTCAATGCATCTGACTTGGATGAATGGATCCATAACATTCAGCAAACGGGTTTGGTGGCGGTTGATACGGAAACAACTTCATTGGATGCAACGACCGCTAAATTGGTGGGTATTTCCTTTGGCCTTTCAAACGGTCAGGCTTGTTATATTCCTGTGCTTTTTAATCCCCAGGAATCTTTGTTAGAGGCAAGGGAAGCGAGGTCTGAGTTAACCCTATCTTTTGTTTTAGAAAAACTGAAACCCATTTTAGAAAACCCCCATATTATTAAAGTTGGTCATAACATAAAATACGATAAGTTGGTTTTAAAACAATACGGCTTATCTATTAAAAACTATGAAGATACGATGTTACTTTCCTACCTTCAAAAAGGTGGGCGCCATGGCTTGGATTATTTAACCGAGTTTCATTTTAACCATCGCATGGCTTCGTTTACCGAAGTAGTGGGCACCGGTAAAAAAGCAGTTACCTTTGATCAGGTGCCCTTGAAGCAGGCCTTAGACTATGCTGCGTCTGATGCTGATTATACCTATCGTCTTTATGAGTTATTAAAGCCGGGAATTCAAAGAAATCCTTTGAAAAAACTTTATGAAACCATCGATCTTCCCCTGGTGGATGTGCTGGTACAAATGGAGCATGTGGGGATTAAGGTGGATCCCAAAGTTTTGCAAAATTTGACAGTAGATTTAAATACACGTCTACAGTCTTTAGAGAAAAAAATACATCTTTTGGCAGGTGAAGAGTTTAATATCGGATCACCCAAACAGTTGGGTGAAATTTTGTTTGAGAAATTGAATTTAACAGGTGGAAAAAAAGGCAAAACAGGTGCGTTTCTAACGGGGTCCGAGGTGTTGGAAGAATTAGCACCTTTCCATCCCTTGCCCGAACAGGTCCTTGAGTGGCGACAGCTTTCTAAATTAAAAAGCACCTATACCACCACTTTGATTGATCAAATTAACCCTAAGACAGGTGGGGTTCATACCTCTTATGCCATGGCGATTACGTCGACTGGTCGACTATCTTCTTCGGATCCCAACCTTCAAAATATTCCTATTCGAACAGAAGAGGGCCGAAAAATTCGGAAAGCGTTCATCGCCCGTGAAGACCATGTTTTGGTTTCTTTTGATTATTCCCAGATCGAGCTACGCCTTTTGGCCCATATGGCCCACATAGACGTTTTGCAGAATGCTTTTTTACATAATCAAGATATTCACGCCCTAACCGCTAGCGAAGTTTTTGGAGTGCCTTTAGAGAAGGTTTCAGCTGATTTAAGAAGCAAAGCAAAAGCCATTAATTTTGGTATTATTTATGGCATCAGCGCTTTTGGTTTGGCGAAACAGTTGAAAATAGATCGGGGGGAGGCGTCTTCTTATATCCAGGCTTACCATGCCCAATATCCAGGTATCAAAGCTTATATGGATCGCACCATCGATTTTGCTCGTACCCATGGGTATGTGGAGACCCTGTGGGGGCGTCGATGTTATGTGCCAGAAATCAATTCAAAAAATGGAACCCTAAGGTCCTTTGCCGAACGCCAAGCTATTAATGCCCCCCTTCAGGGTAGTAATGCGGATCTTATTAAGAAAGCCATGATCGAGTGCCATAACCTTGTGACGGCTGGCTATCAATCCAAGCTGCTGCTGCAGGTTCATGATGAATTGATTTTTGAAGTACCAGAACAAGAAATAGAGACCCTAGTCCCCAAAATAAGGCAGATTATGGAATCGGTAGATGTTTTAACGGTGCCCTTAGTGGTGGGGGTGGGTAAAGGCAAAACATGGGAAGATGCCCATTAAGTTATTTAAAATCCTAATTTTTAATAAAAAATACTATTCAATTTGTGATTAATTTTGTAAGGTGCCCCTAAAGTATAATTTAGGGATAACATGAAAAAATCGATCATTCTGCTGTGCGCAAGCCTCAGCGCTTGTGTGTCACACTATAAAAAAATTCAAGACCCCATCACAGCCGTCAGCCAAGACGCATTAAATTCCAGCTTGATAAAAAGTGTGGTCGAGTCTCCAGAATTTGCCGCTCCTATGGCTGCCTTGCCGCCCGTACAACCGCCTGAAAGACCCCGCATATTGCAGCAAAAAATAACGCTTCAATTGAATGAATCAAAAGATATTAAAGCTGTTTTTATTGAGGTATGCCGTGCCGCCAAAATTAACGTGGTGGTGGAGAAAGAAATTGAAGGATCAATTTTATACTATGCAAAATCCCGCCCCCTTTTAGAAGTTATTCAGTCCATTTGTGATATCTTAAATTTGAGGTTTCGGTATGAAAACAATCTGTTGTTCATTGAACGGGACACCCCCTATTTAAAAACCTATGATGTCCAGTTTTTAAATATGAATCGTGAAACCAAAAACAATGTATCCATTACAAATAATATTCTTTCTAAGTCCACCTCAGCAGGGGGCGCTAATGGATCAACCACAGAAATTACAAGCCGAACAGAAAATGATTTTTGGCATGAATTAAAACATATTTTAGAAAACTTGCTGCAAATTTCAAAAGGTCATTCGGGTGAAGAAGATTCTGAAAAAACAGAAGAACGAAGAATCATGCCCCTTTCCCCCACAAAGGGAATAGGCGCGCCTACAGTTCGTGTTCAAGAAAAGAAAAGAATTAAATTGAAAGGCAAACCCGCTTTTGCTATGCATCGGCAGACGGGTTTAATTACGGTTTATGGCACCCAAAAAAATCATCATGCGGTGGAACGCTTCCTGATTAAACTTAAAAAACAGATGGCCACCCAAATTTTGATTGAAGCCAAAGTATTAGAGGTTTCCCTGAAGGAAGAATATAAAAGTGGGATTGATTGGCAGCGTATAGGACAATACGGGCTGGGCAATTATGCTGAAGCGGGGAAGACCGCTTTTCAAGGGGACCTTAATGCCGCGGCTCTATTTGGTAGTATGGCGCAAAAGACACCCACGGTGATCACAACCCCAGAAACATCCCAAGTTATTAGTGTGGGCGGGAGGGGTCATTCTTTATCGGCCATTCTTAATTTTATGGAAACATTTGGGATTGTTCGTACTTTATCCAGCCCACGGTTGACCGTTTTAAATAACCAAACTGCCCTTTTAAAAGTGGCAGAAAATTTTGTTTTTTTTAATGTCACGGGGGAACGTCAATTTTTAAATGCGGACACAAATAACTATGGGTCTTTAGTTTCGGCCAACAGCTCGCCCCAAACCATTCCTATTGGATTTGTGATGAGTGTTCAGCCTTCCATTGATTCAGAAAACCAAGATATTATTATCAATTTACGTCCCACGATTACGCGCCTTATTGATACCAAACAAGACCCCGCTGTGGTGCTTTTGAATCAATCTTTAAAAAATCCATCTGATCATATTAAATCAGAATTTCCAGTCATTGCCGTTCGGGAAATGGATTCTGTATTGCGTATAAAATCGGGATCTGTTGCAATTTTAGGGGGACTGATGATAGAGGGGGCCGAAACAGGACGAGCTGGGATTCCAGGCACCCTAGAAAGCCCTTTCAGTTTCTTTACTTCGTCAAAACGACAAGCAAAATCTGTTACAGAATTGGTTATTTTTATTCGGGCGACGATCCTGGAAAATTCTACACCTGATGCCAAAGACCAACAGCTTTATAAAGATTTTTCGTTGGATTCTAGACACCTAAAATGGACACCAGCCCGATGAGGAATAAATTGAAAAAATTTTTAAAAGATGAAAGAGGCTTTAGCCTAATTGAAATTGCTATTGCCTTGATTGTGGTTGGACTTATTTTAGGGGGTGTCTTAAAGGGACAAGAATTAATTGAAAATGCTAAATTAAATGTGGTGGCCCGGAACGTGGATATGTATCGTGTGGCCATCCATTTGTTCAATGATACCTATGGGGGATGGCCCGGTGATTTTCATTTAGCTTCTAGTCATATTCATCCCAGTCTTCGTAATGGTCAGAACGACGGTATTATTGGGGGGCAAGGGCTAAACCCATTGGATGAAGCCGGAAATGTTTGGACTCATTTGTCTCGATCGGGTTTGATTGGAGATGTGGGTCAGCTTCCCTCCCAAGGTTACGCAAAAGGAGGGCAGGGTGTGCCCCAAGAAAAAATAGGGGGAGTGATCACCGTACAACATGATCCTTATCCCGATATGCCTGGACCTTGGTTGGTTTTGGGGCGAGAAAATGGGGCCCATGGGGACGGCGCGTTGCTGACACCCCAACAAGCGCAAATTTTGGCACAAAAAATGGATAGTCGTGACCCCACCTCGGGCCGAGTCCGGGGGCATGCTGGGGCGAATGTGTCCGCCGAAGACTGCATTAAAAATGGACACTTTAATAGCGCTAACAAACAACCGGCCTGTATTTTGTATTTTCAGATTTAAAAAACAATGAACAAAATTTTTAAAATAATCCGTCAAGAAGAAGGGTTTGCATTGGTTGAAGTAGCCATTGCCTTGATTGTGATGGGGATTGTTCTAGGGGTTGGACTACCATCTTTTTTGCATTACTTAGAGTGGCAAAAAATCAGGGATACGAAAGAAAAACAAGAAAAAATTTTATATAGTGTGGCTAGTTTTGTTTTACAAAATGGTTTCGTCCCCTTGCCCGCAGATCCCCATGCGACCGAAGAAGACTTTGGGCTGGCGGGGTCTTCTGTGTCAAATTCTGGGCATGTGCGGGGGATTGTTCCTTTTAAAACATTAGGATTGCCTGAAGAGTATGCGCGTGATGGATTCCGTCGATATTTTACCTATATTGGGGGGGATGTACAAAAACAAGATGTGGATGTGTCAAATCAATCCTCCTTTTGCCGTACAAACCCACTATACCCTTTACAAGTGGAAGAGCGTCTCTCGAATGGAAAAATTTCTAAAAGACCCACCCACCTTACCGAGCAAAATCCCATTGTTTTAATTCTTCTCAGTCACGGCGAAAGCGGATATGGGGCTTATCAGGGGACACCTGGAAATCTAAAGCAAGTATCAAAACTGCAAGCTGGGCTCGATAAGCATCAAAATGCAATGGCCTCATCTTTAAAAATTATGAGCCGTGGTTTGTCTCGCAACCCACAAGATTTTTTTGATGATATGGTGGTGTGGGTGACCCGAGATAACTTAATGGCTTTTTATGGGAAATCGCCTTGTCAAAAGGTTGAACCTGAAGCAGGCATGGGGCATGGATTTATATAAGTTGATGAAAAAACCTGTTCCATTTTGGATTTATATTGTGGTCACTATTATTGTCTGGAGCATTATTGGGCTGAGTGATATGGAATGGATTCCGTCTATTGGTTCTGTCCCGTCTCTGACTCATCGATCTTTTGTTCCAGTAAAGAAAGACATCACAGATTTGTCCTATTTTAGATTGGAACATTTAGATTAAGAATTTTTTAATTCAAGGATAGCCCTTTTATAGTCCGGTGCATTAAAGATGCTGGTTCCCGCTACCAATACGGTTGCCCCTTTGCTTATTAGAATAGAGGCATTATCTTTTGATACCCCACCGTCCACTGAAATCTCAAAGAGAAAGCCTTTCTCTTTCTTTTGACGATTAAGCCATTCTATTTTGTTGACCTGATCATCCATAAATTTTTGTCCCCCAAACCCTGGATAAACTGTCATAACCAATACAAGGTTAATATGGGGTAAGTAGGGGATTATTTTTTCGATAGGTGTATTGGGGTTCAAAGAAATACCGGCTTTCTTCCCTGTATTTTTAATTTTCTCGAGTGCCAAATCCACCGTGGGAACCTCTATGTGAACCGTTAAATAGTCAGCCCCCGCCTTGGCAAAGGGCTCAACAAAATTTTCTGGCTGGGTGACCATTAAATGAACATCAAAAGGGAGGTGGGTGTGGGGTCGAATGGAGGACACTAAGGCAGGTCCAAAGGTAAGATTGGGGACAAAGTGGCCATCCATAACATCTACATGGATCCAATCGGCCTCAGCTTGTGTAATGTCCTTTATTTCCTGGGCTAAATGCCCAAAATCAGCAGATAATATAGAGGGGGCAATTTTAGGTTTAGTGATCATTTTTTTCTGTTTTTAATTAACACGGTTGACTTTTTCGAAGCCACTGCCTATAGAGTTAAGAAGCTTTTTGTGGCGGAGTAGCTCAGTTGGTTAGAGCGGTGGAATCATAATCCATGTGTCGGGGGTTCAAATCCCTCCTCCGCTACCATCCTATTATACCTATCTCTTTTCTAAAACCTACTGAAAAAATAATTGCCCCCTTACCCGAATAAGTATTTAATTAAAAAAAGAGGTAGGCTATGAAAACATGGATTGTTACAGATGGCAAAATAGGAACCGAGAAACAGTGTAGGGCTTTGGCCGAAATGCTGGGTTTAAAAGCCGCCGTCAAAACCATTTCCGTTAAATTTCCGTGGACTTTGTTGCCACCATCCTTTTGGATCAAGCCTTGCAGCGCCCTTGATAGTGCATCCCAAAAAGAATTAAGTGAGCCTTGGCCCGATTTAATTATTGCGGCTAGCCGCGTAGCCTCGGCGCCTATCGCCGCTTTGAAAAAAAAGTTGGGCAAAAAAATTACTACGATCTTTATCCAGAATCCTTACATTAACTTAAATGCTTTTGATGCGGTGATTGCCCCCCGACATGATAAACTATCGGGAAGTAATCTTATTTCTATTCCGGGGGCTTTGCATAATGTAACCAAAGATCTTTTAATAAAAGAATCTAAAAAGTGGACCTCGATCTTGCCGACTGATTTTCCCCGGCCCTGGGTTACCATTTTGTTGGGTGGGAACAGTAATCATCACACTATGGATTTGGATACGATAGAATATTTTGGCGCTCAGCTTCGTCATTTGGCCCAAAGAAGTTCGATGAGTTTTTTTATTACAGCATCGCGTCGCACACCTCAGGAAGCCCTGCAAGTGTTTAAAACGGCTTTGGGAGATTCGCATGTTTTTTTATGGAATGGGCTGGGGGACAATCCCTATTATGGATTTTTGGGGTTAGGGGATTTTATTTTAGTGACCAATGATTCTGTCTCTATGCTGTCAGAAGCGGTGGGCGCAGGCAAGCCTGTTTATACCCTTAATCTTCCGGGAGGGAATGGACGTTTAGATAAATTCCAAGATCATTTAATTGAACAGGGGTTGTGCCGTCCGTTTGAAGGAGAATTGGAGACCTGGGTTCAAAAACCATTTGACCTTAAGTCTTATCTTCTGCAGCAGCTAAAAAAGAAAATAAAAATTTTATAAAAGAAACCAGAAAAAAGTTCCTTGTTCTATCGTTTTCTTTTATAAAATAGACCAATGACATTAAGCTCAGAAGAATTTTCTATCCTACGTTTAATCCGCACACCCTCTGTTGGTCCCCAAACTTTTTGGAAACTGCACCATAAATTTTCCTCTGCGCAATCAATTATCGACCATTGGCCTGAAGTTCAGTCTATCTTGAAACGCCCTCTACCTTTGATTCATGAGACTCAGGTGCTGGAGGAAGTGGAACAAACTTTAAAAAAAGGAGCAGGTTTTTTATTTTATAAAGATAATCGGTACCCTGTTTGTTTGTCGGAAAATTTCGATAGGCCCCCGGTCCTTACGTTCCAAGGTCAGATCGATTTATTGAAGCAAAAAAAAATAGCCATCGTAGGGGCCAGGAATGCGTCTTCCCATGGATGTAAAATGGCTTATGGAATAGCAAAAGACATGGGGGAAAAGGGATGGTCCGTGGTATCGGGTCTGGCACGCGGTATAGATTCTGCGGCCCATCAAGGGAGCCTAAAAACAGGCACCATTGCGATCTTAGGAAATGGTATTAACACCATTTATCCCGAAGAAAATAAAAATATACAGTCAGAAATTGCAGAGAAGGGATTGCTTTTAAGTGAATTTCCTTTAGAGGCCGAACCCCATGTGGGCCACTTCCCCAAAAGAAATCGTTTGATCGCTTCTTTGGCCCAGGGGATTGTGGTGATAGAGGCAGCCTATCAATCGGGGTCACTTCTTACCGCTCAATACGGGCTGGAGAAGGGAAAAGATATTTTTGCTGTTCCTGGGTCTCCCATGGATCCCCGATGTCGGGGATCTAATCGGTTGATCAAGCAAGGGGCTGTCTTGACTGAGTCAGCCATGGATGTGCTAGAAGTTCTAGATTCTGCCGAGTGGGTGGCTCTGTATAAAAACCGAACAACAATAAGAAAATCCGAAAAAATTTCTCCCTTAGCGCCCGATTCTCTTTTATCCCATTTGAGTGTGATCCCTTTGTCTATCGATGAACTGGCTGAGCGTAGCCAATTGTCCTTGGCTCAACTCTCCGCAGCATTGACAGATCTAGAACTGGGAGGCCAAATTACAAAGCATCCTGGAAATAAAGTATCTCTTACCTTGCAGGGTTGACTATTATATATTATAACCTCCATGAATTTTAGAGAGCTTGTCATATGAATGTTGTTATTGTGGAATCCCCAGCTAAAGCGAAAGCTATTAATAAATACCTAGGGGATGAGTATACCGTTCTGGCAAGTTATGGCCACATTCGTGACCTGCCCTCAAAACAGGGGTCTGTGGATCCTGATCACCATTTTCAGATGAAATGGGAGCTAAGCAAGGGCGCCGAGAAAAATCTTCAGCAAATTGCCAATGCTGTTAAAAAAGCAGACACCCTTTATCTGGCTACCGACCCTGATCGTGAGGGTGAAGCCATTGCCTGGCATATCTGTGAAGTTTTAAAAGAAAAAAAACTTCTTGATAAAGTCAAAGTGCATCGCAGTGTTTTCCATGAAGTTACCAAAAAAGCTATTTTAGAAGCGATTCAAAATCCCCGTATTTTAAATCAAGAATTGATAAATGCTTATCTTGCGCGACGTGCCTTAGATTATTTGGTGGGATTTACTTTGTCTCCTGTTTTATGGCATAAGCTGCCCGGCAGTAAATCGGCAGGACGCGTGCAGTCTGTGGCATTACGCCTGATCGTGGATCGCGAACGGGAAATTGAACGTTTCCAATCCCAAGAATACTGGACCATAGATGTGGCGTGTTTATCCCAGGATAAAAAGCCCTTCCTTGCAAAACTGGCCGAATTTAAGGGAGAAAAAGTACAAAAATTTTCTTACCCCACGGAAGCATCGATTCAAGAAGTTCTTAAGGCCATTGAGTCTCAGGACTTCAGCATAACCGCCCTTGAGAAAAAGCGCGTTCAGCGCAATCCTTATCCCCCTTTTACAACCTCTACATTACAGCAAGAAGCATCACGCAAATTGGGTTTTAGTACTTCTCGCACCATGCAGTTGGCCCAGAACCTATACGAAGGAGTCTCGTTGGGGGGAGGAGAGACCGTCGGTCTTATTACCTATATGCGTACCGATAGCGTTAATCTTAGCCCTGAGGCGATTGAGCGAATGAGGGGCTTTTTAATGGACTCCTATGGGGCTGATTATTTACCCGAAAAACCCCGTTTTTATAAAAGCAAATCTAAAAATGCCCAAGAGGCCCATGAAGCCATTCGTCCCACCGATATTTTCCGCACACCCGATAAAGTGGTACCCTTTTTAAATAAAGATCAATTGCGCCTCTACGACTTAATTTGGAAGCGGGCTTTGGCATGCCAAATGAACAATGCCCAACTTGATCAAACCACTGCCCATTTGGTGTCGGTAGATCATCAAATTCGTTTGCGTTCCACAGGCTCAATCCTTGTTTTTGATGGGTTTTTAAAGCTTTATCGTGCAAGCTTTGATGAGGGAGAAGAAGACGAGAATAAGGAAAGCCATCTTCCGTTGTTAAAAGAAGGAGATGCCGTAGAAAAAGAAAAGATCATTCCGGAGCAACATTTTACACAGCCACCTCCTCGGTTCTCTGAGGCGAGTTTGGTGAAAAAGTTAGAGGAGCTGGGGATTGGCAGACCCTCTACTTATGCCAGCATTCTGCAAGTATTGCAGGCTCGGGACTATGTGCGGCTGGAGAAAAAACAGTTTCTACCCGAGACCCGTGGACGTTTAGTTTCCTTGTTTTTGGCCCACTATTTTGCCCAATATGTTGAATATGACTTCACCGCCCAGATGGAAGACGTTTTGGATGATATCTCGCGCGGGGAAGAAAATTGGGAAAAGACACTGGATAAATTTTGGATTGATTTCAGAAAAACAGTAGATCAAACCAAAGATCTGAAAATTTCTCAGGTGCTGGATATGTTGGATGCCGAGCTTGCCGAAGTTTTATTTCCCAAAGGAAAAGATGGCCAAATTTCGAAAGTATGCCCGTCTTGCCGTAAGGGGAACTTACATTTAAAGCTTGGAAAGTATGGAGCATTCCTGGGATGTGATGCTTATCCTGACTGTAAATATGTTCAACAGTTGAGTAGTTCTAAGGAAGAAGAATCAGGAGAAGGGGTTGAAGAAGCCCTTGATTTGCAAGAGTATCCAAAAGTGTTGGGCCAAAACAGCACAACAGGATTAGAGGTTTCCTTAAGAAAAGGACCTTATGGGTTTTATGTCCAAGAAGAATCCAAAGCTGCCAAAGAAAAGCCCAAACGTGCATCATTACCCAAGGGATTACTGCCGGCAGATGTAACCTTAGAGAAAGCTGTTGACCTTTTGGCGCTGCCACGTGAAATAGGGATGCATCCTGAAACCAAAGAAAAAATCTTGGCGAATATTGGTCGTTATGGACCGTATATAAAACATCAGGACTCTTTCATATCAGTTAAAAACGAGGATATTTTGACCCTTTCTTTAGATAGAGCCTTGGAACTGATTGAAGAGGCTGCGAAAAAGCCCAAGGTGAAAAAGTTTTCCAAGAAATAAGCCTAAGCGGTTGCTGGTGTTTTGAAGGCAAATCCTTTAGTATAGAATTGAAAGGAAATAATGCCTGATTCTCGTAAAATCAAAAAGACTGTCTCTATTCCTTCTCGGGACGAGTTGTTGGCTTACCTAAAGGATTTGCCCTATGCTCCCGATAAGCGACAAATTTGCCAACACTTTCGCATTAAGGGAGGGCCGGCCAAAATTGCCCTTAAAAGATTATTAAAAGACCTTAAGGAAGAAAAGCTTTATTCCAAACCATCTCGGATTAACTCACCAAAATCATGCCCCTTACCGACTGATAAAGAAAACATTTTTTTTAAAACAGAAGCTGAGCTGAAAGAGGGTGATATTTGTATTGGACAATTGGCAAAAACCGAACAGGGGTTACGCCTTGTCCCATCTTTTAAGAAACATAAGCAAATCTTTACTGTAAAAGGGGCAAAAAACCTAAAAGAAGATATGGTAGGTAAAGTATTTAAAGCCCGTATTCTTCATCTTCGGCCCCCCATGGTTGAGGTGCTTTCAGAATTAGGTACCACGGATAAAATCAGTTTAATTTCTGCCCATATGGCAGGGCTCCCCATGGAGTTTTCGCCGGCTGTTTTGGCAGAATGCCAAAATTTAACAGTGCCTGCGGTGGGGAAAAGATCCGATGTGCGTTTGGTGCCTTTGGTTACCATTGATGGGGCAGACTCGCGCGACTTTGATGATGCGGTGTGGGCCGAGCCTGATCAAGATCCCCAAAACCCAGGGGGATGGCATTTGATGGTGGCGATTGCAGATGTTGCCCACTATGTGCGGCCCGGTTCTGCCTTGGATCAAGAAGCCCTGAATCGGGGGACCTCTACTTACTTTCCAGATTATGTGATCCCCATGTTGCCCGAGGCTCTATCGAACGACCTATGCTCATTAAGACCCCAGGAAGATCGGGCGTGTTTGGGGGTTCATTTGTGGATTACAGCCGAAGGCCATAAAATTCGTCATCAATTTTTCCGAGGTTTAATGCGGTCAGCTGCCCGGCTAACATATGAACAAGCGCAAAGAATTCACGAGGGGCAATCCACCGATGTGATTGATAAAAAAGTTATTGTAGATCTTTATGGGGCTTATGCTGCATTGAACAGGGCGCGGCAACTTCGTGGTACTTTAGAAGTGGACATGGTGGATCCCTATGTGGTTTTGGACTGTGATGGATCCATTCAAGATTTTGTGATTAAGGATCGTCTGGACAGCCATCGTTTGATTGAAGAATTTATGGTTTTGGCAAACGTCGCGGCTGCAGAATTTTTGGAAGAGCATAAAATTCCTACGCTGTATCGCATCCACGATCAGCCTGATGTGGAAAAAATAGAGGAACTGCGCCGTACACTTGCCACCCTTCGTATTAAATATAACGGTCCCTTAAAACAGCCGGGTGACTTTTCCCATTTATTGGACGCTGTAAAAGATACGGCTTACAAAAATGTAATTAATGAACTGGTTTTAAGGTGCCAAAGCCAAGCCGTTTATTCACCCCAGAATATCGGTCACTTTGGATTACATCTCACACACTATAGCCATTTTACATCACCCATTCGAAGGTACCCTGATTTGCTGGTCCATCGGGGTATTTTATCTGTCTTGGGATATACAGAAGATGGGTTGCCTGCAGCGCAGGCCCAAGAAATGGCTGCCTTGGGGAAAGAAACGTCGCAGAAGGAACGTCGGGCAGAAAGTGCTGAACGAGATGCAATGGATCGGTATATGACCCATTACTTGGCGCCCCGATTAGGTGAGTACTTTAAAGTTTATGTTTCCGGGATTAGTAAGGCGGGTCTTTTTGTCACACTGCCTGATATCGGTGCCAGCGGTTTGGTTCCCATGAATCGATTAGGGGACGATTATTATATGTATCGCGAGCGCCCAACGTGTTTAGAGGGACGTCGCACCCGGCATAAATTTTCCTTTGGTGACGAGCTAAAGGTTAAATTATTGGAAGCAGATTTGGTAAAAGGACGATTAACCTTTGAGTTAGAGCCACAACGAACACCCGACAGAAAAAGATTTAAAAAATATAGAAGGCAGTAAACTTATTCGTGGTATTATTAAGGTTGTGGTCTCTAGGGGAGAGGTATATAACAAAGATAAAGAGGTGAAGCTCTTATCTTTAATCAGAAATGAGGTAGCCAAATGTCTGAAAATAAAAAATATCTTGAAAATCTCAATACAGAACTAAAATTTTATGGGCGCCAACTGGCCTATATTAAAAACCAATTCAAAGAAAATACGGAAGATGATATTCACCAAATTACTGAATCTCTGCAGAATCTTTTAAAAGAGGCCGAATCATCTTTTTCTCAACTGAAAAAAGCAACTAAAAGTGAATGGGCACCCATGAAGAAAATAGCCCTAGAGTCCTTTTCTCAGCTTCGGGCTTCCTTTGATGAATTCCTTCATGATACCACTGAACAGGCCCAAGAATATGCGTCTCAGTTTAAAGATTATTCTGAAGAGCGTTTGGAAGATCTGAGCGATTATATCAGCCGCAATCCTTTTAAAAGCGTGTTAATTGCCGCAGGTCTGGGGTTTGTTATTGGAAAGCTTTTAAAATGAAAGTTCCTCTTAGCCTATTGGCTCCCTTAATTAGCGTAGTTATGTCGCACAAATCCTATGGCAACAGCAAAAGATGTATGGCTCGTTCCATGGGCTTTCTGCTCATACCCGTCGCCTATATTCTGGGGTGTGCTGCGCTTTATTCTTATGTTCAACCTTTGTGGGGCACAACCATGGCTTGGTTGGTTTTAGCGGGTGTTATATCACTCTCCAGCCTTCTATGCTTTGTGGTGGGTTGGTTTTTGAAACCTAAAGATAATGCTTTGACCAAAGCAAATACTGTGATGGAAGGGGCTCTTGGTCAAATCTCTAATGCTCGGTTACCTTTGGCCGCCTTGCTGGCTGTGGGGGCTGTGGCCGCTTATTTTGTTTTTTCCAAAAACAAAGACAATTAACTTTTCTTTGTAAGACTAGATTCTGAAGAAGGCCTATTCAAAAGGATGGGCCTTCTTTTTTGTGATGAATAGGGGGATTACTGGTGACGTGGTTTGAAATAGTCATCGATGGCTTCCACAATCCCCATGCAAATATTTTCTTGATGTTCGGTTGTGACTAAAAGAGCCGCTTCCTTCGGATTGGACAAGTAGCCTAATTCAATCAGTACCGAAGGAAGATCAGCAGATTTTAAAATAAAAAAGTCAGCAAACCGGTGGGGTTTGCGCAATAAAAATACTCGATCTCGTAATTTTTTTAGAAGACAATCTGCCATATGGGTGGAAAGATTCATCGTTTCACGCTTAGTCAGATCAATTAAAATATGAGCCACTTCAGGCAATTCAGATTGCAGGTCTACGCCCATGATTAAATCCGCCTTATTTTCTTTCTTCGCAAGGCGTGCTGCTTGTTTGTCAGAGGCCACAGCTGACAAAGTATATAAAGAAAGACCTCGAGTATCGGGTCCATCGCAACTATCGGCATGGAGGGAGAGAAAAAGGTCTCCTTTTAAAGAGCGCGCTTTTTTTAATCGATCAGCCAACGTGATAGAGGTGTCTGATTGGCGGATCAGAATGGCGTGATATCGTCCTGTTTGGTTTAATTTATGGGCTAGACGTTTGGCAACAGCAAAAGTCACATCTTTTTCTTGGGTTTTTCCTATACCAATAGTACCGGGGTCACGCCCCCCATGGCCAGCATCGATAATAATTTTTTTCTTTTCTGGGATGGTTGTTGCTGGAGGGGCAGCAAAAACAGGTGTGGTTGTTTTTTTCAAGTCGATTATATAACGATAAAAAGGAATTTGGGCCGAAGGGGGAATCCAGAAAGAGTGATGCAGTTGAAGAGGGGTTTTTAATATAAAAAGTGTTTTATGGCCCTGTGTTTGTTTAGCCCCAATTTGTTGAGATTGGTTTTTAAACGCAGTCTCTGGCCCCATATGACTTATTTCTAGGGCTTGACTCGTCAAAGAAAAGAGAATTTCTTTTTTGTCTGTAACATCAAAAACAATCCGAGTGATGTCATTTTTTTGGTCTGCAGTGCGTATGGTGAGCACCTTTCCATAGGAAAAAAGACAAAAAAAACAGATAAAAAGTGATTTTATGGGGGAAAAATTGAACATGCTGTGTTTTATGCCTTTAAAAATTTTTCCGCTATGCCTATATTGCTATATAAAGAATCATGACCTTATAGATGGTATGGTACACATTGGCTGTAAGATGGTCAATCTAACTAAGCGCTGTAAGGCTGTAACAAAAAGATTAGAATTTTTATGAAATCAAATCATCAGAACTATTTAAGTTCTATTATACTTTCAACCAATTTTATTAAACGGCAAGAACCCTATGAAGGGTTAGTCTTGCGTTTAAGGACGGAGTTTACAAAGCGATGGCTATTCAACAACGCATGCTTATTGATGCAACACAAACTGATGAGGTTCGTGTAGCGCTGGTCAAAGATGAATCAGAATTATTAGATTTTGATTTTGAATCCCAAACCAAAAAATCTATTAAAGGGAATATTTATCTAGGAAAAATTGTTCGGATTGAACCATCCTTACAAGCCGCTTTTGTGGAGTATGGCCGGAATCGTCATGGTTTCTTGGCTTTCACAGAAATCCATCCTGATTATTTCCGTATCCCAGTGGCAGATCGGGAAGAAGAGCTGACTCAGACTGTGATCGAAGAAGCTGATCATGAAACAGAAATCTCTATCTCAGCAGAATCTTCAGAAAACACTCTTTCAGATACTTCTTCTACGGAAAGTTCCAAGGATATGGGGGCTGAAGAATCTATCGAGGAAGAAGGCCGTCGTAAGTATGCCCTTTATCGTAACTATAAAATCCAAGAAGTTATCAAAAGCAAACAAATCGTCCTGGTGCAGGTCGTCAAAGAAGAGCGGGGCAACAAGGGGGCGGCTTTGACCACTTTTGTGTCTTTGGCAGGTCGCTATAGCGTTTTGATGCCTAATGCTTTGCATCCAGGTGGTATTTCTAGAAAAATTACGGAAAGTGATGACCGTAAGCGCTTAAAGCAATTAATGAAGGACCTCGCTGTGCCGGAAGGTATGTCCCTGATTGTGCGTACGGCAGGTTTAAATCGGACCAAGAATGAAATTAAAAAAGATTATAGCTACTTAATTAATCTGTGGTCAGAAATTAGGGAAAAAACCCTAAGTGCAACTGCCCCTGAGCTGGTGTATGAAGAACCCAGTCTCATACATCGAGTTTTACGGGATGTGTACTCGTCTGATATTGTGGAAGTGCTGGTCGAAGGGGAATCTACTTATAAGGATGCGAAATCTTTTATGAAGATTTTAATGCCGAGCCACGTTAAGCGGATTAAACAGTACAAAGAAAAAGATCAAACCCTATTTAAAAAATATAATGTGGAAGGGCAAATCGAACAAATTTTCTCTCCTCAGGTAAAGTTAAAATCTGGAGGGTACTTGGTAATTAATGCCACGGAAGCTTTGGTCGCCATCGATGTGAACTCGGGCCGGGCCACCAGGGAGCGGCATATCGATAGCACAGCCTTAAAAACCAACCTTGAGGCAGCAGAGGAAGTGGCGCGCCAAGTGCGTATTCGCGACCTATCGGGATTAATTGTGATTGATTTTATAGATATGAGCGATATTCGTCACAATATTGCCGTAGAAAAAAAGCTAAAAGAATCATTGAGTATGGATCGGGCCCGTATTCAAGTAGGGCGTATCAGTCAGTTTGGTCTTTTAGAAATGTCGCGCCAACGGTTGCGGAGTAGTATCCTTGAGGCCAGTTCTTCTCGGTGTCCCTATTGTGCAGGATCAGGATTGATGCGGTCTAAAGAATCATTAGCCGTACAACTTCTACGTGTTCTAGAAGAACTGACCACTCGTGCAGAGAGTGACTACCCCCTAACCGTACGATTGGAATCTTCTTTAGCCTTCTTTTTGCTAGGACATAAACGTCGTGAGCTGGAAAACTTAGAAACCAAAAGGCCCCATTTATTTATGTTGAAGCAAGATGATTCTTTAAGCTTTGGCGGATTTAAGATAGAAAACAAAGAAGGCGAGTTTTTAGCTGATTCCGCAGGTATTCCTGTGCCAGAGACACCCCACCAGGCACCTAAGAAAAATTCTGCAAAGAAGTCTTCTTCTCAAAATAGACGATCTGCTGCCCCCGTTGTAGCTCCTGCATCCATAACTTCAGAAGTCTCTTCGTCTGTCGAAGAGAATAATGAACCACAGGCTCAGAATAACAATGCTGTGGGAGAGGAAAATGGGTCTGGAGAGGACAGAAAACAAGGGAATGGACGGAACCGTCATCGTCGGAACAGGCGGCGAAACCAACGCTCGAATAGGCTCTCTAATAATATGAGAGAAGGTACCGATGGTTCTGTTGAGAAGGCACCCAGTTCCCGTGAAGAAATGTCGGGATCCCAGAGAACTATGAGTTCAGAGGCACCCGCTCCCATCATCCAAGATAAACCTGTTGAAAAAAATAAGGGTGAAGGCTCTGGAAAGCACCCTAAATCCGGGTGGTGGAAGAAGCTGCTGGATTAAGTAAGCATTCTAACAAAAAGAACTCAAAAACTTCTTTTGAGAGGCGGCTGTTATATTTAATTAAAACTTCTATATGGGCTAGATGGTTTAATGTCGCTTCTATAGAAGACATATCCCATAATGAGAGTCGTTTTCTGAATAGAGGATGTTCAGTAAATAAAAGGGGCGGGCTTATTTTATGAATCGCTTTTTCAAAAGGCTCTCCCTTTAATATAGGCCCTTTTAACTGGTGTATTTTACACAGTGCGCTATTTAACGACCTAAGAATCAGGATGTATTGAGACTCTTCCAGGTTTTTTAGCTGTATTAGAAAATCTTTTGCATTTCGGTCTAGAAAAGCGTTGGTTAAATCATCAGTGTTTGATGGGAAAGCTGGATTCAGGTTTTTTTTCACATCTTGGGCGTTGATTTCTTCTTTAGAGCCCACAAAAAGAAGAATTTTTCCTAATTCTCCTTTCAGTAAATCAGGAAAAGGATGGAAGAATTCACTTAAGGCTTGAACCAAAGATGGGGATATTTTTTTATTATGGTGGGCAAAAAAAGATATAATTTCTTTGCTCAGATCGCGGGTGGTTAATTCATAACAAGGGATGCTACCCAAATTGGGATTTTCTTCGTATAGTTTCCTGAGTTTTGAGGTGGGCTTCAAATAATCCTGAGCTTTAACAAGCAGAAAAGGAAAGGTTAGCCCTTCTGTAAGATTTTCAATCAAAGAACAAATTTTATCAGTAGCGTGGGTGATGATTAGGGTTTGAGGACCGCTGAAAAAGTCTGCGGTAAAAAGAAGGGTTTGCACCAGATTGGGATCGGACAAAACCACATCTTGAGGTATAACTTTACGAATTGTTTTCTGCAGAGCCGGGTTATTATTTAATAGATAATCAATCTTCCACTGGGTCCAGAATTCTGAACCACCGTAAAACAATCCAGATTTCAAGGACAGAGGTTTTGATGCAAGTTGTAAAAAAGAATCGTGGGATACTTTCATAAAATAATCTGACTCATTAATGGTTTATTGCGGCAGAGAAGAGAAAAAAGAGGCCAGGTGCAAACGAATGCTGTGTCCCGCTTCTTGGACTAAGCGTTTTTTGGCACTTCTTTCTTCTATCATATTTGAATAAGGAGAGTCTTGGGAGAGAGAGTTCGTAATCGATATTGTTTCACTGGTGGAGTAAAGAACCTTTCCTGTTTTAATATTCGTTAGTGAAATATGAAAGGTTAAAGCCGTAGATTCTTGGCTGGTAGACGCGTCTTTTTGAAAAGCAACTCCTTGGTTTTGGAATTTAAGAGAGGTAGAGAGACTATATAAAGCAGGTGACACCATGCCTTTGGGTGTTAGAATGGTGGAGAGTTGATTGTGTAAAAGCTGGCCTTCTCGATCCGCAATTGTCTGTATTTTAATACGATTCAAATGAAGCTGAAGGCTTTCGTCGGCTTGTTGGTATAAAGGCCTAAACCCACAGTTGGATAAACACAAAAAGCCTAAAAATAAAACAATAACTCTATAAGCAAACAATATTTATAATCCTGTTGGGTACCACAATAATTTTTCGTACTTCTTTTTTCTTTATTATGGATTGAACGCTTGGAAGTGCAAGGGCTAAAGCTTCAATCTGCTCTTTTTTTTGTTTAGAGGATACATTTAGTGTGCCCCGTAATTTGCCATTTACTTGAACTGCTAAGGTAAACGTATCATCTTTTAAAAGCTTTTCATCAGCTTCGGGCCAGGGTGTTTTTAATAAGAAAGAGGATTCTTTAAACACCCCTTTCCAGGCCTCCTCACAAAAATGGGGAATGAAAGGCGAAAATAACTGAATTAAAATACGTATAGACCGGTGGGCTACCCATCTTTCGGAAGGGTTGTCTAGATTTAACGTTTCAATTTGATTCGAAAGTTCACGCAAACGGGCAATAGTTTTATTTAAGTGAAACTGATCATAATCTTTGCCCACAGCATCAATCGTTTTGTGGGTGGCTCGCTCAACTTCTTGGGCATAAGATGAAGAATGAGATGGCTTTTGGAGGAATTCACTAGCACCAATTTTATTTACTAGGGCCCATAGTTTATTAAGGTAACGCCAGGTCCCCTGTAATCCTGTTTCGGTCCATTCAAAACCTCGATCAGGAGGAGAATCAGATAAAATGAAAAGACGGGCTGTATCTGCTCCAAATTCTTCTAAAATTTCAGAGGGGTCTACCGTGTTATTTTTGGATTTGCTCATTTTCTCAGAAGGGCCTTGTTTAACTTCTTTTCCTGTTTCTGTATAAAGCCTACCTTCTTTTGTGGTGACCTCTGAAGGATAAATCCATTCTCCATCTAGTGTTTTATAAGTTTTATGGGCTACCATGCCTTGGGTGAGTAAGCCTTTAAATGGCTCTTTCAAATTGAGATATCCACATTTCTTAAGGGCTCTCATAAAAAAACGTGCATATAAAAGATGAAGAATAGCATGCTCTATTCCCCCGATATATTGGTTTACGGGCATCCAAGATTCCACCACATTTTGATCAAAGGGCAAAGAGCCACTGTGAGGTGAGCAAAGCTTTAGAAAATACCAAGATGATTCAAAAAAAGTATCAAATGTATCTGTTTCTCGTATGGCTTTTTTAGAACATTTAGGACAGTTCACATGTTTCCATGTAGGGTGGTGTTCAAGTGGGTTGCCTGGGATATCAAAAGTGACATCATCTGGCAAGGTGACGGGCAAATCTTTTTCGGGGACCGGTACGATTCCACAGTTGTCACAGTAAATAATAGGAATAGGGCACCCCCAGTACCGTTGCCTGGATATGCCCCAATCTTTTAAACGATAGGTTGTAGCCCCATATCCAACTTTTAACTCTTCCAGTTTATCGATCGCTTTTTGTGTGGCTTGAGGGACCGTTAAGCCATTCAAAAAACGAGAATGAATCAGTAATCCATCGTCTACGTATGCTTTTGCCTTAAGATCGGGTTCTTCTCCGGTGGGCAAAGCCACTACAGGTATAATGTTTAAGTCATATTTTTTTGCGAATTCATAATCGCGCTGATCATGGGCAGGGACCCCAATGACGGCCCCAGTGCCATAGTCCATTAAAACATAATTTGCTACGTAAATAGGGATGAGCCGATTGTTCCCTTCGGCTAATTCGAAAGGACAAAGAGCCTCTAAATGGGTTTTGAGTCCTTTTTTCTCGGCTGTATCAATAGATTTCTGACTGGTGCCTAAACTATCAAACTCTTTAATAAAGGCCGATAAGTCTGGATTTTCTTTGGCTATTTCTCGGCTTATAGGATGATGGGGTGATAAAGCAATAAAGCTGACCCCAAAGATTGTATCTGGTCGCGTGCTGTAAACCTGAATCTTTTGAGATAAGCCTTTAACAGTATAGTCAATATATGCACCTTTGGACTTTCCAATCCAGTTCCTTTGCATGGTAACCACTTTTTCGGGCCATTTTTTAAGATCATCCAGGCTTTTTAACAAGCTTTCGGAAAAGTCACTGATTCTTAGGAACCATTGGGACAATAATTTTCGTGTGACGGGGGCGCCAGAACGCCATCCCTTACCATCGATCACTTGCTCATTGGCAAGAACCGTCTGTTCTTCGGGGTCCCAGTTGACCCAAGACTCTTTGCGATAGGCAATCCCTGCTTTATAAAACTCGAGAAAGAACAACTGCTCGTGCTTGTAATAAGAGGCATCGCAGGTAGAAACTTCTCGGGACCAATCAAGGCTTAAACCTAAACTGTTTAATTGATGCTTCATTGTTTTTATATTTTGGTTTGTCCACGTCTGGGGATGAGTTTTATTTTTAATGGCAGCATTTTCAGCCGGAAGCCCAAAAGAATCCCATGCAAAAGGATGCAAAACATTAAATCCTTTAGCCCATTTATATCGGGCAATGACATCCCCAATCGCATAGTTCCTGACATGGCCCATGTGCAAACGCCCCGAAGGATAGGGCATCATTTCTAAGACGTAGTATTTTAAGGGTTCGTTATCTTTCGCAGCAAATAAGTTGTGCCGCGACCATTCGGACTGCCATTTAGATTCAACAAGACGAAAGTTATAGGGACTAGACATAGCTTTTATTTTTTTCCTCTGCTACCTTAATTTCTCGGGCTCGAGAAAGAAGGGTCTCTTCAAATTTTAATAGAGTATCAGAATCAACGGCAGCGGTTATCCACTCACCTTTTGACGTCTTTTTTTCTCGAAAGATGCTGACCTTTACTCCCTCTGAACTAAGGGTTCTTCCTATAATAATTACTTCTATTTTAAGTCGTTCATTGTGGACTTCAGGAAAAGAATACCACTCGGTTATAATATTACCACCAAATGGATCTACCGTTTTTTTGGGTAAAAAAGATAAAGTTTCCAGAGAAGCCTTCCATAAGTATGTATTGACTCCAATACCCGAAGTTTCGTTTCTTTTATTAGAGGACGACGTGGTAAATAGAGGTTCATTCAACAAGTTGCCGCGGGTCTTATCTTCCCGTCGTTCTCGCGAGCTTTTGTTTCCTTTTCCTAGAACGGGCTTTTTATAGGGAAAACTGTTTCCGCTGAACAAAAAAGCACTGATTAAAATTACTAAAAAATGTTTCATTAACATGTTGTGCTCCTGTTTTTTTCTTGAAAAAAATATACACATATTATGCAAATAGCTTCAAGGAAAACTAATGTGTTTATCAAACGGAAGATATAAGCTTTTTCAACTGATCGTAAATATAAGGGTTGGAGGCTAGAATAGATGAACCTTTTTCTGGCGCATCTCCTCCATCTATTTCTGATACCATGCCGCCGGCTTCTCGTACCAATAAGACCCCAGCTGCCACATCCCAGGGTTTTAGATCCTTCATAAAATAGGCCTCTGCTTTTCCCGCAGCGGTATAAGCCAAAGAAAGAGCGGCAGATCCCAAGCATCGAACAACGGCTGTTTTATCTCTTAAGGCGCTCCAGGCGTTTTGGAAAAAATCTTTATGAACTTTAAGAGGGTCATGATGATCCGTAATCACTAAAGATTCTGTGACGGATCCTCGATGAGATACACGTAAGGGATCTCCATTTAAAAAAGCCCCTTTGGCTTTTTCTGCCCAAAATAAATCGCCACGAAGGGGATCATAGGTCACAGCGTGCTTAATGATAGCCTTTTCTGCGTGAGCAATGGTGACACAAAATCCTGGTAATCCATGCAGAAAGTTGGTTGTACCGTCTAAAGGATCCACAATCCATTGATTGTCTTTATCCGAGTTCTCTTCGATGCCTTTTTCTTCCATCAAAAAGCAATAATCAGGCCTGGCTTTTTTTAAGACCTCGTAAATATTTTTTTCTGCCCGTTTGTCGGCCATGGACACAAAGTCAGCGGGGCCTTTTTTAGCAATTTGAAGTTTTTCAACTTCATTAAAATCGCGAATCAGACTGCGTCCCGCACTTTCGGCGGCTTCGATCATAACATTCAGAATGGCTGAATTTGTAAGGGTGCGGCTGCGGTACATTATTTTGCTTTTTCTGCGTAAGTGCCATCGGCTGTGTTAACTACAATTTTAGTTCCAGCTTCTATATGGGGGGGCACCAAAATACGTCGTCCATTTTCTAGTACGGCAGGTTTATAGGAAGAAGAAGCCGTTTGTCCTTTGATGACAGGGTCCGCTTCGGTAACTTCCATGATTAATGTTTCGGGCAGATGAAGACTGATGGGCTGATTGTCATGAATAGCGAGTTTCACCATCATGCCTTCTTTTAGGAAATCATGACCCTCTCCAATAAAATCTTTTTCTAGGGAAACTTGGTCGTAGGTTTCCATATCCATGAAATTGAACTGATCACCTTCTGCAAATAGAAATTGATATTCTCTTTCTTCAAGAGTGACCCGTTCTACGGTTTCGCTAGACCGAAAGCGTTCATTCAGTTTGGTCCCATTACGAACATCCTTTAATTCCACTTGTAGGTATGCGCCACCTTTCCCTGGCTTCGTGTGCATGGTCTTTACGGCTAACCATAGGCGACCCTCGTGTTCGATTACGTTTCCTGGTTTAATTTCGTTGCCTGAAATTTTCATTCTTCATCCTTTTTATAAATCTCAACTATCTTCTCTATCAAACTCAGGGATTCCTGTCGAGGGCGCTGGAAAAAATTACGCCCCACAATAGATCCAAAGCCTCCTCCTTGGTTAATACCCTCAACCTCTCTTAATAGATCAGATTCTCCTTTTGTATCGCCGCCAGAAAAGATCACAATTCTTCGACCATTAAAACAGCTGCGCACCACATAACGGATACGGTCTGATAAGTTTTCAATAGGAATTCCATTCCGTTCAATGGTTTCTTTGTCCACCTTTTTCTCAAGATGGGCACTGGGGATTTTTACTTTTACAATGTGGGCCCCTAAAAGACAGGCCATGTGAGCTCCATAACTGACCACATCCAAGGCTGTTTCACCCTCTTTTGACATGTTGCCCCGAGGATAAGACCATATCACCACAAATAAACCTGCTTTTCGGGCCTCCTGAGACACTTGTTGAATTTTTTCTATCATAGAATACGAGTAATTCGAGCCCGGATAGAAAGTGAGACCTATCCCATGACAGCCTAAGCGTAAGGCATCTGCCACCGAGGCTGTTAACGCTTGGTCTGGATGCTCAAGACCTACGAGGCTATTGCCACTATTCATTTTTAATATGGTGGGAATTTTACGTTTGAAAGTAGAGGAGCCAGCTTCCAAAAGACCCAAAGGAGCCGCAAAAGCGGAAAGCCCTGCCTCTATGGCTAATTCATAATGATAATGGGGGTCGAAGGCTTGAAGGTTCATGCCGAAGCTACGGGTAGGTCCATGTTCAAATCCTTGATCAACTGCGGAAATGATTATTTTCCCGCTTCCTTTTAAGGCGCCATGATTAAAAATGTCTTTTAGGCGATCCAGGATGGTGCTGTTTTCCGATTCATAAAAATTTATAATGTTTGGAAGAGAACGAGATCCCATTAATTATTCCTTAATTTAGTTGGTATAAATGATGCTAGGTTCATACTACTGACTATTCGGAATAATAGCAATCTCAAGGAAAAACAAAAGAGTTAGAGGAAAAAGGATAATAGGTTGACCCCTTTGTCTAAAAGGAGTAGTAGTGATCTGACAAATATGTCTTATTCTGTACTAACCAAAGGAGAAGCCATGTTAAAGTATTCACTATATTTTACGTTTTTGGGTTTGGTTCTGGTGATGAATGAGGATCTAAATGCGTCCCCTAATAACTCCCTATACGGTCAAACAGCGTCAGCGTCAGAAGATTTTAGGATCGCTGGTAAAAAAACTTCGGAAGGTTTAAAGAAAACAGGGATAAATATAAAAGAGAAGGCTAAAGCAGGGATTCAAAAAGTTGGTGATGGTGCCCATTACTTGCGACAAAAAGTCCATAAAGGTCAGGATAAAGCTGATAAAGTTGATCAAAAATAAAACATGAAGCGACGATCTCCACCGAGGAGGCTAAGGACTATAGCCAAGAGAACTGGCATAAAGTCAAAGGGAAATTTCCTGAGGTATGGGGGCGCTTAACCGACGATGATTTGGAAAAAATTCAAGGTAAGCTAGAACAGCTCTATGGTGTTCTTCAAGAAAAATATGGGTATACCCGTGCGGAAGCAGAACGAGCCTATAAAGAAGTAAGGCATCGCTTTAAAGACTAAGAATATTCTGGGGTTTTAAAGAAGGCGGGAAAGATTTCCTGCCTTCTTTATTTAAGGCGTTCTGATATTTTTAATAGATCTAACCAAAATTCCTTTTTACGACCTGGGCTGCGCAGAAGGTAGGCGGGATGATAAATAGCCATAGCCGAGATGGGCGCCGGAAGCCCGGGGGAATTGTACTCTATCCACTGCCCCCGAATTTTTGTAATACCCTCGGTGGTTTTAAGAACACTTTTGACAGCAGTATTGCCTACCAAGATTAAAACCTTAGGGTTGATAAGTTCAATATGGCGTTGGGTGAAAGGCCAACATGCGTCAAGCTCTTGAGAAGTTGGTTGACGATTGCCAGGGGGCCGCCAAAAAATGCTATTGGAAATATATAAGTCTTTTTCTCTTTCAAATCCTGCTGACTGGAAAGCTCTAGTCAAAAGTTGACCACTCATCCCAACAAAAGGCTTGCCCTGACGATCTTCATCTGCCCCAGGAGCTTCACCAATAAGCATGATTTGAGCGTTTGGATTTCCATCGGAAAAGACTAAATTTAAAGCTGTTCTTTTAAGGGGACAGCCTTCAAAATTTTCAATACTTTTTCTTAAGTCTTCTAAGGACTGGATATGACTTAAGTTGTTTGCCGAGATAGGTGAAGGCATTTTTTTATTCAAAGCAGGTTTTATTTCTGTGGTTTTAGATTGGGTGCGGTCCAGCGGAGTAGATGAGAAAACTTCATTTAACCCCATGTGTCGCAAAAACGGATTGTAATTCATTATAAACCTTTACAGCCTAGAAGTTTGTGTATTCTTGTTTTTCTCGCGTTTTGCTTGTAATTGCAAGTCTTGTGCGTGAACATATAAAGGATCTTTTTTATCTAAATAATGAAGGGCTCGTTTTACTTGCTCATCGGCCTCATCCCATTTCTCTAGGAGGGCTGCTTTTTCCGCAAGGGCCAGGGCCATCGCCCCCATTTTGTTAAGCCTGCCATATACGATGGATAGAAAGTGCCATACTGTCACGTTTCTGGGTTCTTCTTGTTGTACTTGTTCCAAAAGATTTTGCGCTTCAACCAGTTCCTGGTTTTTATTAAGAGCGATTAACGCTTGGGCTAGGCCTAGCTGAAATAAGGGCTCTTTTGGTTTCAAACTTAAAGCTTTGCGATAGTTATTAATGGCTAAATTAAGTTGACCTGCTTCATAATGAATTTGACCTTGGAGCTCGACATAGTAGGGATGGTTAGGAAACTCTTTCACCAAGGCTTGTAACAGTTTTAACGAGGTATCGGTCTTTCCTTGACGGTAATGGGCAATAGCTTGCACGTATCGGTGTAAAGGGGTTGTTCCTCTATAATGCTGCAGAACAATATCCGGAGGCATCAGGAATGCTTCAAGCTTGGCTTTTAAAGTTTCATATCCTTCCACCATTTTTTTTGGCAGAGGGGGGGTAGATAATTTTTTCAGTTGTGACTTCACACTCTCTAAGCGATCCTTAGTTAAAGGGTGAGAGCGCGCATAAGGATCTTGCAAACTAGAGCTTAAAAGTTCTTGATTCAATAGTTTTTCAAAGAAACTGGCTAGTCCTTCCGAGGGCCATCCCAAAGCATTTAAGTATTTAAGGGCAGCTTGGTCTGCTGAAGCCTCTTCTCCGCGGTTATAACTTAAGAAAGAATAAACGCTTGAAATGCTGCCACCACTGGCAAGGGCAGCCCCCAAATCAGGGCGTTGGCTTAATACACCCAAAGCAAGACCTACCGCCACGGAAAGAATAGAGGCTTTTTTTGCCTGGTCTATGGCTTCGATCATCCGGATAATATGCCGTCCTTCAAGGTGACCCACTTCATGGGCCAAGACGCCTAAAACCTCTTCTAGGCGTGTGGTTTTTAATAAAAAGCCCGAATTGACGATTAAGGTTGTATTAATGGTCGCTGCCGCATTGACTTCTGGATCTATGATAATAACTAGATTCAAATCTTTTTTATCAAGATTTGCCTTTTCGAACAAAGGCTCAATATAGCTTTTCAGGATTTCTTCAATTTCTGCATCCCGAATGACTGTGCCTTTTTCGAAGTTACAATAGGATGAAACAACAGAAAGGCAAAAAAGGCACACTATAAGAAATAGGTTTTTCATCTTTTTATTCTAATTTTTTATAAAAGGAAACGCTATGATTTATTTTGTGGTCGTGGGTGTATAACGGTAAATCTGGTAAACACGGCCCCCCCATCTGGGAAAGCTGTGGGATAAGTGATTCCCTTTAGAATCTAACCGAGGCAAAAAACCCAACTTTCCAAATAGTGTTTTCGAAGGAATATTATCTGGTAAAATAATCGCTTCTAAGATTTGTTTTCCGTACAAATATTCATGGAAAGTAATTAAAAATTTTCCAAACTGTTTGCCCAGTCCCTTGTTGCGGTAAGGAGGCAAGAAGGCAAAGTACAATTCCTTGTAGGGCTCTTTGCGTGTGGAATTTTGGATGCCCCCAAACCCCATAATTTTTCCTGTGGAAGAGACAACCAAAAACCCAAAAGTCAGGCTGGGATTTTTTAACCCGAGGCTTTGCAAGTCATTAAAAACCTGCCAATTAGTAACATAAAAAGCATAAGTGTTTTTGATGGATTCATCTGGCCAAAGAGTCCCATCACGCATGGTTTTGCAAGTGTCTGCATCTTTCAGGATAGTTTGTAATCGCTTAAGGTCTTCCGGATCCCCTGTTAAGGGGCGAATAATGGCCTGACTACCATCTTTTAGGACAACGGAACGTGTTGTATCAAGGGTCCACCCAAAAAGTGGCATGAGAAAAATGGCGAGAATGAAAGAAATAAATTTTAAAGTCATAAGTTAGAATTAACCATGTTAAAAAGTAGAAAATCTAATATAAATAAGATATGACTTCTATCTTATAGGATTTGTATCTCAAGTCTAGGATAAAAAAGTAAATAGAGATTGAATTCAAAGAAAAAGTTTTTCGATTAAACCTTTTCTTAAAAATCTATGGATTAAAGAATGCCCTTAACTATTTTAGGAATTGAAACCAGTTGTGATGAAACAGCCGCTGCTGTGGTTCAGGAAGATGGTACTATTCTTTCCAATGTGGTTTTATCCCAGATCAAGACGCACCAACCTTTTGGGGGCGTTGTGCCCGAAGTATCGGCCCGCAATCATCTTATGGCTTTACGAGAGGTAATACAGCAGGCCCTGAGGGAATCAAAGACATCATTAACCCAAATGGATGGGGTTGCTGCCACATGTGGGCCGGGGTTAATTGGGGGAGTGGTGGTGGGAGCCATGATGGCTAAGGCGATGGCTGCCTTTCATTCAAAGCCTTTTCTGGCTGTTAATCATTTAGAAGGGCATGCCCTAACCGCACGGCTTAGCCATAATGTGTCATTCCCCTACCTCCTTTTATTGGTATCAGGAGGTCACACTCAGTTGTTAGAGGTGAAAAATGTTGGTGACTATAAAATACTGGGTAACACGCGTGATGATGCCGTGGGGGAATGTTTTGATAAAGTGGCAAAAATGCTGCACCTACCCTATCCTGGGGGACCTGCCATTGAAAAAATCGCTATGGGAGGTGATTCTAAAAAATTCTCTTTTCCTAAACCATTGTCGAACCCACCCACCTGTGATTTTTCTTTCTCAGGCTTGAAAACCGCTGTTCGGTATAGTTTAGACAAGGTTCGATCCTTAGACGATGAAAAGACCCATATTGCCGCATCGTTTCAAGAGACCGTGGCGTATATTTTAGCTTCGAAAGTTCAACTGGCCCTAGATTATTCTTCCTTGTGTACTTTAGTGGTGGCAGGTGGGGTGGCGTCCAATCAAAAAATCAGAACTGCTTTGCAATCCCTTTGCCAGGACAAAAAAGTTCAGTTTATCGCCCCCCCTATACATCTTTGTACCGATAATGGTGCCATGATCGCATGGGCAGGATTGGAAAATTTGCGCAAAGGGAATGTTTCTTCTGTAGACTTTATGCCTCGTCCCCGTTGGCCTTTAGGTCTAGGTTAAATTCTCTTATTTGCTTCCTTAGCTTCTCTTTGATATGCTAAATTTACAAAAGCTTTGGGAGGCTTTCTAATATGTTTTTACCCCAATTTCTGGGAGTTTTTTGTCTGTTATTCAACTTATACGCAACCCAAGATAGTGCGTTGCAGCAGATTCGTGCCCGGGGGGAGCTGAGGGTGGGTATGGCTGCCAGTGATGACCCTCCTTTTTCTGTAACAGACAATAAAGGACATCTGTTTGGTATAGACATAGACTTAAGTAAATCGTTGGCAAAGCACCTGAATGTAAAATTAAAGATCATCAAATTTAAAAACCTAGATGAATTAGTGACCCAACTTCTAAAAGGCAAGGTGGATCTTTGTATTTCCAACCTTAGTATTACATTAGAACGGGCCCAAAAAGTTAATTTCTCCCATCCTTATGTAGAGGTGAAAAAAGCAATTCTATTAAATAACAAAATTTTTACACAACTGAAGGCCCGGGAAGAAGAGAGTATAGCCTCTTTTTTTCTAAGAGGGCATAAGTTAGGAGTTATACGCGGTAGTTCTTATGAAGAGTTTGCCCGAAACTATTTTCCTAAGGCCAATCTTGTTCTTTATGACGAATGGGAACCACTTGTAGATGATTTGGACAAGGGTGTTATTGCTGCAGGGTTCGCGGATGAATTATATGTGAAACGGATTGTGCTGTTTCGTCCTCAGGGGTCTTTACGATACCAAGCTGTGGTTTTAAAGCTGCCCACTGACAAGGTGGGTATTATGGTGCCCAAATTTCACCAAGAGTTTCTAAATTGGATTAACACATTTTTAGAACTGAGGTTTAAGCGCTTAAATTTTAATGATTTATTAGATTTTTATAAAAAAAATATTTTTAACAAGGTGGATCTAAATGAATTTAAACATGGGCTTTAGGGGTCCCTTATATATAGGGCTGGCCGTTATATTTGGGGTACTTGTGGGATTGTCGTTTCCCTCGGCGAGTGCCAGTATTGGTGGGATCAATGAAACTTTAGCAAACCTATTGCGCATGTGTGTTATTCCCATTGTTGTCAGTTCATTGATTGTGGAGGTCGTATCTTTTTTAAAGTCTGCGGAATCGTCTAATATCAAAAAATTTATTTTTATAAGCTTGCTGGTCTCCATAATTTTATCTGTATTTGCAGCAGTGATGGCGGTTATTTTTGATCCAGGAACCCATACCCACTTTACGGGTCATTCGGACCTTACAGAAAAAATTATGGAAGCATCTATTGTGGAGCGGGGGATTGCTGAACCGATTGCCCAAGAAAGCCAACAGAATTTTTTTGATATTTTTGCTCAATCCGTGCCGAAGAATATTTTTGGTGCTTTTAGTCACAATAAAACACTGCAAATTATTTTCTTTACAATTGTTTTTGCCCTGGCTCTTTCCACTGTTCCCCAGGCCAATGTACTGCATGATTTTTTTCAGGTGACTCGACAATCATTTTTGAGAATATTTGAATATGTTTTGAAATTTTTACCCTTACTTGTTTTCACCTCTACAGCCTTGGCTATTTCCAAAGTAGGGGTACAAGTCTTTTTAGATATGGTTCCCTTTTTAAAAATATTGTTTTTATTACTATCCATTGTTTTTATAGGGAATTTGATGATTTTACGGTATGTGCTGAAAGCTCCGTTATGGGAAGTTTTTAAACAACTCGAGACATCTATTCTAATAGCGTTTAGCGGATCTGTATTGGCAGCTGCTTTTCCCGCATTAGATTTTTTCAAAAAATTTGGCCATACAGATAAGCAATTTATGAAAATAATCGCCCCTATTTCCATGTTTTTAAATAAATTTGGGAATATCTTATATTTTTGTTTGTCGTGTTTCTTTATTGGTCAGTTATACGGCCATCCTTTTAGTCCCGAACAAATTTTATTTATTTTATCTTTTTCCATCATCGGGGGCATTGCTTCAGCAGGCACCACTGAAGGGATCACGGGTCTATTATTGGTATCTATTCTTGATCCATTAAGCGTTCCGTCCGAGCAAGTGGTCTTTATTTTATCGGGGCTAGATTTTTTGGTGAGCCCATTTTTGGCCATTATTACGATTCAAACCAATATTATG
This sequence comes from Alphaproteobacteria bacterium, assembly GCA_046317875.1. Lineage (GTDB taxonomy): Bacteria > Pseudomonadota > Alphaproteobacteria > UBA7879 > UBA5542 > 2-01-FULL-41-14. The sequence continues at coordinate 59,085 of JBKCVN010000023.1, read as the reverse complement.
CTTTTGTCTTTCTTTTTACCAAGACTAAAGAAAATAACTTAAGCTTTTTTATTATGGGATCTGGGAAGCAAAAAGAACAAGGCAAAGATACTGAACAATGCGATAGAGGCACTGTATTTAAAAGCATAAATTGATCCATAATTTTCCCAGATTAATCCAGCCAGTTTGCTGGCAATTAGGATATCGATTCCCATCACAATATAGAAAACCCCAAAAGCGGTGCCCCTAATTTCTTTGGGAGTTTCATCGGAAATCATGGATACAAAAACACTTTGAGTGGTGCCCATTTGAGCTCCCCAAAAGAAAACCCCCATATACACAAATAAAGCAGAGGTTCCATAAATAAGGCATGCATTTGCGATAAGCATAAAGGCAAAACCAATCAGCAAAATATTTTGCCTTTGGAATCGATCGGATAGTGTGCCTATGGGAAAGGCACTTAAGAATTGACCCATGTTAAACAAAAGCATGACCAGAGATATATAGGTGATGCTGACCCCTATTTCTGCAGCACGGAAGGTTAGGTAAGATTCACCAAAATGGGCCATTTCATAAATAAATAACATTCCGATAATACGCCAATAGCCCTGCTTAAGTTGTAGAAAAGATTTCCAGTTAAATTTTCTCCTAGAAGAAGCTGGGGCTCCATTCAATATGGGAGAAGCCTTCGGCTCTTTAACGCCCACAATAAACAAAATTAAAGCAATCAAGGCGGGTACGAAAGCACATAAAAACAATAATCGGAAGTCGTTATTGGTGATCGTCATAATCCATACCACCAAGGCTGCCCCTAAAACCGAACCTGCAGTTTTTAGAGATTTGGATAACCCATATGAGCTTCCTCGTTTATCTTTAGGAACCAGGTCACCAATCAGTGCATCCCGGGGGGCGGCCTGTAGGCCATTAGTTAGGCGATCCATAGAACGGATCAGGATAACAAACCCAATAGAAGAAGAAAGAGCAAAAAGAGGCTTCACTAAGGTTGATAGACCATACCCAAACCCTAGAACAATTTTTCTATTTTGAATAAAGTCGCTAAAAGATCCGGCCAGAATGCGCATAGCATGGGATACAAACTCCATTATGCCATCAATTACACCAATGGTATGTTCCGAGGCACCCAATTCTGTTTTCATAAAGATGGGCATCTGACTGAACACCATAATGGTGGACAGGTTAATTAAAAAGCCTGTTAATCCCAATATCCAAATGCTAGTGGGAAGTTTTGAAAAAAATCTTTTCACGCAAAAATCGCTTAAATTAGAAGAAAGCTAAATATATAACAGTTTTTTATTCTTCAATCACAACAACTGTGCGCTTGCGTCCAGCGTTTGATTTCACAGGTTTACTGGATTTTTTTGTTGCTGGAGAAAGATCTGGAATAATCCGAGAACGCCCTTTTGAACCCACCATCACCAAGACACGTTGACCAATGGAAAGAGGATTGTCTTTGCCTTGAACCAGGGTTAAAATACGGCCATCGTTTAATTCAACAGAATATTCAATTCCCTCTTGTGATTTTAGACCTTTTTCTAATAAGGATCCACCAACAGCACCTGCTGCGGCCCCCAACACTAAGCCAACAACTTGTCCGCGTCCTTGACCTATTTGTGACCCTAATAACCCGCCAGCAAGACCGCCGCCGACAAGCCCTGTTTTGTTGTCTTCCAAGCTATCACCTGCTTGTACTTTTACGGGCCGAGCTGAAATGATCACCCCTTTATATGTGTGTTTAACCGATCCTACATCAGCTTCTGCATATTCGCTGGATGAAATATTTTTAGCACAATTGGTTAACAAAAGTAGGGTGGCAAAACTTGCAGCAATTAATTTGTTCATTTTTTTCCATCGTTTAGTTTTAAAAATTAATAATCGCATATTTTTATATATAGTCAATCTTTTCTATATATGTGAAAGTTAAAAATAAACAATTATAAAAGGTGAATCAGGTGAAGGTTTTAAAATTCGTTCTTTTCATATCTTTAATTTTAATAAATGCCCATGCTAAATATACTGCATTTGAATGTTCAAACTTAGATAAGTATTTACGGTATTTGAAAAATAGCAACAAAGGAGTTTTGGAAAAGCATCCCAAATGTAATGCCGCTGCTATTAAGAAAGCTTATAAGAATGAGGCGAACAAAAAAAAGTGGATTGAGGAAATAGAAGGTCCATATCGAGCTTACTTTGATCATCCTTCAGGGGTTTTTAGAGATTGTCTAGGGTGCATTTCAAAAGCTCCTTTTTCTAAGTGGCCCAGTCAAGCAGAACGTGCAAAACGTGATTATGTTTTAGTTTTGTCTGTAGATGGGGGGGGTGTCAAAGGATTAATTGCTGCTAAAATCTTGGAGCACCTAGAGCAGAAAACGGGAAAAAGAATATCGGACATATTTGATATATATGTAGGAACATCAACGGGAGGGTTAATTTCGTTGTTTTTGAATACACCTACAGAAACTGGGGAACCGGCTTATAACGCCACAGACTTGGTAGCAATGTATCGGAATTTGGCTGGAACAATTTTTTCTCACTCCAATTATTTCAGAAAAATGCGGGGAATGGGAGGTGTCCTAACCTCTCGATATTCTGCTAAGCCTTATGAGCAAATATTGAAACGGTATTTTAAGAATGTAACTTTAAAACAGCTTTTGAACCCTGTCGCGGTGACGAGTGTGGATATTGAGAATCAAAAGCCCTTTATTTTTAATTCTATAAAAGCAGTTAAAGGTAAACAAGAGAACTTCTTTGTGTGGGAAGCGGCGCGTGCCACCAGTGCAGCCCCTACTTTCTTCAAACCCTTTAAGATTAGATTAAGGGATGGGGAGGTATTGACCTTAGCGGATGGAGGGGTAGGAATTAATAACCCGTCCATGTTGGGCATTCTAATGGCAAGGGAGCTGTATCCTAATGCCCAAATATTATTGGTGTCATTTAGTACACGAGTTTCCCAATCAAAAACAGATTTCCGCACCAGGGGTCCTTTGGGAGGTGGATCCCTTTCTCTTAATAAAAAAGGAGCGAATTTGGAGACATTAGTAGGAAATTTAATGGATGTACCGGCAGAAAATGCTGAAAATACCACACGAGAATTGTTAGGAAGAGAAGGATCTGTTTATATCCGTATTCAAGCTGAACCTCAGATTAAGGATATTCGCATGGATGATGGATCTAAAAAAGCTCTAGATGCCTTGGAAGCAATAGCTCAGGATATGATCGAAAATGATCGAGAATTGAAGCATCTTCGGACTATTTTGCCATCCTATATCCAATTAAAGGAGAAAGAAAAAAAGATTCCTGGTAAAAAGATGGGTCCTCAGACCTTGCTTAAACCATCAAAAAAGTTATCGGATAGATCATAAATATTAATTTTGGGGCTCTACAATCTAGAAATCAGTTGCCTTAATCTTCAAAGGCTAATAACCACATGCGTGTAGACCGATAATTTCTACTGCAGCCACTGGATGAGGGGCAGGGTTTATCATAATTTTTTGCTCTTACGTTTGATCTGGTTCCCTCTTTCATTATAGCTCATTTGTTTACCTGATATGGATCCTAAATTTGATGCAGTTAAACTTTTTCTGGAAACACAGAAGAATGGTGGTCCACAATAAGCCAACGATTATTTTCCTTTTTATGGGATAAACTAAAGCGGGCAAATATTTCCGCTTCTTGACCATTTTAAAGAAAAACAAACTTATAAAGCCCTGTATTGATCATAATATTTCCATAAACACGACAGTATTGGCTGATAATGTTTCCGTGTAGATTTGGGAAACTAAGAAAAAACTGAAAATATTCTTTGCGGTCTGCACGAGTCTTATGAATTTTATTTCTAAGGGTTGGCATAAGGGCTGCTTCTGGACAGTACAAGTCTAGAATGCCTTCCAAATCTTTTTTCGCCAAGAGATCAAGCCACTGCTGTACGAACTGATTTGAATTTTCAATTATGCGCTCTTTGGTTTCAGCCTTATTCGCGCATTGCATTAATTAAAAGCTCCAGGTTATAGGTCATCATGTCGATATATGTGGCCGCATTCCCTTTTGGGTCAGACAAAGCATCGGAATAGAGCGTGCCACCAATTTTCGCATTCGTTTCCCTGCTTATTTGATAGATCATTTTAGGGTCTGAAATATTTTCAATAAAAATCGTTTTTATTTTTTCTTTCTTTATTTGCTTAATCAAAGCAATTACACTTTGCATCTTGGCTTCTGATTCGGTGCTAATTCCTTGGGGTGATAAAAATTGAATACCATAGGCGTGCCCCAGGTACCCAAAAGCATCATGAGCCGTAATAATTTTACGTTGGGCAGGGGGAATCTGGTCGATATTGCGCCTCATTTTTTCATCCAAATCCGTGAGTTTTTGCAAATAAGAGGCTGCATTTTTTTCATATGACTCGGCATAAGCTGGATCGATTTTTTTTAGGGCATCTGTGATGTTTCTAATATAAATTTTGGCATTTGGAATGCTGTGCCAGGCATGGGGATCTTTGATAATCGTTCCTTCAAATACTAGGCGAGGGTGAATATGGTCAGTGCACACGACCATATTCCCCTTATAAGAAGAGGATTTGACAAGACGTTTTATCCATCCTTCGAATCCTAACCCATTCACCAATACTAAATTGGCCTCCGAAAGTTTCCGAACATCGCTGGGTGTAGGTTCATATACATGGGGGTCTCCATTGGGTGGAACCAAGGTTGAGACCTCCACATGATCTTGTCCGATTTGTTTAGCAAAGTCTTGAAGGATACTGAAGGTCGCCACTATTTTTATTTTTTGATTGGCTTCGTTAGCGTACAATTGGGGGAATAGTAAGCATAACAAGCCCAATAAGCCTAATAAGAATATATTCATTTTATTTTCGATTCTTTAAATAATTTTTGATGCTGCCGTGTGGGCCCACAAACAGAGACAGAATATATATGAACCCACTGATTAATACAATAGCGGGTCCCGATGGCCAATTCTGGTAATAAGAAAGCCACAAACCAATAAAGCCAGACAGAAAGGCAAACAGCACAGATATGATAAGCATACTCCAAAGTGTGCGCCCCCAGAATCGCGAGCTAATGGCGGGTAGCATCATGATCCCGAGAGATAAAAGTGTACCCAAGGCTTGGAATCCAGAAATCAAGTTTAGTACCACCAGCATGAGAAGAATCCCGTGATATAGGGCGCCTTTCCCACCGCTGGCCTTGAAAAATGAGGAATCAAAACATTCGATTAAAAGAGGGCGAATAATTAAGGCTAAAATTACTAACGTCAGTGTTGCAATGGATCCCATAATTGTTAAAGATAAAGGATCCACCGCCAGCGCGGACCCAAATAAAATATGAATAAGATCAACCGAATTATGTTTTAAAGAAATCAGTAATACTCCCAGGGCCAAGGCAATTAGAAAGAACCCTGCGAAGGTGGCATCTTCTTTTAGATCCGTGTATCTGGAAACAAGACCTGCCAACAACGCCACCACAAGGCCTGCAACAAATCCTCCAATGCCTAAGATGGGTAAGGATAGCCCTGCAATAATATATCCAATAGCAGCTCCGGGCAGCACAGCATGGGACAGGGCATCCCCCATAAGGCTCATACGCCGTAAAACCAATAGCACCCCCACAGGGGCAGACCCGAAGGCAAGGCACACACAGCTGATCAAGGCCCTTTTAAAAAAGCCGTATTGTAAAGGTTCTGTGAAAAAATCAATCATTTTAATTTAATAAGTTTTGAAAAGCGTGGTTAAGGTTTTGTTGTGTTAAGACGGATTTGGTGGGGCCCCATCCTATGCACGAGCGGCCCAGCAATAACGTTTCAGGAAAATATTTTTTCACTAAATCTAAATTATGCAGCACCACCAGAATGGTCTTACCTTGTTTGTGCCATTCTAAAATTATGTTGATAAGGTGGGTGCATGTTTGGGCATCGATGGCGGTAAAGGGCTCATCCAAAATAATTAAGGACGCATCTTGCACATAAATGCGGGCAAAAAGCATTCTTTGAAACTGACCACCCGAAAGGCTATCGATGCGCCGATGTTCAAACTTTAAAAGCCCCACACGCGTCAGGGCTTCGGTGATTTGTTCCTGATGCACTGTTGTGTATTTTGTAAAAGACCCAAGTTTGGGCCACAAACCCATACCCACTACCTCTCTAACTGTAAGGGGAAATGTTTTATCCAAATCCGCTTGTTGGGGTAGATATCCGGATTCACACTTGTTTTTGCAATTGTGTTTGATTGATCCGGCTTCAATTCTAACTTGATTTTGTATGGCTTTGATCAGCGTGCTTTTCCCCCCCCCGTTGGGCCCAATAATAGCCGTTAGGGTGTTGGGTTGGAACGTTCCTGAAATATTGGTTAGAGCTTGGGTTTTACCATAAGAGACAAAAAGATTTTTGATTTCAATTTTTTTTTGGTGGGGATGCAAAATCATTGATTTGCCCATAAAATTAAAATCCATAAAATAATAATAAAGGGGCAGATCAAAAGCAATCGGTACCAGAAACTATAGAAGAAAGGGGACATCTTCTAAGCCTTTTGAATCTTCTGGAAGTCTTTGAGTATGGTTGTTAAAGCTTCTTCCAGCTCTTTTATGGTTGCAGGAGAAAGATCTTTTTCTTCATCAATCTTATGCAGTAAAGAAGAATATTTTTTATGACATATTTGATGTAAATAAGCTTCGAATGGAACAACCTCGGAAGGCTTTAAGGCTTTTAAAAAACCATTGATACCAGCGTACAAACTGATCACTTGTTGGGCCAAAGAAAGTGGGGAATATTGAGGTTGTTTTAAAAGCTGAGACAACAAATCCCCTCGGGACAAAAGGTTTCTGGTTTTTTCGTCTAGATCCGAGGCAAATTGAGAAAAAGAAGCCATTTCCCGATATTGGGCTAGGTCTAATTTCAAAGAGCCAGCAACTTTTTTGATGGCCTTTGACTGGGCCGCGGATCCTACGCGGCTTACAGAAAGCCCCACGTTAATAGCGGGTCGGAATCCTTTAAAGAACAAATCAGTTTCTAGGAAAATCTGACCATCTGTAATAGAGATGACATTTGTCGGAATATAGGCAGATACATCCCCCGCCTGGGTTTCAATAATCGGAAGGGCCGTCAGGGATCCCCCTCCTTTTTCATCACTTAGTTTTGCTGCACGTTCAAGAAGACGGGCATGCAAAAAGAAAACATCCCCAGGGAATGCTTCCCGTCCTGGCGGCCGGCGAAGCAACAAAGACATTTGCCGATAGGCCACAGCTTGTTTTGACAGATCATCGTAAACAATTAAAGCGTGCATGCCATTGTCACGGAAATATTCTCCCATGGTACACCCCGAATACGGGGCTAGAAATTGAAGCGGAGCTGGATCTGAAGCTGTGGCGGCAACGATAATCGAGTATTCTAGAGCGCCACTTTCTTCTAGAGTTTTAACAAGTTGGGCCACCGAAGATCTTTTTTGACCGATCGCCACATAAATACAATAGACATGGTCTTTCTTATGGGGACTTTTGTTGTATTGTTTCTGATTTAATATGGCGTCAATCGCTATGGCGGTTTTGCCTGTTTGTCTGTCACCGATAATTAATTCCCGCTGACCACGGCCTATGGGCACAAGGCTATCAATTGCTTTAATCCCCGTTTGCAGGGGCTCTTGGACTGACTTTCTTTCAATGATACTTGGGGCTTCCCGCTCAATAGGCATCATTTCAACATTTTTCAAAGGACCTTTTCCGTCAATGGGATTGCCCAAAGGATCAACCACACGCCCCAAGAGGCCCATCCCCACAGGAACGGTCATAACAGACTTGGTGGCTTCTACCAAACTGCCCTCATGGATTGACCGAGTTTCCCCAAAAATAACCGCACCTACCGTATCTTCATCCAAGTTAAGGGCCATGCCTTCGATATTGCCTTCAAACTTTAGTCGTTCACCTGCTTTTACAGATGTTAACCCATACAGAGTGGCAATATTATCGCCTACTGAAAGAACTTTCCCCACTTCTTTCAGGTTGGTACGCGTATCAAATCCCTTAATTTTTTCTTTTAGGATTCTAGAAATTTCAGAGGCATTTAATGTCATATCTTTCCTATAGACTATTTCTAAGTTGTTCCAAAGTGTTTTTTAAAGAACTGTCCCAATGAAAGTCGGCCACCTCTAATTTAAATCCTCCCAAAAGGCTGGGGTCTGTTTCAAAAGTTAAAGACACATCCTTATTCATTTTTTCTTCCAAGAGGGTAGTGATGTTCTTTTTAAATGTGGGTGAAAGATCTTCCTGGGCAGCCACTGTTACTGTGCCTTTTATTTTATTTAAGGATTCCCATACTAGTTTTTCATAGGCGTGAACAATCATATCTAAGTAAGATATCATCTGTTGTTTTAAAATGATTTCCAGAAAAATAATAAGGGGATTGGGTAAATCCAGCGCTAAAAATATTTGGTGCTTTTCCAAGTGGGAAAAAAGAGGGCTGTTTAAAAAACTGGCAAATTTGGGATTTTCTTTTTTCCATAAAAGAATTTCTTGAAGCTTTTTCAAATCATCCTGATGTGTCTTAGGATTGGTTTGGGCTTCAAAAAATGCCTGCGCTAAGGCTTTTGCAATTTTATTTTTACTTGGTTTCATGGAGTTTCTTATTGCCCTCAGGATCTACCCAGCCAATGTTGCCATCTTTTCTGAGATAGACTAAATTAAGTTGCCCATGAGATTTATTCTTAAAAAGAAAAGCATGGGAGTCAGAAAGATCCAATCTCATCACCGCCTCACTGACTGACAAATGAGGGATATAGGTGGTTGTTTCAGCGATTACAGCGGGTTGAGCATGCTCGTGTGTTTCTTCTTTTTCTTCTAAGTTTCGATAGGAAATTCCCAGCACATATTGCATTGCTTGTTCTTCTTTAGAGATATCATGGTTAGAGTGATGAGCCTTTAGCCGATCCTTATAGCGTCTTAATCCTTTCTCGATTGTGTGAATGGCTTGCTCTAGGGCCACATAAGGTTCGTCTGCCATATCAGAAGCACGCACCATGATATTATGACCAATATGGACTTCGATATGAATGGAAACCAAATGATTTTCACGGGATGTGTTCTCTTTCGAGACCGTGACGTGGGCATCCATGGCGTGATCAAAATATTTATGTACAACTTTTGTTAAGGACTGAGTGATCCGATCTTTTAAAGACTCACCTAAATCAAAATGTTTGCCAGTAATTATTATTTTCATTTACTCCTCCGTTGTTGTCTTACCGAAATGATTGTCCTAGATAAACGCGCTTCGCTTCTTTGTGATTAATAATATCGTTAGGCGTACCTTCGGTTAAAATTTTGCCTTCTGCCAAAATATAAGCCCGATCTACAAGGTCCAATGTTTCCCGCACATTGTGGTCCGTAATTAGCACCCCTAGACCCTTGTCTTTTAAGTGAAAAATTAAGCTACGAATATCTTGAACGGCAATAGGGTCAATACCAGCCAGGGGTTCGTCAAATAAAATAAATTGAGGGGAGCTAGCCAAAGCCCGGGCAATTTCGACCCGACGCCTTTCCCCGCCTGAGAGCGCGAGAGCAGGTGCTTTTCGTAAGTGGGTGATGGAAAATTCTCCCAATAAGGAATCCAATATTTTTTGACGTTTCTCGGGCGAGGCTTGTGTGTTTTCTAAGGCCACATTGATGTTTTGTTCCACCGTTAATCCCCGGAAAATAGAGGCTTCTTGGGGTAGGTATCCAATTCCTAGTTTAGCACGACGATACATGGGAAAGGGGGTGATATTTTGATTATTAAGTAGAACTTCACCACTATCAGGCTTAATCAGGCCACACATAATATAAAAACAAGTAGTTTTCCCAGCCCCGTTGGGCCCTAAAAGCCCAACAATCTCACCCTGGGTAACTTCGATAGAAACACCGTTCAGGATTTTTCTTTGTTTATAGCTTTTAGTTAGGTTTTTACTTTTAAATATATTTTGTGCAGAAGTGGACATTTCTTGAAAACCATATAAAGCTTAAGTTATCACAACCCTAGCATAAAATAGAAAATCCTACAAAATATTTTGGCACTGAACGCTTTACAGGACTATCTTCTTATAAGGCAGTTTTAATGCGGCCCACATGTTTTTAATATCCAATACACAAGCAGATGGTTTCCCTAAAGAAGCTAAGAAATCATATGGAAGATTTAAAAATTCTTTATGGGGTACGGCGGCAATTAAACAGTCATAATGACAAGGGGATAAATCCTGAATGGGCAGTAAATCTAAATCATAATAATCTTTAGCTTCTTTGGGATTGGCTAGGGGATCTGCGACCTGGACTTTATGCCCTTTTTTTTCCAAATGGTGTATTAAATCTACGATCTTTGTGTTCCGTAGATCGGGCACATTTTCTTTAAAGGTGAGCCCAAATATTAAAATAGAGCTGGGCTTTTTGTTTAAGGCATCATCACAGACCTTTGCAAAGAACTGGGACATCCCATCGTTAATATGGCGACCAGCCAAGGTCATGCGAGGATTTGTTCCTTTCTTTTTGGCGTAAGAAGCCAAATAATAAGGATCCACACCAATACAATGCCCCCCCACGAGGCCCGGTGTAAAAGGTAAAAAATTCCATTTTGTTTGGGCTGCTTCTAAAACATCATGAATGGAAATTTGGTCTGCATGGAAGATGGCTGTCAGTTCATTCATAAAGGCAATATTTATATCACGTTGGGTGTTTTCAATAACCTTGGCAGCTTCGGCCGTTTTAATGTCTTTGGCGGCAAAAATGGTAGTAATTTTTCCATAAACTTCTTTTAAAGTATGGGTAATTTCAGGGGTTTGCCCTGCTACGATTTTGGTGATTTTATCTACAGTATGGATTTTGTCGCCAGGATTAATGCGTTCTGGCGAATAGCCTAAGAAGAAATCTAAACCAGACTGAAGGCCAGATGTTTTTTCCAGAATTTTCCCGCAAAAGTCCTCTGTCACACCGGGATATACTGTGCTTTCGTAGACCACAATCGATCCTTTGGAAATGGCTTTCCCCACCATGGTAGAGGCCTTTTTCAAGGGGCTTAAATCAGGGGTGTTTTTAGAGGTTACAGGGGTGGGGACTGTTATAATGTATAAATTGTGTCCCTTAAGATCAGATTTTTTACAACTGAGATGAAGAGATGTTTTTTTTAAGTCTTTGGAAGAAACTTCTGCTGTCCTGTCATGACCGTTTTTTAATTCTTCAACTCGGGATATATCAATATCGAATCCCATAACATCATAATAATTGGCCAGCTTCAGAGCAAGTGGTAGGCCCACATAGCCTAAACCAATAACACATATTTTCATTTATTGGGTTTCCTGTAATTGAATTAAATGATTTTTGATCATGGATTTTCGCATGGATGAATCTAGGTTGTTTTTCAAATATATTTCAACAGCTTTATATTGGTTTTCCAAAATTCGATTTACCAGTTCATTTGTATATCTTGATTTTAAAGTCGCCATTCTATGTTCTAGTTCTTTTTCATATCGCTTCACAGCATGTTGAATTTTGTGCTCATGGGATAGTCTAATATCCTGAATATTTTTTTCAATTTCGTGTTCTAGATCTAAGACTTCTTTTTGTGCGATTTTTAGGGCGGCCTGTTCTTCCTTTACCAGATTTTTTGCTTCCTCATACAGGCTATAAACTTCCGTAATTTGTCGGGCAATGGTGTCTTGCCGTATTTGAAGTTGTTTTTTTAATTGGGTAAAAACTCTAGAAAAACTAGCGCCAGCCAAAATTACAAAGGAGACAAAAATCCAAAAAGAGGCATCCGATAAAAACATATAGGACATCAGTTTTTATCCTTTTGTGAGGTTCCCAATATTTTTTCTAGAATAAGGTCTTTAATTTCCGACGAGGATTCAGATAGTTCTGCTTCTATATTTCGAATTTTCTTTTGGAGAGTGAGTTCAAAATCTTCCAAACGTTCCGAAGTTTTCTTTGCTAACAAGGCTTCTTCTTTTTCTAATAACTGAGCATATTTTTTCTGGGCTTCCGTTAGAAGTTCCTGGTTTCGTTTATAGGCTATTTCCCTTAAGTGGGTGACTTGATTCTCTAGGTGTTCAATCTCTTTTCTAAACACATCAATGTCTTCTAGCTTTTTTTCGAGCATGCTGGTTCTCTTGTAAAGAATACGGCTGACACGAGGTGTGACCATCCATCGCATGAACCCATACAAAACCATAAAAGAAAGGCCTAGCCAAAAAAGCTGGGAAGGATAAACACTGATGTCAAGTTGCGGCACGATTGCGGCTGCCTGGTCTTTTATTATTTAAAAAGAATAAGGAAGGCAATTAAAAGGGCAAACAAAGCCACGGCTTCGGTTAAGGCGAACCCCAGAATACCAATAGAAAACACATCTTTTCGGGCCTCGGGGTTGCGGGCCACCGATTCAATCAGCGTGGAAAATATTTTCCCGATACCCAATCCCACACCGAAGAGGGGAAGAACCGCTATGCCGGCTCCGATCATTCTTGCTGCATCTACTTCCATTTTTTTCTCCTTTGCAAACAATTTATCATGAATGTAAATGAATGGCATCATTTAAATAAAGACATGTTAATACAGTAAACACATAGGCTTGGAGGAACGCCACCAAAAACTCAAACCCAATAAGAATCGAGTTGAGAAGTATTGTTGAAAAGCCAAATAAACCTAAGCTTATAGTGAAAAACGCAAAGACTTTCAACATCGTATGTCCCGCCATCATGTTGGCAAATAATCGAACAGATAAACTGACGGGTCTAGACAAAAAAGAAATCAGTTCTATGGGCAACAAAAGGGGGGCCATGATGAGGGGGGCGCCTTCGGGTAAGAATAGCTTAAAGAACTTGAGCCCATGCTTGCTGAAGCCAATTATAATAATCACAAAAAAGACCAATAAAGCCAACCCAAAAGTCACCACCAATTGGCTGGTAAAGGTAAAGCTATAAGGGATGAGCCCCAGAAGATTCCCAAATAAAACAAATAAAAATAAAGACCAGATAAAAGGAAGGTATTGTTTGCCTTTCGTTCCCGTGTTTTCTTCTAAAAGGTTGGCTATAAATTCATAACTTAATTCCATGAGCGACTGCATTTTTCCCGGTACGGGTTGGGGGTTACGCAGAGCCAGAATAAATAAGGTTACAATCGCCACAACAGCAATTACCATTAATAAAGACGAGTTTGTAAAAGACAAATCAAGTCCCCCTATCTGGAGGGGTAAGAGGGTGTTAACCTCAAATTGATGCAGGGGGCTTTCCACTTTGTTTTCCTTTATTTTTTTCTAAAACCATACCCTACTTTACAAAGGCTTCGATAGACATTCAAGAGTCCAGCCGTGGATCCCATTAAAAATCCAACAATAAGCCCCCAGTGAGCCGTATGAAAGAAGTGATCACACAATAAACCGGCACCTGTGCCTACCACAATCCCTGCCAACATATCAGTACTGGCGCGCCAAGCCATTGTTTTAAACGAAGGTAGGTTAGGTGAGGTAGATTGGGAGCTAAGAGCGGTCTTTAATTTTTCTTGCTGTGTTTTGAGGTGAGCGGATTTTTTCATCTTTTTGTCCAAATGTTTCAAGAGGGTTACCATTCTTTACATGAGATAATGCAGAGTCTATTGTTTTTTCGAACTTAGTCCAGGGCATCAATCCCACAATTTTAGTTTGTCCAATTTTGAAAAAAGGAATGGCTTCAATCTGATATTTTTTTTCTATTTCTAAACGGTCTTTTAACAGCTTACGTTCTGTTGTTTTATTATTAAGTGCCGATTGAATCTCTTTCATGGTCATGCCTTTTTCCACGAGCATAGGGGTTAATATTTTAATTGGGTTTTTAGAAAAAAGCCACTTGTGTTGATTCTGGTATATAAAATTATGGAACTCAATGGGGTTAGGGCTGTGATTTATAAGAGCTGATACTTTTAAATCAATGCCTTGATAGGGCAGGTTTATCACTTTGAAATATACTTTCTTAGTTTGAATATATTTTTTTAGGAGCTTGGGAAAAACACTTCTGGAAAATTCGGCACATACCGTACAACTAGGGGAAGCATATTCCACAATTTGTACGGGTGCCGATATGTCTCCATATTCAATTCTGTTCAGCTTGGTTCTTGCTGCGGTAGAAAAAGATATAAGCAGAACTATAATAGCAATAATATGCTTTGCCATAAAATTTATAAAATTTTTGTTAAAGGTTTCATTTTAATCAAGCGCTATTTTTGCAAGGTTATCCTAAAATTACAACCTAGATTTCTATACACCACATTTGTGGGCTTAGCTTGGCTTTCTTTTTTCCAAAATGATTTGAGTTTGTGGTGATAGTCCCCCAGCTTTAGGATTTTTCTTAATTTCAGCTTCAATTTCATTAAGGATCTTGGTGATGTATTTGCGGTAAGCCCAAAGAGCTTTAATCGGGCCGGCTTTTAAGAATCCTTCTACTTCGCTGGTGCTTCCCGCCAGAGAGAAGGTTTTGCGAAGTATGCGCATGACATCCTCTAAATTCTCTAGATTGAAGCTACCATCTAAATGGGCGTATGAGTGCACATATCCCAAAAGAAATGGTTTTATAATTTGTTCATGCCAATAGGTTTGCCCTACATTTCCTTTTCGTGGATTGTGTTTAGATGCATTTCGGATAGTTGAAAATAAATAAATGCGTAGAAGATCTTTGCCGACTGCACGTGGGGACTCTACACCTCTCGCAAATGTTTCTCCATCAATAAAGATAATATTATGATCAATATCTTCAAAAACATTATGGGCATGCAGATCGCCATGAACGGCATGGGATTTGCCCGAGAGTCGTCCTTTGGGGTCTCGAGTCATATGAGCGGCGTGTAGTTTTCCCAGCTGAGAACCAAACACTAACATAGCATGTTGGGCCCGGACGAGTTGAGGAGTCGTACTCTTGGGAAGCTGTTTACCCTGAATAAGGTTCTCCATAGAGTCTTTTTGAGGATGAGTTTTGTAATATTTACTAAATTCTTTGAGAATATTAAAGATACTATCTCCCGGTGCCATGGGCAAAACAGATAAATAATGGGCTTTTCCTTTTTTATCTTTGTAGGTGAAAGAGATTTCATCTAGGGCAATCGCTGGAAAATCTTTAGGTCGATCAGGGTTGGTCAGGTTGTATTTGCCCAAAATGCTCTGTTTAACAATAGTTGTGTTTTTAATTTCCTCTGGTCCTTTTTTTAGTTCCTTTAGGATATAAACACCTTTTGTTGAAGTGTCTGAATTACTGCCACACTTGGGTTTTTGAGATATCATGAAAAGTCGAAGGGTTTGAGAGCCCCCTCCCCCTAAAGCTTCTGCTTGGAAGCATTCTTCTATTGACTTAGAACTATGTTTTATTTTTTTTTGGGCAGCTAAAACTTTAAGGGCTTGTATGGCACCTTCTGTTGTTAACGCTTGTTTGTCTGTGAATTCTGAGCCCAAAGTGCCAGTTTCTGCAATCGGGAGACTGTTTTGAATGACTTGTGTAATGAAATATTCAGGATAATTAGGATTGTAAGGGGGTTCTAAGTCTTTCTTCATTTGCGCTAAGGTGTCTTCAGAACAATGTTTTTTTTCTAAACAACGGGAAACAGTATCTGATTTATATCTAATTTGCCCCTTAGGTGCCATGCTGTTTTTTATAATACAACAAGCACAAGCATTTTCTTGAATGTTCCCCCAATATTTGGCTTTACAACTGGTGCTGCGCGTTAATGTTCTAACGTTACCTCCGATATTAACCAGCGTACTGCCAGGTTTTAAAGGGTTGGTTATGGTGAAACTAAAGGCTGTTGAGGCAACAAATAATCCCATAGATAAAAATAAAAAAGACAAACGCAACATATAAGCCTCCCACTTTAGATTTTAGTGTATCAGAAAAAATAAGAAAAAAAATGGTTTTTTAGTCAGATTTACTCTTCTCGGGAGGATGGAGGCTATTACAATTTTCTAAAGCTTTTAAAATTTCTGAAGTATCTGTGGCCATCGAATATAAATTTTTAATCCACAGGGGGACAGTCTTTTCTTCTATTAGTTTGTCAATCATGGAGACCAAGGGATCCCAAAAGCCTTCTTGGTTAAAAAAGACAAAAGGTTTGTGATGAAGGCCAATCTGTTTCCAGGTCAGAACCTCGAAAACCTCGTCCAGTGTTCCAAATCCCCCGGGCAGAACTAAAAAAGCATCGGCCTCCATAAACATGTGCTTTTTTCGGCTATGCATACATTTTTCAATTTTCAGCTCTGTAATGTCCAGGTTTACATCTTCAAAATCTTCAAGATATTCGGTCATGACACCCAAAACACTGCCTCCCGCCTGCATGCAGGCATCGGCCACAACTTTCATTAGGCCCGTGTCGCCCCCCCCATAGACAAGGCGTATGTTTTCTTTGGCCAGGAATTTACCCACCTCTTCTGCGGTTTTCTTGTATTTGGGGGCAATGGCGTCAGAGGCCCCACAGTAAACAGCTATCGATCTTATTTTCATGAAAATGCCTTCCTATATGTGTTCAGTAAATCATAGAACGGAATAAACGGGAAGCTAGATCAGCTCGCTAGAAAAAATGAAGGGGGGTAAAGAAGTGGATAGCCACTGGGGTAGCAATTTGATCAACGGAGAGGGGAGAAGGTTTTCTGTTTGAAGGTGGGAAAGATGAACCCATCGAAAGCGAACAATGTCCTGTTCGGGTTCGGGGGGGAGGGTGAGGTTTTTTAGGGAGGGACAAGAGGCTAGAAAGCAAAAATTATACTCATGGGTGTGGCAGGGATTGGCTTTGGTGTGGGCAGCAAATGAATATTCTAACACTCCAAGAAACCGACCAATTTCAAAGGATAGGGTAGTTTCTTCCAGCATTTCCCGTTCCAAAGAGCCCTGGGCTGATTCCCCTTCTTCCATATGGCCCCCTGGAAGATAAATGTAGGGTGTGGTTGATCTGGGATTGTAGCACACCAATATATGGTCCTGGTCGATCACAACAGCTCGGCTGAGGCAGTGGATGGGGGAGCTCATTTGTATTCCACAAAAATGTCGACACTGCCGTCGGGATTGTGTTTTTGAAAATCTAATTTATATGCACGGGGCCTACCATTAGCCCAAATTTCTTGCCAAGCTTTTAGGATGCTCTCTGGGTTGCCTTGGGGCAGGGTAATATGATCATAATGCTCATACTCAAATTCTCTTCCTTCTAGACCGGCAGGGATGTGGTCTAATGTTGAGACTTCATGGCCAATAATCATCTTATAGGGGTTGGTATGATCCCCTTCATAGTCCGTATACAAACAAAAAATGTGGGGTGAAATGGTGTTAGGAATAAGGGAGCTTATATTGTTGGCAAAAAACTGATGCCAGAAAGCCCCTATCTTTTCAGTTTCTTGATTTGAAGCTTTCGTTGTAATGCCTATAATTTTCATGAGTTATACCTATAGAAATGGCGGAGAGAGAGGGATTCGAACCCTCGATACGCGATTAACGTATACACACTTTCCAGGCGTGCGCCTTCAACCACTCGGCCACCTCTCCTTTTATGAAGGGTCACATTAATATAGAATTGTTTTAAACACAATACCGGCTTTAAATTCTTGACATTTTTTATTGAGTGACTAAAGTTTCGAAGAATAATGATTAAAATTACTTTTAAAGATGGCAACGTTAAAGAATTTCCTAAAGGGGTTACCCCTGGGGAAATTGCTGCGTCCATTAGTTCCAGCTTGCAAAAAGCGGCCTTTGTGGCCAAGTTCAATAACGAATTGGTGGATTTATCCCGTTCTCTATCTTGTGATGGGGCTTTGGAAATCCTGACGCGAGATTCCCCAGAAGCCCTTGAAATTATCCGGCACGATACGGCCCACTTATTGGCTGAGGCCGCTAAAGAGCTTTATGGAAAAGACTTACAAGTCACCATAGGCCCTGCCATTGAAAATGGGTTTTATTACGATTTTGCGCGGGATAAACCCTTTACCCCCGAGGATCTGCTGACCCTAGAAAACAAAATGAAAGAGATCGTCGATCGCGATGAACCGATTGTCCGGGAAGAATGGGATCGGGACGAGGCCATTTCCTTTTTTACAAAAATTGGGGAAACGTATAAGGCTGAAATTATTGGTGATATCCCCGCGGGTGAAACCATTTCTTTATATCGCCAAGGCATTTTTATTGATTTGTGTCGGGGGCCCCATGCCTCCTCTACCAGAAAAATAGGAAAAGCCTTCAAGCTGATGAAATTGGCCGGGGCCTATTGGCGGGGTGATTCCAAGAATGCCATGTTACAGCGGATTTATGGAACGGCTTGGGTCACTGAAAAAGATCTGCAAGATTATCTGACACGGTTGGAAGAAGCAGAAAAACGTGATCACCGCAAGCTGGGCCGTCAGCTTGAATTATTTCATCTGCAAGAAGAAGCAGTGGGTAGTGTTTTTTGGCATCCGAAAGGATGGATACTTTATAGTTTGCTTAAAGAATACATTCGCAAAAAAATAGCTAAGGCAGATTATAAAGAGGTAAACACACCTTTGATGGTAGACAAGTCTTTATGGGAAAAGTCTGGCCACTGGGAAAAGTTTGGGGAACACATGTTTGTGGTCAAAGACGAAGATGATCATACTTTGGCTGTTAAACCCATGAATTGTCCTTGTCATATTGAGATTTTCAAACAGGGAACGAAAAGCTATAGAGATCTGCCTTTGCGCTTGGCTGAATTTGGACACTGCCACCGTAATGAGCCTTCTGGGGCCTTGCATGGCATCATGAGAGTGCGCAGTTTTGTGCAAGATGATGCTCATATTTTTTGTACAGAAGATCAAATTTTGTCTGAAGCGGAAGGGTTTTGTCGTCTTCTTTCAGAAATTTACAAAGAACTGGGATTTGATCACTTTTTTGTGAAATTCTCTGATCGACCGGAAAAAAGAGCTGGAGATGATTTAACTTGGGACAGAGCAGAGGAAAAATTACGTTCTGTTTTGGAAAATTTACATATTGAATATTCTGCTAATCCGGGAGAAGGGTCTTTCTATGGTCCTAAGCTTGAATTTGTTTTGAAAGATGCTTTGGGGCGTGATTGGCAGTGTGGTACTTTACAGCTTGATTTTATACTTCCCGAAAGATTAGGTGCGACCTATATGGGAGAAGACGGCCAAACTCATCGTCCTGTTATGCTTCACCGAGCCATTCTTGGTACTTTTGAACGCTTTATTGGTATTTTGATTGAACACTATGCAGGAAAATTCCCGGTATGGTTGGCGCCTGTTCAAGTGGTGGTGGCCAGTATCACCACGGGTGTAAACGATTATGCCCAGGAAGTGTATGACCAATTGAAAAAAGAAGGCATTCGGGTAGAAATTGATTTGCGGAATGAAAAAATTAGTTATAAAATTCGAGAACATAGCGTACAAAAGGTACCCTATGTTTTGGTTGTGGGGCAAAAAGAGGCCGACAATCGAGCGGTGGCAGTTCGAACCTTTGGTGGAGATGCTCAGGAAATAGTGTCTTTACAAGAGATCACAGAACGGCTTAAAACCATATCAGCCATACCCAGTTAATTTATTAAGGAGACCTCAAAATAAGTAAATTCATGACTCCCCCTCGTTCGGCCCCTGATGGACCTAGAGTAAACGAAGAGATCCGTGTGGATCAAATTCGCTTGATTGATGCAGATGGCAACATGATTGGTGTTGTCTCTGTAAAAGAAGGGATTGAGCGGGCGAAAGAAGCAGGGTTGGACTTAATCGAAGTGTCTCCCCATGCAGAGCCTCCGGTTTGTAAGATTTTAGATTACGGAAAATATAAGTACGAGCTTCAAAAAAAGAAAAATGAAGCCAAGAAAAAACAAAAAATTGTTGAAATCAAAGAAATTAAGTTACGCCCTGTGATTGGCGAACATGATTACCTTATTAAGCTGAAGCAAATCCGGAAATTTTTGGAAGAAGAAAACAAGGTCAAAGTGACCATGCGCTTCCGTGGGCGCGAAATGGCTCATAAAGAAGTAGGCATTCGGTTGCTAGAGCGTTTGAAAAACGAAGTCACTGATATTGGGATGGCAGAAACCGAACCCAAAAGTGAACGTAACTTGATGCTCATGGTATTGGCACCTCGTAAAGCTTAGACGTGATGTTACGTAGTGGTCGCCTTCATTTCGAATCCTTTGCCAAACATTATTTAAAATTCTTTAGGCGTATTCCTGGGTATTGGGAATTTCTAGTCCTGGGCCTAGGGACGGGGTTATGCTTGTTCCCCATACCAGGGATTCAGCTTATTCTGCTCTTTACGATTTCCCGGTTTGTTTTTCTGATAGATACTCCCGTGCGGTGGACCCATTTTTTGGGGCACATATGGGCTTTTGGATTTGGTTTCTTTACCTTGAGCCTTTATTGGATTTCCCATGCCCTATTGATTGAATTGGATGTTTTTTGGTGGCTTCTGCCTTTTGGGTTTTTCGGGATCCCCGCTTTTTTATCAGCTGTGATGGCCTTTTTATCCATCTGGTTCCTAGGATGGTCCTATTGGGTGGATTCTAAATTTTTACGCCTTGTTTTTTTGCAATTTGGATATGCGAACACCCGCTGTGTGGGTCGCTTGATTATGGTGGCTTTTTGGTGGGGCTCGGTGGAATATTTTCTAAGTAGCTTTTGTACAGGGTTTCCCTGGGCGCTGTTGGGGTATTCCTGGTCCCCTGTTTTAGTGGTTGCCCAAACGGCTTCTTTGGGCAGTGTCTATACCTTAAGTTTTTTGACGGTTTGTGTGGCAGGAATCCCCTATCTGGTTTTTTCACAGAGTGTGTCTAGGTTTACTCGTTTGCATTTGGTGACCAGTAGTGTGGTGGTGATTGGTCTTTTAATCTTTGGCTTGATTCGGTTAAATACCCCCGTAGAATTAACTCCCCTATCGGTGCGTATTGTGCATCCTTCGATTGATCAGACACCCGAATGGCACCTAGGTGAGCAGATGATGAGGTTGGATACTTTGCTACGCCTTAGTCAGCTGGGAAGTCGTCCTGCGGATGTGGTGATTTGGCCCGAAGCTGCCTTGGGTTTTTATCTTGAAGGTCAAGCGCTGCAGAAAAAGTTAGGCCGGGCGATTTTACCGGAATCCCATTTAATCTTTGGGGCTGTGCGAAGGAATGATTCCCGCACAAGAATTTGGAATAGCTTGTATGTTCTGAATCATCAGGGTGAGATTAAAGCGGTTTATGATAAGCATCATTTGGTCCCTTTTGGGGAGTATGTTCCTCTGCGTCGATGGCTGGCTTATTTTTTGCCAGCCGATAAGATTCGTAAAATTACCTCGGGTCTTTTGGACTTTTCTGAAGGAAAAGGCCCTGATGTAGTCACTGTTTTGGGATTGCCTTCTTTTTCTCCTATGATTTGTTATGAGGCCATCTTTCCAGGGCAAGTGACCCCCACAGGCCGGGATCGTCCCCAATGGTTGTTGCATATCACCAATGACGCCTGGTTTGGACAAAGTGTGGGCCCCTATCAACATTTTCAAATTGCCCGAATGCGGGCGATTGAAGAGGGCCTGCCCATTCTTCGAGCTGCGAATGCTGGCGTTTCCACCATCATTGATCCCTATGGGCGGATTTTGGCTCAACGTTCGGGTCCTGACATGGGTGTGGTAGAGGGGTTTTTGCCCAAAGCTTTACCTCGAAGACCCTTTTGTGCAAAATTTTTCAAACTGATGGCCTGGTTCGATCAGTTTAATCCCATGACAAGAAAGAAAAACTAATGCTGTATGGTCGACGTCAAGGAAGGGCCTTGAAAAGAAGTAAAAAAAATCTCCTAGAGCAGGTTTTGCCTCCCATCCAAATCACAGTAGAGGAGGGACACCTAAAGTGCCCATCCCGTTTGGATGGATATGGTGAGAGATGTCTGGAAATTGGTTTTGGGAATGGGGACCACTTGGCCCATATGGCAGAAAAATACCCCCAGATCCTGATGGTGGGCTGTGAGCCGTTTATTAATGGTGTGGGAACTTTTTTGGGCATGATTGATGAAAAAGAGCTTCAGAATGTTCGTATTTTTACTGATCCGGCCCAGCTTTTATTACAATCGGTGGGTCCCTCTTATTTTTCAAAAATATTTTTATTGTTTCCGGATCCTTGGCCCAAAAAAAGGCATCACAAACGCCGATTCGTAGCGCCTGAGAATCTATCCCTATTGGCGGGGGTTTTACCCAAAGGGGGCGAGTTACTGTTCGCCACCGACCATCCCGATTATCGAGAATGGGCCTTAGAGGTTTTTAAGCAGTGCCCAGATTTTCAGATAATTACAGAAGGGTTTGACCCCCCTTTGGATTGGGTACGTACGCGCTTTCAACAAAAGGGATTAGACAAAGGTTGGCCTGCCTATTTTGTGAGATTACAAAGGATATAAAAGCATTTTTATAAAATTTAGCACTTGGGGTTGAAGAGTGCTAAATTATGAATTATATATAGGGTGTTAGGTTTTTTATTTAGAAAACGAAAGTGAGATATTATGAGCAAAGTTATTGGAATTGATCTTGGAACCACGAACTCTTGCGTTGCTGTGATGGAAGGCCAAACAGCAAAAGTTATTGAAAACACAGAAGGTATGAGAACGACGCCTTCTATGGTGGCATTCACAAAAGATGGGGAACGATTGGTGGGTCAGCCGGCAAAACGCCAAGGTGTGACAAATCATATGAATACATTCTTTGCGATTAAGCGATTGATCGGTCGCCGATTTGACGATCCCATTACAAAAAAAGATATGGAATCCGTCCCCTATAAAATTGTTGAAGGGCCCAACGGGGATGCATGGGTAGAAGCCAATGGCGAGAAATATAGTCCCAGCCAAATTAGTGCCTTCATTTTACAAAAAATGAAAGAAACAGCTGAAAAGTACTTGGGAGCCTCGGTTACAAAAGCCGTTATTACCGTTCCGGCTTATTTTAACGACGCCCAACGCCAAGCCACCAAAGATGCGGGTAAAATTGCCGGCTTGGAAGTGTTGCGTATTATCAACGAACCGACTGCTGCGGCCCTTGCGTATGGCCTGGATAAAAACAAAACGGGAAATATCGTGGTGTATGACCTAGGAGGGGGGACATTTGACGTTTCTGTTTTGGAAATTGGAGACGGTGTTTTTGAAGTAAAATCTACCAATGGGGATACGTTCCTTGGCGGTGAAGATTTTGATCATCGTATCATCGATTTCTTAGCTGAAAGCTTTAAAAAGGAAAATGGTATTGATCTGAAAAAAGATAACATGGCCTTGCAACGTTTGAAAGAAGCAGCAGAAAAAGCCAAGATCGAGTTGTCAAGCAGTGCGCAAACAGATGTAAACTTACCGTTTATCACAGCGGATGCCAGCGGACCTAAACACTTAAATGTGACCTTGACCCGTTCTAAATTGGAATCTTTAGTGGCTGATTTGATCGAGCGTACATTGGAACCCTGCCGTAAGGCCTTAAAAGATGCAAATATGAGCACATCTGATATCCAAGAAGTGGTATTGGTGGGGGGGATGACCCGTATGCCTAAGATTATCGAGGCAGTAAAATCCTTCTTTGGGAAAGAGCCCCATCGTGGTGTAAACCCAGATGAGGTTGTGGCCATGGGGGCTGCCATTCAGGGTGGTGTGCTTCAAGGCGACGTGAAGGATGTGTTGTTGCTGGATGTGACGCCTCTTTCTTTGGGGATCGAAACACTAGGGGGCGTATTTACCCGATTAATTGATCGGAACACCACCATTCCCACCAAGAAAAGCCAGGTATTTTCAACGGCAGAAGATAACCAAACAGCCGTGACCATCAGGGTTTTCCAAGGTGAACGAGAGATGGCCAATGACAATAAACTGTTGGGTCAGTTTAACTTGGAAAATATTCCAGCGGCACCCCGTGGAATGCCCCAAATTGAGGTGACCTTTGATATCGACGCCAATGGTATTGTTAATGTGTCGGCTAAAGATAAAGCCACGGGTAAAGAGCAGCAAATCCAAATCCAAGCGTCAGGTGGCTTATCTGATACTGAAGTGGAAAAAATGGTGAAAGATGCCGAAGCCAATGCCGCGGCAGATAAGAAAAAGCGTGAGCTGATTGAAGCCAAAAACCATGCAGATGGATTGATTGACAGCACTGAAAAACAACTGAAAGAGCATGGTGATAAAATATTGGCAGATGATAAATCGGCGATTGAATCAGCCCGTGATGCTTTGAAAGAAGTAGTGGGTGGTGAGGATTTAGAAGCCATAAAATCCAAAACCCAAGCGTTGGTTGAAGCGTCCATGAAAATGGGGGAAGCCATTTATAAAGCCGCCCAAGAGAAGGAGGCTCAGAAACCAGCCGAGGAATCTGCCGCGCAAGGTGATGATTCAAAAGTCGTAGACGCTGACTTTGAGGAAGTGAAAGAGGATGGCGATACAGCCAATAAATGAAATAACCCTTGAGGTTTTTTAAAATCGGATCTAAAAGTGCTGCTGAATGAAGCAGCACTTTTAATCTTTAGAGGAATATCATGGCGAATAGAGATTATTACGAGATACTAGGTGTTTCAAAAACAGCCTCTGACCAAGAACTGAAATCGGCTTATCGTAAGAAGGCGATGCAGTATCACCCCGATCGTAACCCCAATGACAAAGTAGCCGAAGACAAATTTAAAGAAGTGAACGAGGCCTATGAAGTTTTAAGTAATGCCCAAAAAAGGGCTGCTTATGATCAATATGGTCATGCGGCTTTTCAACAGGGTGGTGGCGGTCACCATGGGGGTGGTGGCGGCTTTGGAGGATTTGATTTTAATCAACAAGGGTTTGGTGGATTTTCCGATATTTTTGAAAGCGTATTTGGGGATTTTGCTGGCGGGCAACAACGATCGCAAAGATCCTTCCGCGGCGAAGATTTAAGGTATGATTTGGATATCACCCTCTCGGAAGCCTATGCGGGCAGTAAGCGCGAGATTAGCCTTACTAAACTTTTGTCCTGCGAGACCTGTCATGGCCAAGGAACGGCAGCCGATAAAAAACCTGAAAATTGTTCAGGATGTGGCGGCAGTGGCCGTGTGCGGATGCAGCAGGGATTCTTTATGATGGAACGCACCTGTGGTACGTGTGGAGGCGCCGGCAAAGTAATTAAAGATCCGTGCAAACAATGCCAAGGCCGCGGTCATGTAAAAGGTACCAAAAAACTGCAAGTGACCATTCCATCGGGGATTGAAGATGGTGTTCAAATTCGATTAACAGGCGAGGGTAACGCGGGGACCCAAGGGGCGCCAGCCGGGGATTTGTATGTGTTTTTACATATTAAACCCCACGAACTTTTCCAGCGTAAAGGTTCAGACCTGTTATGTCAGGTTCCCATTTCCATGGTGATGGCCGCCACGGGTGGATCAATAGAGGTACCCACCATTGAAGGAAGTCGGGTGTCTGTGAAAATCCCAGCGGGCACACAACCAGGCGATAAGTTTCGATTGAAGGATAAGGGCATGACCATTTATCGCCGTGCTGGTCGGGGGGATATGTTTGTGGAAGTAAGGGTTGAGATTCCACGCCACCTTTCCAAGGAGCAAAAAGAAATTTTAGAAAACTTTAATAAAAATTCTAAGGAAGAGAAAAACCAACCCGATTCTTTCAACTTTTTTAAGAAAATGAAAAAATTTTTGGATGAATAGAGAAGTTTATTTTTTTATTCCCCAGGTTTTATGATAAAACCTAAATCAACAAAAACAGAAGGAGATGTTCATGAGCGTTCTAGTAGGAAAAAAAGCCCCAGATTTTACGGCCGCAGCCGTAATGCCCGATAATACGATTAATGAACATTTCAACCTTTCATCCTATTTGAAGGACAAGGTGGGACTTTTGTTTTTTTACCCTTTGGATTTTACATTTGTATGCCCTTCCGAAATTTTGGCCTTTGATAACCGGATGACCCAATTTAAAGAGCGGGGCGTTGAGGTTATTGCCATTAGTGTGGATTCGCACTTTACCCATTTGGCCTGGAAAAATACCCCTGTTAAAGCGGGCGGTATTGGAAATGTTCATTTTCCCATGGTGGCGGACTTAACCAAAAGCATTGCCCGGGATTATGACGTTTTGATTAATGAGGCGGTTTCTTTGCGGGGGACCTTTTTAATTGATAAAGAAGGTATTGTTCGTCATCAGGTGGTGAACGATCTGCCCTTGGGCCGTAATGTGGATGAAGCCTTGCGTATGGTGGATGCCTTGCATCATCATGAGCAACATGGCGAAGTGTGTCCCGCGGGATGGAATAAGGGCAACAAGGCCATGGAAGCCAGCTCTGAAGGTGTGGCGATTTACTTAAGTGAGTTTGCGGAAGAATTATAATCATAATTTCTGAAAAAAGGCTTGCACTGGGCCCTTTGTTCGGCTAAGTTTCGAAAGTCTTATGCGCTCGTAGCTCAATTGGATAGAGCACTTGACTACGGATCAAGAGGTTAGGGGTTCGACTCCTCTCGAGCGCACCATTTATTTATGCTTTCATTTTTCATAAAAATCAGAATGTACATTGGTGCCCTGGTATTGGGTGCGATCCTTATCGCTGGACAAATTTTTGTTGCAGGATTGCAACCATTCTCCCTTGGTAACTTTCAGTAATTGTTAAGAATTAAAAAAATCGATATCATAATCATTAAGTATTAAAAAGTCTTAACAGGAGAATAATATGTCATCTAAATTATTAAAAATTTCTGCTCTTGCCTTATTGGCCGGGGTTACCAGCGGTTATGCTTCCAAACTGCAAGATGGAATGTATGTAGGGGTTTCCCATGCCTTTAATAATCTACAGTTAGATGGGCAAGCTACGGATACAGTCGTAAGTTTGAAAGGTAAAAAAAATGACCGTTACTATGGGGGAGCAGAAGGTCGTGTTTTTGCAGGATATGAGGACAGATGGGGATCTTCTTGTTTTGTATGGGGAACGGAACTTTTTGCAAGCTTTCACAATACGGACACAGGTCGAATTGTGGACTATATTGGAGGGAACACATCTTATACACGAGTTAACCAAGAATATAGTGGAGGGTTAAAGCTTAAAGCGGGATGGGGAATAAATGATAATACCACTTGGTATGCTCATGTCAGTGCAATCAATACTCGATTTAAAATAGAACACGCTCCTGGTGATGGAGGCCTATTAGGAGGGGGTTACGTCGGCAGTAACCTGAGCAAAAACCTGTGGGCTATAGCACCTGGACTAGGCATGAAAGTAGGGTTAGATAAAAATTGGTCTCTTCACGGGGATGCTTACTATGCCTTCTACCAATCTTTCAAAAAAGATTTGTCGGGTGATGGCGGAGGGCATACCTACACTTTCAAAATGAATCCTAAACAACTGGGTATTTCTGTAGGGGTATCTTATAAAATTAATCCTTCACACGATTAATACCTAAAGCCTAAAATGTTTGAACCCCTTCCGTTCGGAGGGGGTTTTTCTTTTGCCCAAAACATTTTGTACGGTGAAATCTTTATTTTCATCGTTTCTATTTTCATTAAAAATAAATTCAATAAATACAGATTTTTCATTTTATTTATAAAATTGACATGTGTGGGTTAGAGGCCTATAAGGGCAGCAGAAACATGGTTCTAAAAAGGAGGATAAAATGGTTACATTTGTTGGAACACAAACTAAACTAGCCGATGCCTTGCGAGACCTAATGGAACTGGATTATGAAGCTAAAGAAGCCTATGAAGCGGCAGTCAACAGGCTGGATAATATGGAATACAAAAATCAACTGACTCAATTTAAAAAAGACCACCAACGACACATGGACGAAATTTCTGCTGTGCTGAAAAGCAAAGGAGAAAATATGCCCATAATGCCCAGTATGAAGCAGTGGCTTACAAAGGGCAAAGTGGTGTTTGCCAACCTTTTAGGGGATGACACTATTTTAAAAGCCATGGCCAGCAATGAGATAGACACCAATACAGCGTACGAAAGAATGAACGAACGGGATGACTTGTGGCCAGAGGTGGCCGATATCGTAAGGCGTGGCCTTCGGGACGAGCATCATCATGCGGAATGGCTGGAACAAGCGATTAAAAAAGCTAAAAATAACTAATTATAAATTTTCCAAGAACTTTGTACCCCCTCTGAAACAGAGGGGTTATTTTTTTAAGCATAATCAAAACTTAGGCTTACACGGCGATTATGGGGATAAGGACCTGGTCGATAGGTGCTAAAGCTGACCAGATAGAAACGTTTGGCATCCACACCCTTGTTGATTAAGTATTGGGCGACTGCATAGGCTCGTTTGTATCCCATCATCCATTTCGAGTCATATCCGTTCACGCTGGGGGTGGATTGACGATCGGCGTGACCTTCCACACGCACTACCCAGGGAGTCCGGCTTCTTTTTTCCAATCTCAACAAATGCAAGGCAATTTTGTCCAAAGATTTCTGGGCTGTTTTTGAAAGGGTAAGGGAGTCTTCCTTAAAAAAGGTTTGTTCGTTAAAAATCATGCGCCCTTTTTCCATTCGTATGCCTTTTTCACCCCCTAAAGTTTGAAATAAGCCTGTATTCAGCTGCACAATAGGAAGGGAGGCTAATTGTTGGCTTGTGGCATCTAATTGAGCCTGAATATCTTGAAGTTGGGCTTTTAAATTGTTGTTGTCTTGAACCTGTGTGTTTAGGCGCTCGGCCAACGATTTGATTGCTTCATCTTTGTTATAGGGGCTGGTATACCGGCCCTGTAACACCATTCGGTCGATGATCAGACCCGAAAAACCCACTAAAATAATAATCAGAACAACAGATAAAACATTAACAATAAATGATTGTGCGGACATTACATCCTCCCTTTTGTGTTTAGGCTAACATACACAAGGCCACGGGTCTAGAGAGGGACTAATCGCGATGATAGGGATGTCCCGATAAAATTTGCTGGGCCCGGTACAGTTGTTCAACTAAAAGCAAGCGAACCATCATGTGGGGCCATGTGGCGCGACCAAAAGAAAGGGTAAGATGGGCTTTGGTTTTTGCCAGGGGCGGCAGGCCATTCGCCGCGCCTATTAAAAAACATAAATGGCTGTGTCCTTGGGTTTGAGACTTTTCAATGTGTTGGCTGAACTCGCGGCTAGAGAGGGAGATCCCCTTTTCATCGAGGGCTATAATATAAGATTGGGGGGGGATCAGGGCACAAAACTTTTCACCAAAAGTAGATTTGGACTCTTCTTTAGAATCCAGTTCTTTCACCCCAATTTTCCACTGAAGTTGGGTAGTATAATCAGTGATAAGAAACTGCAAGGGGGATGGCTTCAGCCGGCCCACGGCCACAATGGTAATATGCATTTAACCCTGGTACGCCTTTAAAAAAGGGGTACTCCACATGCTTTCTAGATCGTATAATTGGCGGGTTTCGGGGCGGAATAAGTGCACCACAATATTTCCCAAATCCACCAGAATCCAATCAGCTCCATTTTCCTTGCCTTCGATCCGCACATAGGGATGTGACAGCCGATATGCTTCGCGTTGCAGGTGGTCACCCAAAGCCAAAATGTGGCGTTGGCTGGTGCCTGAAGCGATAATCATATGGTCGGAAAAAGAAGTTTTTTCAGCAAGATTGATAACAATGACATCGGATGCTTTATTATCATCAAGGATTTTGCAAACAGCCTTTAAAAATGTTGCCTCTGTTAAAGAGGTTTGTGTTTTCACAGACATTTATCTCCTTATTTCTTTATTATATCTTCAGATTTTAGGAACTTCAAATGGTTTCCTATTATGATTCTAGAATTAAAAATAAACCAGGCGACTTAGACAACATTTTTTAAAAGAATTCAGTAAAAAATTTTATTCCAGTGTCAATATGGGTTGATCTTTTTCTAAGCTTAACTTTTTAAGGCAAAGGCCTAGATTTCTTCCATGCAATTTTATGGTTTCATCTGTCTCATCCACTGTTCCTAGCACCTGGATGACCCCTATTGGTCTTGAGGATAAGGCCCGCCTTGAAAGCCTGGTGATGCTGGAGTATAACCAACAGGATATGATGGCGAGTAAAAAGGTTGTTGGGTGGAGGCATAAGCCCCAGCTTGTGGGTACTCAGGAACATAAACGTATCGTTGCATTTCCGTATGTACCATAGAGGCAGCTTGGCTTGAGTCTTGAATCTGGGCCTTAAGAGCTTTATTTTCTTCATCCAGGTCATTCAGGGACTGAGTCCATCTTTTTTTCTCATCTATAAGTCTTAGAGCTGTAGTGAAATATTGGTCCTTTTCAGATTTAGCCTTCTCATGATCAGTTTCTAGCCTATATATAGCAAGGCTCAATTCTTCAATTTTCATATCTAATTTTTTCTGCATCAGAGCGAATGCTCGCTTTTGACTTTCAAGTTCCATTTTATACTTAAGAGCCTCAGCAGAAGATAGTTCTAGCTGTTGTTTCATTTGGGCTGTTGCAAGTAGAATTTCTAGGTTCTTGGAAGTTTCTGCCTGTTTTACTTTTTCTTCTAGTTCTTTATTCCTTTGTTCGAGGGCTTTTTTCTCTGTTTCCAGGGTACCTTTATCCTTTTGAAGGGATTCATTTTCCTGTCTAACAGACTGAAAATCCCGGGCTGATTGTCCAACCGATTCTAAATATGTTATTTTTATCTCTTCAACCTCTGAAATTTGGGCCTCTAAAGATTTCACTTTTTCTTTTAATTCCCTAATTTCTAATACCAATTCTTGTTTTTCGGACTCTGCTTTTTTTAGCGCGCTATTAAGGGTGAATGTAGTCGCACCAAGATGCTGACGTGTAACCGATACGCTTTTCTCCAGTTCAGCATTCTTACTTTTTAGATCTTCAAAATTTTCCATCAACGTAGTATTTGCATCAAGAATAGGAGTTTGTTCAGTTTTCAGGCTTAAAATCTGTTTTTCTAGTGATTCAATTTTGGCCTTTTGTGATTCAATTACAAATTTGTCTTCTGGTATAAAAGATTCTTGTTTTGGTTGATGGGGCAGCCTATCTTGTTCTGCGGTGGTTAGTTTTTGATTGATAAGCTGCAAGCGTTGAATATAGTCTTCTAGCGATTTTAAACTCAAAGTCATTTTGTCGGCTCCCTCTTTATTTTGTTGGGATGTGGTTTGAAGGGCTTTATTGGTTTCTTCCAGTGCTTTGCATCTAGAGAGCAGGTTTTGAAGCTCTTGCTCTTTTTTTTGTAACTCTTCTTTTATCTTTCCTTGTTGCTCTCCAAGATCCGAAGTTTCTTTTTGACGTTTTTCTAAAGTCTCTTTAAATCCTTTGTTGCCTGCTTCTAAGAGGTCTAGTTTGTTTTGAAGCTCAGTTTTTTCTTCCTCAAGCTTTTGCAGGATTCTTTTTTGTTTTTGATCTTGAATTGCTTCTTTTTCCGATTGTGTTTGATGCAGGGCATATTCCAGTTCTCGGATTCTATCTTTTAATTTTTTAGTGAAGGAATCTTCTTTCTTCTCAGGCTCTGCCCTTGCTTTTTCTTCTTGTGTTTTGGCCTTTTTTAACTTTTTGGCTTCTTCTTTTAACTCTTCAATTTGTATTTGTTTTCTTTTAACCTGTTCATCTAACTCTGTATATTGCTCCTCTAGGTTTTTAATGTCGAGCTGTTTGGTCTTGTGTTCATTAATCATGGCAGCAAGATTTTTTTCAGTTTGGTTCAGCTCTTTTTCCCTTTGGGCCTTTAAATATTCTGACTCCAATAATCGTGAAAGGGCGTTTAAAATTTCTTTAAGGTTGCTTTCCTGGGTTGTTCCTATGTGTTCAGGTGTTTTTAAAATAGCCTCAAGACTTTCGTAGTGATCACCAAGGGACCTTGAGCCTAGGTCTATAAAAGCAGTTAAAGTGTGTTCACGATTTTTTAGCTCAGTCTTCAGACTTTCTAGGGAACTCTTCAGCTGAGTATTTTCATCTTTGCTTTTTTTGAGTGCTGACATGAATTGAGACAACAAGACTTGTTGTTGAGCCGTTGTGTTGGCAGCTTTGATCGGACTGTTTGGAGAGGTCTCATCCATTAGCCGCCGATCATTACTGGCTGTCCACGTAGAAATTGTGATGGTTAAAATTCCCGTCATTAGGGTCCATAAAGACTTGTTCATTCTGATATCTTTCGTCAAAAATTAAACTAACCGAATATATATAGGATTATTTTTTCTTAATTTAAAGCCCTATTTATTATTTTTTCAATATTTTCAATATATTACTTAATAAAAGTATAGGGGATTTTATAGAGAGAGATGAATTTACGGGTATTTTTTATCTAAAATATCTGAGAATTGCCGGAATCAAAATTTCATCATCGAAAAATGATTTAATGTTCCGTTAATCTCATGTATAACAGGAAGATTAAAATAAGGTTTAAATAATGTTAAAAACACTGCTTAGAAAAGTATTTGGTTCATCGAATGAAAAGCTCCTGAAAAAGCTTTCCTTAAAAGTCCAAGAAATTAATGCTTTTGAACCCCATTTGGCTTCGTTGTCCGATGACCAGCTGCGGGCCCAAACCCAGAAATTTAAGGCCAAATTGAAAGAGGGCGCTTCCCTGGATGATGTGCTAGCCGAAGCCTTTGCCACAGTACGCGAAGCTGCCAAACGGGCCATTGGGCATCGGCATTATGATGTGCAGTTGATGGGCGGTATGATTTTGCATCAAGGCCAAATTGTGGAGATGAAAACCGGGGAAGGGAAGACCCTGGTGGGGACCCTGCCCGTGTATCTGAATGCTTTGCAGGGTAAGGGTGTTCATGTGGTCACGGTCAATGATTATTTGGCTGAACGAGATTCTAGCTGGATGGGGCGTATTTATACATTCTTGGGGCTGACGGTTTCCTGTATTACCCATAAAATGAATGATGATGCCCGTCGTCAGGCCTATGCCGCAGATATCACCTATGTGACCAACAATGAATTAGGATTTGATTATCTGCGCGATAATATGAAATTCCGATTAGAAGAGATGGTTCAGCGTCCCTTTAATTATGCCATCGTAGACGAAGTAGATAGCATTCTGATTGATGAAGCCCGAACACCCTTGATCATTTCTGGGGCAGCGGAAGATTCCTCGGCGTTGTACGTGGCGGTGAATCAAGTGATCACACAACTGCAACCCGGTGATTACGAAAAAGACGAAAAGCAAAACAACGTAACCCTGACCGAGGGCGGTGTGGAAAAGGTGGAAGACCTTCTAAAAAAAGCAGGACTTCTGACCAGCCATTCATTGTATGATTTGCAAAATATTTCTTTAGTCCACCATGTGAATCAGGCCTTAAAAGCCCATACGTTGTTCCATAGGGAAAAAGACTACATTATCAAAGATATGAAGGTGGTTCTGATTGATGAATTCACAGGGCGTATGATGGATGGCCGGCGTTTTTCGGAAGGACTTCATCAAGCGTTAGAAGCCAAAGAGGATGTGCCCGTTCAAATGGAAAACCAAACGTTGGCATCCATTACCTTTCAAAACTATTTCCGTATGTACCCGAAGCTGGCTGGTATGACAGGAACGGCCATGACCGAAGCCCTGGAATTTGAAGAGACATATGGGCTTCAATGCTTTGAATTACCCACCCATAAGCCCTGTGTCCGAAAAGATGCGGATGATGAAGTTTATCGTACCGAGCGTGAAAAATTTGCCGCGGTGGTAACCTTGATTCAGGAATGCCAATCACGTCAGCAACCCGTATTGGTGGGAACAGCCAGCATTGAAAAATCCGAGCAATTTTCGCAGGAACTGAAAAAACACAAGATTCCCCATAGCGTATTGAATGCCCGTTATCATGATAAGGAAGCTTTGATTATTGCGGAAGCGGGCCGCCCAGGGGCTGTGACAATTGCCACCAACATGGCAGGACGCGGAACGGATATTAAACTGGGTGGAAACCTAGAGGCCCGTATAGCCCTTGAGTTGAGCGCCATGCCCGAAGGCCCAGAAAAAGAAAAGGCCATTCAAAAAATTAAGGAAGATATCCAAAAAGATGCCCAGACAGTTCTAGCAGCGGGAGGTTTGTATGTGATTGGAACCGAACGACATGAAAGCCGTCGTATTGATAACCAATTGCGGGGTCGGTCTGGCCGTCAAGCCGATCCGGGGGCCTCGAAGTTCTTCCTATCCCTTGAAGACGACCTTATGCGGATTTTTGGATCTGATCGGTTGGATGGCATGCTGGTAAAATTGGGACTAAAGGAAGGGGAAGCCATCACCCATCCTTGGATTAATCGCGCCTTGGAAAAAGCCCAAAGTAAGGTGGAAGCCCGAAATTACGATATCCGTAAGCATTTGTTAAAATACGACAATGTGATGAATGAACAACGGAAAGTTATTTATGAATTACGTCGAGATCTGATGCAAGATGTTGATGTGGCCGAGATGCTGCGGGGCATGAGGGAAGATGTGATCAATCAACTTATTGCCCGCTGTATTCCTTCGAAAGCCTATCCATCAGATTGGAACATTTCAGGTCTTCATGAAGAAACGCGCCGTATTTTTGATCTGAATCTTCCCGTTGATCAATGGGCTGCGGAGGAGGGTATTGCCGATCAAGAAATTAGGAAGCGTCTGGAAAAAGAAATCGAGCATCAAATTGCGGAAAAAATAGCGGGATTAGACAAGGATATTCTGAAGTCTCTGCAAAAGAGCGTTCTGTTGCGGCTTTTGGATCAACACTGGAAAGACCATTTGTTATCCCTTGATCACCTGCGCCAAGGGATTAACTTACGAGCCTATGCCCAGAGAGATCCATTGAACGAATACAAACACGAAGCCTTTAAAATGTTCGAAGATATGTTGGATCGTTTAAAAGAAAATGTGACCTCGGTTCTGTGTCATTTCCGTTTTGAAGCGGAAGATTTAATGAATGTGATGCCCACTGAACCTGCCCATATTCAGGAAACCAGACAAGATCCGGCTTTTGAAGGGTCGGCTAGTGGCCCCCAGGCTTTAGAGTTTGATCCTCAGAATCCTGCCACTTGGACCACTTTGCCCAGGAATGCCCCATGCCCCTGTGGATCTGGAAAAAAATACAAGTATTGTCACGGCAAATTAGACTAGGATGAAAAACGACCAGCCCCATGTGTTAACCCGCGGGATTGTTTTAAAAGACGGTCATATTTTAGTGTGCAAAACTTTGGACTTGGCAAAGAACTTTTATTTTTTGCCAGGGGGACATGTTGAGCATGGCGAATCGGCGCAACAGGCTTTGTTGCGAGAGATACAAGAAGAAGTGGGTGTGGAAGCCTCGATTCAAAAATTTCTGGGCTGCTTAGAATATATCTTTGAACCAGGCCACAGCAGTATTTGTCATAATCACGAATACACCTTTCTTTTTCAGGTCGAATCGCCTTTTCTTAGTCCCCAAATGCCACTAACCCAACAAGTGAATCATTTAGAATTGACCTGGCTGCCCGTTTCATCTCTGGGGGATGTTGATTTTAGGGCCGAACCCTTGAAAAAAGTAATTTTAGACTGGATAAAAAATCATCATTTTCAGTCTTTTTCCAGTACGGTTCTGATATAGATTTCCTTCTGATAAAGCTCTTCAAGTCTATGAGCCTTGCATCTCTTTTTAATATGTACTAAAACACAAGCTTTATAGAGTTTTAAAACCATGACCGATTCCTTGAAAAAATTATATGTGAAAACGTACGGATGCCAGATGAACGTCTATGATTCCGAGCGTATGACCCAGCTTTTAAAAATGCATGGCTATGAACTGACCGATACGCCCAAAGACGCGAATATCAGTATTGTGAACACCTGCCACATTCGGGAAAAAGCCACAGAAAAAGTATTTTCAGAACTGGGCCGTTTGAAGGGGCACCGAAAAGCGAAAAGAGATAAGGGCGAAGAAGGATTGCTGGTGGTGGCCGGATGTGTGGCACAGGCAGAGGGTCCAGAAATTATGCGACGAGCCCCCCACGTGGACGTGGTGATCGGGCCCCAATCTTATCACGAACTGCCTGAAATGATAGAAAAAGCGCGCCGTGCTTTGCCTGAAGACGATCGGAAAAAATTGGTTCGTACTGAATTTCCGGCCATCTCGAAATTTGATTCTTTGCCTTTGCCTGATTCTAATAACCAGTTGTCCACTTTTTTATCGATTCAAGAAGGATGCGATAAATTTTGCACCTATTGTGTGGTGCCCTATACGCGGGGGGCCGAATTTTCTAGACCTGTATCTGAAATTCTTTCCGAAGCGAACCATTTGGTTTCCCAAGGGGTAAGGGAAATAACCCTTCTGGGCCAAAATGTGACGGCTTATCATGGAAAAAGCCCTGCCGGGGGGGAATGGGGCATCGCAGGTTTATGTTTAGAACTTGCCAATATTCAAGGGTTGGAACGTATTCGATATACCACATCCCACCCTAGGGATATGGATCAGGCATTGGCCAATGCCCACGGGGCTTGTGCAAAGCTTATGCCATTCCTTCATTTGCCCGTTCAATCAGGGTCTGATCGTATTTTAAAGCTTATGAATCGTCAGCACACCTCTAATCACTATCGTGACATTATTGGCATGTTCCGCGAAGCCTGCCCCCATATGGCCTTTTCATCGGATTTTATCGTGGGATTCCCAGGGGAATCAGAAAAAGATTTCGAAGATACCATGCAGTTGGTGCGCGATGTAAATTATGCTTTGGCCTATAGCTTTAAATATAGCCGTCGGCCGGGGACACCTGCGTCCGTTATGGATTTACAAGTGCCCACAGAGGTGCAAGATGAAAGACTACAACGCCTGCAAAGCTTGCTGAATGACCAACAAATGAAGTTCAATGAATCGTTGGTGGGAACCACCATTCCAGTGCTGTTTGAAAAACAAGGGACAGCCGAAAATCAGATTATTGGAAAAAGTCCCTACATGCAGGGTGTTCACGCCGAAGGAAAGTGTGATATAATTGGAACAGTGAAAGAAGTAAAAATAACCGAAGCCGGTTTTAAAGCTTTGAAAGGCATTGTTCTTTAGTATTTAGACAGGGATGGCAGACATAAAAAAAACTCCTATCTTAGAAAATATTCTTGAATTTTCAGACAACCAAATTCTTCAACAACTGGTGGGCTCGCATAATGAGCACTTAAAAAAATTAGCCTCTCAATTTGAAATTCAAATTGGCTTGCGAGGGAACTTTATTACCCTGGTGGGGGATTCAAGCAAAATTCAACAAGCAGAAAGCGTTTTGAAAAATCTTTATAATTTATTACAATCGGGGGGGCAAATGAATAACTCGACGATGGCGACCCATGTGGGCAAAGCCATGGGAGACCATGTGGATATTAAAATCAAACTAAAAACAGAAGATCGGGCGATTGTCCCCCGCAATAAAAGCCAAAGCCATTTTATTAATCTGTTAGATAGTCATGATTTGGTATTTGGCATAGGGCCGGCGGGAACGGGTAAAACCTATATGGCGGTGGCCATGGGGGTCTCGTTATTAATGGCAGGCAAGGTGGATCGTTTGGTGTTATCGCGCCCCGCCATTGAAGCTGGGGAAAAGCTAGGCTTTTTACCTGGAGATTTGAAAGAAAAAATAGACCCCTATCTCAGACCTATTTTTGATGCGCTGCATGACATGTTAAGTGCCTCTACGCTTGAGAAATTAATGATGAGCGGGATTATTGAAGTGGCCCCCCTAGCCTTTATGCGGGGACGCACATTATCACATTCATATGTTATTTTAGATGAAGCCCAAAACACCACTACTATGCAGATGAAAATGTTCCTAACCCGTTTGGGCGAAAACTCGAGAATGGTGATTACGGGCGATATAACCCAGATTGATTTACCATTCCAACAAAAATCAGGGTTGGTGGATGCCTTAGAAAAACTGGATGGGATTAGTTCCATCGGTGTTATGAAGTTTTCGGACGGTGATGTGGTCAGGCATCCCCTAGTTGCCCAAGTGTTGCGTGCCTATGACCGAGCCTGATCCACTGACTTTGATTGATATTTCTGTACATTCTGGGGGTTGGGAGCCCCAGTTAGAAACCACGCTGCACACCATTGAAGAAGTGGTCAAGGTGTGCCGATCTTATTTCCCGTTGCTGGAAAAGAAAGGCCATGTGGATGTGGTGCTGGCAGACGATGAATTATTGCAAAGTTTGAATGCGTCCTATCGTCATAAAGATAAGCCCACTAATGTGCTTTCTTTTCCCCAAGACGATTTATCTAAGGGCCAATATTTACCCCCCGTTGAATTTGTGTTATTGGGAGACATTGTGTTGTCTTATTCCACCCTTCAACAAGAAGCTGTAGCCCAAAAAAAAGTGTTTTCAGATCATCTGCAGCATCTCATAGTCCATGGGTTTCTTCATTTACTGGGGTTTGACCACGCGGAAGAGGATGAAGCCCAAGAAATGGAAGCGCTGGAAATTAAAATTTTAGAATCTTTGGGTGTGCCAAATCCCTATCAGGAGGATGAAAAAAAATGAAATTATTAAAGTATGTGAAATCTGTCTGGGCGGGATCATCTGGCCAGTCGGTGCAATCAGGGGAAAGTTCATGTCCCCATGGGTTTGCTGTGGAAGATCAGTCTAAAATAGCTGTTATTCAAAATATTTTACCGCTTTTTGACCTGCCCGTGCATGAAGTGATGACCCCCCGAGCAGATATTGATTGGATTGATTTGGAACAGCCTGTCACCAAAGTTCATAAATATGTCTTAAAATCATCCCACAATACGTTCCCAGCCTGTCGTCACGATTTAGACAAAATTGTGGGTAAAATCAGTTTGAAAAAGGTCTTACTGTCCGAAGATAATTTAGAAAAAGTGAAACTAGAAAAGTATATTGAGCCTATTTTATTCGTGTCTCCTTCTTTGTCATGTATGGATTTGATTTTCAAGATGAAAGAATCCAAAACCTATATGGCTGTGGTGGTGGATGAGTTTGGCGGTGTTGATGGGCTGGTGACCCTAAGTGACATATCTGAAAAGATTATTGGCGAGGTGGACCTGGATCAACTATCCGAGGTGACCCCCATGGTGGTTCATAAAGACCATACGATTACTTTGGATGGGCGGATGACATTAGAAGATCTGGAACGTGAAGTACCAGGGCTTATTTTGCAGGATAAAAAGAGTGATACGGACACCATTGGAGGTCTTGTATCTTCCTTAGCGGGCCACATTCCTGCTCGGGGCGAGCTGATTAAACATGGCTCGGGTCTGGTCTTTGAAGTTTTGGCCTGCGATGCACGGCGTATAAAAAAGCTACGGCTTCACCATGTTAATGAAGCCGTTAAGCAATAAAACACTATTTGTTTTTTAATTTTTCTGCATAGGCCTTTAAATCATTCAGGGGAACTTGTGCGATGCCCGTATCCATGGCTGCTTTGGCTACCGCTGGCGCCACCTTATAAATAAGTCGGGGATCCAAAGGCACAGGCAGAATATAGTCGGGTCCAAAGGATAATTTTTCTTTTTTATAGGCGGTTAAAACAGACGCTGGGACTTCTTCTTTGGCCAATTCTGCAATGGCTTGGGCGGCCGCCACTTTCATGGCTTGGTTGATTTCTTTAGCCCGGCAATCTAAGGCGCCCCGAAACAGAAAGGGAAAGCAAACAACATTGTTGATCTGGTTCGGGTAATCTGACCGCCCCGTTGCCATAATGGCATCGGGAACATGGGATTTAACTTCATCAGGTCTAATTTCAGGATCAGGGTTAGCCATGGCAAAAATAATGGGCTTGGTGGCCATAGATCGTACCATATCTGCTGTAAAGGCTCCCTTAGAAGAAAGACCGATAAGCACATCAGCCCCTTGGGCCGCATCGGCCAGGGTACGGTGAGATGTATTAGCGGCAAACTGCTCTTTCCAGATGTTCATCCCCTCGCTACGCCCCTTGTAAATCACCCCGGTACGATCCACCAATATTAGGTTTTCTTTTTGCACCCCTCGGGCCACCAGAAGATCGGCACAAGCAATCGCCGCAGCCCCGGCGCCATTAATCACAATTTTAATCTGAGAGAAGTGACGATCGGTCATTTCACAAGCATTTATCAATGCAGCCAGAACACAAATGGCCGTTCCATGTTGATCGTCATGAAATACGGGAATATCCATTTCTTTCTTCAGAATGTCTTCGATCATAAAGCACTCGGGGGCTTTAATGTCCTCTAGGTTAATTCCCCCAAAGCTGGGGCCTAGATGGCGCACTACTGTAATAAACGTCTCAGGATCTTGGGTATCAACTTCCAAATCAATGCTGTCTACATTTGCAAATTTCTTAAACAAAACAGCTTTGCCTTCCATGACGGGCTTAGAAGCCTGGGCCCCAATATTCCCCAACCCCAAAACAGCGGTACCATTAGAGATAACAGCCACCATATTTCCTTTGTTAGTATAGGTATAAGCTAGCGCCGGATCTTTTTCGATTTCTAGGCAGGGAACGGCTACACCCGGGGAATAGGCAAGCGCCAGATCGGCTTGGTTTTCCATTTTTTTAGTGGGTACAATTTCCAGTTTACCGGGTTTGCCTTCGGCATGGTAGTCAAGAGCTTGGGTCTTTTTTAAATCTATTGTCATTTATATATCCCTAGTGCTGTTTTTCTATACAATATTGTGAATTTCTAATAGTGTGTGTATAACAGATTATTAAGAAGGTAACCATATGCAATTTATCGATCTTATTTTTTTATTAGTCACTCTGGGAATTGGATTTATCCTGTACCTGCGCCTGGGCCGCAGAACGGGGAATGAGCGACGTTTTTTCTATCCCGCTTCTGAAAACGTGGTGGATGTAACCCCCACGCGTGCCGAAGCAACTTTAGCTATTTTAGGCCCATCTTTTCCAGGATTGCAAGATTTACAAAAACATGACCGCAAATTTTCGGTGGAAGATTTTATCGAAAAAATAAAGGATGCCTTTGAACAAATCATCCAGGCCTTTGTGAAAGGTGATAAGGATTCCTTATCCGTTTTTTTAAAAGACAAGCTGATGGCAACCTATACAAAAGAGTTGGATGCTCTGGGCCAGAAAAAAATCACCACACACCTTGAATTTTTTCGGTTGGTGTCGGCTGAAGTGAAGGATATTCGTACATCACCCGATGTGGCCCACATTGATGTGCACTTTGTATCCGAACAAACACAAATTCGTAAAAATGAGGCAGGGAAAGTTATTGCGGGGGATGCTGGTTTTATTGATAGAATTAGTGAACTATGGACATTTGAACGTCCCCTAAAATCAAAAGGGCCCTGGATGCTTTCAGGAATTATGCCCTATGAGGGGATCTAGACTTTCTCTGTTGGGTGTTGTGGTCTCCCTTCTGCTGCTAGGGGGATGTTCTTCCTTAAGAAAAGGGGGGGGAAGGGTGCCTGTTATAAAGCTTGAATCTGTGCCTTTTCATGCCTTGACCGATTGGCAGCAGGATCATGATATCCCCCATGCTTTAAAAGCCTTTAAGATCTCGTGTAAAGTTCTTTTAAAAAAGAAGCCCACCGAACCGTTGGGATTGGGTACTTATGCGGGCGATTGGCATCCCGTGTGCCGTCAAGCCTTGGAATGTTCTGATAGCGCATCCCCCCAGGAAACACGTGCTTTTTTCGAAGCCCATTTTGTGCCCTATCGGGTGACAGATAACGGGGATCCCGAAGGATTATTTACGGGGTATTACGAAAGTTCTTTGAATGGGTCGCGCCAAAAAACACCTAAATTTTGGTATCCTTTATATAAAAAGCCCCCCGAACTTCTTTTGTCACAGGATAAGGAAAAAAAATGGGGTGTGCTTAGTTGGGGGAAAATTGTCCCCTATTACGATCGGGCGGCCATTGATAAGGGCGCTTTAGAAGGCAAGGGCCTCGAGCTGGTCTGGGTGGATGATCCGGTGGAGGCGTTCTTCTTGCATATTCAGGGGTCGGGCCGGGTGACTTTACCCGATGGTCAAGTGATGCGGGTGAACTATGCGGCCTCTAATGGGCATCCGTTCTTTTCCATTGGGCGTGAACTGGTCCATAACAATATTATGGATACCAAGGATGTGTCCATGCAATCTATTCGGGGATGGATGGCGCGCTTTCCCGACCAGGCGCGTGTGTTGATGCATAAAAACCCCTCTTATATATTCTTTCGGGAAGTGGAAAACAAAGGTGATGGACCCATTGGATGCATGGGTGTGCCCCTAACCCCCTTGCGGAGTATGGCAATCGACCGACGGTGGTTGCCCATGGGGTGCCCCTTGTGGTTTGATGGACGCCACCCCGATAATTATATCCAAGAGCGCCGGCTGATGATTGCCCAAGATACGGGAGGGGCCATCCGCGGGGCCGTGCGGGGAGATTTTTTCTGGGGTTTTGGCAAGGATGCCATGGAAAGGGCGGGAAAGATGAAATCAAAGGGCCAGTACTATGTGTTGCTGCCCAAACGGGTTTCGGTGCCCCGGTCTTATTTGTTAAAAAACAAATGACGCCTGAGGATAAAAAGATATGGGACCAGGTGGCCCGTACCATCAAGCCCCTAAAGAAGCGGTCCGCCCCTATAGTGCCGTCCAGCTTAGATCCTGCACCCCAAAGGAAAGATATATCTTTTGAAAAGGATTCTGTTCCCGTTTTGCCGACGGCGGCAGAAGGGTCCTTTAAACCTGTTTTTAAGCCCCATCAAGATCGTGAACTGACCCGGAAATTACGTAAAGGCAGCTACACCATCCAGGCCACCCTGGATTTGCACGGACAAACCCAACAGGAAGCGTATGGGTCTTTGAAACGCTTTTTAGCCTGGGCCCTTTCCCAACAGTTTAAAGTGGTGCTTATCATCACTGGCAAGGGCCAAAAGAAAAATTTTTCAGAACGGAATGGGCAGGATGAACCTCCCATGGGTGTTTTGCGGCAGAATGTGCCCCTGTGGTTGGAAAACACCCGGGAATTTCCGGGCATTCTTTCCATCAGCCCCGCCCGCCCCCAAGATGGGGGTCAGGGGGCCTTGTATGTGGAACTAAAACGTCACGCACCCCAAGAAAAAACCTGAGAAGGCAAGGATAATATTCTTTAACGTAAAAGCTGTTGCCGTTGGCTTTCTAGTTTTTTTAATTCTTTTTCTAATTCACGCATTTTGCTTTGAACAGATCTAATTTGAGCCTCAATTCTTTTTAATTCTATTCCTTTATCATTGGTTGAAACAGTAGGGGAAGGGGATTTGGAAGAAGGAGAATTATAACCGCTATCCACCTCTCCCCGACTTTTAAGTTTTTTGCTCAGTTCTGCCATAAGGTTTTCGGTTCCTTGTGGGTTTCGTAAGGAACTAGAAGGAGAAGACGCTGGGGAAGGAGAGGGAGCCCTTCTTGGGAGGTTGAGAGGTTTAGGTTTAAAATAATTGGCGTCAGGCAAAGGAGGAGGAGTGGGTGCATTACGATAAACGCCTTCATGATGCGCTGCATAAGTAGGATTTAATAAAAACCAGACAAAACTGATTATCAAAGACTTTGTTATTTTGCTCATAGATTGTCTCCTCTGTTTGGGGATTTATTTAAATTTTTCTATTCTCTTAGTATGGGAAACTTTTCTCTGAAAAGCCAGAAAAAATTCTAAGCTAAAGATGATCTGTAAAAAGAAAAGCCCCATATAGGGGCTTTTGAAAATGAGGAAATAGAGTCTATTTTTGATATCTACGATCTCTGGCTACTTCGTTTGGATATTCTTTACTAAGATCTTTGAGCATCCGTGCATTCCATCCACTCGTCTGGGGGTTGCTATCCATCCACATTTTCTTAGCTTCCTCATAAGATGGTTTAAACCGATCATAATCATCCCCAGCTTTCGAAGCTTCTAAACGGGCTTGTCCTAAAGCTAGGCGATCATAATCAGCTGCTGCATTGTCGGCTTGGTTCCGAGCATACTCTTGATAACGGCGCGCATCTGCTTCTTGACGTGCCTTCATTCCGCGGAATCCTGCCTGGATGGTGGTGGCAGCTTTCTCTCTTCTCATTTCCCTCAGATCGCTTTCCAGAGTTTCGTCATCAATATCTGCTAAATCAATGGGAAGGCCTCTTCTGGATGGCGCGGGTACAGAAGGTGCAATGGAATCGTCCTTAGCATATTCTCTAACCATTGCCAAATTCTGGTTCCATGTTACCCGTTTTTTTGGTTTAGCAGGTTTGCTTACCAGAGAAGGAGCCCGAACAGCGGTACCTGGAACCGGCATATTAGACTTTTTTGCTGGTACAGCAGGGCCTCTTAATCCCAGAAGAGTATTAAATCTTTCTGCTGTTCCTTTAAGGCGTTTTAACGTACGGGCGTTTTCTCTTAAAACAAATAAACGTTCTTCCTCTGTTTTGGCCTTTGCAATCTTTCTTATTAAATCGATATGTTCTTCCCCCCATAAACCTTTTAGACGTTGAATCAATCCAATAGGGTGCATGTTAAGGCCTCCGTCTCCATTAAGCGTTCCATCACTGTAAATGAGGGGTTGATTCTCGTTATTAGGGTCAGATACTAAGACAGGCTTGCTAGCAGAATAGGCTTTTGAATAAATCATTAAAATCAATGATAACATTGTAAATATGTATTTAAAGTTCACGT
Source organism: Alphaproteobacteria bacterium (assembly GCA_046317875.1). Classification (GTDB taxonomy): domain Bacteria; phylum Pseudomonadota; class Alphaproteobacteria; order UBA7879; family UBA5542; genus 2-01-FULL-41-14. The sequence continues at coordinate 14,693 of JBKCVN010000023.1, read as the reverse complement.
TTAAATTCCTCCTTGATTAAACTTTTATATTTCTAGTATAAGCAGAAATATATAAAAATAAAATAAAAATATATTTTGGAGCGTAATATGAAAGCACTTTTGGTTTTGTCTGTTTTTTTTATGGATGGATGGGCAGGATGGTACAACTCGAATACACAAATTGCCCAAGCTATCGAGCAAGCTAATTCCCACCCTTTGGCCCCCTGTAATGGGGCAATTATGGAGGGTGATATATTACAAGGGTCTGGCACCCTTGTGCACCGTGAATGGGTTTTAACAGCCGCCCATGTTGTGGCCCCCGGGGTTTCTGATGTTAAAACTGGAGTCTATGCCCTGACAGGGGAATTGTTTTTTTCGAATTCGGCATCCCCGTTGCAAGATGTCGATAGGGATATTACCCGGGCAGTAAGTGCTTGTATGTTTCCAGAACAGGATTTGTGCTTTTTAAAGCTGGAAAAGCCATGTGACACGCAAAAGGTAGTAAAAATTATAGAGTACGATCATTATCGTGCCCTGGCCTCCAGTCGTCACTATAAGATGGCGGTACCTTATCAAGGCCCAGAGGCGCTATTCTTTGGATATGGGTTTAAACGATCCACAACCGAGATTGATAAAGAAAATGCCTATGAAATTGTAAGAAAGGCTCACTATAACCCTGTATACGAACAAGTTCATTTTTTTGGACAAAAAGCCCTGGGGAATTGTCATTTAACCCAATATTTTGACGAACCAACAGGAACTTCATCCTTTTTTTCCTGGATGAATCTTAAAAAAGGACCCGAGAATAAGAGTCTTTTGGTATCTTCTGCGTTGCCAGGGGATTCGGGCGGGGGTATGTTTGTGCCTCAAAATAATGATTTCTATCTGACGGGTGTGACCAACAAAGTATTCATGAGTGATAGTACCTGGCACCAAGGCACCCACCATGTGGGCACCAAGTTTATAACCCTTTATTCTGCAGCCGATAAAGAGAAGGAAAGCTATTTAGATAAGGTGTTACGGTGGGAAAAAGAGAAGTAGAAAAATAAGACTGTATGGTGCTCTTTCATAGGCTTTTGTTTGCTTATTACAGGTTCTGTGTGAGTGATGCAATTTGGAATCTATATTGTGATAAAGCGGTAAAAAAGTCCCGGTTAGAAGTGGCTCGGGGCCCATTTTTCAGCTTTCTATTCCCCCTCTCCTTGATAGGGGGGGAAATTTTTTTATAAACTGTTTTGAGGAAAAATTACAGAAGCTAGCTTCTTAATTTGTTTTTGAAAAAACTTCTTCTGTCAGCAAAAGAGCCCACATTATCGTCTTCAGGATTATGACTTGATGGTGGTGCTTCTTTCGCCCTTTCTTACTTCTTCAAAATACCTTCCATGCTGTTCTATTTTTCCACAAAATTGGTTGCTTCGATTCTGCTATTTTAAAAGAACCCTCTCTCTCAATTTGTGGCAAAATCTAACTCCTGAGTTCCGACGAAATCCGATTAATTCAGCAGCTGTGCGAGCCGGTGTTCCTGCTACAAAATATTTCATAAGTTTTAACTGCTCTGAACACCTTAATTTGAAATGCTTTAGATACATCCTCATACTCTAACTTTCTAAAATCCAGGGATCAAGTCCCAAATTTTATTGAAGTTAGTTTTATTATTTGGATGAGAAAAGAGAGAAGTGTGATTTAATTGCCCTAAAGTAAGTGCAAGTGAGTTAATGTTATATACCTATACTCTAAGGAAATCGCTATTCACTCGGTCTTTTATGTGATGATTCTTCACTTCTTCCTCAAGATACATATTTCCTTGGTAATTAAGAAAACATGTATCTGTTCAATAGGGTTGGAGGCAATATGGAATGCCTCATTCTTCTTTTTTCTTCACAGCATTTTGTAATAACTCGTTGAGGTTTTTCATGAAAGATTCAGCGTCGTTTTTATAACGGCGCTCATTAATATTGCTAAGAGGCTTTTGGTTTAAAGGTGTGAGTTGTCGTTGGGAAAGCGCATTCATTATGGCCTCTTTCATTCTAGCACTATCTGCAAATTCCCGTGGTTTCTTATCGGTAGCTTTTATAAAATCAGTATATATAAATCTATTCATGGGGTCTTTTAAGAGCCAATGTAAAAGGGCTCCAGCATGGTTAGGAGGCACCAGATTATCAATTAATACAGGTAAAGCATGTTTAGATGCGGGTGTCATCCTTTCAAACAAATTAGTAGCTAGCTCTTTTGAGGTCCACTTAGGGTTAGGGTAAGGAAGTTTCAGCATTTTTATAAGAGGTAGATGGCCATTGTGTATAGCAGATTTTAATTCGGTCTTATAGTTTTTGGTAACTGTGTTATAAGATAGGAGGTATCTTGCGTAGTTTCTTGTTCTCTGGGAACTGAAGAACTCTTCTAAGAGTCTTGCCTCTCCCGCTGCAGTACTAAAGTTGTTATGAGGATTTAAGAATATATTTATCATCATATCTCTTTTCGTATAAGAGAGTTCTTTGGAAACCTTTGTATTCTTAGCAGCTTTTAGGAGCTCAGTTTGCTGATTCACTAATTGTTTCATAAGGGCGATAATAGCTGCCGCCTCTGGAGATGTCTTAACCTTTCTTGTATCTTTAGCCAATTCAGGTAATTCGTCCATAAGGTCCTCGGTTGCCTTCTTTAGATCTTTATAAGACACTCTATCGATATCTTTTTTTAACCTGTTTAATTGTCTTATAAAAGGAGTAAGGCGTGATTCATACAGGTCTTCTATTTGATCTTTAGTAGGAATTGCTCTTTTGTCTCTTAATAAATCATAGGCAGCTAAGATGTATAAGTCATCATCGTGAGGAAGTGCATATTTCCTTAAAAAAATTATGGCAAAATGGCGAAGAGATGTTTCATCATCATAATTAATTTGTATTCCCCCTCCCGCCGGGCCAGCGCCCACCGGAGCGCCGCCTAGGGGTGCAAGAAGGCCTAGTCCCACGTAATGGTCTCTGTCTACTCTGTCCTCCTTGGAGGCATTCATAAAAGCTACTACATGAGCATCATTGTTAGGATCTAGAAACCTTGCCAGCGCTTGAACATTTCTGCGATCGACTGAACGAATAGGTCTGGCTGCGGAATGGGATTCGGTTAATGACAGAATTAAAAATAAGGATGTCAGGGTGGTTATTTTTTTTATCATTTGATTACTCTCTGTTTAAAGTTCACAAGATATTGAAATCATGAAATTATGATATTTGTTTTCGGGTTTATAGGTAATATTAGAGCCGGGTAGCAAGGACATATTTTTTGTGGAAAATTTTTTGTAAACCTCATAGTCGTATTGGAAAGTTATGGGCATTCGGTCTTTTATATAGTATTTTATCCCTGCCCCCGGGGCATAACCCATTTGGTATTTTTGATAATTAATGGATTGGGGGGTATCGTCCGAATGTCTCACTTTAAATTGGCTGCCTACTAGTCCCAGAGTAACAAAGGCAGCTGTCCTATCATCAAAATGGCGTCCATATTTCAGGTTTAATCCGGCTGAAAACCTGCGCCATGTTTTTATCTGCACATCATTAAACATAAGGGCTCCCGCTCCTCGACTTTCATATGAACCAACTGTCGTTTTTTTAAGAGTGTCTTGGAAAGGGGTTGCAAAGACTTCTGCTGCGATAAAATGGTTGCCCATATATTTTTGATAGCCCGCAAAAAACTTTAAATTCATAGAGCCTTTTTTAATATCAAAGGTATAATCCCCGAAATCAGGCGGGACACTAGCGCTTATTTTCAGGTCTGAATGAAAACTAGAATAAACCGCCCCCACACCCGTGTAAAACCCACTGGTTTGGGCACCTGCGGCGCTGGCCAGAAATAAACATGCTAAAGAAATTTTTGACTTCATTATTAACCTCACCTGTTCCTTTTATTGAATCAAGAAACAGGGGGGGCGTCAAGCAAATATTTTTAGGATACGGGCCAGCGTGCTGTTTAAATCTTTTCGGTGCACGATGGCATCCACCATACCGTGGTCTTTTAGGTATTCGGAGGTTTGGAAGTCAGCGGGCAACTTCTCGCGGATGGTTTCTTGGATCACCCGAGCCCCCGCAAAGCCAATGGTAGCCTTGGGTTCGGCCAGGGTTAAATCGCCCAACATGGCAAACGAGGCCGAGACGCCCCCCAGGGTGGGATCAGTTAACACCACGATATAGGGCAGCTGGGCTTCGCGCACCATTTGAACCGCCACGGTGGTACGGGGCATTTGCATCAGGGATAGCATGCCTTCTTGCATGCGGGCCCCCCCGGAAGCGGGCAGAACAATCAGGGGAAAGTTTAGCTTAATGGCTGTTTCAGCAGCGGTGACCAGGGCTTCGCCCACGGCCATTCCCATGGAGCCCCCCATGAACCCAAATTCAAATACGGCCACCACGGCGGGCTGATCATTAATTTTGCCATGGGCCACTACAATGGCGTCTTCCAAACCTGTTTTGTGCCGATATTCCTTAAGGCGATCGGTGTATTTTTTGGAATCCTTAAACTTCAAGGGGTCTTGTTTAACCTGGGGAAGGGTAATCAGTGTGTACTGATCATTAAAAAGATAGGTCAACCGTTGATGAGCGCCCAATCGCAAATGATGATCGCAATGGGGGCATACGAAAAGATTATCGTGCAGATCGCGGTGGAACAGCATCTGTTCGCAAGAAGGGCACTTGGTCCATAAATTATCGGGGGTCTCGACTTTTTTCTGAGACGTTAACTTATTTAACTTTGGGCGAACATAATCGGTAATCCAGTTCATTGAAATCTCTATTCTCTGGGTATTGGCCAATAACTTACCTTTGGGCTTTTATTAAGCCCTGGGTCCCCCCATCTTTATCAAACTTTTTAATTTACAGCAAGATTAAGGGATAAAAGTTAGGCATACGCTGGGATAGTGGTGGAATTAAGCTTGAAATGTTTGTAATCTTTCAGTATAGTCGCAAATCTATGGTCATAACGTCTTGGCTGGCTGTACCATAAACAGCGGGCATGCCAAGCGTTTTTTATAATGTTTAAGGAGACAAAATGCCCAAAATGAAAACAAATAGCAGTGCTAAGAAGCGCTTTCGCTTAACAGCCACCGGTAAGGTTCGGTCCACCACTGCGGGAAAGAACCACTTTCGCCGGAACAAGTCTCAACGCATGATCCGTGATTCACGCGGCACCATGATCCTTCAAGATTGTGATGCTAGGCTTGTGAAAAGATTATTGCCCAACGGTTAAGGAAAGAGGAGAATTTAAATGGCTCGCGTCAAAAGAGGCGTCACTGCACGCGCAAGACACAAAAAAGTTATTAGCCAATCCAAAGGATTTAGAGGACGTTCCAAGAACTGCTTTAGAATTGCGGTTCAACGTCTGGAAAAAAGTTTACAATATGCCTATCGTGACCGCCGCGCGCGTAAACGCGATATGCGCGCTTTGTGGATTCAACGTATCAATGCGGCCGTTCGTTTGGAAGGGTTGACTTATTCACGTTTTATCAATGGTTTGAAAAAAGCCAATATCGAGATGGATCGTAAGGTTCTTTCCGATTTGGCCATTCACCAAAAAGAAGCTTTCAAAGAAATTGCAAACCAAGCCAAGGCTGCTTTGCAATAAAATATCCCGTATATTTAAAAAAAGGGCCCAGTTTTGGGCCCTTTTTTGTGGGTAATGTAAGGGTTCCTCCAAGGATCATTTTGGTCTACTTTAAAAGATCGAGTGATGCTTTATATTGCGACAATCTAAAATTTCAGCTAACCTAGTCAACCCATCTATGTCAATTGATCTTCTAATTATATGAAACATTCTTTAATTTTTATAAATAATATGAGCACCTAAATGTTGCGCGATCGAAAAAAGGCCCTGATGTTTTTTCTTATTCACATAAGAAATACTATGAATCCCATGGTATAGGCAGTTGAGAGCTTGCCCTGGAGTCTGACATTCCACCACTAAAGAACAGCAGTTAGGAAGGTTTTTTTGATAACAAGCCAGAACAGGGGCACCTAAGCGATTTAATACAAAAGCAGGGACAAAGAGGGTGGTGGAATTTCTTGATTCAAAATGGGCTCGGATTTCTTGTCCGGTGCTAACGGTGAGATAATTTTTAGATGGCATTTAATGCCCTAGCATTTTTTCTAAAAGTGTCACATCGTCCCGTAGAGACAAATCGGTTTCTTGAAGGGATTTAATGGCTTTCACAGCATGCATCACAGTTGTATGGTCGCGACCCCCAAACTTGCGACCAATTTCGGGTAAGGATCGGGAGGTCAGCTGTTTTGATAGATACATGGCCACTTGACGAGGGCGTGCAACCGTTCGGGATCGTTTGCTGGAATGCATATCGCTGACACGAATATTATAATGTTCGGCCACATGACGTTGAATTTCTTCTACGGTCACGTATCTTTCATTGGCCCGCAGCAAGTCTTTTAGGAGTTCTTGGGTTTTTTCTAACGAGATATCAGATCCCACTAAAGTAGCATGAGCCATGATTCGATTAAGGGCCCCCTCTAGTTCCCGGATGTTAGATGTAACTTTGTGGGCCAAAAATTCCAAAACATCGGATGGTATAGGAACGGGAAGATTTTCTGCTTTTGATTGCAAAATGCCTAGCCTTAGTTCATAGGTGCTGGGATGGATATCCGCCACCAACCCCCATCCTAAACGGGAACGCATACGTTCCTCGATACCCTGCATTTCTGAAGGAGATTTATCGGCCGATAAAATAATCTGACGCTTTTGATCAACCAACGAGTTGAATGTGTGAAAAAACTCTTCTTGGGTTGAATCTTTGCCACTAATAAATTGAACATCGTCAATCATTAAGATATCAACTGACCGAAGCTGTTCTCGAAAATTAATAATCGTTTTATGACGTAGGGCACGAATAAACTGATACATAAATTTTTCAGCCGACATGTAAATGACCCGTCGATTGGGCTGTGTGTGATGCAACTTCCAGGCGACTGCATGCATAAGGTGGGTTTTGCCAAGGCCCACACCTCCATATAGGAACAGAGGATTGAAATAAACTTTATTGGATTCAGCCACCCTTTGAGCAGCCGCATAGGCCAGCTCATTCGGTTTACCCACTACAAAATTTTCAAAGGTAAAACGGGGATCTAAGCCGCCTGTTGAGTTTTTTAAGAGGTAATTATCCAAAGCATCTCCTGAAGTTTCTTGTGCTTCAGTTGATATGTTGGGGTTGTCAATAAGGTCTTGTTTGTCGGGCCCTTTGGCAATAATTTCGATTGACTGAAGGGAAGGATCTTCTTTTTGCCATAAAACAACAATTTGATTTAAGTATCGTGTTGTAATCCAATCACGAATGAAGGGCGAGGGGACGGACAACAAAAGGCGGCTTCCTAAATCTTCTTCAAAACTTAAGAATTTAAGCCATCCCTTATAAACAGTCTGACCAAAGACCTCTGGTAACAAAGACTGAATGCGATTCCAAATTTGTACTTTTTCAGTCACAAAACTACCCTAAGATTGTTTTTCAACAAACCCTGTTTTTTTGAATATATTTAATATATTTTAAGAGAATAATAGCTTCTTTTAAACGAAGAATCTATAAAGATTTAATCTTAGTAGAAAGACGAGAGATTTTTCGAGAAGCTGCGTTTGCGTGAAGAAGACCTCTTTTGGCTCCTTTTACAAGATGGGGCTGGGCAGCGTTCAAAGCAGCTTGCGCACCTTCTTTATTTCCAGAAGCAATCGCTTGCTCTACTTTTTTAACAGAAGTTCTCAAAGCGCTCATGTGGGCTTTGTTGCGAACGGTTTTCACTTCTGTTTGACGAATTCTTTTCTTTGCTGATTTATGATTAGCCATATTTTGAAACCTTTATGTAAAACTCCCCGAAAATCTATACATTGTAAGGGGGTATGTCAAGAGACTTTTTTTCTTATGAAAAGAAGGCTAGCTCTAGAAATTTATAAAGTGTAAATGTGCCATACCCTGTGATTAATGTTCCAGATATATAATTAATATATTTAAAAAAGCCTTTATCAAAGTGTTTTTTTATGAATCCAACAAAAAACGCTAGGATAACCCACCAACTTAATGCACCAAAAAACACCCCCCCTACCAAGGATGTGAGACCATTAGAGTTTATGGGGTTTTCGAAAATTCCATAGGCCGTGAACATACCAATAAATAAAAGAGTGGTCATGGGGCTGGCAAACGTAAGGAGTAAAGTTTTATAAAATGATCGGAACAGATTACGGGGCATTTGATTATTATCCCCTTGCTGATTAATGGAGGGGCTACGGAAAACACTGATGCCCAGGTAGATTAAAAATAATCCTCCGCCTAGATAAAGCCAGCGGGAATAGGTTTGCATCAAATGTTCAATCAAGCTTGTACTGTAGGCGGCCAACCAGCTGTAAATACCATCTGCCAGGGATACCGCCAATCCTGCTGTAAGGCCTGCGAATGTTCCAAAGGCCAGGGTCTGTCGAATACAAAAAATGGCCACAGGGCCTATGGGGGCGGCTACAGATAATCCTACTAGAAATCCTTTAACAAAATAAAAATCGATTAATGATGACACGTTTATTCTCCATTTAAATTCAAATAAGCTTACAGAAAAGCAAATTTTCCCTCAAGCTGGATAATTGATTTAAAGAAACAAAGTTGACTTTTCAGGGGCGTCCCTTAGAATAAGTTTATGGAAAATCATCGAGACAAAACCAACGTTATTTCAAGAGCTGTATTGGTGGCGTTGATTTCTTGCGCTTCACATTCTGGGGGTGATCCTTTTCCCCCGAATCCTTTTAATTCTGGCCCTTCATCTTCTGATAGTCCCCCCGTTTTTACGTTCCCGACACCACCGCCTGTGCCCCAAGGTCAACCATCCGAATATGAAAAATGTTACGGTATAGCGGGCAAGGATGAAAATGACTGTGCTTATGCCTCGTTTGATGGGGAGCCTAACAGTTGCGCAGGGACTGCCAAAGCTTGCGATCCGGGTGCGTGGAGATGGGTACCCAAGGGAACCTGTGGTCGAATTGTGGTCGGCACCCGAGACGATGGAACCATTTTGTATGGAACCTTGCAGCCTTCCATGGACAGGGGCTACCCGGTTCAATGTTCGCCTCATAATCCTGCCAAACTTAAATCAAAAGATTATGGTCTTTAAATGAAGTCTTCCATTCCCGCTGTGGCGGGGCTTGGTCTTAAAACCGCGTATATTAATCAGATATTAGAGTCGATGCCTAATGTGGGGTGGTTCGAGGTCCACATTGAAAACCTAAGAATGGGCACTACCTTATCTGGGGTTGAAAAAATTCGACACCACTATCCCTTAAGTTTTCATGGGGTGGGTCTTTCTTTGGGATCCGACCATGTAAACAGAGAGCATCTAACCTTTGTGAAATCTTTATGTGTCCAACTGAATCCTGGTTTAGTCTCGGAACATCTAGCCTGGAATTACATAGATGGTGTCTATATTAATGATCTTTTGCCTTTGCCGTACACAGAAGAAAGTTTGCAGGTAATGGCCAACAACATCGATCTTACCCAATCTATATTGCAGCGGCAGATCCTGATCGAAAATCCCTCAACGTACCTTCAGGTGAGAAGTTCTGATTATGAAGAAGCTGATTTTATTCTCGAGCTAGCTTGTCGTTCAGGATGTTACATTTTGTTAGATGTGAACAACCTATATGTCAGTGCCATTAATCATGGGGAATGTGCAAAGAAATATATAAAAAGAATAGCCCAAAGTGGTTTGGTAAAAGAAATTCATTTAGCAGGCCATGGCACGATGAGAATGAATGGACAACAGATGCTTGTTGATTCCCACGCAACTACTGTTGCTGAGGAAGTGTGGCAACTATATGCCTATGCCCTATCTTTTACACAAAGGCTGCCCACACTCATTGAATGGGATAATGATTTACCCTCTTTTGAGGTTCTGGTTAATCAAGCCCAGCGTGCGAACCTTTATATGGAGAAAGTTTGTGAGCTTATCCCAATTCCAGCAACAATTTAAGGGTTTGTTGTTTCAAGAAAAAGAGACCAAAGATAGTGACAGAGAGGATATCATTCTTTCACACTCTTTACAGGTTTATCAGAATAATCTTTATCAAAGTCTTTACCGAACCCTTTCAGTGAAGTTTAGAATGACCAGTTTGTGGTTGGGAAATGATGTTTTTTTCGACCTGGCAAAAGAATATATTTTTACGGTTCCCCAGAGATCACCTTATTTGTGTGAATACGGGGATAAATTTCCCCTATTAATAAATGACCCCTTGGCTCAATCATTAGCCTCTTTGGAATGGGAGATGAATTTATCTTCCATGCATTATAAAAATCTAAAGGGTCTTGAGTGGGATGATGTTTTGCCTGTGCCCCGCGTGTCTTTGGCTAAATTTGTTTTTGTACTGCATCCCTCTGTTCGGCTTTATAAATCCAACTATTGCCTGCAGACCCTTTGGAACACGATTGAATCCAAAGAAACGCGGTCTATTTTGCCTTCTCCCGCCCTTTGCTATTTTTTGGTCAGTTCTGAAGAAAACAAAAACTTTTTCTTCAGGATTTCTACTGATGAATATAAAATTTTGGATGGTGTTCAGAGGGGATTTTCGTTGGAAGCCCTGCACCAGATGGGCTGGGACAACAGTTTTTGGGAAAAATTTTTAGGTAAGTTTATGTCTTATTTTGTAGAGATACAAAATAAAACTTTTTGAGTGGTACCCGCTGCCGGACTCGAACCGGCAAGGCCGTTAAAAGCCAACGGATTTTAAGTCCGTCGTGTCTACCAATTCCACCAAGCGGGCAAAAAGGTGTTCCTCAAAGTACCCAATCCTTAAAACTTGATCAAGGGAAAAATCTAAATATGTGGAAGATAATTAGATTCACGCATGGAAACATGGCTAATGGCACTGATTACCAAGTGGTCATAAACCCCAATTCCTAGTTTCTCGCCGGCTTCCATAATGTGTCGTGTAAGTTCGATGTCTGCCGAGGAAGGGGTGCAGTTACCACTGGGGTGATTGTGTGACAAAATAAGCCAGGTGGCCCCCACTTCCAGTGCTTTTTTTATAACTTCCCGAGGATAGACCACTGTTTGGTCCACCGTCCCAACTTGCAACACCTGTTCAGTGATGATTTGATGATGACCATCTAAGAAAAAAACGTGAAATTGTTCCACTTTGGGATCTTGTAAGCGCAGACGGCAATACCGAGCCAAATTTTCCATATTTGTGACTGAGAAACGTTTTTGCAAAGTGGTTTGACCTAACCGTTGGGCGATATTGAAAATAAGTTTGAGGGTTGATATGGAAGAGTTCCCCATACCCTTTACGGACATGAGTTCTTCAGGGGAGGCCAAAAAAACATCATTTAAGGATGAAAATTTTTTTAAAAGTTCTTTCGCCAAGGGTTTGGTGTCACGTCGGGGCTGGCTTAAAAAAAGAGCAGCTTCTAAAAGTTCGTAATCGGGTACCGACTCTCTCCCACTTTTTAGAATGCGTTCTTTCAAGCGGTGTCTGTGACCTAAGTAATGAGGGGATTCTGTCATGTGTAAGGAGGTAATGACCACCCTTTGGGGGATAATGTTAGAATCTCATATCCCATAGGTGTGATGGCAATAGTATGTTCGAACTGGGCGGAAAGGGACTTATCCCGGGTCACAGCAGTCCAATCATCTTGTAAAATTTTTACTTCATAACTTCCTGCATTAATCATGGGTTCTACAGTGATAAACATACCAGGTTTTAGTTCAAGACCCGTACCTTTTTTTCCATAATGCAAAACTTCTGGTTCTCCGTGAATGTAGGTGCCAATTCCATGCCCACAAAAATCCCGCACAACTGAAAATCCATTTTTCTCTGCATGATCTTGAATGGCATATCCAATATCTCCCAGGTATCCCCCGGGCTTGATGGCCTGGATTCCGCGCATCATGCATTCGTAGGTGGTTTCGACTAGTTTTTTGGCTTTTACAGAGGGCCTGCCCACATAAAACATGCGACTTGTGTCCCCATGCCATCCGTCCAGCTTGACTGTAACATCAATATTTAAAATGTCCCCTTCTTGAAGAGTCTTAGGGCTGGGTATGCCATGGCACACCACATGGTTGACAGAGGTGCAGATGGATTTGGGAAATCCGCGGTATCCTAAGCAAGCTGGGATACCTCCTGCATTAACGATAAAATCATGACAGCGTTTATCAAGTTCTTCAGTGGAGATCCCTTTGATTACATGAGGAGTAATCTGGTCCAATACTTCAGCCGCCAGTTGGCCAGCTTTGCGCATTTTTTCCAAATTTGATAATGAGAATTCAGGGGTAGGGGTCATCGTTAAAAATCTAAATCTATTATAATACTGTTACCAAGCTGAATCTGTGTGGGTGTAACATGACATTGATAAGCCATGACTTCTACTCCCTTTTCAACAGCTTTTTTCAAGGTTTCACCATAAAGAGGATCTATCATATTAGCAATAGAGAATTTTTTGCAATCCGATCGTTGAATAACATAGAACATAATCGCTCGGTATCCCTTATATTTAGCCTCCATAAGGTTTAAAATATGTTTAGTGCCCCGTTCGGTGGGGGCATCTGGAAAAAGAGCATAGTCGCCATCTTTTAAGGTTACGTTTTTGACTTCGATATAAGTATGAAGGACATTATTTGTTTTGAGCCCAAAATCTATTCGAGAATTGGATCCATAAGAAATTTCGGGATGAATTTCATCATAGCTGCCAAGGTTCGGTATTTCTTTTTTCTCTAGAGCCTCTTTGACAATCTGGTTAGTACGGTGTGTATTGACCCCTACCAAAGTCCCATCAACTTCTATAATTTCCAGAGTATGTTTTAGTTTACGATTAGGGTTTTGAGACATGCTGATCCAAACATGATTGCCGGAGGTACTGAGTCCTTTCATGGACCCTGAATTGGGACAATGAACGGTGAGTATATCCTTTTCTTTTTGAACATCTGCCAAAAATCGATTGTATCTTTTAACAAGGGTAGCGCGCTCTAGGATAAGGGTCATGTCTTTGTCTTGAGGTTAAAGTGTGAATGAGGCATAGTAAATATCACATTTCATACCATTGAGCGTTAGATGAATAAAGAATTTATTGAAATTTTTACAGATGGGGCCTGCCAAGGCAACCCAGGTCCTGGGGGATGGGCGGTCCTATTACGGTATGGAAAGCATGAGAAAGAAATTTCGGGTGCAGAACCCATGACCACAAATAATAGAATGGAACTGATGGCGGCTATCCGCGGTATTGAGGCTGTTCAAAAGCTCATTCCGATTTTGCTTTATACAGACAGTCAATATGTTAAGAAAGGCATGGAAGAGTGGTTGCAGGGCTGGAAAAAAAATGGGTGGAAAAATGCCCAAAAAAAAGAAGTTAAAAACCAAGACCTGTGGGAACAATTAGATTCTTTGGCCCAGTGTCACCAAATAACATGGAAGTGGGTGAGAGGGCATGCGGGGCATACCGAAAATGAACGTGTTGATCAGTTGGCGAGGGCTGCAATTAGTCAGCTGGAATCGAATATTGATCTTTAGAAAATCTGATTATGTCCCAAAAAATATGGAAAATGAATGCGTTTCATTTAGGTGGTGTTCGATCTTATATTGCAGACTTTGAAGTTTATGATGAGCGAGGTCATGAGTATAATAACATAACACTCGATATTTATATTGGGATTAAAAAATGAGACTTGAGCACACATCCAAACCAGCAAGCACAGACATTGGTTTTCTAACCCGGAAAATTAATCAAGAGACGCCTAAATTCGGCAAGGCTCATCCTTTCGCATTTTTTATTCGAGATGATAGAAGTAAGATTATTGCAGGCTGCAATGGGAGTGTGATTTTTGGCACTATTTACCGATCAATTGTAGGTACATCCAGATCATCGCAGGAGAGGTTTGGGGAACCAACTGATGGAAGCTGTTCATGATTATGGACGCAGGTCAGGATGTTCTATGGCAACCGTTGCCACGATGAGTTTTCAATGGGGTGAATTTTTTCTCTCAAACTTTAGACGGTCTGCCGGTTTCCCAAATGCGTTCATTGTTGGATGATATGAAGAAAAAAAATGGCTCAGGAGTTTATGTTCTGGGTGGAGTTGAAGATGATAAAGTATGTCTGATTATTGGGATTTCAGATGACTTAACCTCCCGCTTTGACGCTGTTGATTTTGTAAAAGCATCCGTAGATTTTATCGGTGGAAAAGGCGGCGGTGGAAGAAAAGACATGGCACAAGCAGGTGGAAATAATGCTGCAGGACTGCCAAAAGTTTTTTCAACCATAGAAGAATTGATTTCTAAAGCGAGTTAAAAGAGGTTTTGTGTTTTCCTATATTCCCTTAAAAAATCATACGGCCTATTCTCTTTGTGAGGGGGCCGTAAAAATCTCAGATTATGTTAAAGCTGCAGAAGTGATGAACTTTCCAGCTTTAGGAATTTGTGATACGGGGAATCTTTTTGGGGCGCTTGAATTTGCAAACGCTCTTTCAAATAAAGGTATACAGCCCATCATTGGGGCAATGTTTTTTATAATGGATGTGGGCCCTTACGAAACTTTTCAAGACTCTGTCACCCTTTTTGCTCAAAGTGAGCAGGGCTATTTAAATCTCATGAAGCTGTCATCACTCAGTTATATTGAAGGTTATGTTGATGGTGTTCCAAATATTACAACAGATTGGCTAGAGCGTTATTCAGGCGGGCTAATCTTTTTGTCTTCAGGAAATTCTGGCG
>JBKCVN010000022.1:0-91822 GCA_046317875.1 Alphaproteobacteria bacterium | reverse complement strand
GTGCGGAAGCCGTTGTTAAAACGGGCACCGAGGGGCTAAAAGAGGTCTATACCAGCCAACTTGTTCCTGGTGAAAATCAGCCACGACGCGTTTTTAATGAAGAAGAAATAGAAGCGTTGGGTGACTCCTGTCTTCAGAACGGAGTTCTTCAGCCTATTTTGGTGCGGCGTCTTTCGGAACAGTCCTATGAAATTGTTGCAGGCGAGCGCCGCTGGCGGGCTGCTAAAAAAATCGGGCTAGATCGTTTGCCCGTTCTGGTGCGCGACATGTCCGATGAGGAAGTGATGACCGTTGCTTTAGTAGAAAATCTACAGCGCGAAAATCTAAACGCCCTCGAAGAAGCCCAGGGATATGATCGCCTTCTAAAGAAGATGGGGATTACTCAAGACGAGGTAGCAAAACTTGTAGGAAAAAGCCGCTCACATGTGGCGAACATGTGTCGCCTCTTGCAGCTTCCTGTTTCCGTTCAAAACATGCTAGAGGTTGGGAATCTTTCGGCGGGACATGCAAAAATATTGGTTGGTCTGGAAAAGGCTGAAGACCTTGCATCTTTGATGGTTCAAAAAAAGATGAGTGTGCGGCAGGGAGAAAAGCTTCTTCAAAAAATAAAAGGAAAAGAAGCAAACAAAGGGGCTGTGTCTTTGGAAACCAAGCAATCTGCGGAGGGGGAGTTTTTGGTGCCTTCCCTTGAGGTTTCAGAGGACGAGAAGGTAGAGCTTAGGCGAATCGAGGCTTTTTTGGAAGAAAGGATTGGCCACAAGGTGAATATAGGTATTTTGGGAGATGCCTCTGCCCAGGTGATTTTTTCTTTGGCTTCCCGGGAAGATTTAGACGATTTTTTAGCAAAGCTTAACACCATTAGTGCATAAAAATGAGGGTGTGTATAACTTGTCATCTTTTTGTGCTTTGCAAAAAATTCTTTCGGTGTGGTTTTAAAACCCCCAGATTTTCTAGAAAAAAAACGAGTTGTTCTGATTTTGTTTTTTTTGTCCTGTGTATAAATTTGTTATTAAATAAAGGTTTTTTAAACAATGAGAGAGATTATTTTAGACACTGAAACAACAGGTCTTGATCCAGCTAAGGGGGATCGATTGGTGGAGGTCGCAGCCCTCGAGGTGGTCAATTGTATTCCCACGGGCGCTTTTTTTCACTCGTATGTTAATCCTCAACGAGACGTCCCCAGTGAAGCTGTAAAAGTTCATGGTCTTACGAATGATTTTTTAAAAGATTTTCCGGTTTTTGAAAAAATTACCGAGCCTTTTTTGTCATTTATTCAAGATTCTCAGCTCGTTATTCATAATTCTGATTTTGATTTAAAGTTTATTAATTTCGAATTAAAAACTATCTCTGTTGAAACTTTAAAAAATCCCATTGTAGACACACTAAAACTAGCACGCAGTATGTTTCCTGGCTCTCCTGCAAGTCTCGATGCTTTGTGTCGTCGCTTCAAGATCGATTCCAGCAACCGAACATACCATGGAGCCTTAATCGACTGCGAACTCTTATCTGAGGTTTATTTGGAACTTCGGGGGGGGAGACAAAGGGGGCTCTCTATTGCCCATAGTGTGGCAACTTGTGATAAGAAGGTTGAAACTATCTCTTTTGCAGATATTTCGATGTGTTACAAAAATAGACCATTTCGTACGCCTCGAAATTTTTCCATTTCCGATCAGGAAAAAGAAGGGCACCTTCAGATGATTAAATCTAAGCTATCCAACTAGCAAAAAGAGACAGCTTTTGAATTGTTGTTGACCCGTTTTTTAATAAAGGGTACCTAAAGTCTATAAATGTCTATAACAGAGAAAGAGGTAAATCATGCACGGTAAAAAAAGATTAATTGTTTTAGCAAACCACAGACAAGCCCGTTTGGTAAGTGCCTTGGGCGTAAAGGTCAAAGAAACCCTTCAATGTGTCTGGAACTCTGCTGAAGCGCATCCCCATGCACTATCACAGTCCCATGTGGGACATGAAAAAGGACGTGCTGATAGCCACTTTTTTCCCCCCCATACAGAGAGCAAAGAAGTAGAAAAAGAACAGTTTGCCCACCACTTATGTAAAGAGATTGAAAAAATATATCGTTCTTTTGATGAGGTTGTTTTGGCGTGTGAGCCCAGAATGATGGGGTTGATTAAAAAAGAGTTGAGTCATTTTAAGCTGTTAACCATTTATAAAACCGTTTCATTAGATGATGTGGAAATTTCTAATGAAGATCTTGAGCATAAAGTTTTTGATCTGTCAGAATAGACGATTTCTTTTTCATGTTTTCCTTAAATCAAGAAGGAAAACTGTTTGAAAACAGAAAAAAAAGCCTTATATTACCAAATGATAGAGTTGTTCTATCTATGGCAATAAACGGCTTATGTAATAAGCGAAACGGACCCGGGGGCAGTTCCCGGCACCTCCACCACTTTTATGGGGGTGACCTAGGATCGACGTGCGTCTAAAGATAGGTTTTTTGCTCGGTATTGTTCCACCGTTATCGGGCTGTTTGTTATAAATGCAAACAAAAACAAAAAAGCTCGCGTAGCTGCTAACAGCAACCGCGTAGCTGCAATCGCTGCCTAATATGGGTAAGCGCGGTTTGGGGGCCCCGGGCAACAGAACGCCCCCGCTTTATTGTAAAGGTGACACATGTCTTACTTGAATTATGAACAAATGATCGATCGCGCCTTGTTATCCGTAGTGAAAGAGGCTCTGACCCAGATCTCAAGAGAAGGGTTAAAGGGTGGGCATCATCTTTATCTGAGCTTTTTAACCAGATACCCTGGGGTTATTCTTCCGGATCATATTCGCCAAGCATACCCCGAAGAAATAACTATTGTGTTACAGCACGAATTTTGGAACCTAAGGATCGAGGGTGATATTCTTTCGGTGGATGTAAAATTTGACGAAAAAGTGGAGACTGTTGTGGTACCATTCCAGGCCGTTTCCCATATCAGTGACCCTGCTGTTAATTTCGAATTAGAATTTAATCCCAAAATTGGGAATGTTCGTCATTTCCAATTTGGAGCCGAGCCCTCTGATGACTCTGCCGATGTCGTTACAACGGGAGGTGCTGAGGGGACTGTGGTATCACTGGATAGTTTCCGAAAAAAATAGTCGGGAATCAAGGGCTGAAAGCCTATCATGCACACAGATAAAAGTTACCATCTCTTAAAACGGCTTTGGACCTCTTACATTGCCCCCTATCGATTAACCATCCTTTTGGCTTTGTTTGTCATGGGGGTTTCTGCCGCGTGTACTGCGGGATTGGCTAAGATGATGGAATCTGTGATTGATGATGTGTTTAAATCTGAAAACATTCAGATGTTAAAATTTGTAGGGTTAGGGGTTTTAATTCTGTTTGTTTTAAAGGGATCTGCCTCTTATACCGAGTCCTTGCTGATGAATTTCGTGGGACAACGAATTGTTTCAAATATTCAAAAAGATTTATTAAGTCATTTGGTCTATGCCGACCTGAGTTTCTTCCACAGCCAATCCAGTGGTGTATTAATTTCCAGGTGCACCAATGATGTAAACCTAATGAAAAGCACCGTTTCTAATACAATCACTAGTTTTGGTAAAGATATTTTAACCGTCGTTTTTTTGGTGTCTTTGATGTTTTATCAAGACGCTTTCTTGGCCTCTATTTCTTTTTTTGTTTTTCCTGTGGCCATTCTTCCCCTGGTAAAAATTGGCAAAAGAATGCGCAATGTTTCGGTTTCAACACAAAAAGAAACGGGCTTTTTCCTTTCGCTATTAAAAGAAATTTTTCAAGGGGTGCGGTTGGTTAAGGCTTATGGCATGGAAGCCTATGAAATAGGGCGAGCGCATAGCACTATTGAAGAGTTGTTTTTGTTATCGATTAAATCAAATAGGATTAAATCCTTAGGGTCTCCCATTATGGAAACGCTGGGGGGGCTTGCGATTGTTATTGTGATTTCTTATGGGGGATATCAAGTCATAACGGGCCACAGTACGGCTGGGGCTTTTTTCTCGTTTATTTCCGCTTTATTGTTGGCGTACGAGCCCATGAAACGTTTGGTAAACCTGAATGCGAACCTTCAAGAAGGGCTGGCAGCGACACAGCGTGTTTTTTCCGTTTTAGATCAGCGACCCCAAATTATAGATAACCCTAAGGCCACTTCACATAATATTCAGATTGAAAAAGGAGAAATTACTTTTGATAAAGTTTCTTTTTCATATGAGGAAGAAAAGCAGGTTTTAAAGAACATCTCTCTATCCATAAAAAAAGGCCAGCACGTGGCTTTAGTTGGTCAAAGTGGGTCTGGAAAATCGACCCTGATGAATCTTTTGTTACGTTTTTATGATATCGAGAAGGGATGCATTTTTGTGGATGGAAACCCTATCACAGACATCCCCTTAAAAATTTTGCGCCAAGGGATGTCACTGGTCAGCCAAGACATTATTTTATTTGATGATACAGTTAAGGCAAATATCCTCTATGGAAACCCTCAAGCGTCGATGGAACATGTTATAGATGCTGCCAAGAAAGCGGCAGCCCATGATTTTATCCAAGCCTTGCCAAAGGGATATGATACGCTAATCGGAGAAGCTGGTATCCGTTTGTCTGGGGGGCAACGCCAACGGATTTCGATTGCTCGAGCTATTTTAAAAAATGCTCCTATTTTATTATTAGACGAAGCCACATCTTCTTTAGATACCGAATCTGAACATCAGGTTCAAAAAGCCCTTACCAAATTAATGGAAGGCCGCACAAGCTTAATTATTGCCCATCGTTTATCTACCGTACGTCAAGCTGATAAAATTTTTGTTTTGGAAAAAGGAAAAATTGTAGAATCAGGCACCCATCAAGAGCTTTTAAAGAATAAAGATTCTATTTATTTTGGATTGTGCCAATTGCAACTTACGGGTGGGGGCGAGTGATTAAAAGGCTTTTAAAATCCTGTTTTGTTCAAAACATAATTGCATTTTTAGCATCCCTTTATATTCGTTTGGTGTTTAAAACCAATACGTGGAAAAAAATTAATTTTGAAATTCCTTTGTCTTATTTAAAAGAAGGAAAACCTTTTATTACATGTTTCTGGCATTCGCGTTTATTGTTGCTACCCTATGCGTGGCCAGGCGGGGCAAATACATTTTTTATGTTAATTTCTGCTCATAAAGATGGGCGCATTATTAGCAAAACAGTCCATCATTTTGGTATCAAGACTGTGGCTGGTTCTACCAAAAAAGGGGGGGCTCGGGCCTTATTAGATATGGTTCGCTTAAGTCGTCAAGGAAAGACGCTTGGTATTACGCCCGATGGGCCCAGGGGACCTGCTTTTGAGGTAAGTGATGGAACGATTATGGCCTCTTATTTGTCAAAAGCAGATCTTATACCTGTTACCTATGCTGTTAAAAGACATAAGGTTATGAACAGCTGGGATCGATTTATGCTACCCGGTCTTTTTTCCAAAGGGGTCTTGATGTGGGGGGCGCCCATAACTTATCCCAAAGAAAAAAAAGAGGCAGAGTCAGTTAAGAAAATGCTGAAAAAATCCTTAGATCTTCTGAACACAGATGCTCACATACAATTGAATACTTAAATGCTGTATGCTTTTTACCGAGTTTTAATTTTTCTTAGTTATCCCCTTTTAAAGATGTGGATGATATATCGAGCCTTTATTGGCAAAGAAGATAAAAAAAGATTACAGGAACGATATGGCTATGCATCGCATCCTCGTCCTAAGGGAAAAGTCTTTTGGTTCCATGGAGCAAGTATCGGAGAGTGTCTAAGTTTCTTACCAGTACTAAATTTGTTTGAAAAAAAATACCCTAGTCATTCTTTTTTGATTACCAGTGGTACGCAAGCTTCAGCAGAGCTGTTACAAAAAAAACTTTCCAAAAGATGTATCCATCAATACCTACCTTTGGACCACCCTTTGTGGGTTTATCGTTTTTTGTCCTATTGGCAGCCTAATGCCTGTTTTTGGACCGAATCTGACTTTTGGCCTAATATGATCACTAAAGCCTCTCGTTTTGGGCCCCTGTTTCTTTTAAATGGACGATTTTCATCTAATACCGCTGCCCGCTGGTCTATGTGCCCCTCTTTTATTCGACGCATCTTAAAATGTTTTTCGGTTATTTTCCCCCAAAGTTTTTCAGATTTTAAAAACTTTAAACGTTTTTATCCTTCTAATTTAAAAATGGTTGGAAACTTGAAATATGAAGGACAAACCCTAGATGTGCCTTTAGGAAAAGTACATGCCCTGGAAAAGCAAATAGGAAAACGCCCCTTGTGGATTGTGTCTAATACCCATCCCGGAGAGGAAGAAATTGTTTTAGGAATCCATAAGAGAATAAAAGATAAATTACCAAAAAGCCTTCTTTTAATTTTAATTCCGCGCCACCCCAAAAGAGCTGGTCAAGTGGCAGAGCTCATACACTCCCTGGGTTTTTCTTTTATTAAGAGATCTGACAATACTAAAATAGAACCCCACACCGATGTACTGATCGTTGATAGTTTGGGTGAGTTGGGTACATTTTACAGCCTATCTTCATTTGTCATCATGGGGGGATCTTTTGTGTCAGGAATAGGGGGGCATAATGTGTTAGAGCCAGCGCGGCTAGGTGTTTTGCCCATATTTGGTCCTCATATGAAAAAAAACCAAGACTTAGCTGATTTTTTGCTGAAAAACAAATCAGGAATCCAAGTAAGGTCTGTGACCCAGTTGGAAAAAGTAGTCACTTCTTGTTTAAAGGATACTAAAAAGATCAAACAACAGTCCCAAAAAGCAGAAGAAATTTTAAAAAATGTTAATATTTTGCCTGTGATAGTCACTGAAATCCAAAAGTACCTTAATGATTAAAGCTCCTTCTTTTTGGAAAAATTCTCTTCCCTGGTATGCGAGGTTTTTTTTATGGATTAGCTTTGTTTATGATAGGGCGGTTCAAAGACGATTGAAAAAAATACGACCTTTGAAACTGTCTGTGCCCGTTATTTGTGTGGGAAACCTTACCATGGGGGGAACAGGAAAAACCCCTGTAGCGATCAGTCTTGCCCAACATTTTTTAAACCAAAACAAGAAAGTAGGATTTTTAAGTCGGGGATACGGTGGGTCAGAAAAAGGGCCCCTTAAAATCAATACACATCATCACGGTGCCCAAGAGGTAGGCGACGAGCCCCTTCTTTTGGCTCGTGTCGCGCCCACGTGGATATCTAAGGATAAAAAAGCGGGTGCGCGGGCCATGATCAAAAATGGCATAGAATTGATCATTATGGATGACGGGCACCAAAACCCTTTTCTATTTAAAGATATAAGTGTTGTAGTTGTGGATGGGCTTGATGGTTTTGGCAACAAGAAAATATTTCCTTTGGGTCCTTTGCGTGAGAGTTTAGAAAACGGTCTATCTCGAGCAGATATAGTGGTGACTGTTCGTGCCCCCTCAGATGTAGTGATGACAGATTTAAAAAACCACTTTAGGGGTCCCATCTTAGAAGCTGATGCTGAAATCTCACTTCAAGATTTGGTTTTAGGTCGTGTCTTTGCCTTTTGTGGGATTGGAAACCCGCAGAGGTTTTTGAGCTCCCTAAAGAAGTTAAAGGTAGATATGGTGGGGTTCCAAAGTTTTCCTGATCACTATTTCTATAAAGCCAAAGATATCACTGCTCTTAAAAAATCTGCCGATCTTTTGAAAGCCAGTTTAGTGACGACTGAAAAAGATTGGGTTCGTTTAGAAAAAAAAGATCAAAGATATATACTTCCTGTGCCTCTCATTTTAAAATGGAAAAACTGGGCAAAAATGGAAAAAGTTTTAGAGCACAAGATCAAGTAAATGATTAAGAAAATAAGAAAAATTCTTCTGGATCCCGTAGAGTTTTTGCCTCTTTTAATCGCATACTTTTTTTTCAGAATTTTACCTGCTCGTTTGGCGTCTGCGGTTGGGGGGAAATTGGCAGAATGGGTGGGCCCTTTTTTGCCTGTCCATAAAATTGGGCAAGCAAACTTAGAAAATGTTTTTCCTGAAAAATCCCACCACCAACGAGAAAAAATTCTAAAAAAAGCATGGAATAATTTGGGTCGTGTGATGGGGGAATTCCCGCATCTAATGCGTATCGCCCGATCATCAGTTGAGGTGGTGGATCATTGCGGTTTAAACACCATTCAGGCTCAGGATAGAGCTTTAGTTTTTTTTTCTGCCCACATGGCCAACTGGGAAATCCCCCACTTAATCCTTACTTTACGGCAGATGAGAATCAGCTTGTTGTCGCGCCCTCCCAATAATTGGATGACACGAAAGTTTTTTGCTTGGGTTAGATATAGCCCTTTTGTGTCGATTATTTTAAAAGGGCACGAAGGATCAAAAGACCTACTAAGGTTATTTAAAGAAAAAGGAAATTTGGGCATATTATTAGACCAAAGGCTATCCGAAGGGGAAAAGTTACCTTTTTTTGGCCAGGTGGCTTATACCCCCACAGGACCTGCACGCTTGGCTGAAAAATTCAACGCCGTTTTAATTCCGGTGCAAGTAGAGCGCATTAAGGGTGTGAATTTTCGTATTACCTATCACCCCCCTTTAAAACCAGAAAAGGATTTTTTGGAAACATCCCTAAAAATAAACCAAATTTTTGAAGAATGGATCTTGGAAAACCCTTCCGAATGGTTGTGGTTTCATAATCGATGGAAATTATAAAAACTTATTCTCCACTTATTACTTAGAGTGTTTCGCTGCAAAAATCGTTTCGCGAATTTGTTGACCAATATCTTGTACACTTTGGGGAGCATGATTCATAAACAGGGTATTGGTTTTCGAGGAGCTTCCTACCTCGCGGAGCATATCTAGATATTGAATGACTAAAACCATTTCCATGATTTCAGTACTTTTAAGTTTAGGAGATGCTTTTTGTAAGTCCTCCACCGATTGCCCCAATCCTTCGATAATAGCTTGACGTTGTCCTGCAATTCCTTTTCCATGCAGAATGCTGGCTTCTGCTTCAGCCTCTGCTTGCTTAACACGCATAATCTTATCGGCTTCGGCTTTTTCTTGAGCAGCTTCACGGAGTCGCTGGGCTGTGTTGATTTCATTCATGGCATTTTTAACGTTTTTATCGGGTTGAATATCTGTTACCAACGCTTTTAGGATGTCATAACCCAGGCCCGACATGGTTTCATGAAGTTCTTGTTTTACGTCGATGGCGATCTCGTCTTTTTTTGAGAATAAATCATCTAAGTGAATGTTGGGAACTTTGGCGCGTACCACATCAAAAACATAGGCCTGAATTTGATGAACGGGGTTTTCCAACCGATAATAGGCTTCAAAAATTTTATCGGGAAGAACATGATATTGAACTGAAACCATAATGTTAACGAACACGTTGTCTTTTGTTTTGGTCTCTACGTGAACGTCTAGTTGCTGAATGCGTAAGTTCACATACCCCACCACATGATCCAGAAAAGGAACTCTGAAGTTTAACCCAGGAAGGGCCAACTTTTGAAATTTTCCTAGACGCTCAATGATCGCTACTTTCTGTTGTTGAACAGTAAAAGCCGTTAAAAAAGAAAGAAAATCACAACAATAAAAATAAACCCTAAAAACAACATTTTATGCTCGCTTTATAAAAATTAACTTGTGTGATTTATACGTAAAATACAGGACTTATGCCAACATTAAATCAAGGTTCCCTGAGGCATCTAAGGCATGTAAGTCATCACATCCACCAATAGGTTTCCCCTCAATGAAAATTTGGGGCACCGTACGGCGACCTTCGGCTTTTTTCATCATGTCATCCCGCAAGGCTTCATTATGGGTCACGTCTATTTCTTCATAAGCTACCTTCTTCTTCTCTAGAAGTCTTTTAGCTTTTACACAATATGGACAATAAGTTGTTGTATAAATAATCACTTTTTTCATAAGTCTTCTCTCATTGTTAGGGTTTAACTCTGGCTATGCATAGTGTGCGAACTTCCTTTGCTCCTGCTCTTAATAAGGCGTGAGCAGACGCATTTAACGTGGCCCCTGTGGTCATCACATCATCTATTAGCACCACTATGCGGTTTTTAATTTGATGTGAGTCACTTACTTTAAAACAATTTTTCACATTTTTGGTCCGATCTTCCAAAGATAATATACCCTGAGAAGGGGTGTTTTGGGTTCTTTTTAATAAATTAAGTGCCACTGGCTTTTTGGAGAGCGCGCTGATGTGACGAGCTAAAACAGCCGATTGATTGAATCCTCGTTTATATAAACGCTTCCAGTGAAGGGGGACAGGCAAAATTAAGTCTGAACTTTCCAAAAGAGATTTTCCTGCATGCCACATCCCGTCGGCAAGTACGGGGCCCAGATGAAGAGATTGCCCATGTTTAAAAGATAAAATCATTTTTTTACACGCATCATCGTATACATAAACTGATCGTGATGAAGAAAAAGCAGGTGGGGTTTGAAGGCAGCTAGCACACTTATAGAAAGCTGAATTTTCTTCCAATGTGCTGCTTTCAAAAGGAAGAGAACACTGTGTACAAAAAGGGTCTGAAATAAAGTTTAATTTAGACCAACAGGTGGCACAAAAAGTACTTTTCTTAGGTACCACACATTCACATACGGGGCACAATGGAGGGAAAATAACATCAAGAAGTGATCTCATTTTTTTTGAGGAAGCTCTACACGCACAAGGGTAATTTGATTTTCTTCACGCCGAATAATGGTAAAAGTTATCCCATAAAAATGGAATTTTTGACCCACCTCAGGAATGGCTTGGCTTTCGTGAATTAAAAGGCCTGCAAGGGTCGACATCTCTTCATCGGGTATTTCAAGATCGAATTGTTTATTAATATCCCTCAGGGTTACGATGCCTTCCATTAAATAAGCCCCATCTTTGGTGGGACGTATGTTCATGCTTTTGATGTCATGCTCATCGTCAATTTCACCCACAATTTCTTCTAGAATATCTTCCAGGGTTACAATGCCCGAGAATGATCCATATTCATCAATTACAATGGCCAGATGGCTTCTTTTTGAACGAAAGGCATGCATCTGATGAAGAAGGGGCGTGGTTTCTGGAATGAACCAAGGCTTAATAAGAGCCTTTTTCAATTCGAACTCTTCTTTTTTATGGGCCTTCGCTTTGAGATATTCATTTAAAAATGTTTTAACATTTAAAATACCCAAAATATTCTCAGGTGAATTTTTCCATACGGGAAGGCGAGTATAGGGGCTTTTCAAAATTTGATCATGAATAGCTTGAAGAGGTTGTTCTATATCAATCATCTGAACATCTGACCGGTGAATCATAATTTCTTCAACGGTTAAAGATGCTAAATCTAGCACGCTGTGCAACATATGAGTTTCATTTTTCAGGCGCTCTTTACCATGTAGGTCAATCGCACTTCTAAGTTCTTCTATGGCGGAAGGCCAAGACTCGGTTCGTGAAATGCTCATACCTAATAAACTGAGTGTTTTTTCCGAAATAATTTGAACAATATACATAAGGGGGGTTAAGACAGTCACGCATTTTTGAATAGTCCAACCAATAGCCAAGGCTAAAGTTTCAGGATAAGTAATAGCGTACATTTTTGGTAACACTTCCAAGAATACGATCACCACAAAAGTTAGAACCATGGTGGCAATAATCATACCTGTTTCATCAAAAAGCTGCATAAAAACAGTGGTTATTAATGACGTGGCCAAAATATCCATCACATTTTT
Source organism: Alphaproteobacteria bacterium (assembly GCA_046317875.1). Lineage (GTDB taxonomy): Bacteria > Pseudomonadota > Alphaproteobacteria > UBA7879 > UBA5542 > 2-01-FULL-41-14. The sequence continues at coordinate 80,176 of JBKCVN010000022.1, read as the reverse complement.
TCCGATAAGGATGGAGCCTACCGCATTGTTCATTTGTTTAGAGAGGTCTTCTACCCGTTTTGCTTTTAAATTTCCTCTTTTAGCTAGGCGGTGAATTCGAGGACGCGAAAAAGCTGTGAGCGCTGTTTCTGCTGAAGCAAAAAAAGAGGAAATTAAAAACAGCAGAACGGCTACCGAAAAGGAAACCCCAATAAGAAAGGTCATTTTGTGTATACTTTTTTATTCATAAAAAACGATGTTCCCAGTATACTCAGGCTCAGATAGAAAGAGAAGTTAAATGTTAAAAGTATCTGTAATAGGATTGGGCGCATGGGGATCTGCTTTAGCCTTGACGGCTTATAGGGCAGGATCTCATGTGACGATGATTGGGCTTGAGCATGAGGTGAACCACGCTCATACCCATCGAAATGTGAAAGCGTTTCCAGATGTAAAGTTGCCTGATGCCGTCACCATAGATAGTTCTTATGATTCCTTATCTGTGTCTGATCTGGTCGTATTTGTGGTGCCCGCCCAATCTTTGCGGTCCTGTTTGCGAACCATCAAATGCGTGATAAATTCTGATACACCTTGTGTTATTGCCTCTAAGGGTATTGAGCAGTCCACAGGACTCCTTATGGGAGAGGTGGCAGCACAAGAGATAAGCAATCCTATTGCTATTTTATCAGGACCCAATTTTGCCTCTGAAATTATTCGAAACCATCCGGCGGCCACGACTATAGGTTGTAAAAATAAAGAAAAAGGACAGATGGTTGTTCAAGCTTTTGCTCATCGTAATTTTCGCCCCTATTTAAATAGTGATGTAATAGGGGTTCAAATTGGGGGAGCTGTAAAAAATGTTTTAGCCATTGCTTGTGGCATTGTAAGAGCCCGGGGATTTGGTGAGAATGCAGTGGCTTCTCTTATTACACGGGGGTTACATGAAATTAAAATGCTGGGTTTGGCAAAAGGTGCGCGAGAAGAAACTTTTTTGGGACTCTCTGGGGTAGGGGATGTTGTTTTAACGTGTATGGGAACCCAATCACGGAATTTTCAATTTGGGTTTGAGATGGGCCAAAGACAAAATGTGGATCGTCACTTCCTGAGCACAACAACTGTAGAAGGTTTTTACACCACAGAAGCCTTGCAGACCTTGATCAAATTATTAAAAGTAGAAATGCCCTTATGCACCATGGTGTATGATGTGCTTTATAAAAATGTCCACATTGATGTAGCTATTGAATCCCTTTTGTCTCGGCCCTTAAAGGAAGAGGGTATCTAAGAATTTTTTAATAATTCATTTATTTTCTTATGAACACTATCTACAGTGATGTCTCTCATTACGCTTTCACCTTTTTCGATCCGGCCTAAAATTTCGGACTGATCGTCGTTCAAACTAATAGAGGCTGTTTTTTCTCCCCATGGCCCATAAACATCGACGGGGCTGGGACCAAATAATCCAATCGTAGGGGTATTGGAAGCAGAAGCCAGGTGCATAAGACCCGAATCGTTTCCCACAAACAGGGCGCATCGGCTCAAGCAAGCCGAGAGGGTGGGCAAAGAGACTTGTCCCATTAGGTCTATGATTTCTTCAGGCTTAAATGCTTTAAAAAGAGAATCAAGATTTGCACGTTGGTCAGAAGTGCCTAGGATTATAATTTTTCCGTTCGGAAACTTTTTTTTATCTTGTAGGAGCTTTTTGCCTAAATCAACAAAGTGTTCCAAGGGCCAGCATTTTTTATCCCAATTGGCGGTGGGTGCAAAAGCAATGTAGGTCGAGCCAACTGGCAGGAGTTGTTCTGCTTCTTGATGATGACAAGGGTCAAGCCATATTTTATTAAAGGGTGTTTCTTTTAGGCCCATCCATCGAGCTAATTGGTGGACACGCAATGTCTTTTCAGATAAAGAATGCCACACCTGGCGCTTTGAGGCCCATAGGAAATAAGATATGCCCGTACCCCGAATATCGATGATCAAATCCCATTTTTTAAATAGGCATCTGATCCATAAAAAAATCCAATGTAGGGAAAATTTTCTTTTGTTTATAAGGTAAATGGTCTTATACCCAGGGAATACCTGAAACAAGGGGGCGGGAACAGGCCCGCAGGCAATCTGAAAATAGGCCTGGGGGTGTTTTTTGTAAAAATGATCTAAAATTCCCGTTGAGAGAATAGCGTCACCAAGATAAGTTGAAGTTATAAACAATATGTTCATTCGGCTATCATATAGAATCAAGGGGTTACGTCAATGTGGATCATACTAGATTATAGACGGGTTGTAGAGGTTACGGGTCAAGATAGGCATTCTTTTTTACAGGGCCTTATTACCCAAGACGTATCTAAAGCTACACCAGAAAATCCCCTATACGGTTTGTTCTTAACCCCCACGGGCAGGTTTTTTTGTGATTTTTTTATTGTTGCTACAGAAAATTCTTTTCTTCTAACGCCCGGCACCACGATGATGGAGTCTTTTATAAAAAAGCTTTCATTTTATAAACTACGAAGTGATGTTGGTTTGTCAGTTCTTCCTGATTGGGGTGTCGCGGTCAGCCTGGCTAATGATTTTAGTAAGGTGGGTCATGTGTTTAAAGATCCCCGTTCTAATCAATTGGGTAGCCTTTTTATAGGCCCCTTAGATCAACTAAATCCTATAACTTTTGATAGAACACCTTATGAAAAACACCGTCTAAGATTGGGTATCCCAGAAGGTCCACTAGATTTAGAAGCTGAAAAAAGTATACCACTTGAGAATCAGATGGATGAAATGGGGGCGATTGATTGGGATAAGGGATGTTTTTTGGGTCAAGAACTGACAGCCCGTACAAAGTATGTGGGAGAGGTCCGAAAAAGGCTGTTGCCATTTACAGCAGAAGCCCCATGTGAACCTCAAACCTCCCTCACAACTGAAGAGGGGGAAGTGGTGGGAAGGGTTATTAGTGTCTACGAGAAAGGAAAAAGGGGCTTTGCTTTGGTTCGCACTGACCCCTTTATTAATACTTTGTATGTTTTGGGCACAAATATTGTGTTGCGTTTCTAGCCTTTTTTTACATATGTGGTAAGCAAATAGTGGACCAATAGTTAATAGAATCCCGAATCTGCTCTCTAAACTCTTTGAAATCAAAAGATTTCTTTATATAACCGCTGGCAAAGTTTTTATAAGATTCGATCATATCTTTTTTGTTAATGCTGCTGGATAGCATAACGATAGGAATGTCTTGAAGAGATCTGTCTCGTTTAATCTCGCGTAACACCGACATCCCGTTTAATCGTGGTAAACTTAGATCCATAAAAATCACATCCGGTCTTGGGAATCGATTGGCACCTGTTTTATTTTTTAAGAAGTCCAGAACTTGTTCCCCATTATGAAAAACATGGACGCTTGCAGATTTGTGCGAATCGGAAATTGCTTCCCGGATAAACATTTCATCGGAAGGATCATCTTCGACTAGGGCGATACGCAAGGGTGATGTACGAGTCGCTAAAATCACATTGTTTTTCGGAAATTCTGAAACTTCCTCGTACCCTTCGTAAAAGTAGTTTATGGATACTCCCAAAATTTCAGACAATTCGAATAAAATTCCTGCAGAAACACGGGTGGTACCTTGTTCGTATTTTTGAATTTGTTGATGAGAAACCTTTAATTTTTGTGCTAACTCTATCAGGGTCCACTCTAGTTTTTGGCGACGCTCACGGATACGTGCCCCAATAAAAATATCTACGGGTTGGGGATCCACTGTTGCACTTTTTGTCATAATTATCCTCCTTAAATTATATGTTCTTATTAAAGAACAAACATAGAACAAAATATCAAATGAAACAGGTTTCTTCAACTTTTTTGTTGGACTTCTATTCCTAATTTCATGTTAGTCACAAAAGCTTTGAAAGATCTGTATTTTGCTTATTTCTTTTGTTAAAGACTCAGAAAACAAAGAACAGTCTTAAGTGTATCTTCTGTTTTTATGAAAAATAAAAGAATTAAGCCAAATTATTCATTCTTTTGTGGCTTGTCTTTCATTCTATAATGCTGAGATGGATGCTAAAAAAGTTTAAAGAAGAATTTTTTTTCTAATTAAAAGAACCCCAGGAATTAGCTGGGGTTCTTTTAAAGGATTAAATGTATTAAAAATTAAGCGCTGGGACCTAATATTGCTACGCGATTCTGAGCCCAGGCTTCTTCAGAAGATCCCATAACAATTGGTTCATCTTTGCCTTTGCTAATAACAGTGATTCGTTCTGGGTTAATTCCCTGAGCAACTAAGTAGTCACGAGCTGAGTTTGCCCGGCGTTCCCCAAGACCGATGTTATATTCTCTGGTACCCCGCTCATCACAATGACCAGATATAATGACATTTGTTTCAGGGTGAGCCATCATCCAGGCAGCTTGACCATTCAAAGTTTTTTTGGCTGATGGTGTTAGGTCGTGACGATCATAAGCAAAGAATGTGCGGTCTGCTACCAGAATACGACCGTCCTTATCGGTTAGTTTACCATCTTGAGTTAGGCGATCTCGGCAGTCATTATATGTCTTGTCATTCATTTTAGACAATTGGCAGTCTTCTCGGAAGCATTTGCATGATGCCAACAAAAGGCACAAAGAGAAGAGGGATAAAGCTTTTAACATCATATTACCTCAATATTAATTATTATAATTAGAAACTATACGGGAAAAAAAATAAGGTGTAAAGAATAGATGAGTTGAAATCTTGGTTCTAAAAATCACGGGTTTTTTATTTTGTTCAAATACTCCCTCTGCCTGGCTTACCGTTGGGTTCCAGAGGTTGTAAAGGTGAAAACCTTAATAATTTTAGCCTTTATTTCAATAAATGTTTGACATTTTTTTTATAATCAGGTTAAACATACCTGTTCGTTCGAGAAACATTCTCCTCGAAGTTGGGATTTCTTCAAATTTTTTAGGAATTGATAAATATGAGTAAACGCTTAGAAACAAAGTACAAAATAAACCGTCGTTTGGGGTTAAACTTGTGGGGTCGCCCTAAAAGCCCTGTTAACGTGCGTAGTTATGGCCCAGGTCAGCATGGTCAGACAGGTCGCAAAAAACCAACGGATTATGGGGTACAGTTAACAGCTAAGCAAAAGCTTAAAGGCTATTATGGTAATATTGGGGAAAAGCAATTCCGGACCCTTTTTGAAAAAGCAGCAAATACACGTGGTGACACCGGAGAAAACCTGATCGGCTTGTTAGAACGCCGTTTAGATGCAGTTGTTTACCGTCTTGGTTTTGTTCCTACTGTTTTCGCAGCACGGCAGTTTGTAAGTCATGGCCATATTCGTGTGAATGGTCGTCGAATTAATATTCCTTCTTATCGTGTTCAAGAGGGTGATGTTATTGAATTAAAAGAAAAGTCTTGTGAGCTTCCGATTGTGCTCGAGTCTTTAAAATCTGGTGAAAGAGAAGTTCCTTCTTACATAGAAGTTGATGGTAAGGGGACAAAAGGCAAGTTTTTAAGAGTTCCTACCCTAGCTGATGTTCCATATCCTGTACAAATGGAACCCAATCTGGTTATTGAATTTTACTCTCGTTAAGCCAGGCCAATAAAAAATAAATTTAAAAGAAAGGGCCTTTGTGCCCTTTCTTCATTAAATAAGAAAAAATGCCTTTTATTGATATATATTTAACCCAAGTGGTAAAAGAAAGTTTCCAATCATTAGGGTTCGAAGCAGAAGAGAGCATGTGCTGGGTAAAGACCTCTGATCGCCCTGATCTTTCTGATTATCAATGTAGTGGAGCTCTTGCCCTGGGTAAGAAAACAAATCGTAACCCCCAAGACCTAGCTTTGTTACTGAAGGAAAACCTGACCCCCGTATTGGCGGGAGTCGACGTTTCTATAGCGGGACCAGGGTTCTTGAACTTTACCCTTTCTTGTGATTTTCTTTTTCGTCATTTTGACACCACCAGTCCTATTGTTCCAAACCAGTCTCTTGAAAAAACCATTTTTGATTATGGTGGACCAAATGTAGCCAAGCCCATGCATGTGGGTCACCTAAGATCTAGCATTATTGGGGAAAGCTTAAAAAGGCTGTTTCGCTATAAAGGGCATAAAGTTATTGCAGATATACATTTGGGTGATTGGGGCACCCAAATGGGAATGTTGATTGTTGCGCTTAAACAAAAAAGACCAGATCTGCCCTATTTTGATAAAAATTTTCATGGCCCTTATCCTGATTATTCCCCCGTTTCATTGGAAGATTTGCAAGAAATATACCCTATTATTTCTGCGGCATGTAAAGAGGACGAGTCTCTGGCTACAGAGGCCCGATATGCCACCTATGAATTGCAGCAGGGGCGCCCTGGATATCGGGCTTTGTGGCAACACTTTGTGGATATATCGGTTGCGGATATGCGGAAAAATTTTGATCGATTGAATGTGTCCTTTGATCACTGGTTTGGAGAAAGCAGATATCAAGATAAAATTCCCTCTCTTATCCAGCAGTTCCAAGAAAAAGGGGCCGTAGAGAGCAGTGATGGTGCACTGATCATTAATGTTGCAGATTTTTCAGATAAAAAAGAAATGCCGCCCCTTATTTTACAAAAGTCCGATGGCGGATTTTTATATGCCACAACAGACCTGGCTACCATAGATGAGCGTATCCACGTTTTTAAGGCAGAACGAATTATTTATGTGGTGGATGGGCGTCAGCGGTTACACTTTGAACAGGTTTTCCGGGCCGCAGAAAAGTTAGGATATAAAGTACGCACAGATTTTATTGGGTTTGGAACCATGAATGGGCCCGACAATAAACCCTTTAAAACCCGCTCGGGTGGGGCAATGCGTTTAGAAGAGCTGATTGATACCTTAAAAGAAGAGGCGATCAAAAGAATGCTGGAAAACAAATCCTTAGATAACTTTTCTGTGGAAGAACAAAAAAGTATTGCCGAAAGAGTGGGTGTGGCAGCGTTAAAATTTGCCGACCTTCAGCATAACCCCGTTCAAAACTATCAATTTGATTTGAAGAAGTTTATGAGTTTTGAAGGTAAAACGGGTCCCTATCTTTTATATGCCTTGGTTAGAATACGTTCCATCTTAGAAAAATCAGATCAAGCTACGACTCTACCAGACTCTCTGGGTCTTTTGCCTGTAGAAAGATTGTTATTTTTAAAAACCATGCAGGCAGAGGAAGCGTTTGAAAAGGCCTATAAAAACTTAGCTCCTCACTTAATTTGTGATTATGCTTTTGATTTAGCTCAAATTTTTAGTCGCTTTTATCAAGAATGTAATGTAATAAATGAGAACAACCAAGATAAAAAAGCCATTCGTTTGTTTCTGTGTAAACAAGCTTTCCAGAAACTTTCATTGGCTTTGAATTTATTGGGCATAGAACCCGTAGAGAGGATGTAATAAAGATAGATAAATTTGTAATAAAAAATATCCATATTATTGACATACAGAAAAAACAGATGCATGATGAGAAAATCATAACAACCAAAAAAGGGAGTATACCATGACAAGATCAGAACTTGCCGTTAGATTAACAGAAAAAATGCCACACTCGTCCCCCAGAGAAATTGAAAAGATAGTTGCCGTGATTTTTGAGGAAATTTCCAACGCCTTGGAAAAAGGCAAAAGGGTAGAACTGCGTGGATTTGGCGCCTTTTCCGTAAAGAAAAGAAGAGAAAGGGTGGGTATTGACCCCCGCGATGGTCGCTCTATTCAAGTGGACTCTCGCCATGTACCTTCTTTCCGTCCAGGCAAACCCTTATTACACAACTTAAATAACAGATAGTTTTTACAAAGCCTGATAAGAGACAGATTCTTATCGGGCTTTCGTTTTATTTGAAATTCTTATAAAACATCGTTATATATAAAATACACTAACCAGAAAGGAAGTGATTTTTTTGCGAGTTATTGTTCATGAAAATAATCTAGAACAAGCTATGCGGGTCTTGAAGAAGAAGCTTCAACGCGAAGGCGTTTTCCGTGAAATGAAAATGCGTCGTAGCTTTGAAAAACCTTCAGAACGACGTGTCAGAGAAAAAGCTGAAGCGGGTCGCCGTTTCCGTAAACTTCTCCGTAAACGCATGGAACGCGAAGGATTCTAAAAGAAAACCCGCCGAGTAGGCGGGTTTTTTATTGCCAGCTTTAATAAAACCTTTTTCTCAAAACTAAAGGTTCTTGTGATTTAAAGGGAAGACCTTTAAAAATAAAATATGCGTCCGTTAATATTATCACCCCTATTTTCCACTGTCGAAAGTCTTCCTTTTGTGGGGGAAAAAACAGCCCAACGTTTACATAAGTTTGGCAAGCAAAGGGTGTTAGATCTTGTATGGTCCTTTCCAACAGGCCTAGAAACCCGTATATTTTATGAGGATATACAAAAAGCAACCCCTAAAAGCTTGGTTTCTTGTATTGTTTCTGTTCAGTCACATTTCCCCCCTTCTAAACCTCTGCATCCTTACAAAGTAATGTGTTACCAGAATGGAAGTATTATAAATGTACTTTTTTTCCATGCACAAAAACCGTATGTACAACTAGTATTAACCGTAGGAGAAAAAAGATTAATAAGTGGCCTTCTGGAACATACCCCTGCAGGCTTTCAAATGGTGCACCCTGATTTCATAGGTTCAATACAGTCAAAAATGGAATGGCAGGGCACATCGGCCCTTTATGCATTAACGGCAGGCATTTCCCAAACCATGTATCGTAAAATCATAAAAAACGCCTTGGACCGTGTCCCTGATTTACCCGAATGGCTTCCTTCTGAGGTTGTAAAACGGCATCAATGGCCCTCTTGGAGAGAGGCTATTTTAAGTTTGCATAACCCGAAACAGGAAAATGACTTGTCTTTTATCAACCCAGCCAGGGAGAGATTGGCTTTTGATGAATTATTAGCCTACCAATTAGGCCTCGCTTCATTTAGAAAAAATAGCCTAAAAAAAGAGGGTCAACGTTTTCAAGGAAATGGACATTTGTTGGAGGAAATCACAAAGGCTCTACCATTTGATTTAACCTCCAACCAAACAGAAATCCTCCAGCTTCTCTCTGAAGAGTTGGCCAGCTCCTTCCCCATGATGCGCCTTCTCCAGGGGGATGTGGGCAGTGGTAAAACTGTGGTTGCCTTATTTGCCATGCTTCAAGTATTGGAATCGGGGGGGCAGTGTGCTCTTTTGGCGCCCACAGAGATCTTGGCTCAACAGCATTATGAGACATTTAAAAATTTTTTAGAAAACACAGATATAAAATTGGGTTTATTGTTGGGAAAGACAGCCAACAAAGAAAAAGAAAGCATTAGGAAAAGCCTAGCTAATGGAACTTTGAAAATGATTATAGGGACTCATGCCTTATTGGAAGATGATGTAGTTTTTCATCGGTTGGGGTTTGTGGTGATTGATGAGCAGCATCGTTTTGGGGTGGAACAACGACATCAATTAATCAAAAAAGGGGAAGGTGTAAATGTGCTTGTTATGTCGGCTACCCCTATTCCTCGATCATTGGCATTAACCTTGTATGGAGATTTGGATATTTCTTTGTTAAAGGAAAAGCCAAAAAATCGATTACCTATTCAAACCAAAGTTCTACCCTTAGATCGTATTCCCCAAATACATGAAGCCTTGAAGCGGGCCATGAATGAGAGACAAAAAATTTATTGGGTGTGTCCTTTAATCGAGGAATCGGAAGCTTTGGATTTAGGGCATACTGAAGCGCGCGTTAAAATTTTACGCTCAATTTTAGGGGAAGAGAATGTTGCGTGGATGCATGGGCGCATGCCTTCGGAGGAAAAACAGAGGGCGATTGATGACTTTAAAAATGGGAAGAGTTCAGTGCTCGTTTCCACAACTGTTATTGAAGTTGGTGTCCATATTCCCGATGCAACCATTATGATTATCGAACATGCCGAACGGTTTGGTTTGGCCCAGCTGCATCAGTTGCGGGGTCGGGTGGGACGAGGAAATAAGCCTTCGAATTGTTTATTGTTATATGGCAAAAAGATATCATCCGTGGGAAAAAAACGCCTAGAACTGATGAGATCCACAGAAGATGGGTTTTTGATCGCCGAAGAGGATTTAAAACTCCGTGGAGCAGGGGACCTGTTAGGCACCAAGCAAAGTGGCGTGCCTGATTTTAAAGTAGCGTGCCTGGAGGCGCATGGGCATTTGATAAAAGAGGCTTATGATTTGGTTCATGAAACCCATGGCTTAAACAAAATAAATCTTAACCCTTCTTCCGAATTATTAAAGGCTCTCTTCCAAAAAACCGATTAGAGTTTTTATTTTCTGAAGTATGATCAGAGTTTATGTGCCTTATCAGAAAGATAATGATTCACATCTCGATGGTGACGCTCGTCTTCTCGGACAGCGATAATTAAATCACTAAGGCATGCGTTCTTTTTAAGTTTCCAATAACGAATGCCCAAATCAGGAGCTGGTACATTTTCAATGGTGCCTTGTAACACCAGCTTTAGATATTCCGAATAGCTATGAATGGCTTCTTCTTCTAGGTGGCCTACAAACCGATGGGCTAATCTAGAAGAACACATATAGAAAAAAGCATAAAACACCACAAAGAAAAATTGGGCTACATAAATTAAGCAGTGTTCAAGAAGCGTAGGTTGGGCAATCTGTATGAATACCATCAAATGCATACGTTCATTTTCGGCCTCATCTAACAATTGGCGAATCCACCCTTGATCATTTTTAATTTTTCGCAAACATCTGAAATGTAAAAGGGCGCCCCCTACCATGCCTGGAACGGCAGCAATGGTTTCAATAAAAACAGCTCTGTGACCATATCGTTTACGAAAGAAAAAATCCGCTAGGCGTCGAAGAATAATGGCTAATGAGCGTACAGCTCTCTCCCCAAGGGTTTTGGGATTGTAGGTATAATTAAGATCGCGTTGTGGAATCATATCAATAGTCTATCAGCAACCCCTAGCGTCGACCAAAAAGTTTTTCAATATCCTTTAATTTTAATTCCACATGGGTGGGACGCCCATGATTACATTGTCCCGAATAGGGGGTATTTTCCATTTGGCGTAGCAAATCGTTCATCTCTGATACCGATAATCGTCGACCCGATCGGACACTTCCATGGCAGGCGAGCGAGGAACAAACTTCATTTATCTTTTTTTGAAGAACCAGATGTTCGTCTGCACATAATTGTTCTGCTAAATCCCTAATAAGTTGGCTGATGTTGGATTTTACTAACAGGGTGGGAACTTCGCGGACCAGCACACTATTTTCGCCAAACGATTCAAGGACGATCCCAAATTCTGTTAAAGATTCATGATTTTTAATAAGGGCTTCATGTTCTTTTTTGGGAAGCTCAATGACTTCTGGGATCAGCAAGATTTGGCTTCTTACAGCATGCTCGGTGACCTGTTGTTTTAGTTTCTCATATAGAATTCTTTCATGGGCGGCATGTTGATCCACAATAACCAAACCATCTTTTGTTTGAGCCACAATATAATTTTCATGAACCTGGGTGCAAGCAGCTCCTAAAGGAAACTGTTCCATATCCTGCCTCTGCGTCTCTTCCTTTTCTGAAACCTGAATAGCTTGGTTTTCATATAACGAGGCAGGGATCTGACCTTCAGAGAAAGTAGGTGGTTTTTTATAAGGTGAAAAAACTGGTGCTGAAGAAGGGGTATAGGAGGCAGGGCTTCTTTGACCGCTGGGGCCTCCCAAGTTCATCTGCTGCAAAGATTCTTTGGGTTGGAAAGATGTTAAAATGTCGTGGGCAACACTTGAGGCAGAACGATGCTGCATGCCCGAAAGGGATTGTTTTAAACTGCCAATTAAAAAACTGCGAATAAATTGATTGTCTTCAAAACGAACTTCTGTTTTGGCAGGGTGGACGTTGACATCCACTGATCGGGCAGGGGCATTCAAATAGAGACAGACCAAAGGGTGCCGATCATGGGCCAGGAAATCTTGATAGGCCACGCGAATGGCGGCCGAAAAAAGTTTATCTCGGATGGGTCTTCCATTCACAAAGAAAAACTGGAGCTGGGCATTACTTCTGTTTAAGGTGGGAAGACTGATGAATCCTGATAGGGAAAACCCATCTCGATTTGAATCAATAGATAGGGCATCGTTTTCAAATTTTGAACCCATAACTTGGGTCACACGTTTTAAAAGCCCTTCGCTAGAATGGTCTTGGGGACTGTATGAAAAAATACTTTTTTGATCCGCCGTTACAGAAAATTTTCTTTGGGGATAGGCAAGTGCTAAACGCTGAACAAAGTCCACAACGTGCTGTGTTTCAATGGTATTCGTTTTTAAAAACTTCAGGCGGGCAGGTACCGCAAAGAATAAATCACGCACCTCAATTTTGGTGCCTGGAGCAGAGGCGGCTGGTAGACAGTCTTGAACCGATCCCCCCTCTAGGGATAAAGACCACCCTTCTGGGCTGTCTTTAGTGCGTGTGGTGATTTTTAAACGGCTGACTGCCCCAATAGAGGGTAAAGCCTCCCCCCTGAACCCCAGAGTGGAAATATTGAATAAATCTTGATGACTAAGTTTTGACGTAGCATGACGTTCAATGGATAGTTTGAGATCTTCTAACCCCATCCCTTGGCCATTGTCTGTTACAGAAATATAAGTTTTTCCGCCATCTCTTAATACAATATCAATTTCTGTAGCCCCCGCATCAAGGGCATTTTCGGCTAATTCTTTAACCACTGATGCAGGGCGTTCAATCACCTCACCCGCCGCGATTTGATTGATAAGATTAGAAGGAAGTTTTTGAATAAAAGACATTAACGATCCAATCGTGCTTTTAGAATTTTTTCTAAATATTCCTTGGCCAATATTTTGCCTTCTTCGACGGCGGGCTGATCAAAGGGATCAACATCGTATAAGTGGGCCATGAAAATAGTTTCTAAAATAAAATGCATCATCAACATGCCCATAAAATCAGGGGAAAGGGTGGGGATTTCGATAACACGTGTGGGACGTTTGTTTTTAATAAGGGTATCTATGGTGGCTCTTTGTTCTGCCTCCATAAGATCCCCCATGGTGCATCCTTTGAAACAGGCAAGAGAGGGACAAATTTTTGAGAATTGATCAGAGATCATGTCCCCCTGATTTTCCATAGAGGCCACAATAATGGTATAAAATTTATCTTTGGGACCATCTAAATAAAGCTGAAGTTGGCTATGTTGGTCGACGGCTCCTAGGCCATTCACCGGAGTGGTGCCATGGCCTTTTTTTCCCAGACTTTCGGCCCATAACTGACGATACCATAAGCTGAACTTATAGAGATTATCTATATAAGGCATAAGAATGGAAATGGTCTTACCTTTTTTCTGAAGTTCATAAGAAAGAGCCGCCCCCATAGCTGGAGCGAAGGTCGAGGGATCTCCCAGGGCCAGCAGTCGGTCTATGACACGGGCGGCCCCTTGCCGTATTAAAACAGGATCCAGGCCTGCAATCATGGCTGGCAAAAGGCCCACCAGTGAAAGAGCGGAAAAGCGGCCCCCAACATGGGGATCATGATCTAATAAAGGGATTTGATAAAAATCGGCAATCTTTGTGATGGAAGATGGTTTGGGTTCTGCAATGACTAGAAAATGATCTTTAATAGAATCAACACTTAGAACCTGGCTTACACTTTGAAGAGCGAGCTGAAATTGAACCAGGGTTTCGGCTGTATTCCCTGATTTTGAAATCACAATAAAGAATGTGCTTTTTAGGTTTAGATCTTTAAAGATTGAATCAAAAGTTTGTGGGTCGATGTTGTCTATAAAATGAAGGCGATGTCCTTTATTGGGCGCCAGAGCATAAAAAGCTTGTCCGCCCAAGCTAGACCCCCCTGTGCCCAAAATAACGGTATCTGTAAAATCATCTTGTATTTTCAGAGCCAAATCTTTCAAAGACATAATATCATCCGTAAGATAGGGCAGCCTTAAGACAGGAAGGGTATTTTTTTCATAAGCCGTTTGAAGATCTTTTAAGGCTTTTTTTAGCTTTGGCAACGATTCTTTTATAAAACCTTCCTTCAGTCCCTCTTTTTGGATTAAATCAAACAAACAACCTTTAATATCTTGATGAAAATACATTCTATTTATCCTCAGCATTCAGTTGTGCCAATTTCTTTTTTTCAGCCTCTGGGTCGATTACATCTCCTTTTTTAGGTTTCTTCCAAAAGACTAATGTATTCTGTATCTTGTCTTGAAGAGAAGGCTCGGCACCGGCTTCCTGGTTTAGGGTGCGCCGAATATAAGGATCACGTTCATTCGCATTAATTTTATCTAATAAGACAGATTCAGATTTGTGGTCATCTTTTTTAATAGGCATCTTGGTAGGCGATAAGAGCAATGATTGGGCTTTAGATGATGGGGTTGATCTTGGTTTGTAAAAACCATCTTTTGGGTTGATAAGTGCTAATGATTTTGGGATTTCTAAAGGGTCATATTGAACGGTTTCGAACTCATTGGGGCTATAATGGGTTAGTCCCATTTTTTCCTTAAAGGAACTGCATCCAACCAAAAAAAATATTATTAAACTGGGAAATAAAAATTTAAACACGTGATCTTATCCTTTACTGTTTTGCTTTAACATGGGCCCACATACGAATGGTTTTTCGTTCATAAGGAAGGGGCAGTTTCTCGTTTAATTTTAGATGGTCTAGTACTTCTTTAGGTGGAAAAACAATCGGGTTATTTTTCATAGAAGATGGTAAAAAGTCTTTAACTTTTGCATTGGCGATGGTCATTAATGTATTTTTCATATTTTTAGCTGCAATTTCTGGGCGCATCATAAAATTAATAAACCTGTGGGCACTATGGGGGTGGGGTGCATTTCTGGGAATAGCCATCAGGTCACACCATGCACCCGCATGTTCTTTGGGAATCACAAACTTAATTTCTTTTCCAACTTCTTTTGCCAATTTTTGAGCCCTTAAAGCTTCGCCTGACCACATCTGTACAAAGGCGGCTTCCCCATTCACCAAGCTGCTTACCATTTTTTCCGAATTTGAAGTGAAAAATTTAATATAAGGACGTATTTTTTTCAAAAGGGATTTAACGGTATCTATTTGGGTAAGGTCACCATAGTTAGGTACAATCTTTAAGTAGGCTAGAAAAGCCTCTAATAGATCTTGGGGTTGATCTAAAAGCCCCACCCCATACCTGCCTAATTTTTCCATGATTGTTGGGTCGAGAATAA
The DNA here is from genome assembly GCA_046317875.1 of Alphaproteobacteria bacterium. GTDB lineage: Bacteria > Pseudomonadota > Alphaproteobacteria > UBA7879 > UBA5542 > 2-01-FULL-41-14. Next base: position 65,077 of record JBKCVN010000022.1, on the reverse strand, counting down.
CTTGATAAGTATCTAGTTTAATATGAGGAAAGAATTTTTCCATAATAGCAGGATTATAGGCAAAGCCCGTTGTACCCCAGCTATACGGGATGCCATACTTGTTTCCAGGATCAACGGCTTCTAATAATTTTAAAATTTGGGGATCTAAATATTTCCAATTAGGGAGGAGTGTGCGATCAAGAGGTAGATAAAGTTCTAACTCGACTTGACGGCCATAATAGGGCATGGCAGAAGGCATGACAACATCATAAAGAGAGCTTTTAGTAAGTAGTTTTGTTTCTAAGATTTCATCACTGTCATAATACGATCGAACAACCTTAATACCTGTTTCTTTTTCAAACTGTTCTATGGTTTCATCAGCGATGGTGTCTGCCCAATAATACACGTAAACCACTTTCTTTTCGGTACGTGCGGGGGCAGAAGTGAGACCATCAGCAGAAAAAAAGATACAGAAAAAAAAAGACAGAAATTTTAAAATCAAACTCATTTTTACCTACGGTTGGTTATATGCAAATAACCATACGACGATCACTGTTTAAGCGCAACTAGGATTGTTGAATATCCGCAGAAGATCCTTCGGCTGCAGCTATTTCCTCTGCGGTCATGCCCAAAAGATGTTTCAAATCTTCTAAGGATCCTGGGTCTCGAATCATTTCTTGTAATAAATCTTTCAGATTTAATTGTCCCCATCGAATGGCTCTTCTTAATAGATAGGGGGAAGGGCTTTGGGGGTCCAGTTTTTCTAAATAATCTGCTGCTTTGTTAATAAGATCATAGGCCTCATTTCGGCTATTAATACTTGCCCCTTTAGTGTGAGTTTGATCAGAATGTTCAGGGCTGTTCAAGGGATCAGTGGAGGTTACCTCAGTTGCTGCAGCGGCCTCTTTTGTTGTTATTCGGCTGGCTAATACTTGATTTCCAAACGCTATAATCTCTTCTATTTTTTCCATAGCATGATAAAGAGAGGGGCTATTTTCAACTAGCTTACTATCCAAAAAAGTTTGAATCTTTTTTAGATACTCTAGGGCTTGTTGTCCATTGGTGTTGAGTTGCTTGAAAAAATCATCGGGCGTGTGGTTTAAACTTTTTTCAAACCCTTCTCGTTTCTCGACAGGACTTTCTTCATCGGGGGAGCCCGTAATTGATACACCGCCATCCTTTTGAAGATCAACATACGTGGCATAGGAATAGGTAAAAAGATCTTTGCTATCAGGGGATGTCACTTCTACTTTGCTGAAGCGTGTGGATAACTTTTCATTAATCCAGTTATAAGGGGCGCATCGAAATTCGGAGTCTTTAGGATTCAAAGTTGGGAAAGCTGTATCCCAATATTTTTCAGAAAGTTGTAATAATAAGTTTAAACCCTGGGTTAGCCCTTCCATATTGTACAGGTCAATCCATGCTTCGATCAGCCAGCTGGCAACCTGAAGATCTTTAGATTTTTTTTGTAATACCTCTATACAAATTTTTTCCACATCTTCCCAATTTGCCGATTTCAGATCTTGAACCCAAACGCCCTGGGGTAAATCCATATCTTCCCGCGAGGCTTCCTTGATTTGGTCGTATTCAGAACTGTATTTAAGATCTTGCCCCTGGGGCAGAGGGCCTGGAATATCTTGTAAAAGGAGATCTAAATTTTCATATAAGGGCATGAAGGTCTCCTTAGCTGCCCCCTCTTAGTTTAGGTGCTTCCACGGGGAAGGGTGGAATTTTGAAAGATGTTGCCCGTTGCCCTTTAATACTTTGAGGTACAAGTTTAATAAATAGTTTGGCTTGGGTTGTGGCTGGTGCATTTGGATTAGGGCCTAATGGAATCTCAAACTTGAAAAGGACATTATTTGAGGGTGAGGCCCCATCATTTGGGGAGGCCGCATGAATCATTAGGGCACGGAGTAAGCTCCAGCTCCCCTCATAAACAAATAACGAGCGATCATCGACTTTTACCAAAGCTGGGGTATTTGATGTTTCAAGAGGCCATAACGCTGCCGATACATCCCATTGGAATCCAAAGGAGACAGGGTTATTAACCGTCCATCGACCCATCCCCACGCCTGGTCCATTTTGACGAAGACTGATTGATTTATCTCCAAAGATGAAAGCCCAATCTGAAACCTGATTACCTAAAGATTCTTTGACTCGATTATCACGGAACTTAATTTCAAAACTCATCCCCGGTTCATCATCTTTTTTCAGTGGCGCAAAGTAGGTCATGAAAAAGTTTTTGACCTCATCCATTTGGGAAATAAAAGTTTCTATTTTCTTCCAGCCTGAACCATATTTAGGGGACTCTTTTAATGACTGACGAAGATTGGGATTCAGTTCTTCTAATTCTTTGAAAAAATCTTGTAGCAACGTCCAGGAAACCTCGGATTCTAATTGGGGAGTACTGGGTACTTGTCGGGTAAAGGGAAAGGTATTTGCCAATGACCCATTAAAAGTATTTTCTATTTTATTGTATTGTTGGGCTGCTTTTTCAGCGGCTAAAGCTCGACATCTTTTGTAAATCCCCCGTTTTAAATCGTTTTGTTTTTGGGTGAAATAATCGCTGGACGGTTGGTTGAAATCTTTGGGATCTAAGTCTGTAAAACAGCTTTCATAAGTAATTTTGTTTCCTTCTTCTTCCATGAATTTTTGTAAGGTTTTCATAGAGCCTGAGGTCTTGGATTTTCTATAGGCAATAGCTTGCTCTATCAAAGTATGCCATTTGCTGATTAACTTGACTTGTTCAATGTCAGTATCAAATAAGTCTGCTTTTAAGAAATCAATTAGTGATTCTGCATTGTTGATCACCATTGTCAACAGTTGGGCACTTTGATTAGAAAAATAATCTTTCATTTCGGATACATCAGTTATATTGAAGCCTTTGAACAAAGCCCCTGCTTCCCCATTCCAGGCAGAAAACTGAGAATCACTAGGTTGAAAATAGGAACCTTCGTCCAAAGCAGTATTAAGTTTCTTTAAGGTTTTCAGAACTTGCTCGAACAGAAGATTTTTTAATTTGTTATAGACAGGTCCCCCACCCAAGCTGTTTAGGTTCTTTAGTATTTTAATAAATAAGGGCCCCACATCATTCATGTTAAGAGCTTGGGCTCGACGGGCATTGTCGGCTTGATCTGATCCTTCTCTCAAGGGCTCTTCATAAAAACTTTGGGCCCCTTCTAAGATGGAGTCTATATTACGTTGGGTTTGCAGAAGTCCTGCCTGACGCAAGGTGTCTTGTAAATTTGCAGGATACTTAAACAAGTCCGTATTTAGGAAAGTTTTATAACTTTCGATCAGCGCAAGTACGTTTCTGACTCCCTGAGGATCCCAGTGCAAGAATTGACCCAAGGGAATTTTGCCGGCAAAAGATGCCCCCGATGATTTTTGCATAAAGGACTGTTGTAAAAATGCATCTAGCTGTTTTTCGATATTCATCAATCCAGCTGACGGTTCTAGTTTTTGCGTATCAGGAGACACTACAAAGAAATAGCCTGTCACAGGCGATCCATAGCTTCGTAAGTATTGTACAGCTTTCGCATACATTTTGTTGGAGGTTTCAAACAGAGTTTTGGGAATGGCAGGTCCCAAAAGGGTGATATGGTTAATTTGATCCACCATTTTTTGATAGCGAGATCCGGGGTTGAAATCGGGGTTCAAAAGCCAGGAACCGCCCGCCTGGGTCAAAAACTCCATCAGTTCCTTAATATCGGAAATGCTTTTTTTTAGGGTCTCTAGGTCGATCGGTTCACGACCACCCATGTTGTGTAAAGAGCCCTGCAGCTTGCCGGCCAAGGAATAGATATAATCTGGATCTAAGACTTTCTTTAGAAATAAATCATATAAAAGATAAAGCCTTTTTTCTGCGTGCAAACGATACCCCTCCAGTTTAAAGGTATCGTAGGGAGCTTCCTTAATCAGAATCGTTCGGGCTTGTTTTTCTTTTAAGAAATCTGGACTTAAGGGATAACCGTAAAGATAGTTTAGGATTTCGGCTATTTGAAAGGGATCTTGGGTTTCGGGCAAGGCCGTATAGAAAAGAGTGGCACGTTCTAGGTCTGCCAGACTTTTCACATAGCCTTCTAATAACAAAAATTCAGGTGTCTCTAGGGGGGAGGCATAGTTTTTGGTCGAAGGCAAAATCGCCATGGGCGATAGGGTTAAAAATTCGGCCTTTTCCCTGAATGCCTTGTCTAAATTTCTGGCAATAAGGGAATGATAAAGATTTGTGCTTACTTTATTCAACTTATAGGTGGTTGGGCTTATCCAGGAAAACGGAATTAAAATATGACGCAAAGGATAGTGATAAACATGATCTAAAAGTCTTAAAATATTTTTACCTTTGGTGGGGGTGATAGGACGGCTATCCCCATTAGCTGAAGGCAGCATAGAGGATGTTTCCATATCTTGTTGGACTTGTTCTATGAGGGGACGCAATCGTTGTATGGTATTTGATAGGTAGTCATTGGTCCAATACAGACCATAAAGAGCCATTAAAAATGCACCAGAAATGGACAATCTTATAAAAGAAATTTTCTTATTCATGACTAAGAAAAACTTCTTAATCGGAGTAGCTAGGCCTAATTCGCCAAAAATTTTAGTATTAAAGAGTTCATTGACGAAAGGCTGACTCATAATTTTTAACGAGCTATTCGGTTCGCTGGTGCCTGTAACAAATAAACCCCTGAAAATGAAATGATCATCATAATCACCCACTTTAAAAATAAAATTTAAATAGGTTTGAACTGAATCTTCTAGCTGCAAAAAGCTTTCAGGGAAAATAGTAATATCATCAGGTTCAGGGTTATCATTGGTTTCTGTGCCAAAAATGCGCAACATACCCTGGAACAATGCAAGATAAGTATGTTGGAAGGCTTCTTTGATCCAGTTGGGATTAAAACTAAGATGCGTTGCATAGGGATTCGACCATCCAAAGGGTTCTTCTAATGTTGTCAGGGGAAGGGATTTTACAAACCCTTGAAACCCAGCCACCTCATCACATTTAGTTAGCAAAAAATACAATGGAACTTTTAGACCCAGAATTCTTTCTATTTTAATAAGTTGGTCTGATAAGTTGCTTGCGTCTGTGATTAATTGGGGCGTATCCAGTTTATTTGGGCCTGTAAAATAAGTGGCTGGAGCGGCTAAGATTAATCCGTCTAAGGGACGATGGGGGCGGTATCTTTTTAAGGCCCTTAATAAAGAAGACCATGAGGACGAGGTGGCCACATTGGGACTCAATACATCTCCCCTGATATCGATGACAATACCTTTTTCATAAAACCACCATTGTATAAGAGGGTGTCCGTCCGGCTTGCCAAATGAAGGGCTTGGTATGGGCGTGGACAGGGTTAGATTCCCTAAGACAGATGATTTTCCTGACCCTTCACTGCCCACCATAATAAACCAGGGCAACTTATATAAAATTTTTGAAGATCCGGTTTTTTCTTCTAACGCATGAATGACATCGCGGAGAGAGTCATGGAACGGACCCGCAGGATAAATATTAAACAGATTAAGGACACCATAAAACAAATCATGAATCAGTGATTGAAATGAAAGAGAGCTTATCTTGCGTTTACCCATGATAATTTGTTTGAGGGACTCAACAATAGAAAGACTTCGAAGTCCAACACGGTCAAACTGTTCCTTAAGTCCAATTCCTGACAAGTAAGTGGTTAGCATAAAAATGAGGCTACCAAACCCTAAAACAACTAAGACTAATTCAAAAGAAGAAAGACTGGTCATTAGACTTGTGTCCACTTTTCAAGGTTGTTTACAAAAGGAGAAAAATTATTCATATGAATAAACCAAATTAAAGAAGATAAACTTATAAAACCGATCAAAATAACACCCAGTGCTACCCACCAGGGCCGCACATCGGGCATGTCGGCATTTTGTCGGGCTTCTAGTATGTTTTCATAAGGTTGTGCAAAAAGGTGGGATTCAGTCACCATTAAGTGGGGATTTTCACCACTGATATAGTGATATAGTTTTTGGCGATAGTTAAATAACTCATGTTCGTTTGCGCTGTTTCGATATTTTCCCTTGAATCCTAAACCTAGGGCTATTAGGTAAAGGGAGGCCATATCTGTGCCTTGAGTGGTATCTGTTTCTAAAAACTGATCAAGGTTTTGGAAAAATCTTTCCCCTGCATCCTGTGTGTTATATATTAAGGATTCTAATAAATGATCTTTCCATTCTTCGCTACCATGCCAAGTCAAGTTAATAAAAATCTCATCTGCTAGGGACACCATTATGTATTGAGCCTCCCTGTAATAATACGCCGCATAACCACCTTTTTGGCTGCCCACTGCCTTGTACTGGTTCATTAAAAGGGATTCAAGCCTTTTTTGAATATGGTGGGTTAGGCTTGAAAGATCGCCTAAACTATTTTCTAAAGCATCAGACAAGGAGTGTGAAAGAGCCTTTTCTTTTAAAAGCAAAAGTTCAGCATAGAAAACTTTGAAGTCTTTTAAAATGGACGATTTTAAATAAATATCTGGGTTCATTTTATTCAGCTACATACAAAAAAAGATCTTCTGGTCGCGCATCTTCTCGATCTGATGGATTAAATATCTTAACGGCCTCGCCTATTTTAATAAACGTAGGATCTATTTTTATTTTAATAAAAATATAGTTGGGATTAGAAACAAGACCCATCTCAGGTATTTGGTCCACAATTTCCCGTTCTGCACCTAGAATTCTTTTTTCTTTAATATCTTTGATTGAAGAATCACAAGAAATAACTGCTCCCTTAATCCAACTACCCCCTTCGGCGGCGCTCATCATGGGCCCTAAACGCAAACCAACTATGAGGCTGTCACTTGATAAATAATGTTCTTTTATGTCTTGTGAAAAAACCCGACCCTCTTGATGAAATAGGATAGAAATGGAAGGATTCTTAATGGCATCAATCCGCTCGTTAATAAAAGATAATAAAGGGGCAAAGGTAGTTTTCAGATCATCATGATGATAGGGAGGCAATGTAGGGGGAACCCTGTGATCCATTAGGGCACAAATAGATCCTGCAAAGACCGTCAATTCTTTGTAAATTTCATGAGGATGGGACTCTCCAGACTCATACAGCATTTCCAAACTTAGGATACGACTTGTTAGAATTCTATATACCCGAGCATAATGTTCGAGAATTGAATCAAGCTCGGACAGTTTCAGGCTTTCAAGGCGGGTGGAAAGGTAGCCAATATGGCGGCGAATCTTATTGATTAATATTTTAATATGATTCCCAAGTGTATGATCTTTTTGAATCACTGTTGCGGGGGGGATGAAGTCTGTCAGTTGGAACGTGCCCGATTGTAGGGATAGCTTTAATAAAGGAAAAGCAGATAGTCTGGCAGATAGTTTGTCTTCTGTGACCAGAATAGGGCTCAAACATAATTTGGCTATATTAAGGGGGGTTTCGCCCGTGTTTTCATCTAGAATTGAAGATTGTTCACGAGAAACATACCGTGGGAATTCTCCTTCAACATTTGATGTGTCATCTTGTCTTTTAACAACCGCCAGATAGATGGTTAGTTCCTTATCTTTTATTTGGTCCTTAAGGTTCGAAATATCAATTTCTAAGGGAATTGGATTTGATTCATCTTTTTCAAATACGGACCCATCAGGAAAAACAGCAAAAATTTTATTAACCCGAACTAGTCCATTATTAAGAACAGCTTGATCGATTTCTAGGGACCTAATCCCCCAGTACCAGGGCATGGCCAAAGATAAGTAACAAAGGGATAATTGCTGAATCTCATGTCGCATTTGTTGGTAATGGTGGGGATACAGAAGCTGACCTTCGTACCATTGAACGGAATCTTGAATTTTAAATTTTGCTTTTTCTTCCATGCCTGCCCCGTAAACGATGCCCATAAACAGAAACACTCGCTCTTTTTTACCTTACCGTTTCTAGTCTTTTAACTCAAGCACAAATGGGGAGAATGGGAATTAAGAAGGGGCGATTTGATTTTGGGAACTATCCCATTTAATGGCTTTTGCTTCTTTTATAACTCTTTTGATCAAATCTTGAATATGGGCATCATCATTTAGGTCCATATCTCGTTTTTCTTCCCGTTCAAAAAGAGGTTGTAGAAGGTTTTCTAAGGATCTTTTTTGATCTGGGGACAGAGTAGAGATAGTAGTGTAATTTAAAATCAAAACTTTTGATAGATTGTGTAAAACGAGCCAGGCTTTTGGACTGTATTCTTTTAAGCTTTGCACTTCTTTTTTGTAGTTTTCTACATCCCCGACCTCGAAATCTTTCTCATAAAAGGTTTCAAAAAAAGGTGCTTTGTGATCGGCTTCGGATAGGGTTTGAATCAAAATAAAGGCACACTTTTTTGTTTCAGGTTTGTCTAAAGGACAATTCGTTACAACCTTCAGCGCTTCTGCTAAAGATGACCCACATAGGGGAAAAGAGTCTTTGGGGCAGTATCCCAAATTTCTTGACAGGGCTGGAAGTGTAAGAATTAAAAGTAAAGGAATATGGATTAAAAAATTCATGATATTTTTCTATCGCTGAGTTTTACCAGGCACCCATAAAATATCCGTGGCTCCATTATCATTTAAGACCCGACATAGAACAAATAAATAATCTGAAAGGCGATTAAGATAGATCAAAATTTCTTGATTCACATCTTCCTGTTCGCTTAGGGCTGAAACATCTCGCTCTGCACGGCGTGTTATGGTTCGCGCTAGATGAAGATGGGTCGAGGCAGCTGATCCCCCGGGCAAGATAAAAGAAGACAAGGGGGGCAGGCTTTCATTGAACCGGTCCATTTCTTTTTCTAACCATGTCACCTGCATTTCTTTTAAAGATAATGATTTTTTTGCAGAATTTTCTGGCACACAAAGATCGGCCCCAATATCAAAGAGGTCATTTTGAATGTGGCGTATACTTTTTATGAAATTGGGTGTTAAAAATAAAGTACAAACACCCAAAGCGGCATTTGTTTCATCCACAGCCCCTATCGCCTGAATACGAAGGGATGTCTTAGAGATACGTTTCCCATCTCCTAGAGAAGTTTGTCCCTTGTCCCCACCCCGTGTGTAAATTTTTGTTAATTGAACCATGATGGCTCATCATACATTTTTCCACCCCGGTGCGCAAGCAGCTCTGGTTGATTTTGAACACGATAAAGCCCATAATTAATCAATGAAAAAAAGATTTCTTTTAATTGTCTTATGGTGCGAAATGTCCGCTGCTTTTTGGGGATCCTCCCTAACAGAAAAATTAGATGCGTATATGTCTCAAATCGATGATCGCTGTATGGTTGCGGTTGAAATTCAGGATATGGATTCGGGAAAAATCGTTTATCAAAAGAATTCCCTTAAACTAATGAAACCCGCCAGCCTTCAAAAAATCCCTACCGCCTTGGTGGCGCTATCAAAGCTAGGATCAACCTATCGGTTCGAAACATCTTTACATAAAAAAGGATGCGATCTTTATTTACAGTTCGCGGGTGACCCTACTTTTAGGTTGAAAGACTTAGGGGATCTTTTCAAAAGCTACAGAAAAAAATCCGGGTCTGTGATTTCTGGAAATATTGTGGTGGGGGAACATACTACACCACCCTTTCCATACAAAGATGGATGGACTGTGGAAGCTGTGCGGTTTAAATACGGGGCACCTATTTCTGCTATTAATATTAATAAAAATGTTATCTGTTTGCGCTTTGTGCCTGGAGCGACTGAAAAACAAAGGCCAACTGTTATTTATGACCCAGATCAGCCTTCTTATAAAATTGATAACCAATCCATTTCAAAAATATGTTTAGAAGAAGAGTATCTGGAAAGGTGTGATCTGGATCTAGAAGAAAATCTGACAATTAAAGGTTGTGTGCCCTTAGGGGGGGCTGCCTTTAAAATTTGTCTGCCCGTTAAAGACCATAGATTTAAAGAGTATGTTCGAAAATGTATACAATCAGCTTTGCGAGAAGTTGGGGTTGAGCTGCGTGGAAAGATCATTTTCAAGGTGGCTAAACTCGATCCAAATTCTGTTCTTATTGCTCGTCATTTTTCTGAACCTTTGTTCCAAATTTTAAAAACAGGCATGAAGAATTCTGATAATACCATCATGGAATCCTTGTTACTTCCCATTATGCTTAAAACCCCCCATGCTTTTAGAAAAAGTGACTATCTCCATAAGTTTATGACCCTGACTTTGAAAGAAGGATTGGGGGTGGATATGGAGGATCAGCTTTTAATGGATGGATCAGGGCTTTCCCATCATAATTTAATATCCGCCCACAAAATAAATGAGTTATTATATAAAGCTTACCAGAACAAATCTTTTCAAGAAGCATTTGTAGCCTCATTAGCAGTGGGGGGATTAGAAGGTACCTTGCAAAATCATTTTAAAAGTCTGCCAAAAGGCATAAAAATAGTGGGTAAGACGGGGACTTTGGGAGGCGTGTGTAATATCGCAGGATATGTTTTTGCTGGAGAGAAAACAAGATACATTTTTACAATTATGATGCAGAATTTTGTGGGCGAAGACACCGCTTATATAGATCTTCAAGAAAAAATAGTACTTTCATTAACACACCTTTTATCGTAAAGTTAGCTATTAAAAATTCCATTGAATTCCAATTATAATTTCTATAATCTAATAAGTAGAGATAAAGGAAATTGTATGTCTATTATGCACAAACAACCTATTGAAATATTCGCAGAACCTCTGTACCTAGAAGAGGAATCCGAACCCCATTCCGAGCAGTTTGTTTGGTCCTATAAGATTACCATCCGCAATCGCAGTGAGCGTGCGGTAAAACTTAGAAGACGGCATTGGAAGATCACGGATTCAAATGGATTAACCCATGAAATAGATGGGGATGGGGTTGTGGGACTGGAACCTGTGGTGCGCCCCGGGGAGTCTTTTAGCTATACCAGTGGAGCTGTGTTAAGTGCGCCATCAGGCATCATGTTCGGAAACTATGAGATGGAAAGTTTGGAAGGGGAACCTTTTAAGGTTTCAATCCCGGCTTTTTCTTTGGATAGTCCCTACGAACGGCACCAGTTCCATTAATGAATGGCACACTTTAGATCTATATTTTATCTGATTGGCTGGTTAATCCTTATTCTGGCCGGGGCTATGACCCCTTCTTTTCTGATAGATTTTGTTGCCAATCATCCCGATTATAAAATTTACTTATTGTCACAAGCCATTATGGTCTTTTTAGGTGTTTTATTGGTTTTTTCCAATAAGTCAGGGGCTGAAATTGATTTTGATAAACGAGATTCATTTTTATTAACGGCTATTACTTGGATGTTTGGAATAGGGTTCTCATCTATCCCTTTTCTTCTGTCTTCTATTGATATTAGTTATACGGATGCTTTTTTTGAAACAGTTTCGGGATTAACTACTACCGGCGCCACTATTTTGCGTCATCTAGACACGCTCCCCAGGGGCATTTTGTTTTGGCGGGCCATGTTGCAATGGTTGGGGGGTATCGGAATTATCGTGATGGCCTTGACGCTTTTAACCGATATGCGGGTGGGGGGGTTAGAGTTGTTTCAATCTGAATCCTCTGATCGATCGGAAAAATTCCTCCCCCGGATTGCCCAAATTGCTAAAGTCATTTTTATCACGTATTTAAGTCTAACCGTATTGTGCTTTTTGGCTTTAATTACCTTGCAGCTTAATTGGTTTGATGCCCTCTGTCACAGTCTTACTACGATTTCTACCGGAGGATTTTCAACCCACGACGAATCCATAGGGTTTTTTAATAATAAATTTTTGGAATATGTTTTGGTCTTATTTATGTTTTTAGGGGGGGTCACTCAACTTTTATTTGGTCATTTGTTTACCAAAAACTGGAAACTATTTTTCAAAGATGATCAAATTAAAACATATAGCCTTCTTACTTTGTCTTTCATTGTTATGGTGGTCTCGTGGAACGTTTGGACTCAGAAGTCCGACTATGCTGATATTATTACTAAATCTGTTTTTAATGTGGTTTCTGCTGTAACAACAACAGGATTTTGTTCGGCAGATTATGCTTTATGGGGCGGGATAGGAACCATGGTCTTTTTCTTCGCCCCTTTTATCGGAGGATGTACGGGGTCCACGGCGGGTGGTATTAAGGTTTTTCGATTCCAAGTTTTATGGCGTGTCACTTTTATTTATCTGCAAAAACTAAGGAGACCCCATGGGGTCTTTTTACCCAAGTATAATGGTAAACAAATTTCAGGTGCTATTTTTGATTCTGTAGCCGCTCTGGTGATTTTATTCATATTTTGTTTTGTCCTTCTATCATTTAGCCTCTCGTTATGTGGGTTGGATTTTATAACCACCCTATCAGCCTCTTCAGCCATGCTAACCAACTTAGGAACAGGGTTGGGAGCCTACATTGGCCCCAATCAGCCCTACGCAGAGCTTTCTTTGCCAGTCAAATGGATACTGATGGGAGGGATGTTACTCGGTCGTTTAGAATTGGTGACCATCTTAATTTTATTGTTACCGTCTTTTTGGAAAGACTAAAAGGTTGAATTCACCTCCTTGATATGTAAAATAATAAGATAGGGAGTGTTATAATGAAAGAAAAAGAAAACAATAATATCTACAGCAAACACATTTCTATTATTTTAAAAGAAGCACGTGTGGCTAAAGGGTACAATATTCAACAAGTCGTTGATTCCTTAAATATTAGAGAAGAATTTTTAAAGGCTATTGAAACTGGCCATTTAGGTAAACTACCATCCCAAACCTATACCTTAGGATTTGTAAGATCCTATGCACAATTCTTGGATTTAGATCCTTTCTTAACTTTGGACGCCTTTAAAAAAGCTTATCATATTCATACTAATGAGGCTTTAGAGGTTCCCAGCGGTGAAGAGCTTCGGTTGATTTCCCTATCTGAAAAAATGGGTAGTCCTTTATCTTTGGTTTATAACTCTAAAAAAGTTCTGGTGGCCAGCTTAGTTATTATTATTTTGTTTTTATTTTATAAGGTTTTTTCTTCTTATCCACGTTCCCCGTCAGAAGATGTAAATAAAGAACTTATTTCTGCAGAGAATTTATAAAGGACAATATTTTAAATAATGCAAAAATAAGAAAAATCTAGTATCTTTGTAAATAACAGGGATAAAATGATTCAATTTTTAAAAATATTTGGTTTCTTTTTACTTATTGGTTTCAATACTTCTTTTGCTCGTTCAAACTTATCTATTACCGATGTTCAGGTGGGGAGCGAGCTTAATAAAAGCCGTCTTTCCTTTCAGTTAACTCAGCCAGTTTCTTTGTACGTTCAATCAGATGATGCTGGTTTTATTACGGTAAGTGGCCCCGAGGATACTTTCTGGAACATTCCAGCGCGTATGATCATAAAAAGAGGCGCTTTAATACAGTATAACCTGACCAATGATAGGGGTAAAAAATATTGTATCGTTCAATTGTCTCCTTATTCTAGGGTAGTTGGCAGCTTCTTGCGTGGAAAAAGTTTTATAATTGATATTATCACAGAAGAGCCTCCTGTGATTGAGCCAGAAGTAGATGATGAGGCTATGGAAATGGATAATGATCCCGAATTAATACCTGCGCCCTTGCCACCTCCGCCTCCAATAGTCAACATTCAGCAAACAGTTTCGGTTCCCCAAAATGAGATTAACTCCCTAACCATTGTTCCTAATGAGGATGGTAGCACTTGGATTATTGTAAACGCAGATAAAGCAGAGTTCTTTGATAGCCAAATGGACGTTGATACAAAAAAATTAAACCTTTATTTACCCAAAATTAATTGGCCTTCTGTAAAAACAGAATCTTTGTCCAGCGGTCATGTGATTTCTTATCGTGTGGACGAGTCTAATGCTGCTAGCTCAATAGTTGTTTTTGATCTGATGGACAATACCCACTTGGTTGATTTTATTTCTAGCCCAAATTTGGATGGAACATATGACTTTATCTTGGTATTGGTGCCTAGGCCCGCTACGCCTGGTGAAATCAAAAAGTTATCGGAAAAGAGGATGGAGCTGAAAAGTCGTCTTGCGGGAAATCAAAATTTAAACTTTACAATTAGCCCGCCTCAGATGGTTGTGGATGGACCCAATGAAGAACCTATGATGTCTTCCTTAGAGAATGTCACCACTCCAACTACAAGTTTTTCGCCTCAGGAAGAAGTTGATCCCTTATTTGACCCATTAGACTTTAGTCAATAAAAACAAAGATTTCCTTGTGTTTGTGGTGATTCTAAGTAAATCAAAGAGAAATAAAAGTATTTTTTCTAATAGAAAAAGGGGTTATAAATAAATAACTATAGAAGAAACATTTAACAGTTTTTGATTATTATATTTTTCAAAGTTTGATCATGAGAATAGTTTCGTTAAAAACATTAATATTTTTAGGTAAAAATGGATGCGACTTCGGGGGGCATAAAATTTTGGGTATTCCCCGTTCCACCATGTGGGCACATGTTAACGAGCTAGAAAAAGAATTAGGCGTAAAGCTTGTGAACCGCAAAAAGCAATCCACAACCCTTACAGAAGAAGCCAAATCTTTTATTCCTTATGCCATTAAGTTGGTGGATGTATACTTAGAGGGTGTACATAGTGCTCATAACCAAAATGCTCAAGAAATAAAAGGGGAGATTGTTATTGCCACAACGGCTGCTGTCTCTTCTAGCTGGCTTATGCCAAGTCTTAAGGATTTTTATGAAAAACATCAAAATTTGCGTATTAATATTATTGCAAATGATATTTTGCCTAAGCAAACGGAACGTACTTCTGATATTTTGCTGCGGCCTGTGGGCGAAGATTTGGAAGGGTTTCAAAAAGCCTGGTATATCCCGTACCACCATGTGCTTTTTGCGAGCCCCGAGTATATAAAGCGGCACGAGGAGCCTAAGACACCAGAAGATTTATTGAAGCATAAAATGCTGGCGTATGGAGAACATGAATTTACCTATTTTGATGATATTAATTGGCACATCAAGGGTAAGTATGGGATTCCAAGACTAACACCCTCGATTACAGTTAATTCCACTACCTCGCTGTTTAATGCTGCCAAAGAAGGTTTAGGAATTATTTCTGCCCCTCGTGAATCTAATGAAATTTATAAAGGGGGGCTGGTCCATATTTTGCCCAAAATCAAGGGACCTATTGTTCGAACTTATTTTTGTATGAAAAAAACGAATAACGTATCGGCTCAAAATCATATGGATCTTTTCCGCGAATTCATGGAAGAATATTTTAAAACTATTGGTATCAAAATATTCCAGGATAAACATGAAGTCTAAAATAGGTCTATCGGTTATTGGGGGGCACATCGTTGAATGCTTTGATGTGACTCTTTATGGGTTTTTGGCGGTGCAACTTGCCCCCATTTTCTTCCCTTCAGTTGTAAAATATACCCAAAATATGGCAACCTTCGGTGCTTTTGCGGCTGGTTTCTTGGCCCGTCCCTTAGGGGCTCTTTTTTTTGGTTACATAGGTGATAAAATTGGTCGAAAAAAGCCCTTGCTTTTAAGTATGATTCTGGTGGCCATTCCGACTCTTATTATTGGATTGCTACCTTCCTATGAAACGTTGGGGCTGGCAGCTCCTATTGTTTTGATTTCATGTCGGCTTGCCCAAGGCTTTTTTTATGGTGGAGAGCTTACGGGAGCTAACTTGTATGTTATGGAAAATTTGGACCGTAAATCTTTGGGCCGACATACGGGAGCCCTGATTTCATGGGGGGTCCTTGGGGCTGTTTTGGCCAGTGGCTTGGCAGCTATCGTGAATTTAGAGGGTATGCCTGAATGGAGTTGGAGATTACTGTTTATTGCAGGAGGGCTTTCTGCTGTTTTTGTATATTTATTAAGACGTAATGTGCTGGAAACTATGGATTTCCAAAAAAATCAGACAGAGTCCTTAAATCAAAAGAAAGAGTTTCCTTGGGTTGCTTTGTTGCGGACGCATAAGAGCTCTTTATTCCTCGGGTTTCTGGTGTTTGGATTGACGGTCATGCCTTTATACCTTACCACGGTGTTTGGAAACACTATTTTCATGAATGACCTAGGGTACAGCAAATCAGAGAGCATGTTGTTGAATATGGCAACAATGATTTTTTCTGCTGTTATAATTATTTTTTCTGGACGTATAGCCGATAAGATTGGTTTTTATAAGTTGATTGTTTATGGAATGTCATTAACAGGCTTAGTGGCTGTTCCTGCATTTTATTTGTTAACGATGGACAGGGTATCCCTTTGGCAAGTGTTGCTATTTATTATTAGCCTGAATGGAGCGGGTAGTATTATTAATGGGTGTATCAGTGCGTATATCGGCGAGCTATTCCCTGTGTATTGTCGCTATTCTGGTTTGGCTTTTTGTTTAACGGTGGGTGGCGCCTTGTTAGGGGGCACTACACCCAGTATGGCTCAGTTTTTACAGCAGCACTTTCATTCTTTGCTAGCTCCTGGATTTCTTCTGATGGGGTTAAGTCTGGTGACCTTATGCACTTTGATTTTTCTTCATCGGGAAAAAAATCTCTTAGCACACAAGGCTAGGTCTTGTAATTGATTTCTCTTGAAATTGGTCACTCTTTTTCTCCCCATGTCTAACATCTTGACACTCTCCCAAACCTTGTGCTAAAAAAATAGCACTCTTTTAAATAGAGTGCTAAACTCAGTAAAGTTTAAATACTAATAGGAAAGGAACGTACAATGCAGTTTAAACCACTTCATGATCGCGTACTTGTTGAACGGATCGAACAAGAAGAAAAAACCGCAGGTGGAATTATTATCCCGGATACAGCAAAAGAAAAACCCATAGAAGGTAAAGTACTGGCTGTGGGTACGGGTACAGTGGATGATAAAGGAAATCATCGTCCTTTGTCAGTAAAGGCGAACGATCGGATCTTGTTTGGAAAATGGTCAGGAACAGAAGTAAAGATTGGCGGAAAAGATCTGCTGATTATGAAAGAATCCGATATTTTCGGAATCATTGGCTAACTTTAACTAATAGTAATTCAGGAGAGCATAAATGAGTGCAAAAGAAGTAAAATTTTCCACGGAAGCCCGCAATAAGCTGCTTAAGGGTCTTGATACATTGGCAGATGCGGTAAAGGTCACATTAGGGCCCAAAGGTCGAAATGTCATTCTAGACAAATCTTACGGTGCCCCCCGCATTACAAAAGATGGTGTGTCTGTCGCAAAAGAAATCACATTGGCCGATAAATTTGAAAATATGGGTGCCCAGATGATTAAAGAAGTGGCCAGCAAAACCAATGATGTGGCTGGAGATGGAACAACCACAGCCACCGTTTTGGCTCAAGCGATTGCCCGTGAAGGCATTAAATCTGTGACTGCAGGCATGAATCCCATGGATCTTAAACGTGGTATCGATATGGCTGTCAGTGGAGTCGTTGAAAGTATTCAAAAGCGCTCAAAGAATGTGACCACCAGTGCAGAAATTGCACAAGTGGCTACTATCTCTGCCAACGGCGAAGAAGAAATTGGGAACATGATTGCCAAAGCTATGGATAAGGTAGGTAAAGAGGGTGTGATCACCATTGAAGAAGCAAAATCCATGGAAACCGAACTGGAAGTTGTGGAAGGTATGCAGTTTGATCGGGGATATTTGTCACCTTATTTTGTGACAAACCCTGAAAAAATGACCTGTGAGTTAGATGATCCCTTTATTTTAATTCACGACAAAAAGATCTCTACCCTTCAACCCATGTTGCCTATTCTTGAGCGGGTGGCCCAGTCAGGTCGCGCGTTGTTGATCGTAGCGGAAGAGGTGGATGGTGAAGCGCTTGCTACATTGGTCGTTAACAAACTGCGTGGCGGATTGAAAGTATCTGCTATTAAGGCCCCTGGCTTTGGAGATCGCCGGAAAGCCATGTTGGAAGATCTGGCCATTTTGACTGGTGGTCAATTGATTTCTGAAGAAATAGGCAGCAAGCTTGAAAACGCTACCATTGAAATGTTGGGACGTTCCAAACGTGTTGTGATTACAAAGGAAAATACCACCTTTGTAAATGGTAACGGTAATAAGAATGAAATCGAAGCGCGTTGCAAAGAAATCAAATCCCAGATTGAAGAATCCACTTCAGATTATGATCGGGAAAAACTTCAAGAACGCTTAGCTAAGCTTTCTGGGGGTGTGGCTGTGATCCGTGTGGGCGGTGCAACCGAAATTGAAGTGAAAGAACGGAAAGATCGGGTAGAAGATGCATTGAATGCGACACGCGCTGCAGTTCTAGAAGGAATTGTGGCCGGCGGAGGTGTTGCCTTGCTTCATGCTTCGGCATCGGCTTTGAGTGGTTTAAAGGTGGCCAATGAAGATCAAAAAGTTGGGATCGAGATTGTCCGTCGTGCAATCCAAGCCCCCACCCGTCAGATTGTACATAATGCTGGGGAAGAAGCCTCGATCGTGGTTGGAAAGATTCTTGAATCTAAAGATCATAACTATGGATATAACGCCCAAACAAATGAATTCGGCGATATGTTCAAGTTTGGTGTGATTGACCCCACCAAGGTTGTGCGCACTGCTTTGCAAGATGCTGCTTCTGTCGCCGGTCTTTTGATCACCACTGAAGCAATGGTAGCCGAAAAGCCTGAGCCTCAAGCATCTAAGCCTGCTATGCCCGACATGGGGGGTATGGGTGGTATGGGAGGGATGGGCTTCTAAAGAAGCTTCTGTCTTCTATCTAAAAAAGGCCACGAGAAATCGTGGCCTTTTTGTTGATAAAAATCATTTTATCGTCGATTTTTTTATAAGGCATAAAGCATAATTAATTGAAATTTATTGATTTTAATAAGTTTTTGTGAAATATTCTTCCAAATTTAATAATAACTTAGATGAAGGTATAAACATGTATAAACAACTCCTATTATGGACCAGTATTATTAGCAGCTTGCATGCTGCCTCTTGCGAATATAAAGAACCTTTGAAGAAACCATCAACCACAGTTACTAAAGCAATAGAACACCTGACCAACTATGTTAATAAATATAAAGACGTAAGAAAATCAGGCAAATACATTCCTGTGTTATGGGTATTAGATGCACGGGGGATTAAACAATCACAAGAAACAGAACGGTTGGTTTTTTCTTTAAAAGAAGCCTTTCAACCGGGAGAAGCAGTAATCCAGTTGGTAAGCTGGTGTGCTAACCCTTTCCAAAATGAAAAGTCTATTGAAAGAGAAAATATTTTTTGGAATAGGATAATAAGAGGATCAACCATAGATCAAATTCATCAATCTTTAAAAGACGCCCATATACAGACCTCGGTTAAATTTCATTTAATTTTGACAAATGAAAGCCCCCGTCTTTCTGAAGAGTTAGCAGGATTTGTAAGTGAGTTTGGAATTATACTTAGTAAAAAGAAACCTGAAATAACAGCTTCTTCTAAAGAAAATAATGGGAAGTTTTACACACCGACTTCCTCCACGGTTCAACCATTTTCCAATACGGCCTCACCTGAGAAATCACCTGAAAGAAGAGCTTCGTTGAAAAACATTTTTTAAATAAAAAATGAATTGAAAAAAGAAAAGGCCAGGAATCTTTCCTGGCTTTTCTGTTTTTTGTTGGGTATTTCAGCCGTTTGAATCCTAAAATTTGGCCTTTGTATAAGGCCTTAAAAGGTTGGCTGATATAATGGAAAAAGCAATATAAAGGGGGATTTCCCACAAGAAGGGGTATAAGCCAAATTGAAGAGCTTTTTCAAGCCCAATAAACTGAGACAACCACGTTACCCCCATCAGATATAAAATAGAATTTCCTAATACACTGCCTAAAATTTTATGGATCAACGTATCTGAAATCTGTCGGAAAAAAGAGATACTGAAAGCCAAAGGCAAGAAACCAAAAATATACCCACCGCGGGTTCCTAATAAGTGGGATAACCCTCCTGTAAAGTTAGACAGAACGGGAAGACCGAGAGCTGCTTCTGCAATATAAGCGACCATAATAGAGGCTGCCATTGACGGGGTACATAAAAGCCCCACCAACATAACGGCTAAAGGCTGCAACGTCATGGGGACGGGGTAAAAAGGAATGGAAATTTGGGCACTGGCGGCAATAAATAAACTGCCTAATAATACTTTGGTAACGTAAGAGATGGCTGGGTTTTTAGCTGAGTTTTTAATTAAAGTAGACAAATGAACCTCCAGGGGTTGTATGGCTGGGGGACAAGGATTCGAACCTTGGCTGCTCGAGTCAGAGTCGAGAGTTCTACCGCTAAACTATCCCCCACCGGAATAATAAAAACACCGATACGGTAGGTGAAAACCGTATCGGCGTCAAGAGTGTTTGATTTTTAAGCGTTAGAGCTATTGTTCGTTTCTTCTAATACAGAAGTTTCAACATGGTGATCAGTTTCCATAGTGGGAACTGCTTCTATTTCAGTTACGCTCAGGTCACCGGATAATCCCACAGGGAAAATGGTTTCTGTTTGGGGGGCTCTTGCATTTTCTGGCTTGATGGGGGTAAATGCAACGCCTTCCAATGCCTTAGCCGCATTATCTAATGAAAAATCCCCCTTCAAAATATCTTCTGCAAGATCAGCTAATTTAAAAGCAGGATTCTTTGAAATTAAATCTTTGTAATCTCTTAATATGGAACTATCGCTTTTTAAAAAGCTTCCTGGGGCTCGTTTTTTGGTACTTGCTTCTTGGGTCGTCCGTAATTTTGAGGCTTCTTGGTATTCTGAAAAATAAGTTTTTAATTTCTCTTGAGTTGTGACAGGTGTTTTGTCGGTAAATAGGGACATGGCTTTTACAGGGAAAGCCGTTCCTTCGCTAATCAGTTGAACTTTGCCTCCTTCCGGTTCAAACCCCAGAAGGTAAGGGGTGGATGCATCATCTACTGTTGCAATATAACCCGTTAATTGAATTTTGGTTTTATAATCCGTTTCAGGCAATAGGGACATAATCAAAGGCAAAAACATCTTGGATTCGGGGGTAAATAGCGTGACCTTATCACTGAAAACCAGCAAGACCGTATTCGAAAGCTCGTTCCCATCCGGCAATTTTAAAGACCCATCTTCATTGAATTGAATAAGATTACTTCCTTTTTGGGCTGTGCGTATGGCTAATTCCATTGTTTTGCGTAGCTCTTCATCCTGAATAAAGGGTAAGGCAAACTCTAACATGGGCAGAACTTGCTGGGCCGCTGCTTTTGTGGTTTTCAAGCAACTGGTGGCAGCTTTTTTGAACCCAGCCCAACATCCCTTTGTTTTTTGATCATCTGATGTGGCTAGACGTATAAGGGGCCGCGCAGATGCTGTTTCATCAGTCTGGAGAGCCCCATAACTGGTGGGCATACATAAATAAAGGGCAGAAAATAAACCTGCAAATACTAAATTGTTTGATGTTTTCATGATAGCCTCCGTTTTTAAATGAATCCTGTTAACAATTAATGATGAAATACAACGGTTGAAAACACAATAAAAAAACATCTAAAAATACGCAGAATAAAAAGGAGAAAAGGACAGGTTTAAAACTGGGTTCGATAAGATAAGGCTTCTGCCATATGGGGTCGTCCTATTTGGACGTCATGGGCAAGATCGGCAATGGTACGGGCCACTTTTAAAATGCGATAATAACTGCGGGCGGACAGTTTAAATTTTTCTGCCGCATTAACCAACAGCGCTTGGCTTTCAGGGCTGATGTTGCAGAGTTCTTCCAGGTGTTGAGAAGATACTCGAGAATTCAGGATATTTTTATTTCTTTGTTTCTGAAAATAGCGGGCTTCTATCACACGCGTTTTAATAGCTTCACTGGGTTCGCCTGCTTTCAAATGAGCCAAATCTTGGGGGGGCACCGCCGGCAAAGAAATATGAAGGTCAATACGGTCTAATAGTGGTCCGGAAATTTTCTTTTGGTAATCTTCTCCACACAGGGGAACTTTACGACATGATCGATCCACATCCCCTAGGTATCCACAGGGGCAGGGATTCATGGCAGCGATTAATTGAATGTCGGCGGGATAGGTAATGTGAGCATTCGCCCGAGAGACCACCGCTTTGCCCGATTCCAAAGGTTGGCGTAAAGATTCAAGGGCACCGCGGGAAAATTCGGGCAGCTCGTCTAAGAATAAAACCCCTTTGTGGGCCAAAGAAATTTCCCCTGGTTTGGCTTTATGCCCCCCTCCGATCAAGGATGCAAGAGAGGCTGAATGATGGGGGTCTCGGAAGGGGCGCTGTTGCAAAAGACGTCCTTCAGGCAGTAATCCACCCACACTATAGATCATGCTGAGTTCGAGAGCTTCGGGAGGTTCTAGGTCTGGCAAAATGGTAGGCAGACGATTCGCCAGCATGGACTTGCCTGCCCCCGGAGGACCTGACATGAGAAGGTTATGCCCCCCCGCCGCGGCGATTTCGAATGCGCGCCGGGCCGTGTACTGGCCCCGGACCTCGGTAAAATCTAAAGTTGAGGGGTAAGGTTTTGCCACTTTCGGCATGGGTGGAGAAATGACCTGGTTGCCTTTGAAAAAATTAACCAGGGATAGCAGGGATGGGGCGGGGACAATATCCAAATGGGTGATCCAGGCGGCTTCAGAGCCACATACATGGGGGCAAATAAAGCGTCTGTTCTTTACATAACTTTGAAAAGCTGCTGGCAAAATTCCGGGTACGGCTAATAGGGTTCCATCCAAAGAAACTTCCCCCACAGCCGTATAGTTGACGAGTTCTTCTTTTTTAATCACACCCATCGCGGCCAAAATCCCCAGGGCAATAGGTAGGTCATAGTGGGACCCCTCCTTTTGAACACTAGCAGGAGCAAGGTTGACGGTAATTCTTTGGGCGGGAAGGGACAACCCCATGGCATGCAAAGCATTGCGAATTCGCTCGCGAGACTCCGCCACAGCCTTATCTGGCAGACCCACAATGGAAAAAGAAGGGAGCCCATTGGTCATTTGGACTTGGACTTCGATATCAATAACCTCGATGCCGTGGAAAGAGACGGTCCAAACCTTAGCGACCATTATTCCATCCTTGTGGGGTTGGCTTTAGAATCCATGCTGCTTGAAGGGGCTGCTTGGGGGAGGACAGTATTTTGGGGATCGGAGCGGATCATTTTTTTACGCTCATTTTGCTTATCCGCAAGGGGTGAGGGATGTTTGCGTTCATTAAAAATTTTCCGACGTCTTAACTCATGGGTATCCATAAGGCGTACATAGCTGATGACCTTTTTCACATGGCTGGTGGTACGCACAACATGGATGACGGTGTCCAGTTCTTTTTGGTCTTTGGCAATCCCTGTCAGGTAGACAATCCCCCGGGACACAATAATTTCATAATTCCGGGATCCCACATGCTGTTCTAAAAACAAAAGGGTATGTAACTTGGTAGATATCCATTTGTCTTTGGCATATTCCATCACAGTGCGTGCATCTTCGATGGTGGTTTCATTCATCACTGTCTTGACTCCTGGAACTTGCCAAGCCAACCGAATGGCATCCTCTTGCATTTTTTTATCTTTGACATGTCCTGTTAACAGGACACGACCTTCGTAAACATTCACGTCCACTTTATGATGAAGAACATGATCGTGCTCAAAAAACATCACATTAATCCGTGTTTTAATTTCTTGGTCAGTGACATACCCCCCCAATCCCCGTTCTTGCGAGGTGGTGTCTAGTGTGGCAATGCCAGAGGAAAACATGGAAACAGGCGAACATCCTTTTAGAAATAACATTACCAAGGTTATAGAAAAGAGATAGGTATATTTCATGTTTTATTCACTCCATAGAACGTTTTTAAGATGTACCGGAAAGGAGCCGGGCTTGACAAGCAAAAGATCAAATCGACATTTTTTAGCCGAAGGGTTTTTCTGAAGATAATAAAGAGCGGCGGTTTGAAGTCGACTCTGTTGCCGGGAAGTTAAAGCATGGGCTGCGTCCGATAAGCTAGAGCGGGCTTTGACTTCTATAAACACAAGGTGGTCAAAAGTTTCCGTAATCAGGTCGATTTCTCCGCCGGGTGTTTTGTAGCGTTTTTCTAAAATACGATGTCCTTTAAGTTGTAAGGTGAAAGCTGCTAATCTTTCGGCCCACAGACCCCTTTGATAAGATCGTTTTCCCTGGATACTTTTATCGTGCTTCATTTTTAAATTTTAGAAGGGATTGATAAATAGTGTTTTTAGGCTGACTTAAAACAATAGATAAAATCTCGGCCGTATCTTTTAAACTATATTTTTCTAGTAAATTTTTACAAACCAAAGGATCGAGGACAAACGAGTCTACGTCAGACTTTGAATGTCCCTCCATAATCAAAACCAATTCCCCTTTAGGCGGCCCTGCCTGATGATAAAAATCACATAATTCGGTAACAGTGCCCTGATGAATGGTTTCAAATTTTTTTGTGAGCTCGCGGGCAATGACTAATTTTCTATTTTTAAAAAAGGGTAAAAAATCTTGGAGAGTGCGTAAAAGCTTGGGTCCCGTTTCATAGAATATGAGGGAGGCGGATATAGATAATAACTGTAATAATTTTTCCTCTCGATCTTTCATTTTAAGGGGTAAAAAACCCCCAAAATAAAATTGATCGGTGGGAAGACCTGAAAGAACAAGGCCATTAATCAGGGCGCAGGGCCCCGGAATTAAAGTCAGGGGAAACCCCTGCTCATGGCAATCAACCACTACTTTGTATCCCGGGTCAGAAATAAGGGGGGTGCCAGCATCCGACACCAGAGCCACAGAACTTCCATCTCGTAGACATTTTAGAATATGTTCCCGATCGTGGGCATCACTATGATCATGATACATGAATAAAGAAGCTTTCAGACCATAAAATGTTAAGAGACGATTTGTGACCCTTGTGTCTTCACAAAAAATAAAATCTACATTGTGTAGGGTGTGCAAGGCACGTAAGGTGATATCACCCAAATTACCAATAGGGGTTGCGACAATATATAGAGTACCTTTTTGAATGTAAGGATATGTAAGGTTGGGGAGGGTTAAATTGATATCGCTCAAAAATACACCAATAGGTTAAGGGTTCTTTGGAAAAGTATCAAAATCCTTCTGATACCACAATGATTTGATGCGTTTATAGTTGACGCACTTATCCCAACAAGCTAGCCTGGTGTTTCTATTTAGAAAATTTAAATATGCATCCCGAACAATTAACCAAATATCAATCTGGCAGTGTGAAAGAAGTTTTTTCTTTGGCATGGCCTCTTATGATTTCTATTATGTCGGGCAACATTATGTTTTTTATTGACCGCTTATTGCTGTCTTGGCATTCGGTCGACTCTTTGAACGCCGTATCAGTGATGGGCGCAACCATTGGCATTTTTCAATTTACCCCCTTATCGATTACGAGTATTTCCGAGGTCTTTGTGGGCCAGTTTAATGGAGCAGGCCGTTATAAGGAAATGGGTCAGCCCGTATGGCAAATGTTGTGGTTATGTGTGGGGCTTGTGTTTTTATATATTCCCATTGCGTATTGGGGGGCTGATTATCTGTCCGCTGAATATGGAGAAGTGGGTCGCCCTTATTTTCAACTGATCATGGGAACGGCCTATTTGATGCCTATGATTGGGGCCTTATCAGGATTTTATGCGGGCCGGGGCCAAGTAAAGATTTTAACTTTTTCGGCCCTTATATCGAATATTGTAAATGCGTGCTTGGTGGCCATCCTTATTTTTGGATGGGGACCCATTCCTTCGCTAGGCGTTCAAGGCGCCGCAATTGGTACAGTGATTGCTCAACTTTTAAACTTTGGTATTTTATTTAGCATTTTCTTGAAAGCTGATTTCCGAAAAAAATATAATACCCATCATTTTCGCTTCAATAAGAATCTTTTTATGGACTGTATTAAGGTAGGATTGCCTAATGGACTGAGCCATAGCATAGAATTTTTGTCATGGAGTATCTTAGTTAATACGGTTGCGACCCTAGGACCTGCGTATATTACTGTTAACGCCATTAGCTCCAGCTTCTTTGTTCTGTTCTTATTTTTGGTGGAAGGTCTTCAAAAGGCAGTTATGGCCATTTCTTCTA
Source organism: Alphaproteobacteria bacterium (assembly GCA_046317875.1). GTDB lineage: Bacteria > Pseudomonadota > Alphaproteobacteria > UBA7879 > UBA5542 > 2-01-FULL-41-14. Next base: position 39,164 of record JBKCVN010000022.1, on the reverse strand, counting down.
ACTTGATTGGCGCCAAACAAAGGGACCAAGTATCCAAAGTATTAAGATCTGGGTTTAAAATGCACCTTATTACCATCAGCCTGGTTTTTATCCCCTTAGTTTTATTTTCAGATAAATTGGTGCCTGCCTTTGTGCATGATCCCCAGGTTGCCTCTGCATTAATGACGCCTATTCGATGGTCCTTGTTTTTTGTATGGGGGTATTTGGCGTTGGAAGGGATGAATTGGGTCCTGTGTGGGATTTTAACATCCGCAGGTGACACAAAATTTATCTTAAAAGTAACGGCTTTAAATATTATTTTTTGTTCTTTTATCCCCACTTATTATTTTGTGATTATGCAAAAAGGTTCGCCGGTTTTACTGTGGGGATTGGGCATTCCTTATGCCTTGGTGGGCATATCAATTTTTAGTTGGCGATATCGCAGTAATGTTTGGAAAACAAAGTCTATCGAATAAAAGTCCTGTCTAGGGATTTTTTTTGCTGTTGATGCAAAATATAAACGATGGATAGGGATAAAAATATCAGCAAAACAATCAGGGTTGCCAAAGCATTAATTTGGGGCGAGATACCAAATTTGACGCTGGAATATATGATCATAGGCAACGTTGTGGCATCGGGTCCTCCCACAAAGCTAGAAACAATCAAATCATCCATGGATAGCACAAAAGATAAGAACCATCCCGATAGTAAAGAGGGAGCAAGAATAGGTAGTGTAATTTTGAAAAACACCTTTAACGGACGTGCACCCAGATCCATGGCAGCGTCTAACAGGGATTGATCAAATATGGATAATTGGGTGTGAATGATGGCGCACACATATGCAATAGCTAATGTGGTATGGGCCAGCGTAATGGTGGATACTGTCCCAGCTTTGGGCCATCCGATTAAAGATTCTAAGTTGAAAAACAACAATAAAAAACCCAATCCCATAATAATTTCTGGCATAACCAAGGGGGCTGTGACCAGGCCTTGGAACAAACCCTTTCCTTTGAAGTGTTTAAATTTAGATAACACCAATGCCGAAATGGTACCTAAGACCGTGGAAAGACTGGCGCAAATAAAAGCAATTTTTAAACTGGTCCATGTGGCCTTTAGCATTTCTTGATTGGAAAATAATTGAACATACCAGCGCCATGAAAAACCTGTCCAAACGGTAATTTGTTTTGAGGCATTAAAAGAGAAAGCGATTAGAATTATGATGGGTGTATATAAAAATACATACCCTAAAATTAATGGAATAATGCTTAAATTTGATTTTCTCATGACCGATACCGTTCATATACCTTTTGTACGCCAATGATGGGAAATACCATGCCTAGTACCATTACAATGGCAATAGAGGCTGCCATGGGCCAATCTCGATTATTGAAAAATTCAGTCCAAATCACTTTCCCTAACACATAACTGTCCGAGTTTCCTAATATTTCAGGGATCACAAACTCTCCCATGCAGGGTACAAAGACCAAAGTACATCCCGCCAAAATTCCCCCTTTAGAGAGGGGGAGGGTAATTTTTAAAAAGGCTTTAAATGGGGTGCATCCTAAGTCGGCCGCTGCTTCTAGAAGGGATCCATCGAATTTACTGAGGTTGGCATACAAAGGAAGAATCATAAAGGGTAAATAGCAATACACCATGCCCAAACAGACAGCCAAGTCAGATCCCATCAAAGACAAGGGTCCCGAGATAATCCCTAGAGACATAAGTAGAGTATTAATTAACCCATCATGGGACAACAGCCCAATCCAGGCATAGATTCGTAAAAGGAAGGATGTCCAAAAGGGCAAAAGGACTAAAAACAATAAGAAAGTCTGCTTTCTTTCGTCAGCTTGCGCAATGGTGTACGCCATGGGGTACCCTAAGCATAAGCATAAGATGGTAGAGCTGGCCGCAAGCTTTAAGGATTGGCCAAATGCATATTGATATAGGCTATCTTGGAACAGAATTTTATAGTTTTCAAAATGCAAATGAAGTTTAAGGGTTTGATGGGATGTCCATTCCCAAATATTTTTATAGGGAGGCACGGCTAAAATGGATTCCGAGACACTAATTTGAAGAATAATAAATAGGGGCACTAGAAAAAAAATAATAAGCCACAGATAGGGGACGCTGATCAAGAATTTGCGGCCTAAAGCTTTTTCATTTTGGAACGCTATAAGAGAATTTCTAATTTTTCTTATATATTTCATGGGCGTGTTAACTGCTTAGAATGGTGACGTTGCTTGCTTTCCAAGATACATAGACTTTGTCATCCCATGTAATGCCCGAGGCTTCCTGGCGTTTAATATTCGGAATGGTCACCAATAGAGTTTTCTTAGAGGGTTTGATTTCAATATAATAGATAGATACGTCCCCTAAATAGGCAATATTTTTTACCGTTCCAAAGGCCCAATTGAAATTATTTTTGGGTTTTGTTCTTTGGACCATCAGCTTTTCAGGACGCACGGCCACAGTCGCGAGGGACCCAACCGCCAATCCACCGCCATAGCTAACTTTAATTTTATTGGGAAAGGCTTCACTTTTAACAATGGTTTCTTCCGAACTTTCTTCAACGATAATTCCCTTAAAGATGTTGGTAGATCCAATGAAATCCGCCACATACTCGCTGTTTGGAAATTCATAAATTTCGTTGGGCGTTCCTATTTGGCGAATGCGCCCTTCTTCCATCACACCCAGGCGTGTGGACATGGTCATGGCTTCTTCTTGATCATGGGTCACCATAATAAAGGTCACACCAATTTTTTCTTGAATATTCACAAGTTCAAATTGGGTATGTTCGCGTAGTTTTTTATCGAGGGCAGCTAGTGGCTCGTCTAATAAAACCAGCTTGGGTTTTTTAATCAGGCACCGTGCGAGGGCCGCTCGTTGCCTTTGTCCCCCTGAGAGTTCATGGGGGCGACGATTGGCATAAGGCTCTAATTTTACCAAACTTAACATTTCGGCTACGCGTGATTTAATGGCAGAGCGGGTGACTTTTTCTTGTTTTAATCCAAAGGCGATGTTTTCTTCCACTGTCATGTGGGGGAAAAGAGCATAGGATTGAAACATCATGTTGACGGGGCGTTCATAAGGGGGCAGATGGGTTACATCGATCCCATTAATAAATACGGATCCCGTATCAGGTGTTTCAAGGCCTGCCAGAATGCGCAGTAGCGTACTTTTACCGCACCCCGAAGGGCCCAATAGGGAAAAAAACTCCCCTTTGTAAATATTTAGGGATACTTGATTCAGCGCAGGGCTACCGCCCCGGTAAGCTTTGCTAATACCTTGGATAGAAATATAAGGTTTTTTGCTGGGATCATGCCAGGCTTCTAGATGCACAAATTTTTCAAGAGACTTTTTCACCATATGTTTAATATGAGGTATTTAGTCTCTGACAACAATAGAAAATTGAACTGGTGGCTCCCGATTCTTTTTTTATTGGAATTTATGATTTTAAAAGTGCTTCTATAGCTTTTTCCAGCCGATCTTCTTTTAATCGGATAGATGACCAGTATGTTTTCGCAAGTATCGCGCCTAAATCGTCATAAAGATCAAAATGTCTTATTTTGCTGGCGATCCCGATCAGCTTCCACTTTCGATTAATCTGACAAAACAGGCCTGAACCTGAGTCTCCCTTACCTATATTGCTTATGCATAATGAGGAGTCTTTATATAATATGGGGGATTGGTCTCTAAAAAAGTCTTTGGAACAAGCGACAGGAGAAAAAGGTGAGGTTGGTATAAAAAGATCCGAAACTAAAAATGATTCCTCATCCCCTGTGTAGCCTTTTTCAGTTATAAGTTCAGATAGGTAAATAGCGCCTGCTTGTTTTATAAAAGAACTTTGATCTGGATCTTTCTCTAGTGATGTAGAAATAGATAACGAAGATTCTTTTGTGCCTTTTTCTATTAAACCTGATGTGTGTTGAGGAATGCTATAGGACGCGTACATACAAGAAAAGGGGTTTTCTTTACTCTGGGGGTTTAGATTGCTTAAAACAGTTTTACATTCTTCCTGAGTAATAATTTCGGCAGGTTGTATATCAACAGGTTCTTCTAAAAGTAAAGCGGCAATATCTTGGCCTTTAAAGCATAAAACTTTTTTCACTTTTATTAAACTTAAGTCTACCCCAATCCCATTATTAAAACCCACATAAAATTGACGATCAGGGCTATTAGATTTCCAGCCTTCCACTACATGTCGTGCAGTCAGTGCTATTTGTGAGCTTACTAAAACACTTTGACCTCTGGAAAAAATAGATAGGCTTTCCTGGGAACTCTCAGAAGCAGTACAAACTATGCCGCATGGATTGAAAAGCTCATCTTTGGCAACACGAGCAGAGCTTGCTGTAGCTGTAGCAGCCTCTATATGTTCCCCACTATCTGTAAGGTTGTGTAATACAACAGCATAAATGTTGTTTGTAAACAGTAAAGCTATCAGAAATAGTTGATATAGAATATTCAATGTGAAATCTCCGTATTTTTATTTCAACATTGTCTATATAGGAACCTTATTCAATAAAAACAAGGGCTTGTGGCGTTAATATGAATATTAAATATAAAATTACAGATAAGTATAAAACTATTCTAATCCCCGAGGCAGATGCCTAATCCCCGGGCCGTTTTAACCATGGTGCCCTGAAGATCCACCACTTGATAGGTGCTGATGGCTTCTAAGATGTCCACATCCACTACTTCTCGGTTTTGCCAGGCCACCATGCGGTTGAACTTACCTTGGGCCACCAACTCGACAGCATGCACTCCGAAAGCGGCCGCCAATAATCGATCTTGGGCGATGGGTTGACCGCCCCGTTGTACGTGTCCTAGAACAGTTACGCGTGCGTTGATTCCCATTGTTTTATCAATTTCTTGCATCAAATGAGTGCCGATTCCCCCATACCGTTTAGATCCATCTTGATACTTAATCATGAAAGGGGACCCATCCTGGGAACGGGCAGCCTCTGATACAACTACGAGGGCAAAACCACGGCCTGACTTCATAATATTTTCAATTTTTGTTCGAACAGAATTAAAATCAAAGGGAATTTCGGGAATGAGGATAACATCGGCCCCCCCTGCAATTCCAGCATTCAAGGCAATGTGCCCCGCGTCTCGGCCCATGACCTCTAGGATCATAACACGATCATGGCTGGCTGCAGTGGGTTGAAGGCGATCCAAAGCCTCGGTGGCTACACTGACGGCGGTTTCGAACCCCAAAGATTCGGTTAATCCAATATCGTTATCAATGGTCTTTGGAATCCCAATTAGATTAATACCGCCCCGAGTGGCAATCTCATGCATAATTTTAAAACTTCCATCCCCCCCAGTGATAATCAGGGCATCCAGGTTTAAGGAATGGTAGTTTTTAATCATTTCTTGGCTGCGATCGATGATGGTGCCATCGGGCATCTTATAGGCCAAAGGGTCACCCTTTGTCGTAGTGCCTAGGATGGTTCCCCCCAAACGTAGAAGTACATGATTGATCCCATGGAACTCCACATCTAGATCTTGGTATTCAAGGGGGGTGGTGAGCAGGCCGTGTCCTCCTCTTTTAATTCCAATGACATCCCAACCGTGCTTGATTTTGGCACAATGAACCACCGCACGAATGGTGGCATTTAATCCAGCACAGTCGCCACCACTTGTTAAAATTCCAATACGTTTCGTCACGCTACCCTCTGTTTTTTATTGGTGATGTCTGCCCACAACAAAAAAACCACTCCCATGAAAATAAAGCTGTCAGCCACATTAAAAGCGGGCCAATGAAATGATTGTATATGAAAATCTAGGAAGTCCACAACACCTCCCCGTAAAAAACGGTCATATAAATTTCCCAAGGCACCACCGATGATTGCACTAAGGCCCAGTCGAATAAGTTTGTTTTTTTCTTTCCACAGCCAATAAAAAAGATACCCACATAAGGTTATTACAACCCCCGTGACCAGGTAAAAAATAATCGAGGAAGAATTATTGAGTAACCCAAAACTCATGCCCCTGTTTTGGGTGAAAACAATATTAAAAAATGAAGTGACCGAAAACGGGAGCAAAGAAGAAAAATGGCATACGAGATACTTCGTGAGCTGATCTAACAAAAATACGCTACCGATAATGATAAAGGGCACAAAGGTCATCAGACTTTCTCTTTAACAGCCGTGCGGCAACGATAGCACAAGCATTCAGGGTCAGCTTCGGGTATCACTTCGGGTACAATTTTCCAGCATCGTACGCACTTTTCACCCGCGGCCTCAGTAATCATAACCCCCAGGTTTTCTACTTCTTCTAAAGTATAGGCATCCTTAGGGGCGGTAATCATTTTGACCTCAGCTAAAGACACAATACAGAAATCATCTAAGTCTATTTCTGACAGCAACTTCACCAAATCTGCATCATCGCTGAACAGGGTCACGTGGGCTTGTAAGCTAGATCGAATTTGTCCCAAATTTCTTTTTTCTTCAATGGCACCCGTAATAACGCGACGCACATTCCTGAGCAATTTATATCGAGCCCCTAAGGAAGGCATGTGCCACTGAGGGGGCAAAACATCAAACGTATGCAGGAATATACTGTCATCCGGGAAAAGGGTCGACCATGCTTCTTCCATGGTGAATGTTAAAATGGGGGCTAGCCATTTTGTCAGGTTTTTAAAGGTGTGAAATAAAACTGTTTGGACGGCTAATCGACGATGATCTTGGGCAGCATCACAATACAAAACATCTTTGCGAATATCAAAGTAAAAAGCAGATAGGTCGTTCACGCAAAATGTATATAGAGAAGTAAATAGATCATGAAAATCATAACTTTCTATGTTCTTGTTGAGTTGCTTTTCAAGCTCAGTTAACCGATGTAATACCCATTGTTCAAGCTCGGGAAGATGAGAATGGTCTACCAAACCATCTTCTGAAAAATCAGATAAATTCCCTAATAAAAATCGAAGGGTGTTTCGAATTTTGCGGTAGATTTCCGTTTGGCGTTTGATGATTTCATCACCAATTCTTAAATCATCAAAGTAGTCTGACCCCACAATCCAAAGACGTAAAATATCCACACCATTTTTTTCTAAAAGATCGGCCAAATTAACCGTATTGCCTGTGGACTTAGACATCTTATAGCCATTTTCATCCACCACAAATCCATGGGTCAGAACAGCTTTATAGGGAGCTTTTTCTGTTGTGGCAACACTATGTAACAAAGAAGATTGGAACCACCCGCGATGTTGATCCACACCTTCTAAATAAAGGTCAGCCGGCCATCCTAAATCTGGATTTTGTTGCAAAACAAAAGCATGAGACGCTCCACTCTCAAACCAGACATCCAAAATGTCAGTCACTTGTTCAAAGTCCTCAGCATTGTAATCTGTCCCTAAAAACTCTTGCGCCGGTCGTGCATACCAGGCATCTGCGCCTTGGGCTTTCATGGCTTGGTAAATACGCTCATTGACCTGGGGATCTTTTAAAGGAGCCCCTGTTTTTTTAGAAACAAAGACTGCAATGGGAACACCCCAGCTGCGTTGACGGGATAGACACCAATCCGGGCGGTTTTGAACCATGGATTCAAGTCGGTTTTCTCCCTGTTGAGGATACCACTTAGTTTGACGGATATTTTCTATGGCCTTATCCCTTAGCTGGTGATGGTTCATGGATATAAACCATTGGGCAGTGGCACGATAAATTAAGGGTGCTTTTGATCGCCATGAATGGGGGTAGCTGTGCAAAAGGGTGGTATGAAATAAAAGATTATTTTCGGCCTTTAGCGTATCAATAATAAAGTTGTGCACTTTAAAAATATGTTGTCCGCCCACCAAAGGAACATGGTCATAGTAGGTACCATCGGGCCCCACCAACTCGGGGACTTCTAAGTTATATTCTTTTCCCAATTCAAAGTCTTCTACGCCGTGGCTTGGGGCTGTGTGTACCAGGCCTGTGCCCTGATCAAGGGTTACATGGGATCCTGGCAACAAGGGAACGTCAAAATTATAGCCTTGGTTATAGAAAGGATGGCGAGCCGTAAGACCTTGTAACTTTGTCCCTTTCAGGGTTTGTAGAGTTTTTAAAGTCATCCCCGTTTGTTTTTCAAGGTGGGCAACAAGGTCTTGGGCCACCAAAAAGGCAGGAGTGTTTTCTCCCTGTACCACCACATAGGTGGCGTCTTCCCGATAGGCAATCGCACGGTTAGCAGGGAGTGTCCACGGCGTTGTTGTCCAAATTAAGGCTGATACCGACTCTTTAAATAAGGGGTTGGGGGTTAAAGGAAACAATACATAAACAGAAGGGGATGTTTTATCCTTATATTCAATTTCTGCTTCTGCCAGAGCTGTTTTTTCCACCACAGACCATTGTACAGGTTTGAGGCCTTTATAGAGATGGCCACTCATTAAAACGGCATGCAGTTGCTTTACAATTTCTGCTTCTGCATCGTGGGTCATGGTTAAGTAGGAATGATCCCAGTCGCCCAATATGCCCAGCTTTTTAAATTCTTCTTTTTGAATATCTACCCATTTTTGGGCAAAGGCCCGACATTCTTTTCGAAATTCTAGAACAGGGACTTGGTCCTTATCTTTTTTGGCCGCCCGGTACGCTTCTTCTACTTTCCATTCAATAGGAAGGCCATGACAATCCCAGCCTGGTACATAAGGTACACGCTTGCCCTGGAATCTTTTGTATTTAATAACCAAATCTTTAAGGATTTTATTAAGGGCATGGCCCATATGAAGATGGCCGTTAGCATAAGGGGGGCCATCATGCAGGATAAAAAGATCGCGATTTTTGCTTTGATCTTCAATTTGTTTGTGTAAGTTGGTCTGTTCCCATCTTTCTAAGATTTTTTTTTCCAGATCGGCGAGATTTGCCCTCATAGAAAAAGGGGTCTGGGGTAAAAAGACGGTATCTTTATATTTATTATTTGTCATGGGTCCTACACGCATGGAAATGATATGATTTTTATAATCACCGTCTCAAGAAAAGGCAAACGTTAGTTGAGCTCAGGAACATCCCCTGATGGTAGATCCAAAACTTCTTCATCTGTTTCATGATCGTCTTCATCAAAAATCCGTTCTGCAGACACAACTTTTTCATCGCCGGATAGACGGAACACACGAACCCCTTGGGTTCGGCGGCCTGCGATGCGAATTTCTGCTACCCGAGAGCGAATCATTTGACCTTCGTTGGTGATTAGCATCAGGTGATCGGAGTCTGTTACAGGGAAGCAGCCAACAATTTTACCCGTTTTATCGGTGATATCCATATTGGTGATGCCTTGACCACCCCGACCGGTGATACGATACTCGTAAGACGAGGTCCTTTTCCCCATCCCTTTTTCTGAAATGGTCAGTAGAAATTCTTCTTGGGCAGCCATTTCTTGGAATCGCTCGTCACTTAACCGACCAGACTCAGCAGATGTGCCCACGTCCTCGGATCCTTCTTCCATTCCTGCTTCGTGCCTAAGCGCACGGGATTGACGAATGTATAAATCACGTTCCTCAATGGAAAAAGATCCGTGATTTAGGATGCACATGGATACCACGTAATCATTCTTTTGAAGCTTAATACCCCGTACCCCTGTGGAGTTTCGGCTGGCAAAAACACGAACATCCGTACTTCTGAAACGGATGCATCGACCGGCATGGGTGGATAACAAAATGTCTTGATGATCCCCACACGTGGCCACGGAAACTAGGTATTCACCTTCTTCTTCCAATTTCATGGCAATTTTGCCGTTGGCGCGGATGTTCAAGAAATCGCTCAGCTTGTTTTTACGAATGTTACCCTTAGAGGTGGCAAAAATGATTTGCAAATTATCCCACTGATCTTCAGAGGCAGTTAGGGGCATAATGGTGGAAATCTTTTCATTTTTTTCAAGGGGCAAAATATTTATCAGGGCCTTCCCCTTAGATGTGGCTGTTGCAATCGGCAAACGATACACCTTCAGAACATAGGCCTTTCCTAGTGAAGAAAAGAATAAGATGGGTGTGTGTGTATTGGCCACAAACAACTGTTCCACAAAGTCTTCTTCACGAGTTTGCATACCTGATCGGCCCCGTCCTCCGCGCCGTTGGGCGCGGTATGTGGAAAGGGGAACGCGTTTGATATATCCCGTATGACTGACCGTAATGACCATATCTTCTTTTTGAATTAAATGCTCAATATCGGTGTTAATTTCCCCTTCGATAATTTCGGAACGCCGGGGGGTCGAAAATCTGTGTTTAATGTTCAGCAATTCTTCTTTCAGAATGCGTAAAACCTCGGAACGATTCGACAAAATAAAAATATATCGTTCGATTTCTTTCACCAGTTCGGAAAGCTCTTCAACAATTTTGTCGCGTTCAAGACCAGTCAATCGATGGAGGCGTAAATCGAGGATGGACTTAGCTTGTTTTTCTGAAAGACGATAGGTTGTTTTTTCAACTTCACCTTCTTTCGGAACTTCGATTAGGCGAATCACAGGGCCCATGGTTTGAACGGGCCAATCACGTGACATAAGTTGTTCTTTGGCCACGTTTGGATCATTCGCCGTTCGAATTAATTCAATAATCGCGTCAATGTTGGCCACGGCCAAAGCTAGCCCTACGAAAACATGTCCTTTTTCACGGGCTTTTTCCAAATCAAAACGGGCACGTCGAAGAATCACTTCCTCACGGAATTTGACGAAGGCAGCAATCATGGCCTTTAGATTCATCAGTAAGGGGCGACCCCCATCTAAAGCCAACATGTTGGCCCCAAATGAGTCCTGAAGGGGGGTGTATTTATAAAGCTGATTCAAGATCACGTTGGGATCAACGTCTTTCTTGAGCTCTACAACCATGCGAACGCCTTCGCGGTTGGATTCATCGCGTAAATCAGAAATGCCTTCGATGGTTTTATCATTGACCAGTTCTGCCATTCTCTCCATTAAGCGAGATTTGTTGGCTTGGTAAGGCACTTCTGTGAAGATGATGGCTTCTTTATCTTTGCTGACTTGTTCAAAATGAGACTTAGCTCTCATCAAGATGGAACCATTGCCCGTAGTGTAGGCCTTATAAATCCCTTCTTGTCCCAAGATTTGGCCACCAGTAGGAAAATCGGGCCCGGGAATATACTGAATTAGCTCTTCAACCGTAATGTCCGGGTTATCCACATAGGCACAGCACCCATCGATGACTTCGCCCAAGTTGTGGGGCGGAATATTTGTGGCCATACCCACCGCAATGCCCCCTGCGCCATTTACCAAAAGGTTGGGAAATTGGGCAGGAAGAACCACCGGTTCACTGGTACTTTCATCATAGTTGGGCTGAAAGTCTACAGTTTCTTTGTCGATATCTTCAATCAGGTAATGGGCCGGGTGGGAAAGGCGGGCTTCGGTGTAACGCATGGCCGCTGCAGGATCACCATCCATGGATCCAAAGTTTCCTTGCCCATCTACTAAGGGTACCCGCAATGAAAAAGGTTGGGCCATACGCACCATGGCATTGTAAATGGCCAAATCACCGTGGGGGTGATATTTACCCATTACATCCCCCACCACGCGGGCCGATTTACGATAGGGCCGATTATAATCAAGGCCACTTTCTTTCATCGAGTACAGAATGCGACGATGGACAGGTTTTAAACCATCTCGTACATCTGGAAGGGCACGACTGACGATAACGCTCATGGCGTAGTCAAGGTACGAACGCTTCATCTCCTCTTCGAGATTCACGGGGGAAATAGAAAGTAATTCTTTTTCTGACATTATACTTTATTTAAAAATAAACGTGCGTTTACAAAACTTAAAAAGGAATATCGTCATCAAGTTCAGCCAAAACATGGGCTTGTTCTTGATTCTTTTCCATAGAAGGGGAAGAAGAGATCGATTCCGATGTATTTCGAGAATCTAAAATCGTCAGCTCTCCTTTATACTTAGACAGCACCACTTCCGTGGTATAGCGGTCTTGACCTGTGGTATCCGTCCATTTGCGTGTTTGAAGTTGCCCTTCTAAATACAACTTGGACCCTTTTTTGACGTATTTTTCTACGATTTCGGCCAGCTTGTCGTTGAAGATGACTACGCGGTGCCATTCTGTACGATCTTTGCGCTCGCCGGTGGCACGATCTTTCCAGACCTCGGACGTTGCAACAGAAAAGTTAACAATTTTAGTCCCATCATTTGCATATCGAATTTCAGGATCCTTACCCAAATTTCCTACAAGGATCACTTTGTTAATACTACCCGACATTTAATTTCCTTTTTAATTCAATTATTAGGCTCCCATCATAAAGAATTTTGGGGGGAATCACAATAATAAGATAAAAATTAATAGATTTAATCCTTTGTGCCACACTTTCTCAAATAATCTAAGAACAGAAGATCTCTAAAAACTATAGTAAGATTCTATTTTTAAGAGTCGATTTGTTTTTGGCCCACGATGACGGGAATTACAGAACTGTTTAAGGAATGCATACTCAGTTCCAGTTGTTGGGCAGGAGATATGGAAGATGGCTCGGTTACTTTTTTACGCGCCGTCATCAGGAGTCTTTTAAATTTATTGACCTGGGCTGTGTACCACTTGTTTTCGTCTATTAAGGTGCTTCCCTGCGCCGTGAGCTTATTAAAATTTTTATAGGATAACACCGGGCATTTCGATGGCAGCGCGGACCGTAAAAACAGGCCAGTTCCTTTGAGTTCTTCGTAATTAATGCTCGTGGCCCAAGAAACAGGAATTCTATAATAACAACCTGTTGTCATATATGGATTGTGTCCGTGCAGGAATAGGGGTCCTGTCATACATCTTTTTTTCAATTTGATTTTACTAAACCGATCTAACAAGAGCGCGTTAGGTATAGTCAGCGCCGTGCAAGCATTTACACGAAAATCTGCAGCTCGCGTGGGGATGCACAGGACAGAAATTACCCCCAGGCATAGAAAAACTATTTTAAACACTTTGAAAATTAAACTCCCTTAAAATTCAGTTTAGCGCGTTTAAACAGAATTAAAAAGATGGAATTTAATGATAGGTGCGATACCATTGGGCATACATCAGATAACTCCATAAAAGTTCGTGATGATCTGCTTTATGAGTTAAATGTTGCGCCCACAGATCTTTAATTTTTAGAAAAGCTAGATCGTGTGAAAGCGGGGCGTTTATTAAATCGTCTGCCCATGTTTTTAAGGGACCCCTAAGCCACTGAGAGACAGGAACCGCAAATCCTTTTTTAGGGCCTGTAAAAAAGTTAGGGGGTATTTTTTCTGAAAGAAGTTTTTTCAAAACCCATTTTGTCTCGCCTTTCCGAATTTTAAAAGACATGGGTAGTTGATAGCTGAACTCTACTAGTCGATGATCCAAGAGGGGGACACGTGCCTCGAGCCCAACGGCCATTGATGCCCGATCAACCTTGGTTAGAACATCATCAGGAAGGTATGTTTTCATGTCCCAATACTGCATGGTTTCAACAAAAGATCGATTGTCTAGCGTGGATAAAATTTCCTTGTTTGCAAACAAATCATTTGAATTCATTTTTTGACCAAGGTCTTGGGTGGTTAATAGATGGTAAAATTCTTCCTGAGACGTCACGGTTAAGATTTTGGAAAGCTTGGAAATTTTGTGGGCCATGCCCGAATGAGAAAGGGACTGAGGGAGAAGGTGGTTAATTTTTTCAATCAATTCTATAGGCAGTGCATTTAAAGCCAGGGATCCTGTTTTGCGGAGAGAAGAGGGCAAGAAAGAAAGCCTTTCCCGTACTTGATGGGCAATTTTATAACGGTTATACCCCCCAAACAGTTCGTCTCCACCATCCCCTGAGAGGGCTACGGTCACCTGTTTTTTTGCCAGTGCAGATACTAAATAAGTGGGAATCTGGGAAGAATCTGAAAAGGGCTCGTCATAAAAATCAGAAAGATGGGGAATAACCTCAAGACATTTTTTGTGCGTGAGAATTTCTTCGTGATGATTTGTGCCCAAAAATTGGGCCACTTGTTTGGATTGGGGAGCCTCGTTGTACGTTTTGTCTTCAAACCCAATGGAAAAAGTTTGGATGGGGGTTGGTGATACGGATTGCATATAAGCCGCGACTATAGAGCTATCAATTCCTCCTGAAAGAAAACAGCCCACCGGCACATCAGAGATGAGGATGCGTTTCACAGAATCTGTAATCAAATCATCGCATGTTTCTAAAATTTCTTTTTCAGTCAAGGGGGAGTGTGTCTGGGAAGAGGAGTTTTGAATGATGGATTCTAGATCCCAAAACTTTTCATTTGTAATGCTTTGGTCTTGATTTATGGTGAGAATATGGCCAGGTTCCAGCTTAAAAATACCCTCATAAATAGACAAAGGGGTTGGTACATATTTGTACTGAAAATATAAATTCAGAGCCCTTTCCGAGATGGTTGGGCTCCAACAGGGATGGGGCTTGAAGCTTTTAAGCTGGGATCCAAAAAACAGGGTATTTTGTTGGATTCCCCAATACAAGGGCTTAATCCCCAACCGATCGCGTACTAAGTACAGTTTCTTTTGGGAGCGGTCCCATAGGGCAAACGCAAACATCCCAATAAATTTTTCACTGGCTTTGCGTACCCCCCACCGCGCACAGGCTTCTACAATCACTTCAGTATCCGAGTGGGTTTTAAAAGACACACCCTCTGCCTGCAGTTCCTGGCGCAACTCTTGAAAGTTATATACCTCGCCATTATAAGTCAGGATAAATCGGGCATTGTGGGATATCATGGGTTGTGCCGCATGGCTTGAAAGATCAATGATAGATAACCGCCGGTGGCCCAGACTTAAGCCAGTATATTCATCTATCCACAATCCTTGACCATCGGGCCCTCGGAAAGAGATTTGATCCACCATATTTTGTAAAATGGATCTCCGTTGATCCATAGAGGTTTGATGTTTAAAGTCCCAAAATCCAGTTAATCCGCACACTGATATAATCCCTAATATTTTGTTGGATTAGTAGAAGAGACTGAAGAATGATTGTCAATTATTTTTATATTCGTTGCGGCTTTTGTTGGTTTATGCGATTATTTTGCTTCTTCAAAGAAAGGATTATTTGAAGGAATCGTCGTCAAAAGGGGTGTGCATACCTGAACCTATAAGGTCATGTATTTTTATCTGAGTAAGCTAGCTTAAATTAGTTATTTTTTAATTTTGGGATTTGATTAATAATGTGCGGAATCGCAGGATTTATTAGAAAAGAAAAAGCAGACTCTCTTCTTTTAAAAAAGATGGGGGAAGCCTTGAAATATCGAGGCCCGGATGACGCTGGGGAATTTCTGGAACCTTATAATAATGATTATTTAGTTGGTCTGTCCCATCGAAGATTATCCATCATAGATCTGTCACCTTTGGGTCATCAGCCTATGTTCTCCCAGGATCAAAGAATCGTCTTAATTTTTAATGGCGAAATCTATAACTTTCAGTCCATCCGATCAACTTTAGAGACGAAAGGATATTCTTTTAAATCCCATTCAGATACTGAAGTTCTCATTTCTGCTTATCAAGAATGGGGCATCGACTTTGTGCATCTGTTGAATGGCATGTTTTCTATTGCACTATACGATAGAAAAACAAAAGATTTCTATTTAATAAGGGATCGAATGGGGGTGAAGCCTTTATATTATTTCCAAGATGCGGGAGGCTTGATTTTTGGTTCAGAATTAAAAGCGCTTATGGTGCATCCTGTTTTCCAAAAAAAGCTTAATAAACATGCTCTTTCCCTGTTTTTGTGTCACGGATATATAGTAGCCCCTCATACCATTTTCGAACATACTTATAAGTTAATGCCAGGAACGTACCTGCACTTCAAAGATGGCATTATAAATCATCACACATATTGGAGTTTGGAAGAAAAATTCAAACAGCGTCAAATTGTGGATATCCCCGAAGAGGAGTGGGTGGACAACATAGAAAGTTTTCTACTGGACTCTATCAAGAAACGACTCATAAGCGATGTTCCTGTGGGCTGCTTTCTCAGTGGGGGGGTGGATTCTTCTCTTGTTGCAGCGTTGATGAAAAAAGTTTCTAATTCTTCTGTTAAAACGTTTACCATTGGGTTTCATGGGTCCGCTTATAATGAGGCACCCTATGCCAAGAAGGTCTCAGAACACTTGGGAACAGAGCATACAGAGACTTACATATCTGTAAATGAAGCAAAAAATCTTATTTCCCAAATCCCCATATACTACGATGAGCCCTTTGCAGATTCTTCTCAAATTCCTACTATGTTGTTAAGTCGGGTTACACGCCAGAAAGTGACGGTGGCTCTTTCAGGAGATGGGGGAGATGAATTGTTTTGTGGATATAGACGATACGAAGATATCTTAAAACTAAAAAAACTCTCCTTATTGTCCAAAGCTGCAAATCAGGTTCCTTTTTTTAAAGAAACAGTTAAAAAAGTTAAAGGTTACAGTCGATACGGTAAGTTTTTTGAGCTGAGAAATGAGCATGATATCATCAATTCAGACTATTTAAATTATCTGAAAAATTATTCGTTCATAAAAGATTTTGTTCCTATTTTTGATTCGGCCTATTCCAATATATTAAAAGCATCTGTAAACTTTCAAGAACAGCATATGCTTCAGGATATGACCACGTATTTACCAGATGACATCTTAGTGAAGGTGGATCGTGCCTCCATGGCTTCCTCTTTGGAAGCGCGAGCTCCCTTTATAGATGATCATGAGTTTGTAGAGCTCTCTTTTCAAATTCCTCATGCATTAAAGTATAAAAATAATCAGGCAAAATACCTTTTAAAAAAACTGCTGTATAGGTATGTACCATCTTCTTTAATCGACCGACCTAAGATGGGATTTGGAATACCTGTTTATGAATGGTTGAAAAATGACCTAAGACACCTAGTTGATGAGTATTTATCTCTGGACTATGTGAGGAAACAAAATATCTTTTGTGAAGAAGAAATTTGCATACTGAAAGAATTGTTTCTTAAATCATCACAAAAAGATGGTATTCGTGATAGAACCATTTGGCATTTGATCGTCTTTCAGCTATGGTATGAGCAATTTATGAATTAAAGTTATTCCCTAAATTAGTATTTATTTCTATGAAAGCCCAAAACATTATAAAACATACTAATTCTTTTGTCGCCACTCCCTCTACTTTTCATTCTTTCCAAAAGATCCGTCAATTATTAAATCGGCAAGAAAAATTGAGGTGGTTAGGAATTGTTTTTTTTTCTATTTTATCTTCTTTTTTTGAAATATTAACAGCTTCTTTTGTAGTGGTGTTTGCTCAGATTCTAACCCATCCTTTAGAAGGATATAAATATCTTGCCAAAATCAAGTTGGGAGATGGTTTTTCAACAGGGAAAGTTGTTTTTTGTTTCTCTGTTTTGGTGGGTATTGCTTATGGAATTAAAAACTTGATAGCTATCGGGGAAGTTTTCTATCAAAGTTTTTCCATACGAAAAATTAATTACTCGTTCACCAATAGATTACTCAATAGATATGCTCAGTCTGATTATTGTTCTTATTTGTCTCGTAATGCCTCAGAAGGCTACCAAGCGGTAGTACATGATACACAAGAGGTGTTTTTAACGGGCTCCTTATCGGTGGCCGGTTTTATTTCAGAAGCTTTAATTTTTATGGGTTTATTGGGCGTTATTATTTATATTAATCCTTCTTTGGCGCTCTCTGCTTTTTTAATGGGCGGAGGAATTGGAGTCTTGCTAATAAAATGGGTTTTTCCTTTATTTTATCGATTAGGTCAAAACTTACAAAATGCCCGCCTTTATAGTGGACAACATATTCTTCAGTTTTTCCATGCTTATAAAGATATTTTGTTAATGGGGAAAAAGGACGCCTTTATTAGATCTTATCAAAAACATGCACAGGAAAAAACAAAAGCTCAAACATTACTTCTTTCTTTAAATGCTCTGCCTCGCCTAATTATTGAAATTTTATTTGTGGTCCTTTTTGTGACGGTTATTGCATTCTTAGCCTTAGAACACGAACATCCATCTGAAATGTTTAGTATCCTTGGAGGTTATTTTTATGCAGGTTTTCGCTTAATGCCTGGCCTTAATCGAATTATTATGCACTTAAATAATATAAAGGCCGTTCTTCCTTCTGTTGAAAGGTTACACAACGATTATTACTCTTTTACTCAGAAAGAAAATTACATCAACTGTCCTGAGTTTGAATTTAAGAAAAGTATTATTTTTAAATCCGTTTCTTATCGCCACCCTAGTACGCAAAAAAATATTCTGACAGATGTGTCGTTTGCTATAAAGAAAGGCGAGTGTGTAGGAATTGTAGGAGAAACTGGGTCAGGAAAATCTACCTTAAGTGACCTTATTTTGGGTTTAATTACACCTAATGATGGCGCTATTTCCATTGATGGCAAGTTCCCTATCAACACTCATCAATGGCATGCCAAAATCGGATATGTGCCTCAAAATATTTATTTAACAGATGATAGTATCCAGGCTAATATAGCTTTTGGGGAAGAAAATATTAATGAAAAGAAGCTCAATAAAGCCATTGATATAGCCCAGTTGCGCCTTTTTATAGATAAACTTCCTCAAGGTGTTCAAACTTTTGTGGGAGAGAGAGGCATTCGTCTTTCTGGGGGAGAAAGGCAGCGCATCGGTGTTGCTAGAGCTCTTTATAATGATCCAGAAATTTTAATATTTGACGAAGCTACATCTGCTTTAGATTATCAAACTGAAGAAAAACTTATGGAAACTATTCAAGAAATCAGTATAAATCGTACGGTGATTATGATTGCCCATCGATTAGCTACCCTTAAAAATTGTAACTACATTCTGGAAATAAAAGACGGTAAAGTGTATGCATCAAATAATTAACGTTAACCCTTGTCCTGAATTAACCCTGCTGGTCACCTTAAAAGATCGTTTTGAGTTTACCAAACGGATGTGCCGTTATTTTGAAGAAGCTCGATATCCTTTTCATGTTATTTTTGCAGATGGTTCTTTGGAAAATGATACAGAAGATTTTTTTAAAAAACTTAAAAATCCAGGATTTTCTTATGAATATATTAGATACCCAAAAGATGAAACTTATTTAGATTATTATAAAAAATGTGCATCTGCGATTAAAAAAGTGAAAACGCCTTATGTAATGCTTGCCGATAATGATGATTTTCCCATCGCAGAAGGCCAGATGAAAGCAATAGAATTTCTGAAAGATAGTCCTGATTATGTAGGGTGCAATGGGCGGTTGGCAGGGGTAGTCTTAGATCAGCCTGCCAAGGCACAGGCTAAGAATCTTTTTTTTATTCCTTATTATTGCAAAGTAATGGATATTCAGGTTGATCTGGATCAAGATAGCGCTTATGAGAGAATAAAAATATACTGTAAGGATTTTTACACTATATATTATTCTATATTTAAAACAGAAAGCCTATCCGCTACCTTAAGCGCAATCCAGAAAAAAAATTTTTCTACCCTACATGCTTGTGAAATATTTTTTTCCTGTATGCAGTTGGCCCAAGGAAAAATCAAGTCTTTGAGCGTATTAACCTATGTAAGACAAAAGGGAAGCTCGCAGGCTGCAAGTAGTCAAAAAAGCTGGTTTTTTAGAATTATGCATACCAATATGATAAATGATTTAAAGGAAGCTTTTTATTACATTTCTAGTTTAATTAATAAACAAGATAAAAATATGTTTTTAGAAATTTCTGAAATGTACATTGCTTCTATCGAAAGGAAATACTCGTGGTCTAAAAAAGATTTTTTTATAAAAATACTTCATCTGTTTAAGAAGAAAAATATGGACTTTTGGCTTTATAAGGTTAACAGAATTTCATTCTTTGTATCTTACCAGTTAAGTAGACTATATATAAAAAATACTACATCTTTAAATACTTTGTCTCTTATAAGACGAGTTTGTGTTGTAAAAAAAAAGAGCTAATTATAATGACCTATGCAGCTATCAAAAACTATGTGTATCGTACCTTTCCAGTTTTTTCCAATAAAATAAGATCTTTTAAATATAGAGTTGAAATAGAAATAAAAACCTTATATCGTGTGGGGATTTTTAAAATTATAAGGAGCTTCTTGGGCTCTAAAAGCACCTGGAAAAATGATCTCCCCCTTCAGTCCGTTACGATGGTTCCTGTGAAAGTCCAATCTCTTGCAGCGCTTCTAGAAGGCAGTCCTCATGTTAAAGAAGGGGGCCACACTTTTTATTTTTCTCCTTCTTTTATAAAAACATCTCCTTTAAAAGAACTTATGAAATATTATCCTCCTCATGTGGGGATTAAAATCATTAAGAATGAAGGAGGTATAGAGCACAAGTATGTTGGCTCACAAAGAGGCTGTAGATCCTACTCTATTTTTTCTCCTTCTCATAAAGAGTTGCTGCTTTCCCATAATTTGTTTTATGTGTTGAATATTGGACCTCGTCTTTATGATCTTTTAGAAATTAAATTTCAAAGCGGAGCCACGCATGTTGCGTATATAGTAGAGCATGTAGAGGGCGTCACCCCCTCTATTCAAAGAGCTAAGAAGTTTTTAGATCACATTAAAGAACTAGAAAAAAAATCTGTTATTAAATTAATTAATTGGAATGGCTATAATGATATGGACTTTAAGGTTCCTGGATGTAATGGAAACTTAATTTTTGATACATCTTCTAAAAATCTAAAATATGTAGATTTGCAAAATTTTGGTTTGGGAGATAATTACCCTTCAATATTAGAAAAAGTCAGTCAAGACTCAATTAAAGCAACCCATTTTGGCGACAAAAGTTATTTGTTGGGAAAAGAGTATCTTTACCAAGAGATTCCCGGATTAAATTCTGCAGGGAAGCGGGCTACCCAAAAGAGGTTGGATAGCCTTAAGAGTCTTTTAGGGAAAGCCTCTTGTTCTTTAGAATCAAAGCTAATTCTTGATGTGGGCTGTAATATTGGAATCATGAGTGCTTTGTGTCTTAAGGAAAAAGCTTTTTGGATACATGGGTTTGACCTACCTAAAGTTATAACCAAAACAGAAAAAATTTTGCTCACCATTGGATGTACCCGATTTTCTTTGTCTGGCCTTCATTTAGCTCCCAATGCCCCTCTTTCTTCTTTATTGCCGTCCTTCCTAAAAAACAAACTTGAGGGGTGTGTGGTTCTTTATCTGTCAATTCGGGGACATATTGGATGGTTGAATGAGCTGGCCACTATTCCATGGGAATTTATGGTCTACGAGGGCCATGAGAATGAAAATCAAGATATGAGTTTGGACTATATTAAGCAGCTACAGAAGCTTAAAAATTGTAAAATTGTAGCCCAAGATTGGATTAAAGATGGGAATTCTCAAGCGCGATATATTGCAATTATAAAGGCAATCCGTGAAAAATAGATGTTAATTAGTATTCATGACCCCAAATTCAAAGATTTAATCGTCTTAAAGCCAAGCATATACCAAGATAAGCGGGGTTCTTTTTATGAGTGCTGGCGAGAACGGGATTACAAGGAAGCCGGCATCAAAGAATCTTTTGTACAAGACAATGTATCTGTTAATCACAAAAACGTTCTCCGCGGCCTTCATTTCCAAAAAAATATGGGGCAGATGGTAACTGTCACCCATGGTGCCATCTGGGATGTGGTTGTAGACATAAGGCCTTCTTCCCCCACCTTTGGCCAATATTATTCCATCGAGCTTTCAGCAGAGTCCCCCCAACAGGTTTATATGGCTCCTGGCTTTGCCCATGGGTTTTGTGTGTTGACGGATTTGGCTATTATCAATTATAAGTGTACCCAGTACTATGACCCTTCTCAGGAAGGGGGTGTAAGGTGGAATGATCCAAATCTTAGTATTCCTTGGCCAGTAAAGAATCCCACTCTTTCTGAAAAAGATCAAAAATTCCCCTTATTAAAAGATTTAAAATAGAGATTATATGAACTGCCGCATTTGTAATCACTCCTCAGAAAAAATAATTTCTTTCGGTAATATGCCCATAGCTAATGGCTTTTTAACTGCTGATCAATTTAAAGATGAGTACTTTTTTGAGCTGGCAACAGCCTTTTGTCCACAGTGTAAGATGTTTCAGCTGATAGATCAGCCTGACCCTAAGATGATGTTTCATGAGAATTATGCATTTTTCTCAAGCACTTCAAAGAAAATGGCCGGGCATTTTGAAAAAATGGCCCAGGGTTTTTTAAAAGAGTTTTTGCCCAACCCCAGCGATGCATTTGTTGTCGAGTTGGGAAGTAATGATGGCATTATGTTAAGGCACTTTGCGTCGCAGGGAATAAAACATTTAGGCGTAGAGCCTTCGGCGAATGTAGCAGAAGTTGCCCGTCAAAATGGGGTCAATACTATTTCTGAATTTTTTGGGGCAGAAACTGCGCAAATAATTAAGGGCAAATATGGAAGCGCTGATATTATTTCTGCTTCTAACGTCATGTGTCATATTCCTGATCTGGATTCGGTGGGCCGAGGGGTAGATGCATTGTTAAATGATACGGGCATTTTCGTGTTCGAAGATCCTTATTTAGGATCCATGATTCAAAAAACTTCCTATGACCAGGTTTATGATGAACATGTATATATTTTTAGTGTGCAATCTGTCTCGAATGCTTTTAAATCCTATGGACTAGAAGTTTTTCATGTGGAACCCCAAATTACTCATGGGGGGTCCATGCGCTATTATTTGGCACGCACTGGCGCTTATCAAGCAAGAGAATCGGTTGCTACACAATTGGAAATAGAACATAGTTTGGGTCTTCGCCAAATAGAAACCTATAAAGAGTTTGCACGTTCCTGTGAAAAGAGCAAAAAAGATTTAGTTGCTTTGCTTCGAAAACTGAAACAAGAAGGTAAGCGTGTAGTAGGATATGCAGCCACCTCAAAAAGTACCACAGTTCTTAATTACTGTGGAATTGGGCCTGATCTTATCGAGTATATTTGTGATACAACGCCGTTGAAGCAAAATAAATTCAGTCCTGGCGTGCATATTCCTGTGAAAGCTTATGAAGACTTTCAAAAAGACACTCCTGATTTTGCGGTTCTTTTCGCCTGGAATCATGCGGAAGAAATTTTCTCGAAAGAAACAGATTTTGAATCCCGCGGAGGGAAGTGGATCCTGTTTGTTCCAGAAGTTCAGGTTTTGCAATAAATGTCTGAAAAAATATTTTGCAGTTATCCCCCCAGCCAATTTGCTTCTTATAAGGAAGAAATTCTAAAGGCCATCGAGCGGGTAGCTGAAAAAGGACCCTATGTTTTGGGTCCCGAAGTGTCATCTTTCGAACAAGAATTTGCTGCCTATCATGGACTAAATCATGCTGTTGGGGTGGGCAGTGGTACAGATGCGCTGGCTCTTTCGTTGAAAGCTTTCGATATTGGGCCAGGAGATGAA
Organism: Alphaproteobacteria bacterium; assembly: GCA_046317875.1. Classification (GTDB taxonomy): domain Bacteria; phylum Pseudomonadota; class Alphaproteobacteria; order UBA7879; family UBA5542; genus 2-01-FULL-41-14. The sequence continues at coordinate 15,911 of JBKCVN010000022.1, read as the reverse complement.
GTTATTACGGTTTCCCATACTGCGCTTGCCACGGTTTCTGCCATTGTTATGACTGGGGCTACTCCCGTTCTGGTGGATATAGACAGCTATTTCACCATGGATCCCCATCAGATTGAAAGAGAAATAACCCCTAAGACCAAAGCAATTATTCCAGTTCATATTTATGGACAGCCCTGTGATATGGACCCTATCCTAGAGATTGCCCGAAAGCATAATTTAATCGTACTGGAAGACTGTGCCCAAGCCCACGGAGCAACCTATAGGGGTAAAAAAGTGGGTACCATGGGGGATGTGGGATGTTTCAGTTTTTATCCCACCAAAAATTTAGGTGCCATTGGGGATGGCGGTGGGGTCATCACCAATCACCCGCATATCGCCGATCGCCTAAAGCGCCTTCGTCAGTATGGATGGAATGAAGACAGGGTGGCCATTGAAACCGGAGTCATCTCTCGTCTGGATGAACTTCAAGCCGCAATCTTAAGAATAAAGTTACGCCACTTGGATGAAGATAATCATAAACGACGCTGTTTATCTGAACAGTATAATCATTTATTAAAAGATTCCATTTTTCTTTTGCCGGGGGTACGCCCTGACTGCCAACATGCTTTTCACCTTTACGTTGTGTGCTCAAAAAACCGTAATGAATGGAAAAAGAAATTAGCTAACTTTAACATTGAAGCTGGTATACATTACGCTTATCCAGCCCATAGTCATCCGGGATATAAAGATAAAATTAGAATCTGCAAAACAGGTTTGCCCGTAACTGAGAGAGCTAGCCAAGAAGTCCTGAGTTTGCCGATGTATCCTGAACTGAGTTTAGAGGTGCCCCACCTACTAAAGGACATATTGCTATGACCAATCCTTTATTTAGTGTTTGGGAAGGGGTGTTTAAAAGTTTCGAAGAAGCTGGCGGCGATACCGACGCTTTTGAAAGCGATATTTGGATTAACAAACAAAAAGAAAAGATAACTTGTCTTTTTAATGAATATGAAAAAGGGAACATTTTTTCCAAAGATTACCCTCTTCCTGTAATTATCGCCATGATTCTTGGTCACCAAAAGCAGGCTTCCGTTCTTGACTTTGGGGGAGGTATGGGAATGCAATATTTAGATGTTATTGGAAAAGTTCCCAAAGCCAAACACGATGTTGTTTATACGATTGTAGATGGAGAAAGCACCCTTAAAAATACGCCAAAGTTTATGGAAAATTTCCAAAATCTTCGGTACTGTTATAGCCTAGATCAAGTACAAGGAAATTTTGATGTACTCCATATCGGAAGCACTTTGCAGTACATAGAAGATTGGAAGGGTCTTCTGGAAAAATTAATTTCCGATTATTCCCCCAAGTACTTTGTGTTTTCTGACCTTATGGTGGGGGATATTCCGACTTTTGTAAGTCATCAAATTTTTTATGAAAAAAGAATTCCTTATCTTTTTTTAAACATAAAAGAATTTAAAAAATTTCTTGCCACATATAATTTCAATTCTATATTTTGTTCTCTTTATAAGCAAACTATTCTTGGTTACAAAATATTCCCTAACTTTTCTTTACCAAAAGATCATAGAATAACTCACACTCAGAATTTGGTTTTTATGAGATGAAACTAAATAATTTTAAAAAGCATCTTGTGTGTTGGGGGGCGGGAGATCAGTCTATTGTTTTGAACCCCATAATTAATAGCTTGGGCGCAAAATATGACATTTTTATAGATGATACCCCTGGAAAAATATCGCCTCTTGAAGGAATAGAGCTTTTAAAGGGAAGGGAAGAATTTGAAAAGTGGTTTTCTGGCCGAGACAGCACCCAGTATGGTTTTGTTGTAGCTATAGGAAATCCTTATGGTTTTGTCCGATGTAAGATCCATGATTATCTTGTGGCGAAGGGGTTAACTGCTGTGAATATTTGTGACTCTTCTGCTTTATTGGAGAAAAACATCACTGTAGAAGATGGTGTCCAAATTATGAAAGCCGTGATTGTTAATAGCGATACTAAAATAGGTAAACAATGCATTCTTAATACTCGTTCAACGGTCGAACATCATGATCACTTAGGGATGGGCGTAGAAATTGGTCCAGCTTCTACTCTGTGTGGAAGAGTAGATGTAAAGGATTTCTCATGGATTGGAGCTGGTTCCACTATTCTACCAAGAATTTCTATCGGAAAAAATTCGATAGTGGGGGGTGGTGCCTTGGTGCGAGAAAATGTAAAAGAAGGTACTATTGTAGCTGGTGTTCCTGCTAAATTTATTAAGTTGAATCCTTATAAAGAGAGTTTGCAAAATGACTAAAGAAATTTATATGGCAGGACCTTGGATCACCGATCTTGAAGAAAAGTATGTACTGGATGCTTTAAGAAATGGGTGGTATGGAAAAGAGGCTTACGCTTATGTGGAAAAATTTGAGGCAGAGTTTTCGGCTTATCATGGTCGGAAATATGGCCTAATGACGCCTAATTGTACCACAGCTATTCACCTGTTATTAGCTGGCCTGGGAATAAAAGAAGGGGATGAAGTTATTGTCCCTGAATGCACCTGGATTGCAAGCGCGGCCCCCATCACTTACCAAAAAGCAACAACTATTTTTGCGGACATTGACCCAATTACCTGGTGTATTAAGCCAGAGGCTGTAGAACAAAAGATTACACCTAGAACAAAGGCTGTGATAGTCGTAAATCTATATGGAAACATGGCTGATATGTCTGAATTACAAGAAATTTGTGATCGTCATAATATTTATCTTATTGAGGATGCGGCAGAATCTTTAGGGTCCACTTACAAAAATATTAAATCTGGAAAATTTGGAATTGGATCGGTCTTTAGTTTCCATCGTACAAAAACAATTACTACTGGCGAAGGAGGTATGCTCCTTCTAGATAATGAAAAGCTTTATGAGCGTTGTAAGTTTTTACGAGATCATGGCAGAGCGCCTGGAACCTATTTTAACACTGAAGTTACCTTTAAATATATGCCCACAAACTTACTCGCTTCTTTAGGATACGCGCAATTTTTAAGACTGGACGAACTGGTGGCAAAGAAACGTTGGATTTGGGAAAAATTTAAAGAGTATTTATCTGAAGTTCCTGACCTACATCTAAATCCAGAACAAGAAAATGTTTTTAATGGCGTATGGTGTACAGCCCTTGTTTTTGGGAAATCACATAACGTCACAAAAGAGCATGTAATGGAAGAAATGACTAAAATGGGATTACCCAGTCGCCCTTTCTTTTATCCCCTTACACTTCTCCCTGCTTTTGGGGGGGACACTAAAAAAGGAAGGCTTAATAGCCCTGTTGCTTACGATGTCTCAGAACGTGGGATTAATTTGCCCTGTGCGTTTTCTGTGACTGAAGAGCAAATACAGCTAATGAGTACTGCAATTATAAAAATCCTGAGTAGAAAATAATGGTATTTGATGGTAACTAAATTGAAAGATTTTCCTAAAATCTTTTTTCCTCTAAAAAAAACAGAGCAATCTGCTCTTTCTATTTTTGAAGAAGGGGTGGTTCCTTTTTCTATTAAACGAGTATTCACCATTAAGACCCAGGACCATTGCAAACGGGGATTTCATGCTCACAAAGAGTGTGCCCAGCTTCTAGTATGTCTCACAGGACGCTGCACCGTGATATGTGATGATGGTGAAAGCAGGCAATCCATTGTTTTGGATACCCCAAAAGAAGGCCTATTAATTCCTCCCTCTATTTGGGCCGAGCAAGACTATGAACCTAACACCATTTTAATGGTTCTGACAGACCACCTTTATGATGAGTCAGATTATATTCGCGATTATAATGAATTCCTCCAATACAGGAGAACTCTAAAATGAAAATCCTCGTTACAGGTGCCTTAGGGCACATTGGATCGAAGCTTATACGTGAACTTCCAAAACACTTTCAGAATTGCCATATTGTGATGGTGGATGATTTATCCACACAGCGCTATTGCAGTTTATTTGATTTGCCTCAAATGGCCTCTTACTGTTTCATAGAAAGCAGGGTACAAAACTTGGATTTTAATAAGGTACTCAACGGGGTTGATTTTGTGATCCATCTTGCTGCCCTTACCGATGCCGCGGGAACCGCAGATAGGCCCCAACAAGTGCATGATAATAATTTTGAATCAACACGGCTTTTATCCGAGGCTTGTTTAACGGCCGAAATTCCTTTTATCTTTCCTTCCACAACCAGCGTTTATGGGTCTCAATCGGAGTTGGTGGATGAAGAATGTATAGATCTGGCCCCCCAAAGCCCTTATGCGGATTGCAAAATAAAAGAAGAAAAATATTTGAAAACCCTCTTTCAAAAAGGGTTAAAGGGAACTATTTGCCGATTTGGTACCATTTATGGAACCTCGCCTGGTATGCGGTTTCACACCGCTGTTAATAAGTTTTGTTGGCAGGCTGTTTTAAAACAACCCATTACGGTATGGGAAACGGCTATGGATCAAAAAAGACCCTACTTAGACCTGGCTGATGCGTGTGATGCTTTGGTTTGGATTATTAAAAAGAAACTGGTTGACGGTGAAACTTATAATATTGTTTCCAACAATTATACAGTACGACAAGTTGTAGAAGAAATTCAAAAAAACATTTCAACCTTGGACGTTGTTTTGACGCCTCACAAAATCATGAATCAACTTTCTTATGAGGTTGCAGCAGATAAAATAAAAAAGACTGGTTTTCTCTTTAAAGGGTCTATGGAAAAGGGTATATTTGAGACAGTTAACTTATTAAAAAACTGTAACCAATGAAAATATTACTAACTGGTGGAGCTGGATTTATTGGCTCGAATTTCCTAATCCATGCCATAAAAGCAGGGTATGAGGTTGTTAATGTCGATGTGTTGACTTATGCAGGAAACTTAAACAACTTAGAAGACTATAAAAACCACCCCGGTCATCATTTTTACCAAGAAAATATTTGTAACACCGAAAATATCAAAACTATTTTCCAACATCATAAACCTGATGTGGTGCTACATATGGCGGCAGAATCACACGTGGATCGGTCAATAGATTGCCCCGATCCCTTTATAGAGACTAATATTCTGGGTACTTATAGTATGCTAGAGGCCAGCTTAGATTATTATAAATCCCTTTCCGATCAATCTAGATTCAGATTCATCCATCTTTCGACTGACGAAGTATTCGGGGCCTTAGGAATGGAAGAAAAATTTAGCGAGACATCGCCCTATCGTCCGAATTCCCCTTATGCGGCTTCAAAAGCATCCTCGGACCTATTGGTAAGATCCTATTTTAAAACCTATAATTTCCCCACAGTTATAGTTAATGCCTCCAATAACTATGGTCCACGGCAATATGCTGAAAAACTTATTCCACTTATCATTTTAAATGCCATAGAACATAAACCTTTGCCCCTTTATGGTAATGGCCTTCAAGTACGCGACTGGCTTTATGTGGAAGATCACGTTGATGCTTTAAGCCTTCTGATCGAAAAAGGTAAGGTAGGAGAATCCTATTGTATAGGGGCTGAAAACGAGTTCACCAATCTTAGTTTGGTGAATAAAATTTGTGACATCCTTGATGCGATATATCCCTCCTCTAAACTTGATTCTTATAAGGATCTCATTACTTTTGTAACTGATAGACCTGGCCATGATTTCAGATATGCCACAGATGCTTCAAAGCTGAAAACTTTGGGATGGCAACCCAAGACCGATTTAGATGAGGGGCTGGAGAAAACAGTTAGGTGGTATCTGGCTTGTTATACCAAAGGTGGGCATTCACAAAACAACCGCATCAGAATTGGCTTAGGAAAATGAACATAAAAAAGGGTATTATTTTAGCGGGGGGTACAGGGTCGCGGCTTTACCCCCTAACGATTGCCGCCAATAAACAGCTCTTGCCCATTTATGATAAGCCAGTAATTTACTATCCCCTCAGTGTTTTGATGTTGGCAGGCGTACGTGATGTACTGTTCATTAGTTCTGCCCAAGATCTGCCTTCCATACAAAACCTTTTTAATGATGGCAGTCGTTTAGGTATGAAATTTTCTTATAAAGTTCAGGAAAGACCTGCGGGGTTACCAGAGGCCTTTATTCTGGGAGAGGACTTTATTGACCAGCAGCCTGTTGCCATGATTTTGGGAGATAACTTTTTTCATGGCCATGGGTTGTCTGAAATTGTACACGAAGCTGCCCAAAATTTAAAAGGGGCCCAAATTTTTACCTATAAAGTAGAGGATCCCAGTCGATATGGGGTTGTAGAATTGGATGCTGAAGGTAAAATCCAAAATCTTACAGAAAAACCCACGGCTCCCCGGTCTAACTTAGCTATTACAGGGTTATATTACTTCGATGGAACTGTATCTGACAGAGCAAAAAGACTTTCCCCCTCAGAACGTGGAGAGTTAGAAATAATTGATCTTTTAAGAACTTATCAGATGGAAGACAAACTAAATCTAAGCGAATTAGGACGAGGATATGTATGGTTTGACGTTGGTAATCCTAAATCCTTACTAGATGCCTCAAACTATGTAGAGGTCATTCAGTCTCGACAAGGTATTGCTATTGCTTCTCCTGAAGAAATTGCTTGGAGATCAGGATTTATTAGTAGGGATCAATTGAACGTGCTTATTGAAGGGTTGCCTAGAAGTGAGTATTCAAAAATTTTGACTAAAGTAATTGTATAAAACAACAAATTATATGATTCACGCTGCCTTCAATAGGGACGACAGTTGTTTTCGGCCCCTTTTGCAAAGAGCCATGCTGCGTTTATCGACCAAACTATAATGTTGTGACATTATTTAATTTGTAATTTTTTCACGTATACAATGAAATAATTAAAACAAAACAAGGTTTCCATTTTGACGAAAAAACCCATCCATATCTTCTTCTTTATTCACTCGTTAAGGGCAGGTGGCGCTGAAAGAGTGGTATCTCTTATTGCAAATTCCCTTGTTCAAAGCCCTTTTTATACGATTAGCATACTTACTTTTACGTGCCCCAGTGAAAAACCCTTTTACCCTATTGATAAAAAAATAAACTTAATCCATTTGATTGGGAGCGAAAAAAAAAGTTTCTCCTGGCTAAAAAAAATACAGAATGGATCAATAGGGTCATGGAACTTGTGTAAGGCTATTTATAAAATGAAACCAGATGTTTTGGTCTCCTTTTTGGATAGTATTAATATTTTAGCTCTTATTGTCAGTCGTATTTTCCCCACTCGTTTAATTGTTTCAGAACGTTATGATCCCCAAACATATCCTAGGAATTGGTTTATTAAAGTTTTGAGACATCTTACATATCCATGGGCTGATAAAATCATTGTTCAAAGTTCTAGTGTTGCTATGTTTTTAGGTAAACGACTTGAAACAAAGATCCAAATTATTGGAAACCCTGTTGCAAAGCCCTTGACTCTAGCTTCACAAGATGTGCCCAAAGATAATATTCATCTGGTCAGTGTGGGAAGGCTCATCCCCTCTAAAAGAATGGATATGGTGATAAGGGCTTTTAAAAAAGTAAAAGATCATTACCCTGCATCTCAATTAACAATTTTGGGGGAGGGGCCAGAACGACCTTTATTAGAAAAAATTAGGGAAGATTTAGGGTTGACCAATAGTGTTTTTTTGCCTGGGACATCTTCAAATATAGGGACAGATTTAATAAGGGGGCAAATTTTTCTTTTTGCCTCGGAAAGCGAAGGATTCCCTAATGCTCTATGCGAAGCAATGGCAGCCGGTCTGGTTCCCATTATAACGGACTACGGAAGTTCAGCCAGAGATATTATCCAGCATGGCATAAATGGATTTCTGGTGGGTAAAAATGATTTAGAGGGCCTATCAAACTTTGCCATTACACTTATCGAAAATAAGAAATTACGAGAAAAATTGTCTCTAGAAGCTTGCAAGATTGCGCAAACTTATAGCATGGAACACATTGTGGGAGAATGGGAAAAGAACATTTTGTCCTTGGTTGGCGCCAAATACTAAAAAAGTGTGCTCTCACACTTTACTACCAAGAAAAATCTTAAGATCTGCTTGGCGCGGTGGTCCTTTTCCCTTATTCTTAAATCCATGACTAAAAGCGGAGTTTAATATGAAAGCGTTTCGGGGAACTTATGATCAGCTTCCTGGTATTAGGCGTCAGCACCATACCATTGAGTCTTGTGCGAGACAGATCTTGTCCCTTTATCAGTTTGAAGAAGTGTCTACCCCCATCTTTGAATATTTGGACGTTTTTGTTCATACCCTAGGGGATACATCGGATGTGGTCACCAAGGAAATGTTTACCCTGAAGGATCGGCATGATGATCTGCTTGCGCTGCGGCCAGAGGGAACGGCGGGCGTAATGCGGGCGGTTTTAACAAACCAGCTTGTTCAATCTGTTCCTTTGAAATATTTTTACATGGGTCCGATGTTTCGGTACGAGCGACCCCAAAAAGGCCGAACACGTCAATTCCATCAAATTGGTGTAGAGCACATTGGTGAAGCGCACCCTTTGGCTGATGCGGAAAGTATTGCCATGGCGGCCCATTTTCTGAAATCCCTGGGGCTTGAAAAAACAATTACTTTAGAAGTTAACACCTTAGGAGATGCGGAAAGTCGTCAGAAATATCGCAAAGCTTTAATTGCCTATCTTGAAGGTTACCGAGCCCAGCTTTCGATGGATTCACAAACACGATTGGATAAAAACCCTTTACGTATTTTAGATTCAAAAGATGAAAATGATCAGATGATTTTAAAAGACGCCCCCAAGATACATGGATTCCTGACGGCTGAGGCTGAGAAGTTTTTTGAAACGGTTTTGCGTGGGCTTGATGACTTGAAAATTAGCTATGAAGTGAATCCCCGCTTGGTTCGGGGGCTTGATTATTATGGTCATAGTGCTTTTGAATTCAAATCATTGGCTTTAGGGGCGCAAAATACAGTTTTGGGCGGTGGTCGATATGATAACTTATCGGTTCAAATGGGCGGACCTTTATTGCCTTCCGTCGGATGGGCGGCGGGTATTGAACGATTGGCCCTGCTGGTGAACGAGCCCGCTTCTGGAACAAGGCCGGTGGCCCTGGTTCCCTTAGGGGAATCGGCGGAACATAAGGCCTGGATTTTGGCTGATCTGCTGCGTCAACATGATATCATGACCCATCTGGCTTATGAGGGAAGTTTGAAGGCCCGGCTTAAAAAAGCCAATAAAGCTAATGCTCTCTATGCCCTTATTCTAGGGGAAGATGAATTAAAGTATGATAGGGCTACTGTCAAAAACCTAGACAAAGGAACGCAAGAAACAATTGAAATATCAAGACTTATCGGGTATTTAAAAGCACACTCTTAAATTAAATTTCATTAAATTTTTGGATCAATCATATGAGTTTACTATCTAAATTAGAAAAAATGATCGAGCGTAAAAACGCGCTGGAATCTTTGTTGGCTCAAGGGGGGGTGTCTTCAGAAGAGTTTGTAAAATCTTCTAAAGAGTTAGCAGAATTGACCCCTGTAGTAGAAGTGGCCGAAGAGCTTCTTAGAGCTGAGCAAGAGAAAATAGATTTAGAAGAAATGTCGAAGGATGGATCGGATCCTGAAATGAAAAAAATGGCACAGGAGGAATTACTGGCCCTAGAAACCAAAATACCGGAGCTTGAGAAAAGAATAAAAATTTTATTGTTGCCCAAAGACGAGGCTGATGAAAAGAACGCTATTCTGGAAATTCGCGCCGGTACAGGTGGGGATGAAGCGGCCCTTTTTGGCGCCACTCTTTTGCGCATGTATCAGCGCTATGCCGAAGTCCAAGGGTGGAGAGTAGAAATTCTGGAAATGAGTGAGACGGACTTGGGGGGAGTTAAGGAATGTATTGCGACCATTACGGGTAAAAATGTATTCTCGCGCTTGAAGTTTGAATCGGGTGTTCATCGTGTACAGCGCGTCCCGGAAACCGAAACCCAGGGACGTGTTCATACCTCGGCGGCGACCGTGGCTGTTCTCCCAGAAGCCGAAGAAATTGACATTCATATTGAAGAAAAAGATTTGCGGATTGATGTGTTTCGGTCCAGTGGTCCGGGCGGGCAATCGGTGAATACCACTGACAGTGCGGTGCGCATCACCCACCTTCCCACAGGGTTAGTGGTGCAACAACAAGATGAGAAATCTCAGCATAAAAACAAAGCCAAAGCTTTAAAGATTCTGCGGTCACGCTTGTATGATCTAGAGCGTGAAAAGGCTATGGCCGAACGATCCCAGAACCGTAAATCTCAGGTGGGGTCAGGGGACCGCTCTGAACGTATTCGTACCTATAACTTTCCCCAAGGACGCTTGACAGACCATCGTATTAATTTAACACTTTATAAGTTGGAACAAATTTTAAACGGAGAAGCATTGGACGAAGTGGTCCAGGCCTTGATTACAGAAGATCAGGCCGAGCGTCTTTCGTCTTTGGAGTAAAAATATGGTCTCTACCCCTTCTTTTTCCATTAAGCTTTTAAGCCAAGAGTATAAAGAAAAATTAATAAAAGAGGGGTTGTGGAAATCTAATTGTCCCGTGTCGTTGGATCGATTGCGAGAGGTTCATGTCACCCACTATGATTTTCAGGGTCATCTTCAAAAGGGATGTATGGTGGTCCTAGAAGCGGTGGCCCCTTTTGTGATGACCATTTTTCAAGACCTATTTCAAGAAAACTTCCCCGTTCACAAGATTGTACCTATTGACGTTTACAAAGGGGATGATGATGCGTCCATGGCAGATAATAACTCTTCTGCCTTTAACTATCGCCCCATTGCAGGTAAGACTATTTTGTCCATTCACTCGTATGGATTGGCGATTGACATCAACCCCGTTCAAAATCCTTATATGGGCAACTCATTTATTAATGAACAAAAGCAATGCGGGGCCATTGAAGTTTGGCCAACGGCCGGTCTTGAGTATATTAATCGTCGTCATCTGCGCCCAGGCATGGTGGAATCCATCGTGGATACTTTTTATAAATACGGTTTCCGTGATTGGGGCGGGGACTGGAAAGATTTAATGGATTACCATCACTTTCAAACCCCCCGGTTTCTAGCCGACTTGTTGGCCCATATGACACCCGATGATGCGGATGATTTTTTCGAATGGTACGTGGAAAATCCCCAAGTCGTCTTAGACGAAAAAAATATTTTAGAAGACTATAAAAAAGATTCTAACGCCTTTATGAAAAAGTATTCTTGAGAAAAAATGGGCTCTATTGAAATCCTTTTAAGAAACTCATCGAATTCTTATCCCTCTATTTCTAAGCGCCATTTAAGAGTTCTTCTGGCTCATTTGATGAAGCAACCCATGGAATTTTTGCTGGCCCATCCGGAAACCCTAGTACCGTCTGATGTGGCCCAACAGTTTCTGCGTCAAGTTGAAAAACTAGCCCAAGGGATGCCCTTAAGTCGCCTGTTGGGAAAAAGGGAATTTTGGGGCATGGATTTTGAGCTGTCGCCCGAGACCCTAGACCCTAGGCCCGACAGTGAAACATTGATTGAGGCGGTATTAAAAAACAGGCCTGATCGTAGGCCCCCCCTAAACATTTTAGATTTGGGGACGGGGACGGGCTGTCTGATCGTTTCCCTCTTAAAGGAATACCCGAATGCCCAAGGGTTGGCCGTTGATCAAAGTTTGGGTGCCCTAGAAATGGCCAAAAAAAATGCTGAAGCAAATGGTGTATCAAAGCGATTAAAATTTCATCACAGTGATTGGTTCAAGGGGGTTCAGGGTACGTTTGATATCATTATCAGTAATCCTCCCTATATTACGAACAAAGACTATGAAACTTTGGATCAGACTGTGCAAAACTATGATCCCATCAAAGCGTTGGTGGCCGGTGAAGAAGGATTGGATTGTTATAAAACTATTATTCCTGCAGCACCCATGTTCTTGAAAAAAAGAGGCCTTTTGGTTCTAGAGATTGGGTATGGAGAGTGTGACTCAGTCCAAGGGCTTATGAAACAATCTGGTTTCCACAATATCCAGGTCTATAAGGATCTGGGGGGCATTGAAAGATGCTTGCTGGGTAGAAAATAACTAGCCTTCTTTAATAAGACTCTTTCAAAGATAGGTTATTTTTGGTAAAAAATATAGTCAGAGGTGGCATCATGAATCTAGAAAAATATACAGATCGCGTAAAAGGTTTTTTACAGTCGGCCCAGGCAATGGCCCAAAATTTAGGGCACCAAAAGTTACTTCCCGAACATTTGCTGAAAGCTTTTAATGATGACCCTCAAGGAATGGCGGCCACGCTGATTCAAACGGCAGGGGGGAACCCCAAATTGGTGGCCACTGATGTGGAAGCGGCTTTGAAAAAAGTGCCATCCGTCCAGGGAAGTGGTGCTGGTCAAACCTATATGTCTCAAGAGTTGGCCCGGGTGTTGCAAGAGGCTGAAAAGGCGGCCGAAAAAGCAGGCGACAGTTTCGTGACCCTGGAAATTATTTTGCTGGCCATGTGTCTGCAGGTGTCCGATGATATTGGCAAAATTTTGAAATCATCGGGTTTGACTCCCCAATCTTTAAATAAAGCCATTCAAGATATGCGCAAGGGACGCCAAGCCCATTCGGCCAGTGCCGAAGATACCTATGATGCTCTTAAAAAATATGCGCGCGACCTGACTAAAGCAGCCCGGGAAGGAAAGCTGGATCCAGTGATTGGTCGGGATGAAGAAATTCGTCGTACCATCCAGGTCTTATCCCGCCGCACCAAAAATAACCCTGTTTTGATTGGGGAGCCAGGGGTGGGAAAAACAGCGATTGTTGAGGGCTTGGCCCTTCGGATTATCAATGGGGATGTACCTGAAAGCCTAAGAGATAAGCAGCTGATGTCGCTAGACTTGGGCGCCCTTATTGCGGGGGCTAAGTATCGCGGGGAATTTGAAGAACGCTTAAAGTCAGTGTTAGCCGAAGTGACCACGGCGGCGGGTTCGATCGTTTTATTTATCGATGAGTTGCATACCCTAGTAGGGGCTGGAAAAACCGATGGCGCCATGGATGCCTCTAACATGCTGAAACCAGCCTTGGCACGGGGAGAGCTTCATTGTGTGGGGGCCACCACTTTAGATGAGTACCGTCAGTATATCGAAAAGGATGCGGCTTTGGCCCGTCGCTTCCAAGCGGTTTTTGTATCTGAACCCAAAGTGGAAGAAACCATTTCTATTTTGCGTGGGCTGAAGGAAAAATATGAACTGCATCATGGGGTGCGTATTACGGATGCAGCCATTATATCGGCAGCCACATTATCGAATCGTTATATTGCTGATCGGTTTTTGCCTGATAAAGCCATTGACTTGGTGGATGAAGCGGCCAGCCGTTTGCGGATGGAGGTGGATTCTAAACCCGAAGCCTTAGACGAATTGGATCGCCGCATTATGCAATTAAAAATTGAACGAGAAGCCTTGAAAAAAGAAACGGATGTGGGGTCACAAGATCGCTTGAAAACCCTAGAGGAGGAACTAAAAATACTAGAAGCTAAGGCGGCGGATATGACAGGGGCATGGCAAGCAGAAAAGCAAAAGCTGGCCCAAGGCCAAGACTTAAAAGAAAAGCTAGAAAAGGCCAGGAATGATCTTCTGAGTGCAGAGCGTTCGGGCGATTTTTCCAAGGCGGGTGAATTAAAGTATGGCCTGATTCCCGATTTAGAAAAAAAGCTAAAAGAAGCAGAAACCAATGGTAACGGGGCCATGGTAAAAGAAGAGGTTACTAGCCAAGATATTGCCGCAGTGGTATCCCGGTGGACCGGCATTCCTGTGGACAAAATGCTGGCCAGCGAAAAAGAAAGATTGGTTCACATGGAGGACGAGTTGCACAAACGGGTGGTGGGTCAACGGGAAGCCGTAGTAGCCGTCAGTAACGCCGTGCGTCGTGCCCGGGCAGGGTTACAGGATCCCAACCGTCCCATGGGCTCTTTTTTGTTCTTAGGTCCCACAGGCGTTGGGAAAACCGAGTTGGCCAAAGCCCTGGCATCGTTCCTTTTTGCCGATGAGCATGCCCTCCTGCGAATTGATATGTCCGAGTTTATGGAAAAACATTCTGTATCCCGTTTGTTGGGGGCGCCTCCTGGTTATGTTGGGTATGAAGAAGGAGGGGTATTGACCGAGGCTGTGCGTCGACGTCCTTATCAGGTAATCCTGTTTGACGAGGTGGAAAAAGCCCATCCCGATGTGTTTAACGTTTTATTACAAGTTCTGGATGATGGTCGCTTAACGGATGGCCAGGGTCGCACCGTCGATTTTAAAAATACCCTTATTATTTTAACCTCCAACCTGGGTAGTGAAATTTTAGCCGATTTGAAAGACGGAGAAACGCCTGAGAAAGTGCGGGAGCCCGTTATGGATGTGGTGAAAAAAGCCTTTAGGCCTGAATTCTTGAACCGATTAGATGAAATTTTATTGTTCAGCCGATTGGCGCGGGCAGACATGGGGAAGATTGTAGAGATCCAGTTACGGTACCTGGATGCCCTTTTAAAAGATAAAAAAATCACCTTGGTTCTTGATGAGAAAGCCAAAGAGTGGTTGGCGGAGAGGGGATATGATCCTGTGTATGGTGCCCGGCCTCTAAAGCGGACCATTCAAACCTATTTGCAAAACCCCCTGGCCATGATAATTTTGGAAGGTAGTATTAAAGAGGGGCACACGGTGCCTGTGTCGGTAGATAGTAAAGAATTGAAAATTAATTAATAAACACAATAGTCGAAAGAGATTGTTATCGTGAAATATTTTATTTTTTTAGCCGCATTGGCTTTTGTTTTTCTTCAGCATTCTTGGGCTACGATAGAAGAAAAAAGAGATCAAACACCTGTGAAGAAAGTCTGGTCAGTTGAGGATGGAACAGAAAGACTAGAGAGATTAAAAACAGAAACATTTTCGGTCTCTATTGATATTCGAAACCTAGCGGGTGGTGAAGAATGGAAGGATTTTCCATGTAGTTATTTGAACTTTCTTTCCATACAAACAGGGAACTCCGATTGGTTAAAAAGTACCCCAGCAGATTTATATAACTCACTTTGTACTTCTTTTTGTTACATACAAAATGGCATAGTAATTGGGGGTTGTACCATCCACCCTGATAAAAGAGACCATTTGTTCCAAAAATTATGTGCCTTATCTGTGAGGAGCTAAGTTACGGGTTGTACCAAGGTCTATAACCACTAGAACATCTTTCTATGGTCATCAAAGACAAGGGAGGCAAAAGCCTTAATAAACTTATAGTCTATTTTCGGAAATTCATAATAATTCAGTAAAAATTATATTTAGTTAATTGAAATGTGGTTGTGACCATTGTATGGTGGGCCTAAAGATCATTTTAAAAGGAGTCCACATAGTGAAAAATATTAATCTTATTCTATCTATCCTATTTTTATTTTCCGCAGGCATGGCCGCGCCATCAGACGGAAGGGAAGAAGATCATGGGAGCCGGGTACGTGCAGAAGGTGCGACTACAGATGTTGAAAAATATGAAATTCTAAAAAATGCCACTGACCACATGATTAAGCTTCCTGATCCTGAGGAGTGTACGAGATTGACAGAAAGCGCTATGCGGCCTGTAAGAGTAAGAGAAATCGCTATGTTGCCTGGAGTACAAAAAACAAACTTTTTTGATCAAATTTCAGCTAAAACAATCTCCCCTGCCGATTTGTCAGATGCTATTAACACATTAGTAGACGATTTTGAAAAACATGCTAAGGAGTCTTCTTATGGCTGTTATGTCAGGCCCTTTACTACCTTTGTAGCGGACAATAAAACTTGTTTGTTTTTAGCTCTTTATAATGCTTCTGAAAGAATAGAGCTTCAGCAGTAAAAGCACTAAATAAAACGGGCTCTGTTGCAAAAACTTGGAACGAATAAGAATCCTCTCAATTGTGAGGGTTTAGGCGGTATAAACACCGAAATTTCTGTACACAAGACGTGCTTCTTCCAAGACGGTTTTTTGAGGAAGCCAGGCATTGAACTGTCCTT